>CAYFSP010000083.1:0-1657 GCA_964345925.1 uncultured Gallicola sp. | reverse complement strand
TTAACTTTAGAAGAGGCAAGAGAATATTTCAATATAGGTAAAGATAAACTAAGAAGTTTAACAGATGAGAAAAATTGCTCTTTTGTTTTATTTAATGGAAGCAAAAGGCTGATTAATCGTAAAAAGCTTGAAGCATACTTAGATGAAATATACTCAATTTAAATATAAAGACATGTATTGGTGTTATAATAAACATGATACGTGTCTTTCTATCTTGAAAGGATGATATCATGATAAAAAGACGTAAGGACAGTAAGGGAGTAGTTTTGAGGGAAGGAGAGTATCAAAAAAAAGAGAATCTATATGAATTTAGGTGGACTGATAAAATAGGGAAAAGAAGGTCGATATATGCTTCCGATTTAACAAATCTTAGAAATAAACAAAAGAATATTTTAAAGAATACATTGGATGGTATAGACGAGAATGGTTCAAATCTTACAATTAATGACCTTTACAAAAAGTGGAAGAAGATCAAGCGTGGTATTAAAGATAATACGTTTAGAAACTATATCTATATGTACGAGCAATATGTATATCCAGAGTTTGGTAAATTGAAAATCGTACAGGTTAAGCGAACGGACGTAAGATCGTTTTACAACAACTTAAAAGAAAATCAAGGTTTAAAGGTCAGTACAATAGATTGTGTACACACTGTATTACTACAGGTATTTGATTTAGCCTTAGAGGAAGACTATATAAGGTATAATCCAGCAACTAAAGCCTTGAAAGAACTTAGAATGTCTTGTAGTAATACTGATAAAAGGAAAGCATTGACTATACAAGAACAAAAAGTTTTTGAAAAATATCTAGCAACTAGTACAAAATACAAGAGATGGTTGCCAATATTCACTGTAATGCTTTATACGGGCATGAGAGTTGGAGAGGTTACAGCTTTAAACTGGAACGATGTAGACGTAGAAAATGGAATAATAACAGTCTCGAAAACCTTAGTTTATTATAGTAATGGAAAAGGTAAAGGCAATAAATATGCCATTAATACACCAAAGACAAAGGCAGGTGTACGAAAAATACCAATGCTTGAAAAGGTGAAGGAAGCTTTTCTGTTAGAAAAAGAATTACAAGAAGCGTTCGAGATTAAATGCAAAGATTCGATTGATGGATATAGTGATTTTGTTTTTCTAAATAGATTTGGAGAAGTTCATAATTATGGTACTTTAAATAAAGCTTTAGCAAGGATAATTCGAGATTTAAATTTTGAAGTTTTAGACAAGGCTAAAGACTCAGAGGAAGTAATCACAGTTCCTAAAATTAGTAATCACATATTACGCCATACCTTCAGCACAAGGATGTTTGAAGCTGGTATCAACATTAAGATTATGCAGTCAATTTTAGGACATTCAGATATTAGCACAACAATGGATGTTTACACGGATGTAACAAATGATTATTTGTCAGAAGCGGTAAAGAATATGGACTTAAAGTTTAAGGAAATGAACTACCACACAAGTACCACAGATTTACCACAAGTTCATCGATAGTTATGGATAGATAGTGATTAAACACCAATTAATTACGATGAAGAAATCTTGTAAACAACACCTTTAGAGACATATGGATACTTAATGAAATAATTAGAAGTATTTCCCAACAATGAAGCCGTTAGGTAAGGAAAGGGCTGAAAATGGGGATTCTTCAA
>CAYFSP010000082.1:1716-1907 GCA_964345925.1 uncultured Gallicola sp. | reverse complement strand
CAGCTTTATAAGAATTTTTTAAGGACAGAGATAATTACAGAAGAAGAATCTGCCCAGCCTAGAAACAGTAAAGAGTTAAGAGAAGACTTAAAAACAAATAAGGCCTTTGTATTTACTTTAATTCATAAATTTGGATATGAAAAAGGCAAAGAATATCCTATCTTATCCCAGCGAGATGATATTGTAGTTAT
>CAYFSP010000082.1:0-1706 GCA_964345925.1 uncultured Gallicola sp. | reverse complement strand
GTAGATGAAGCCCATAGGACTCAGTACAAAGATCTAGCACAAAATATGAGAACGGGGATTCCTAATGCCCAGTATATAGCTTTTACTGGTACTCCACTCTTAGGTTCAAAGAGACTAACAAATCAATGGTTTGGAGACTATGTATCTGAATATAACTTTGCTAGATCTATTGAAGACGGATCTACTGTGCCTCTATATTATTCTAGAAGAGTTCCAGAAGTAGAACTTGTAAATACTGATTTAGACGATGACTACTTAGAGATAATTGAAAAAGAAAACCTAACACCTGAAGAAGAAGAAAAATTAGAAAGAAATTATGCTAAAACAAATGAAGTTTTAAAAAGAGATGGAAGGCTTGATAAAGTCGCAAAGGATATAGTTGACCATTTTCCAAGTAGAGGTTATTTAGGTAAGGCTATGGTTGTATCTGTTGATAAATTTACTGCTGTAAAAATGTATGAAAAAGTACAATATTATTGGGATAAAAAATTAAAAGAATTGTATGAAGAAAGATCAGCAAATAAATCAAAAGAAGAAAAAGCGTATATAAAGAAAAAAATAGACTATATGAAAAATGTAGAGATGGCAGTAGTTATAAGTCAAGATGACGATGAAGAAAGATTTACTAAATATGGATTAGATATTAAAAAACATAGGGAAAGAATAAATTTTATAGATGCAAATGGTCATGATATAGAAGATAATTTTAAAGATCCTAATCATCCACTATCTTTAGTATTTATATGTGCAATGTGGTTAACGGGATTCGATGCACCCAGCGTATCTACCTTGTACCTAGACAAGCCTATGAAGGGACATACCCTAATGCAAGCCATAGCAAGAGTAAATAGGGTATATCCAGGAAAAAACTCAGGTCTAATAGTAGACTATCTAAACCTATTTAAATCTATGAAAAGGGCCCTTGGTGACTATGCGAATCCAGATAATGAAGATGAAATGCCTGTAAAAAATATAGAAGCTATGCTAGATTTATTGGATAAAACTATAGATGAAACTTATAAGTTTTGCAAGAAGCTTAGTATAGATTTTGATAAGATATTAGAGATAGATGAAGCCTTTTCAAGAATATCATTATTTGAAGAATATCTAAATATATTACTAGATAAAGATGATTACAAAGAAGAATTTAAGATTTATACAAATTTATGTAGAAATATATATGAGGGCAGTAAACCAGAAGTATTTGAAAAGAGATGGAACAATAAATATCTTACTATTATATTTTATCTAGATGATATGTTTAAGGCTGCTGTTAGAGATGTAAATATAGATAGGGCTAAAATTGAATTAGATAAAACATTGGATTTAAGTGTTAAAGCTAATTCTGTAAAAGAAGATGGTTCTGAAGAATATGGAATAAAGGCTATGAAGACTATAAGTCTTGCAGAAATAAATACAGAAGATATAAAAAGGAAAATACAAGAATCACCATATAAGAATATCGAAATACAAGAGCTTAGAAGCTTTATAGAAGAAAAACTGGAAAAACTATTACAAGAAAACAAGACAAGAATATCTTTCTCTGAAAGATACAAAGCCATAATAGACAAGTATAACTCAGGAAATTCAAGTAATGAAAACTATTATGAAGATTTAATAGACTTTGTAGACGATTTAAAAGAAGAAGATGAAAGAAACATCAAGGAAGGTTTAACAGAAGAAGAATTAGAGTTATATGATTTATT
>CAYFSP010000081.1:0-2121 GCA_964345925.1 uncultured Gallicola sp. | reverse complement strand
GAGAAAGGCAACAGAAGTAGTTAACAAATTAATACTAGGATAAAAAGATTAAAAATTTTTCAAGAATTAACTTATAAATAAATACTTCTTTAATATTATAATATTATCTGATATTCAGTTCTAATTTTCATAGAAATGTAAGATTATGTTGATATATTGAAATAGGACATTAAAGTTATGAATACTTAAAATTTCTAGGATTTTAATAATTACGAAATTTTTGGATTCTAAAAATATGAGAGTATGATTTAAGTAAATAGATTGAAACAAAATAAAAACAAGCTATTATTAGCTTGTTTTTATTTTAAAGGAGAGTATTGATATTATTTATTTAATATATCCTTCATTGCATCTATTAATCTATCTACATTTTCAAATGTAGCATTATAACCCATTAAACCTATTCTTACGATTTTACCTGCCAAATCACCTAATCCACCGTTTATTTCTATATTATATTCCTTCATTAAACGGCTCCTTAGTAATGCCTCATCTACACCTTCTGGTACTTTTACAGTATTTAACATAGGTAGTCTATATTCTTCTTCTACTAACATTTCCCAACCGATTTCTTCTAATTTAGATAGTAGATATTTATGAACTGCATTATGTCTTGCATGTACATTTTCTGGTCCTTCTTCCAAGATATTATATACTGCTTGGTATAAGCCATACATTATATTAATTGGTGATGTATGGTGATAAACTCTTATTCCAGATCCTAGATATTGTGTTAATAACATAGTATCAACATACCAGTTAGGTACTTTGCTATTTCTATTTCTTACTGCATCTAATGCTCTTTCTGAAAATGTTATAGGCGCTGCTCCTGGAGGGCATGCTAAACATTTTTGTGAACCTGCATAGCAAACATCCACTCCCCATTTATCCACTTCCATAGGCATTCCACCTATAGCTGTTACTGCATCTACTAAAAATAGTGAATTGCTTTTCTTTACTATTTCACCAATTTCTTCTATTGGATTTCTTACACCTGTAGATGTTTCTGCAAGTACCATTGCTACTATTTTATATTCGTCTTTATCCATTGCTTCTTTTACTTTTGAAACATTTATAGATTCTCTCCATGTAAAGGATAATTCTGTAACCTCTGCTCCTAGTCTATTTGCAACGTCTACCATTCTCGTTCCAAATACACCGTTTTATAATATTAATACCTTATCCCCTTTTTCTACAAGGTTTACAAAGGATGCTTCCATTCCCAATGAACCTGTTCCTGAAAGAGGTATTGTCAATTCGTTTTTAGTTCCAAATAGTTTTCTTAATCCTTCTTTTAAATCATCCATTATTTCTAAAAAATATGGATCCATATGTCCTATTGTATTTTTTGATAGTGCATGATAAGTTGACGGTGCAACTCCAGAAGGTCCCGCTCCCATCAATAGTATTGATTGTATTCCATCTAATTTGTTATTCATTTAATCACCTTTCTTTTATACCTTCCTATTTTGATATTAAGTAAGGATATATATTTTTCTTATTTGCTTCTTTCTTCTTTAAATCCCAACTATATAATATTTGAAGTGCTAAGTTTGCAACTTCTATATTTTTATCTACAGTATCCTTACTATATGAAAAGTCATTTCTTACTCTATTGGCTATAACTGTAAATATTGCACCAGCTCTCATTTTGTAAAGGCTGCTTATAGTAAAGACAGTAGCTGCTTCCATTTCAAAGTTCAATACGCCAGCTGTTTGCATATCGTTTAATATATCCTTCATAAAGCTTTGACTATATCCATTTACTCCAGGTCTACCTTGTCCACAAAAGAAAGATGACGCTGTATAGCCTACTCCTAAATGATATGTATAACCTAATTGTTCTGCAGCTTCTATTAAAGCCAAAGTCACTTCATAATTTGCAAAAGCAGGGTATGCGCTTTGTACATAGCTATCGCTTGTACCATCTTTTCTAACTGCAGCAGTACATATTATTAGGTCCCCTGGTTTTATATGTGGCTGTATAGCTCCGCAAGTACCAACTCTTAACATAGTATCATAACTTATTTCTGCTAAGTCCTTATTTGATTTTATTTTGATACATAGAAGTGCACCCCAAATGTTAGACATTTATGATAACATAAATAAAAAACATAAGGG
>CAYFSP010000080.1:0-2823 GCA_964345925.1 uncultured Gallicola sp. | reverse complement strand
ATAAATTATCTTGTTATAGAAAAATCTAATTTACAGAAAAGATTTCACATGGCCTTATCTATCTTAAAAAACCGTTGACTATTTCTTCTTCAGCTTCTTCTTCCGTCAATCCTAAAGTAAGTAATTTAGTTATTTGTGCACCTGCAATTTTACCAATGGCAGCTTCATGTATTAAAGATGCGTCAACATGGTTAGCTGTAACATCGGGTACTGCTTTCACCATTGCCTCATCCATAATGATGGCATCACATTCTGAATGACCAACACAAGCGTTGTTTCCATTTATTACAGAATAGAAATACTGTTTTGATTTATCCTTAGCAACGGAACGAGAAGAAACTGCAGCACTGGAATTTTCTCCGTCCAGTTCAACTTTAAAGTCGGTTGTTGCAGACTGTGTTCCACTAGTCATAATTATTTCTTTTATAGTTAAAGATGCATTATCGGCAATATAGGCTTCAGTTACTCTCTTTGTTGAGTTAACGCCTTCTATTTGTACTGATTCCATCTCAAGAGAAGAACCTTCTTCCAAATGTATTACAGTTACAGGATTTAAAATATTTTCTCCTGTTCCACCACCTTCACCATAATGTTTTTCTACATATTTTACCTTTGCATTCTTACCTACATGGAAAGTATGAATACCATCATGTTGAGTTAAATGTGTTCCGTCATTGTGTATACCACAACCTGCAACAATTTGTATATCAGCGCCTTCACCAATATAAAAATCGTTATAAACCAAGTCAACAACACCACTATCGTCTATTACAACTGGAATATGAGCAAATTCATTTTTCGTTCCAGGTTTTACAAAAATATTTATTCCCTTACCGTCGTCACGACTTTTTATTTCTATATTCTTTGTACTTGCTCTACCTTCACTTTGTCCGTTAACTCTTATATTATAAGCGCCTTCTGGAGTTCCTTCCATATCGGCAACTGTATTTAGCATATGCTCTCTTAATTCATTCATTTAAACTGTCTCCTTGTAAAACTCACACAAATTCTGTGAACCTAGTAAGCTTGGTAAAATATCTTTCTTCATGCCCGTTGCTGTAATCTTTCCACCGTCTAAAACAATTATTTTATCAGCTATATCAAGAATTCTCTCCTGATGAGAAATTATCATAATAGATCCTTTAGTCTCTTCTTTTAATTTTTTAAATACCTCTATTAAATTATTAAAGCTCCATAAGTCTATGCCGGCTTCTGGTTCATCAAAAATGGAAAGTCTAACCTGTCTTGCCATTAACATAGCAATTTCAATTCTCTTCATTTCACCACCAGAAAGGCTGTCGTTTAATTCTCTATTAATATAATCAGCAGCACAAAGTCCAACTTCTGATAAATAGAGACAAGCATCTTGTGTAGAAAGTTTTTTACCAGCAGCAAAACGTAGTAGATCTCTAACAGTTAAACCTTTGAAACGAACAGGTTGTTGAAAGGCGAAACCTACCCCTAATTTTGCTCTTTCAGAAATATCCATATTGGTTATGTCAGTACCATCTAAAATAATCTGTCCACTAGTTGGAGTTTCCATACCCATTATGATTTTTGCCAAAGTGGATTTACCACTACCATTTGGTCCAGTTATAACAAAGAACTTATCGGTTTCAATCACCAAGTTAAGATCCTTTAAAATTTCTTTAACCTTACCATTATCATCAGTAACATTAAAGTTGATATTTTTTAATTCTAACAATTAATACACCCCTTCTAAATTGTCGTTGCACAAATCTTACAGTCACATTTAAATCTTGTAATTGGAAGTTCAGACATTTTGTCTAAAAAATCCAAAATAATTTTCTTTTCATTATGATCTAAAGCAGATAGATAATCACATATTTTATCGTTAGCATCTTTATGATATTTAAAATAAGCGTTAATGATTTTATTACCTTCTTCAGTGAGTTTATAATATTTCTCTTTCTTGTTTCCCTCTTTTAAATATCTTTCAATAATATTTTTTTCTTCAAGTTTATTGCCATATTGTGTAACAGCACCTCTTGTAATATTTAAAATTTTAGATAGCTCAATGGCGTTGGACTCTGGATTGTTATAAATTGCATTTATAAATGTAATTTCAGCACTATATAAAAATTCACCAGTTCCATAATCCTTCGGGTATTTATCATATTCTAAAAAAGAATTTAAAGTTAAAAAATACTTGTCAATTATATTACATAACATAAAATTGCCTCCTTAAAAAATTATAACCGATTTATAAAATAAGTCAATATTGTTTAGCAACTATACAATAATCGTTATCATTAAACACCGAAAAGACAAATAAATGTATTATAATCAATATAGTACATTAGAATGGAGATATATTATGAAAATTTTAATAGCAGACGATAATATGAAAATAAACGGTAATTTAAAAGATTATTTAGAAAAATCTGGTTATGAAACTGTTTCTGCCTTTGACGGAGTAGAAACCTTGGAAAAATTTCATAGTGAAAACCCAGATTTAATATTACTTGATATAATGATGCCTAGAAAAGATGGATTTGAAGTATGTAGAGAGATTAGACTCAAGTCAATGGTACCAATAATAATGGTTACAGCAAGAGGAGAGGACTTTGAAAGAATAATGGGACTTGAAATAGGTGCAGATGATTATATAGTAAAGCCATTTTCATCAGAAGAAATACTAGCAAGAATAAAGGCAATAGTAAGAAGAATTTCCTTTGAAGACAATAAGGAACAAAAAATTTCATATGATAATCTAAAAATAGATTTAGATTCATATATTGTAAAATTAAATGATGAAATAGTTCCTTTAACTAAGAAGGAAATAGAACTTTTGTGGACTTT
>CAYFSP010000079.1:0-3182 GCA_964345925.1 uncultured Gallicola sp. | reverse complement strand
TTGGTGGATTTATTTATGGAAAAGTTTGTGAAAAAATCTTTGGTCCAGATGATAGAGAAACACCTGCCGTAAAAAATTATGATGGTATAGATTTTGTACCTATGAAAGATTGGAAAAATAAATTGATTGAACTATTGAACATTGCTGGTACTGGTCCTATTTTAGGTCCTATACAAGGTATTTTTTTTGGTCCAATTGCATTTATTACTATTCCTGTTGGTTGTGTTTTAGCTGGTGCTTTACATGATTACTTTATTAGAATGATATCCATGAGAAATGAAGGTGCTCAAGTACCTAAGTTAATAGCTAAGTATATGGGTAAAGGGATGAACAAAGTATATAATATTATCATCTGGTTATTAATGCTACTTACTGGTGTTGTATTTATTTATACACCTGGTGATTTAATAGTTAATGATATATTAAAAATGGATATTAATTCAAATGTTATTTGGATTGTATATGCTGTAATCCTTCTTTATTATATTATTTCAACAATTTTCCCAATTGACCAAATAATCGGAAAAGTATACCCTATGTTCGGAGCAGTTTTAATAATTTCAGCAATAGGTGTATTTATTGGAATTATAAGAGATGGTGGAGCTAATCTACATAATTTAACCAACACTGGATTACTATTTGCAAAACATCCAACTGGACAAAAATTTATTCCGGTATTCTTTATTACTGTAGCATGTGGTATTATGTCAGGATTTCATGGTTCACAAGCAACCTTGATATCAAGAACTGTAAAACATGAAAAAGAAGGTCGTGGTGTTTTTTACAATATGATGATTGCCGAAGGACTAATTGCTATGATTTGGGCAGCTGGTGCAATGGTATTGTTCAATTCTGGTACTGATGTAACTACTGGCGCAACTGCTATGGTAGGTATTATATCTAGAAAGTTTATGGGCACAGTAGGTGGATTATTTGCCATTGCTGGAGTTATAATACTTCCTATTACATCTGGCGATACTGCTTTTAGAGCATTAAGACTTATGATTGCAGAACAGTTTCATATTGATCAAAAAGTTTCAATTAAAAGAGTTATATTATCTTTAATAATTTTCATTCCTGCAGTAGCAATTTTATTCTTTGCAAAATCAAATGCAGATGGATTTAACCTACTATGGAGATATTTTGGTTTCACTAACCAATTTGTAGCAGTATTTGCCTTAGCTTTAATTACTGTATACCTAAAAGCACATGGTAAAAATTACCTTATTTCCTTAATTCCAGGGTTATATTATACATTTATAGTAATGACTTATATATTCCATGAACCTATAGGATTTGGTTTAGAAAAAAGATTTGGATTCGATCCAAACTCATACACTATATCCTATATACTTGGAGGAATATGTGTTGTATTATTCTACTTATTGATTATGAGAATAACTAAAAAACGTAAAGATGAGATAATAAAATTAGACGGCTTAAAATAGTCTAATTTTATTATAAAATCTTAAAGTTTAAATAAAAATAAGACTTGGTAAATGCCGAGTCTTATTTTTATTTATCCAATTTTCTGAAGTATAACTACAAGTAACCATACAAGTACTATTGCCCCAACTTTTATAAAAGTCTTTTTCTTATTCATGACCAATATTGCAATATACTCTCTAATATATGCATTAGGTAAGTAGTATTTAGCTGTTTTAGCACCCATGCCAACAATATTCAAGCCAACCCTTTTTGCATATATTGCTGCTCTAAATACATGATAATCACTTGTTGAAAATGTAACTTCAGGTTTCTTTTCAGATTTTTCTTCTATTATTTTCTTTGAAAAAAGGAAATTCTCATAAGTTGTTGTTGATTTATCCTCCACAATAATATCCTCTAATGGTATTTTTCTTTCTAAAGCATAATTCTTCATTGCTTCACCTTCAGATATTGTTTCGTCTAAGCCTTGCCCACCTGAAAATATTATCTTAGGAGTTTTATAATTTATCTTTTGTCTATTATAAAAGTCTATAGCCTTATCTATTCTACTACCTAGTAATTTTGATACCTTATCCCCATTAATTAATCCACTGCCTAAAACTATAATATAATCCTTATTATGTTTTGGTTTAATCACCCTATATAACAAAGTTGTAATATAATAATTTAAAAATGAACATATGAAGTAAATGATTAAAATTTCAATTATTATTAACAAATTCTGTATAATAGATGGGACTTTATCATAGAAAATATTATTGAAAATAATAAATGCAAATAAAAACATTCCAAATAGCAACGTTAGTAAATTAGACAGTTTTCTCTTCTCTTTTTTTAATACTATTAAACCGTTTATTATGGTTCCAAGGATTAAAGTAATAGTTCCTAGAGAAACTATTATAATAAATGGTATTAATAATATAAGTGCTAAAATATTAATTAGAAAATTGTCATAAATAAATATAGCCATAATAATTGTTAAGCTAATAAATAATATAAATAAATTAAACACTGTACCATTAAATAATCTTGTTCTATCACTTTTATATAAAAAAATAAAAAATATAAAAATTAAAATATTGATTCCAAATAAAATATAAAGTAATTCCCTATCCGTCATTACTCCTCCTAATTCATTAAATATCCGCCTCAACAATAGTTTGTAATTCACCAGTATAAGGATCCATTAAATATCCCCCAATTTTTACATCCTTTGGCATTAAGGGATGTTCTATTAAAATCTTGACACTATCAGCAATGGCCTTTTTTGTAGATTCAAATCCGCATATCCATTTTTCAACATCGATACCGCAGTATTTCATAGTCTCTATTTCATTAAAGTCAATTCCTCTTTCAATCATGAGTTTCTTTATTTCAGGACCATCAACAACCTTTGCTCCACATTCCTTATGACATATTACCATAATATTTTCAACATTTAATTTGTAAACTCCTATTAATAAAGATCTAACAGCTGAACCAAAAGGACTCGATATTATACCACCAGCATTTTTTACAATTTTTATATCGCCATTTTTAAACCCTAATGCAGCTGGGAGTAACTCCACTAACCTTGTATCCATACATGTTAAAACTGCTATTTTTTTATTGGGAAATTTATCTGTAACATAGTTTTCGTATTTCTTTTCTTCAATAAACTTTTTATTATATTCAAGTATTTCTTCTATCATAATTTCTCCTTTATAAACATTTTCTATATTGTATCAAAAAAA
>CAYFSP010000078.1:0-3195 GCA_964345925.1 uncultured Gallicola sp. | reverse complement strand
AAAACAAGGTATTCCAACTCATTATGTTGAAGAAATTAATGATACAGACACCATTCACGTTCAAAAAGAACGTGAAAGGATAAGTAGGTTCTATGCCAAGAATTCCTAAGAAGCCGACCGAAGGGAAGGCTGATTAGTGAATTCTAGAGTAATGTATTTGACAATCTAGAGCACCTGTATATAGAATTAGCTGATTATATAAATTGGTATAATAATCACAGGCTACATGGTTCACTAAATTATCTTACCCCAATGGAATATAAAGAAAAGAAAATAAAATAACATAAAACAAGTAAGGTTTTAGACAAATATGTATTGAATTTGTAACCATACGCCAAGGTTGCCTTTGATTATGTCAAGGGCGA
This sequence comes from uncultured Gallicola sp., assembly GCA_964345925.1. Lineage (GTDB taxonomy): Bacteria > Bacillota > Clostridia > Tissierellales > Peptoniphilaceae > Miniphocaeibacter. The sequence goes on along the minus strand of CAYFSP010000078.1, from coordinate 2,830 downwards.
GCGTAGCGAGTCCATTTTACCCTTGAAATAGACAAAAAGGCAACCTTATAATTATACAAAAATTCATACATTCTTTAAGTAGTTGTTCGGGAAAAATATGTCCAAAAAAGTGTGGACATATCAATATTTGAGTATGGTTATTGGATATTTCTTCGGTGTCTATACTTTTTTAATCGAAATGCATAAAAGGATTGTCTAATTAATTAGAAATCCTAATTAGGTAAATATCTAATTAATTGTTGACAATATTATATATATGTATTATAGTTGCGTTAGATGAGTATCTAATATAAGGAGCTGATAATTTGAATTTAATTATTAATAAAGAATTTAATGATCTATATGGCATACTTTCCAGTTTTATGATTATCTCAAATCATAATTACTTTAAAATTCAAATGGAAGAAAAATGGAATTTGGCATTGGATGATGAGATGGAAATGTATGCAAAGAAATTATTAGAAAATCCTGTTCTTCATAAAGCTAAATATTTTGTGGATATGGAGATTAAAACTAGGGATATCTTTATAAATCCCATCTTCATAGCAAAAAGTAAGAATCTAGATGAATATTTTAAATATCTGGAACAACAAAGCGAAGATGATTTACGAGCCTCAATTTTTGAACAGTTGGAGTTTGAAGAATTAATAAACTACAAGGAAGAATCTTATCTAGAAATTGCATTAGATAAAATAGATAAAATAGATTTTGATGGTGATAAAAAATGGTATTTGATTTCACTTATTAAAGATCCTAAATCCTATATAAAGAAATTTAGTGGTTTAATAAAAGAATATTTACCATTATATGAAGAGCTTAAAGGGGGATATTGGAAAGCCTATGAAGAGTTTGTCCAGTGGATAGACAAACATATATCGCAATATGGAATAGACTTTATTGATGAATATCTGACTTTTATTAATTTAAAACAATATGATGAAGTACATTTGAATTATTCAATCTTTGACTTAATTTCATCCCATAATTTTGGAGATGGAAGTATTCATATATTTATTGGTCTAATATTTAAAAGACATGTTGAGGAAGAGAAAAATAAAAATGATATAGATAAACATCTAAATATATATAAAGTACTTTCAGATAAGACACGGTTTGATATTATTAAAATTTTGATGAAAAAGGAGAGTTATGGACAAGAAATTGCTGAACAGCTTGGAATAACTACTGCTACTGTTTCTTATCATATGGATTTCCTATTTGGTGCATCCTTAGTGACTATAAAGAGAAAGAGTAGAAGGCTTTATTACTCATTAAATAAAGAACAAATTAAAAATGGTATTAGTTTTTTAGAAAGAGAATTGATGCTTTAATATTTAAATCATAGGAAGTTTTTTAATGGAGAATACAACCGATTTAGAAAAAGGCAAATTTAGAAACTCAGTTTATATAAATATGATAATTTTCTTATTTGGTAAGCTAGTTTCAATTTTTGGGGCAAGGATAATGAATTTTGCCATTGGATTATATGTTTTACGAATTACAGGATCAGGGATGAGTTTTGCATTAACTATGATCGTATCCACTATTCCTACCATAATATTATCCCCTTTTGCTGGGGTATTAGCCGATAGAGTAAATAGAAAAATCGTAGTTGTAGTTACAGATGCTTTATGTGGAGTTTTGCTAATTATAGTATATCTGATTTCCATAAAGGTTGGTCTATCATTAAATTTAATTCTCATTACAGTTTTCTTTTTATCTATACTAAATACTTTTTTGAACATTACTATGGAAGCATCTATTCCAAATATAGTAGATGAAAAAAGATTAACTAAGATTAACTCCTATAGTTCATCTATTACTTCGTTGGCTTCAATAGTTGGTCCAGCACTAGGAGGATTCATATATGGATTTTTTCCAATAGAAAAGTTCCTACTAATTGCAGGTATCAGTTTTATAGCTTCTGCCATATCTGAAATCTTTATTAACTTCAACTTCAATAATCTCCCTGCAACTGATAGAACAAGGGAAAAGGTGATAATAGAGATAAAATCAGCATTTAACTACGTGAAAAAGAAAAGGATTATACTCTCGATTTTGATATTTGCAGTATTTATCAATTTTGCCTTTAGTAGTTATATAGTTTCTTTACCCCATATAATTAATATTCAGCTAGGACTTAGTTCGGAACAATATGGATTAATTCAATCAGCCTTTGCAATTGGAAGTTTGATATTTTCTTTAATATACTCTTTATTACCAGAAAGAGAGAATAGCTATAAACACCTTATATATTCTTTAATGATAGTTTCTGCTTTAATGATGCTGACAGGAATACCAACATTAAGAACATTCAATTCTGCATCTAAAATGAACCTATTAATATATTTTATCATTATAAACTTTTCAATTGGTGGTGCATTGGTATTTTTAAATCTTCCAATATTTATTTTAATGCAAAGAGAAACATCTGATGAATATCGTGGTAGGGTTAATGGTCTATTGGGAACTGCATCCTTATCAATACAACCGTTGGGAATGGTTTTAGGAGGATTATTTATTGATTATATATCAAGTTTTGTGCTAGTTTTTATTTGTGGGTTGCTTTTTTTAATATCATCTATTATATTCACTAGATTGGATAATTTAAAGGAATCATTTTGATAAGATAAATTTGGAGTAAAATAACCCCTTTATATTTTTGTAAGTGTACAGGATAGGAAAAGGTAGTTATATTACAAATATTAATTAATGGCAGAAAAACCATATGGGTTAATATCAATTTATGACATCATTACTGTTTACTCAACCCACGTGGAGACGGTTGTATTGATGTCAAGGGTTGAGATGTAAGAGTCTATAAAGAAGA
>CAYFSP010000077.1:0-3459 GCA_964345925.1 uncultured Gallicola sp. | reverse complement strand
TATTAGTGAACAGTATTAGTAGCTACAATACAGGAGGAAAATATGAATGATAAAAAACTTGTAAAGGGAATTTTAAATAAAGATGAAAAAGCCCTTGAGTTTTTAATAGAGGAATATGGTTGGATAGTAAAAACCGTAGTTTCAAAACATCTTTATAAATTCGAAAGCTTACAGGAAGAATGTATTAACGATATATTCTTAGGAATTTGGAACAATATTGAAAAATATGATCCTAAAAAAGCTTCCTTAAAAAACTGGATAGGGTCTATTTCAAAGTATAAAGCAATAGATTATTTAAGAAAGTATAGAAAAGAACTAGATGAAGAAAATATAGATGACATAATAAATATTTCCGATACAAATGATGAATATAAAGAAATAATCAGCCAGGGAATAAGTGAAGAACTGGAAAAATTAATAAAGCCATTAAAGGAGAAGGATAAAATAATATTTCGAAAATTATTCTATATGGAAAAATCCATAGATGAAATATCAGAAGAGGAAAATATATCAAAGGGAAATCTATATAATAGAATTTCTCGTGGAAAGAAAAAAATAAAAAAATCCTTAGAGAAAAGAGAGGTAGAATAATGAAAAAAGATATTTATGATTATTCAAATAATACAGAAATCAATTTCGATGAATATGAAAAAGTTGAATTAAATGATATGGACAAGGCAAGAATAAAAAATATGGTAAAGACAAAGAAACAGAAGAAGATTTGGAAAAAGGTAGTTGGAACTGTTGTAGCTGCTTCATTTGTTTTAGGACTGTTCTTTCAAACGGGAACGGGAAAAGAAGTTTATGTAGCAGCTAGGGAGTTTGTTCTTGAAACATTTAATTTTAAACAGGAAGAGGCGTTTAATAGAAAAGATAATTTAGACCAATACGTTTATAAAACAGATAAAATGGTTTATGGAAATAAGTATAAAATAAAAATAGATTTAGTTATGCTTCATGGAAATGAATTAAGTATTACTTCTTTAATAGAGACTGATTTTAAAAGAGAGGAATCAGATAGTTATTATATCCAAGGATTGTATCTAAGTGGTCTGAAAATTGGAGATAAGGATATTGATATTACAAAAAGAGGCGGAGGAGCGCCTTTAGTTGAGAATCCTAAAGCTAAATATGATCTTTTTGAAGTAAAACTTACAGATGATGAAGTTAAGCTACTACAGGAGAGTAAGAAAATTACATTATTAGGAGAAGGACTAATATTAAAGGTAAACGGTGTTCCAAAAACATACGGTGATAAATTTGAAATTGTATTGGGTGATGTAAAATTAAATGATATAGCAAAATATAATAAAAAAGGCGATTTAAATATAAAAGTAAAAGATGAAAAAAATAAAATAAACTTTACAATAACAGGATATGATTTTAATCCATTAAAACAAAAAATATATGCAGTATCCGATTCTGAAATAAAGGAAGAATTATACCTTGAAGGAACTTTAGACAATGGAAAGAAGGTTTCTTTTAATGGTCATTATAACTCACAGGATAATAATATAGTTTTTGAATCAGATATATATAGGTTTGAAAATCAAGGTGGATTCCAGTTATATGAGGATATTTTCAATGCAAAGACTATGAATTTAAAAATGAAAATAATGGAAGAAGGCTATTTTAAAAATGATGAAGAAAAAGAAAAACTTATAGATAATTTATTTGAAGTTTATAGTGAAGAAGATAAAAAAGTATTATCTAAAGAATATAAAATTAAAGAATTGCCAAAAGAAGAACGAGATATAAAAATAAAAGAAGAGATGAGAAAAGAACTTGATAAAGAAAAAGGCGAAACAATAATACGATATGAAAAAATCGGTAAAGCATTTACAATAAAAATCAAATAGCCCCAAAGTTGAGTGGAGAGAAATCTCCGCTCTTTTTTGATTTAAAAAATTTTGTATTTTACATACTGATGTATGTTAGAAATAGATATATAAGAATAAAATTTATAAGTAATCTAAATAATATGAAATAATTACAATATCCCTTATAATAAATATATATATATTTGGAGGAATTATGAGCAAATTTAAATTAAGAGAGACGAGTAGAGAAGATACAGGGCTGATTTTTAAATTTATCAAGGAATTGGCTATATATGAAAAGATGTTAGATGAGGTTGTAGGAACAGAGGAATTACTAGAAGACCATATTTTTAATAAGAAAAGAGTAGAGGTTTTAATAGCAGAAGAAGATGATAAACCAATAGGGTTTTGTTTATACTTCTATAATTTTTCAACATTTCAAGGTAGATCGGGAATATATTTAGAAGATATTTATATACTACCTGAATATAGAGGCAAAGGATATGGTAAGATAATATTTAAAGAACTCGCTAAAATTGCAATAGAAAGAAATTGTGGAAGAATGGAATGGTCTTGTTTGGACTGGAATAAACCATCAATTGATTTCTATACAAAACTTGGAGCCGTTCCAATGGATGAATGGACGGTTTATAGATTAACAGGAGATAATTTGAACAATGTAGCAGAAGGAGTTGTGTAAATTGGATTACAAGTATATTGAATTAAAAAATAGAAATAATTTAATACTTCGAGGAATACAAAATTTACCAGAGAATACAGGAAAAAACGAAAGACTTCCTGCAGTTATTATTGTTCATGGTCATACGGGAAATAAGATGGGAAATGCATTTTTCTTTGTAAAAATGTCTAAATTCTTTACATCTAAAGGATTCACAACCTTTAGATTCGACTTTACAGGTTCAGGTGAATCAGATGGAGAGTTTGAGGATATGACATTAACATCTGAATTAAACGATATGGATAATATATATAAATCAGTTGAAACCAATATCAACGTAGATAGAAATAAAATATTTATAATCGGGCATAGTATGGGGGGACTTATAACTACATTAAAAGCTTATGAATACAATCCTAAAAAAATAATATTACTTGCACCGGCAAATGATATGTATAATTCCGTTGTAGGAATGTATAATTCAACAGGTGGAGGTAGAGAAGAGATAAAGTATGGTGGACTGAAGATAAAAAAAGAATTTATGGATGATATGGGTCAGTATAAACCATATGAAAAGGCTTCACTTTACAAAGGAGATGTTCTAATATTTAGAGGAAGTGAAGATATAGCTGTTCCAAAGGGAACCTGTATTCAAACAGAACAGTCCTTTCCAGGCTCTGTAGAATACTTGGAATTAAAGGGAATAGATCATAGCTTTACAGATTATGATATAAGAATTTATATTATGAAGAAAATTTATGAATTTATAAATTAGATTTAAGCATTAAACCATATTCATATAGAGTTGAATATGGTTTAATGCTTAAATTATAAAAAATTAATAAAATAGTAGTAAGTTATAAACAGTTATCTATATAAGGAGCTATATGGGTTTATTAATAAGCATGAGCCTGTGAAAAAAAGTCTGTAAATAAAGCCTTCTATGATAAGATAAAAAAT
>CAYFSP010000076.1:0-3775 GCA_964345925.1 uncultured Gallicola sp. | reverse complement strand
AAAGATGTGGTATAATTAGCTAGAATAATAGAAAAGGACCTCAATCATGTCTATACTATTAACAGGTGGAGCAGGCTATATAGGTTCACACATAGTAGTTGATTATTAAACCTATTGATGGTGAAAAAGGTTATGGTATAAAGAAGTTATACTTAGATAATGATTATTTGTTAGTAATTAAAGAAATAAAAAAACGTATGAAGAATGAAGAGTTTATCATACAAGAAATTATTGATCAAAGTTCGCAACTGAATAGTTTTAACGAATCTAGTGTAAATACAATAAGAGTTTTATCTTTATTGATGAAGGATAGAGTTTAAATCTTATCAGCAATAGTCAGAGTAGCTAGTAAAGGTTCAGAAGTAGATAATTATTCTCAAGGTGTTGATTGTAGACCTACTGACATAAAGACTAATAAGTTAAAGGGCAACATGATGAAATGTGATAGATTTTTCAATCAAGATTCTCAGGGAAAAGAAATTGGTGAATCTGAAATCTTAGGATTTGACAAGGTTATTGAGACTGTAAAAAAAATACATCCAAGAGTACCTCATTTAAGATGGGTAGGATGGGATTTTGCTATTGATAAAAATTTAGAAGCAGTTTTTATTGAATTAAATGGACTAGCTGGAGAAAACCAGTCAGAAGATGGCCCTATATTTGGAGATATCACAGATGAATTCTTAACTGAATTTTTTAATTATAGGAATGAAAAATCTTAATTAGCAAATTATAAATTTGTCATAGAGAAAAAATGGTATTTAGTAGTTTAGTATTTTTATTTATATTTTTACCGGCTGTTTTAATAGCCTATTATTCAGTAAGAGAGAAACAAACTAATATAAGAAATTATATTTTACTAATTTTTAGTTTGATTTTCTATTTTTATGGAGAACCTAAATTAATAGTTTTATTACTAATTTCATTAGGAATAAATTATTTATTAGGTTTACTGATGGATAATAAATATAAAAAAATATTTTTAGTTTTAGCTATATTTTTAAATATGGCTAATGTACTGTATTTTAAATATATGAATTTCTTTATAGATAATAAAAATATATTACTTAATGCATCTATAAACTATAAGAAAATAATCATGCCAATAGGTATTTCTTTTTATACCTTCCAGGCTTTAAGTTATGTAATTGATTGTTATAGAAATCCAAAACTGATTCAAAAAAATCCAATGTTTGTATTACTATATGTAATCATGTTCCCCCAATTAATTGCAGGCCCTATAGTAAGATATGAGGATGTTGCTAATCAAATTGTAAGCAGAGACCATAGTATTGAAAAGTTTTCATATGGAATAAATAGATTTATCCAAGGACTTGCTAAAAAGGTTCTTTTAGCAAATGTATTCGCCCTAATTGCTGACGAAATATTTGCGAAATCTGCTGGCTCTACTAACTCATCTTTACTTTGGTTTGGAGCTATAGCTTATACCCTGCAAATATATTATGACTTTTCAGGCTATTCTGATATGGCTATAGGCTTGGGTAAATTTTTTGGTTTTGACTTTTTAGAAAACTTCAATTATCCATATATTTCAAAATCTATTACAGAATTTTGGAGAAGATGGCACATATCCTTATCTACTTGGTTTAGAGATTATGTTTACATACCTTTGGGGGGAAATAGAAAAGGATATCGAAGACAAATTTTAAATATATTTATAGTTTGGCTATTAACAGGATTTTGGCATGGAGCCGCATGGAATTTTATCATGTGGGGGCTTTATTTTGCAGTAATCCTTATATTTGAAAAAATATTTTTATTAGAATATCTCAACAGATCAAAAATTATAGGACATCTGTATGCTCTAATATTGATAATAATTGGATGGGTAATATTTAGGTCTGAAAGTTTGGATCAAATATTTAATTATATTAAAGTTATGTTTTCTTTCAATGGAGGAATAGATAATCAATTAGTTTACTATTTCTATCAATATAAGTTTAATATAATATTAGGTTTGATTTTTATATTTCCAGTTTTTAATAAAATTAAAAAGACTAAAACTACAGAATTTTTACACACGATAATATTAGCAATTTTGTTTGGACTAGTAGTAATGTCTTTAGCACAAAACTCATACAACCCATTTATCTATTTTAGGTTTTAGGAGGGAAAATGAAGAAAATTAATTGCTTAAAAGTATATGGATTTGTATTTTTCTTGATTCTTATTTCAGCCTTAACTATCTATAAAATGACCGGTGAGGAATCATTTTTAGAAAGTGAAAATAGGTATAAAACCGAACTTATTAAACCAGATAAAGAAAATTTGCTAAATGGTGAGTTTACTTCAAATTTAGAAGAATCTATAAATGATAATTTAATTCTAAGGAATAAGATTTTATCAGCTCAAAACTATTTAGATATCAACATATTAAATAAATATAAGCTATCAGATGTTATTTTTAGTCAGGATAAAACTAAACTCTTTAGATTTAGGGAAGATGAAGGAAAGGTAGAAAAAGAAAAGCTAAAAGAAGATTTAGAAAACTGGGAAAGCATAAATAATAAATTTATTAAAGAAGGCGTTAAGCTTATAGTTGTAGGATTTCCAGATCAGTCTGATATCTTTACAGACCAATATCCTTATTTCGCCTTTAATAATGAAGAAAAATATCAAGAGTCAAGAAAGTTATTCTTTAATGGTTTAGACAAAATTGGTATAGAAAATATAGATATGGATGATTATCTTAGAAAAGATAGGGAACAATTCTATACTAAAACCGACCACCATCCTAATTTCTATGCAGCTATGGAAGCTTACAAGCTTGTATTGGATAGGTTTTCTAAGGAGGGTATAAAGATAGATAATGTTATAGATAAGTCTGATCTTTTATATGGTGATTATAACTTTGTCGGAGCCCATGCTAGAAAAGTTTTTAATTATATAAAAGAAGATTTTAAAATGCCTTATTTACAAGCTCAAGATCCTATTCCATATAATAGACATGACAAGGAAGACTTTGGCAAAGAAATATTTAAAAACACTCAATATTATGCTTCTTATATGGGAGGAGATTCTGAGTTTACCCATATTTATACAAATAGAAAAGACTTACCAAATGTAATGGTTATAGGTGACTCCACTTCAAATATGTTGGAAAGTATATTTTGGATGAATGCCAATGAATTTATTTCCCTTGATTTTAGGAAAATTAAAGATAAATCTATAGAAGATTATGTGGGAGAATATAAGCCAGATATAATTGTAGTTTCAATTATTAGTGGATATTATGATGATTTAAATAAAATTATGAAATAAAGGAGCTGTTGCAAAATAGCTTCATATAAAAAATAGCTAACTCATAAGGTGACCCCAAAAAGTTGGACTTTATACCAGAGACATTTAGAAATATTTGTCTCTGGTTTTTACGTTCTACATATTTCCCCTAGGGGAAATCGCAGCTAAGCTGCGTTTAATTCTCTATACTCAACTGGACTTAGATATCCAAGTTTTGCCTTTATTCTATCTTCATTATAATATTTTATATATTTTTCTATTGTTTCTTTTAGTTCATTAAAAGACTTAAATGTATTGCCATAGTAAATTTCTTGTTTTAATATTCCAAAGAAGTTTTCCATTGGAGAATTATCTAAACAATTCCCTTTCCTTGACATACTTTGTAAAATTCCATTGTTTTCTAATTTACTAGTATATTGTTTTAATTGATACGCCCAACCTTGATCTGAGTGAAACGTTCTTTTTAACTTGCATATTTCCTGCTTTATCTGTCTCATAGTACTTAAATTCACTT
>CAYFSP010000075.1:0-4316 GCA_964345925.1 uncultured Gallicola sp. | reverse complement strand
AGGAAGAAAAAGAAAAGGATCTTTCAGAAATCGTAGGTGAAGAAGGTTCAAGGAATAAAGACATGATTAAAGATGGTCAATTTCTTGAATCAAATGGTAGGTTTACCATATGGCAATTAGGACTTGAAGCATTTAAAGATAGTCCAATTTTTGGACAAGGAATTTTTGGTGATAGGAATTATGTAGGTAAATACTATAAATGGGGATATAGCCACAATATTGTTATCGAAGCTTTGGCAAGTTTCGGGCTTGTTGGATTTATTGGGTTTGCATATCTATTATACCTACTTATAAAGCTACTAATTAAACTAGAATTAAAAGATTCATTAAATATCATAATATTCTTAACAATGAGTACAAAGTTACTTATATCAGATTCTTTCTGGTTCCTATCATATTTTTGGTCCTTATTAGGATTAATTATAATCTATTCCTTTGATTATAAAAAAATAAGTAAAAACAAATTAGTAGCTTTAATAATTTCAGGATTTTTATTTGTTGGAACAAGCTTATATTATTTTTCAATAAGTTATAAAAATCAAGATACTAAAACTTATAAGATAGATAAAGCAACAGCTTTAATAATGTTAAATGGTGAAAACGAAGAAGAAAAAATAAAAGCATATAGATACTTGGAAGATAAAGGAATAGTTTCTAATGTTTTTGTTGATGCAAATAAGATTGATAAAAATATTTATGTGGATAACAAAGATATAGAAGTTAATGATAATCCTAAGTCTTCTCCTAGTTACAGAAGAACAAGGTATGAGGGAATAGTTGAAGATATAAATAAGCAAGATTTATTTAGGGAAAGATATTCAATAAAAAATCCTAATCCTGCCTTTATAGCACCTTTCTCTGCATATGACGCACATATAACATACAGTTTAATCGAATATAGAAAATTTATACTAGAAGAAGATGGTGAAAATTTCTATAAATCAATTAACAAACAAGACCTGTATGATCTTAAATTTACAAAAATTTATGATGATAGAGAGTTAATAAATCAAGAATATAAAGAAGATTTAATTAAGATAAATAATGAAGTACTAAATAATACTAATGAATTAATAAATACATCTTTAGAAAACAAATCTTTAATTCTTTTAGAATTCAATCTAGATAATGAAGAATTAATAAACAGATTTTATAATGTTGTTAATGATTTAGAAAAATCTAACTTTGATTTTATTAGCTTTAAGGATATAGATGAGAATACAAAAATTAAATCAAATGAAGAAAAAACACTTAAGAACTATTTAGAAAACTCTGCATTTATAAATTTATTTAGGCAGTATTAAGGGAAATTATGTATAAAGTATTTTTTAAAAGACTATTAGATTTTATTATGGCTTTAGTCCTATTAATTTTAGGTCTACCATTTATTATAATAGGAGCTATATTTATAAAAATAGACTCACCAGGCCCAGTAGTATTTACCCAAGAGAGAATAGGCTACAAAAACAAGAAATTTAAAATATATAAATTAAGAACTATGGATCTTGTGCCTTTCGATAGTGAAGGTAATAGAAGAAAAGATAAGGACAGGATAACTAGAGCAGGTAAAATAATAAGAAAATTAAGTATAGATGAGCTTCCTCAATTGCTTAATATTATAAAGGGGGAAATGAGTTTTATCGGACCAAGACCTCTTGTGCTTAGATATTACCACTATTATACTGATGAAGAACTTAGAAGGCATGATGTAAGACCTGGTATCACGGGTCTTGCTCAAGTTAATGGTAGGTCTAATTTAAACTGGGAAGATAGGTTTAGATATGACGTATATTATGTTGATAATCTGAGTTTTTTATTAGATTTGAAAATTATATTTAAAACCATAAGAAAGTTAGTATCAGGAGCAGATACAAGTGTAACTACAAGACCAAAAAATTTAAAAGATTTTGATGCTGAAAGGAATTTTGAGAAAGTTAGATGAAAAAAACAGTAATTATTTCTGGAGCAAGTGGATATATAGGACAAAACTTTATTAGACTTTATAATAAAGATTTTAATATCATTGCTATAGTCAGAAACAAAGACAAGTTAAAAAAATTTGAAAGTAAAATAAAAATATTAACTTTTGATGAGTTTTTAAAGGATCAAGATATCAAAGCTGATTATCTATTAAATTTAGCCTTCCCTAGAAAATCAGATATAGATTTAATCTTAAATTCATATGATTTTACCTATGCTTTATTAGAAAAATCATACGAGTATGGCGTAAAAATTATTATAAATATATCTAGCCAATCAGTATATGACAAAGATAGGATAAAAGAAGCTAAGGAAACTGATTTATTAAAACCTTTTAGCTTATATGGTATAGCAAAAATCTATATGGAAAAATATTTTGAAGATTTTGCAAAAAAATATAATATAGCTTACTTAAACTTACGAATTGCTAGCATAATAGGTGAAAATTTTGACCAAAGATTTATCAATAAATTTATCTACCAGTATCTAAATGATGAAGATATGGAGCTAATAGATAGTGGTAAAAGATTTTCATTTTTACATGTAGAGGATGCATGTGATGCCTTCGCAGAAATAATAAAAGTAGATAAGTTAAAGCTTGATGAAGTATACAATATAGGCGCTGAAGATGAATATACTATAGAGGATATTATAGATTCAATTAGAAAAATTATAGATTACAAATCTAAGAGTAAAATAACTATAGAACAAGCAATAAGCATTGACAACAGCACTAACAAGGTAAGTATAGAAAAAGTAAAGGAAGAATTAGGATGGTGTCCAAAAATAAACTTGGATACTAGTATTGAAAAGATATGGAGAAGCTATGAAGCGTAAAATACTGATATTAGGTGGTGGACAATCACAAGTAGATTTAGCCGTAGAAGCCAAGAAAAAAGATTTAGAAGTTTATGTAATAGGTGGAAACTTAGTTGATGATATAAAACAATACACTGATCATTTTGCAAAAATTGATATCAGGGATAAAGATAAGGTGAAAAACTATGTGATTGATAATAAAATTGATTTTATTTTCACTATGGGACTTGAAACTGCTTTACCAATTATCACTGAAATTTCAGAAGAGTTAAACTTACCAAACTTCTTTTCTAGCCAATCATTAGAAAAGTTTAATGATAAATATAAGTGGAGAAGAGAATTAGGTAATATAGAAGGAAATTTAAAATCCCAATCCGCTAAGAAGTTGGAAGACCTTGAAACATGGGATATTTATCCAGCATTTTTAAAACCTGTTGACGGATCTGGCCAAAGGGGTGTATATAGGGTAGAAAATTTTGATGATGTAAAAAAAGTATTTGACAAAAGCATTAAGTTTTCTAAATCCGGCACATTAATAATAGAAGAATACGCTGGTGGATATGAAATTTCTGTAAATTCATTTATGGTAGATAATGATTTAGTTAATTATATAATTTCAGATAGAATTTCTTATACAGAATACCCTGGTGGTATAATCAAGGAACATATAATAAAACCTCATATTGTAAGCGATGAACTTGATGAAAAAATTAGAAAATTAGTTTTAGCCGTTAACCAAAAGATGGGATTTGAAAATGGTCACATTTACTTCCAAATGAAAATCGATGGAGATAAAGTGAATTTAATTGAATTTACACCTAGATATGACGGATGTCATATGTGGAAATTGATTAACTATGCTACAGATATAAATTTTGTACAAATGTCCTTAGACTTTTTACTGGGAAACAAACCTGAAATAAAAGAAAATATCATAAAAGATGGAGTTTTTATCACCAAGTTTATATCTGATAAACCACATACAATAGTAGATAAGAGCAAATATGAACTACCATCGGATTACTTGGCCCTACATTGGTATTATAAAGATGGTGATAAAGTGAAATCAGTTACAGGTTATATGGAAAAAATTGGATATTATATGATAAGAGAAGATATCCCAAGCAAGGAATATATATGAAAAAGACAATGAAATCTTTTGTTCTAGTTACCTTATTAGGATTCTTAGGGAAAGGTATTGGCCTTTATAGGTCAATCCTATTAGCCAAGCAATTTGGTAGTAGTAAGGAAACAGATGCCTTCATTATAGCTTTAACTGGTGTGCTTATATTATCTTCACTTCTAACATCATCTATGAACAACATAGTAGTCATGACAATATCTAAAGAAGATGATAAGAATAAAAGAATTGAAATTGTAAATAATATATTAAATATTACATTATTAGTATCTTTCTTGTTAATAGTAAGTATGTACTTTTTAAGTCCCATATTTATTAGTATTTTATCATCTGGTTTTGAAGGTGAACAATTTGAATTAACCAATACTATGTTTAG
>CAYFSP010000074.1:0-4640 GCA_964345925.1 uncultured Gallicola sp. | reverse complement strand
CAGTCGGTAGAGCAGAGGACTGAAAATCCTCGTGTCGCTGGTTCGATTCCGGCTCCGGGCACCAAAAATTGCGGAAGTGGCTCAGTGGTAGAGCATCGCCTTGCCAAGGCGAGGGTCGCGAGTTCGAATCTCGTCTTCCGCTCCATATATGGCGGCATAGCCAAGTGGTAAGGCAAAGGTCTGCAACACCTCTACCCCCAGTTCAAATCTGGGTGCCGCCTCCATAAGAAAAACAACCCCTTAAACTCCATAGTTTGAGGGGTTGTTTTTCTTAAAGGTTGCAGTAAAATAATTATTATACAAAATGATATGGAATAATAGTTAATGCCATATCATTTTTCTCATAAAACTCAAGACTTTCTAGAGTAGTCCTTTGTAGTTTTTTATTTAATATATCTAACTTTTCGCTATAAACTCTAATATTATACCTAGCCTTACAGCAAAGCCTTTAAAATATCTTTATTCAACATTCAAAGAATAAATATCTGATTTAATCTTTTCCTCACTTAAATTAACTATTTTTTACATTTGCTACATTGTATTTTATTCATTTTTACTTCTTAATTTATAATATATCAAACTAAATATACAAATATTTCCATCTATTATTTAATCATTTTTGCTCTTCACCTTCTTCTCTATTTTTTCCATCAAGTTTTTCTATGGATTAGTATTAATTACCACAATGTAGTTTACATCTTCCTTCATCAACGTGGGCTTCTGTCCCCCATTCTGCCTTTTCTTTACAAGGAGTTCCACTTCTAGTTTTAGCACCACATATTTTTATATCGTCATGGGGTTGGTTTCGTTTTGGCATCACCTCACCTGCTTACTTATGTTTTATCTATTTATTTATTTGAGTATAAAAATAGCAACCTACCAAATTGTAGATTGCTTAATTTATGTTAGTATCTATTCTATTACTTCTATAGACTGTATATCATCAACTTTTAAACCTATAGGCTTGCCATCAGCAATAACAAAAAATGTATCGTATTTATACTCTTTTGTGTCAAAATCGTCTGCCATAAGTAACCCATCTCCAGAAGCTATAATATTTGTTCCATCTTTAAGAAATATTTTTATATTATCTGCATATTCAACTTTTATTCAATCAATCATACTTTATCTTAAACTTTCTCTAATATGGCAAGTTTATAACACTTTTTCAATATCATCAATTATAACTACTATATCTTTAAAATCATTCGCTTCTCCAACGGTAAGAATAAATTCCTCCTGTTCTCCTAACACTTCCATAACATCACCCTCTTTTCCATCTTTCAGTAAAACTCTATCAAATTGTTTTATTTTCATTTCAAGTCCAATCTTTCATACTCTAATTTAATTTTGACTATGATTTTATCAATCTCATCCTCTTCCATATCAGAACTAAATTCAGCAAATAAATCTATAAAAGTGTCATTGATTTGAAAGTTTAATTCCTTATTTTCTTTTTCCATTTCATTATAATTCTCTATAAAGTAACCCTCTAGATATAGTGACATTTCCATAGGAGATTTGTCAGATTTTCCCTCTATAAACAATTCTATTTCTTTTAAAATTTCTTCTATCATTTTTTCTCCAAAATTACTATAATTTTATAGTATATGTTATTATATTCAAAATTCAAGTTACTTTCTAATACTTATTAAATCATTTTAGCCTTTTCCCCAGTATATTCTTTCCAACGTTTAATTGCAACATCAACATACCTAGAATCTAATTCCATACAATATGCATTTCTTTCATTTTGTTCACATGCAATAATAGTGGTTCCTGAACCTGCAAATAAATCTAATACTTTATCACCTTTTTTAGTATTATTTTTTATCTGATAATCAAATAGACCTATAGGTTTCATTGTTGGATGTTCTCCATTTCTTGAAGGCTTATCATAATTTATTACAGTTGATTGTTTTCTATCACTATTCTATAAATGTGCTGCTCCATCTTTCCAACCATATAAGCAAGGTTCATGCTTCCAATGGTAATCCTGTCTACCCATTACTATAGTATTCTTATTCCATATTAAACATTGCCTTATTTTCCATCCTACTTCATTACAAACAGCTCTAAAATTATATCCTTCACTATCTGCATGCCATATATAAAAAACAGCTCCTTCACGCATAAATGTATTTGCTACATTAAATGCATTGTAAAGAAACTGTTTAAACTCTTCATTATTCATATTGTCATTTTCTATTTTTAAACTATCTTTTGTTTTTCCTTCATAGTCTACATTATATGGTGGGTCGGTTATTAGTAAATCAGCTTTATTTCCATCCATTAACTTTTCTACATCTTCAACCTTTGTACTATCTCCACACATTAATTTATGTCTACCAAGTTGATATATTTCACCATATTTACTTTTTGGTTTTTCATGTATATTTTCTTCTACATTAAAATCATCTTCCACTGCTTCATCTAATTTTATTTCAAAATCCATATAATCAAATCCAAAATCACTCATATCAAAATCTTCAAAAGATAATTCTTCTAATTCACTTTTTAATAATTCCATATCCCATTCTGAAAATTCTGCTACCTTGTTGTCAGCAATCCTAAAAGCTTTTACCTGTGCATCATTTAGGTCGTCTGCAATAATACATGGAACTTCTTCTAAACTTAGCTTTTCAGCAGCCTTTAACCTAGTGTGTCCTGCAATAATCTCATTTTCCTTATCAATAACAATAGGAACCTTAAAACCAAAGTTTTTCATAGAAGAAGCCACCTTATCGATGGCTTCAGTATTATTTCTAGGATTGTTTATATATGGAATTAAATCCTTTGTTTTTATATATATAATTTGTAATTTGTTCATCTAATCACCTACATTCTAATTTTTAAGGTTCTCATATTATCTTGATTTCTGTACAGATGTGTACAGTTATTTGCTATTATATGATTTCTATGATATACTTTATTTACAATATAGAAAGGAGTAATAAATATGAAAAATTATTGGTTATTAAGAGCTAAACCTCATAATGTTGATCGAATAGAAGAGTTTTTAACCCAAAACATTGTAGCAGTTGGTTGGCCAGGAATTCCTGATTTATCTCAATTAAATAAAGATATTTTAAAAGAAAAATTACATGAACAATATCCTAACGCATCAAATAGAGATATTAGTTTAGATGCTAATATTCTAAACAGATTTTCAAATGAAATGAAAATTGATGACATCATTGTAACTCCTACTGAAAAAGATGTCTATTTCTTTAAAATAACTAGCAATTATTTTTATGAAATATCTAAAGCTACAGAAAACGAAGGATACCCTCATCAGCGAAATGTTGAACTTTTAAAAAGCGTTTCTAGATATCAATTAATTGAATCTTTAAAAAAACCTCTTCGTACAAGATATGCATTGGCTGATATAAATAATTATTCAGATGAAATTGATAATCTACTTACAGGTAACTCTACAAACTATTTAAGCAACGATAATTTTCTAAGTTTTAAATATCCTCTAAGGGAAAATTTAAGTATCGACATCTCTATCCCTAAAGATATTACAATGGAAGAATCTGAACGCTTAGGAAATTTCATAAAAAAAATATATGATTTATAGGAGGATAATATGGAATATTTAGATTTTAATCTACTAACTGAACACACTTTAAATGAAGCTTTTAAATTAAGAAATAATATAGGAATCACTTTCACAGTTCCTTCATTACTAGGTGAAAACTATTGGAGAAAAGTTACTGCTACTAATCAACATAGACCTATTGGAAAAAACTTTTATGAAAAAGTAACTTCTGTACCAAACTATTCTTGCTTTATAAAAGTATTTAGTGAAGGTACTACTGATAAACCTACTACTTATATCATTTATTAAAAACTGTATATTTTATACAGTTTTTTGTTATGTGTTTATATTACCATTATTCCATTTTATATTTTATGAAATCAACATTTATATTTTCAATTCCACTGTATCTACTTTTCACACTAAAAAAGACATGCTTACCCACATGTCTTCTCTAGATATATATTTATAAAGGAGGTGTGATCCATAATCACCAATTTAAGTTCTCTATATTTTTATAACATCTTAAGTATCTCATATCTTAAAATCAAATTCTGTATACAATCGTATCATTTTATAAATCTATTAATCTTATTCCTTCATTACACTTTCCCAAGCAGTCATCTTGCTGCAATGTATCAAATAACCTATCCTATTCAATGAAAAATCTTCTAAATATTTCATCTTCAAAACAATTCTTAATTCTGAATCCTCTAGTTTTTTATAGCTTCTTCAATTTCTATTTACATATGTATTTTTTCATTATTCTAACAATGAATTGTATATTTTATACAACAATGCGATAATTGGATTAAGAATAAATAGAATAAAGAAAGATTTATTTTATTTGAATAACATAAAAAAGGAGAATGATATGAAAAAGAAAATTTTAAGTTTAGTATTAGCGGCAACATTAAGTATTACAACACTATTACCTACTTTATCATCAGCAGATAATAGGAAACTGAATGTAACAAGAATATCTGGTTCTGGAAGATATGAGACAGCTGTTGAAGCAAGTAAGGCAACTTTTGAAATATCTATGGATAGGATATACTAAATAGGACAATTTCATTCCGAACATGATATATTAAAA
>CAYFSP010000073.1:0-4644 GCA_964345925.1 uncultured Gallicola sp. | reverse complement strand
TTTTCTATGGCTTCAGTATTCCCTGCTTCCCTTAAGCGCTGGATAATTAACTGATCCCTTAATTCATCTATTCTTAATTTTAAAAACTCTTTATTTCCTTCATCTACTTCAGCAAAATATTGACTTTGCTTGTCGAACATTTCATTTAAAATTTCATCTGAATTAAAGAATAGTCTCATTTGCTCTACCATCTGATTTTTCTTCTTTGTATCCTTTTGTTTCTTTTCTAATATGGATTTATCAAATAGTTTAATACCTTCATACTCATCAATCAGACTATTACCTACATGGATGTTCATATCTAGGTTAGGTAGAGGATTAGGCTCTTTGTTATTTCCGTCTATTTCTTGGTCTACTACTATGGATAACCAAAGTCTTAGTTTTGTTATATCTATTGCTGATGGTTCTATATCTACTGCAAAAATAGAATCTTTTATGGTATCTAATTTCATCTTATAAGGCGAACGCCAATTTCTTATAAAGTCTTCTCCATATTTCTCACCAAACGCCCCTTCCTTATCTTTCCTGATTATATATTCAGTTATATTATTACGAGCTTTAACAATCTCATTTAACATACCTAAAGGAAAGGCTCCAGAACCAACTGCTGGATCTGCGACTCTCACATCTCTAAGTGCATTATCTATTTCTGATATATTATTAAGTATTGATTCTTTTATGGTAAATTCTTTTCCATATCCTACATTTCTTCTATTGTCTGCATCTCTTATTAATTCTCCATAGAGTATAAATTCTTTCATGTCTTCATAGGGAACTCCTACTTCATTTACCAAATGATTTATTAGGCTTTCTTGGCACATGTAATGGACAATTTCCCTTGGAGTATAGAAGGCTCCCTTAGATTTTCTATCACTTACTTCCAGCAACTCTTCAAATATTTTTCCTAGCATTTCAGGGTCAACTGCTATATCTTTTTCAAGAGGTTCTGCTTCATTTATAGTAAAGTTAAATCTATCAAATATGTCTAGTATCCCGTCCGCTTTCCTATCTTTTTCTTTTTTATTTGAAAATATATAATTTGGAATTTCAAAATTCACATCTTTCCAATGATAGCCCTCAATAGGTTCAAATAAGCCTCCATTTAAAAATGGAATTTTACTATTAAAAGATTTAAAATAGTGGTTTTTTCTCTTTTTATTTAAAGCATCATAAAAAAACGGTTCTAAATAATCATTAAAGAAATTTCTATTGTTTCTTTCACAATGCTCCCAAAGTATCTTTCTTATAAATTGCCTAGATCCACTTCCCCAAGGTTTATCAAACTTCTCATTATTTATAAAAATATCTGATAAAAGTTCTGCTTCATGATCAGTAAAATCTTTTGAAGAAATTAATTCTATGTTTAAAGCATAAGTATTTTCATCTATCTTTGTGTAAACCTTTTCTAGCATATCTTTCTTTACCTTATTAACTGAATTATATACTAGGGTTAAATCACCTTTTGTGATCTCTTTAGGTACTATTCTTACCCCCAACCAACCTTTTTTCTGTAAGAAGTATAGAAAAGCTAACTGGCCCATTAGTTTTTTAGCAAACTGTTCCGCAAATTTATCCACTTTAAATCCTAAGCTTATAGTCTCTTCAATGAAGGCATTATCTTTTTCTAGAAATTCTTTAAGGTCTAGATATTTCTCCTTATATTCTGTGAAAAAGTCTCTTGTTACCTTTTCTACACTAAAAGCATCTTCTATTTCATCTAAGCTAGGGTTGTGTTTATCGTCTTGAAATATAGGTAGTAGTTGAGTCCTTGCTGTGTGGTTAGGCTCATTTTTACCTACTAAATAAGAATATCGCCTAGCGGGTGTTAAATCTATGTCTAGGCCTTTTTCTGTAAAAGTATAATCTAATCTTACGAAAGAAAGTCTCCAACTTGGTTCTTCCTCTGTATAAAATGCTACTATAGCAGCTTCTAAGTTTTCATCGTCTAAAATTTTCGAAACAAAATTTCTTTGCATACTCCTAGCCCTATCTATGCTTGTATGTCGCTTTAATTCTACTGCCAAAACTATTAAATTATTACCTTGGCTATCTTCATATTTTGCTAAGGTATAATAGGCATTAATATGATCATTGTACTCTCTTGGTATCCCTATGCGTCTACTTTCTCTAAGCATTTCTGGTTCATTAAAGAATTCTCTTGTAAATCTCCTAAAGCTATCAATGTTGAATGGATTTCCAAATGTATCTTCTAAAAGATTCATTTTAGTTTGATTCATTTTTTAAACCTCCCCTTTCTGTAAATATGAAGATAGAATAATCTCTGTATCCCCTGATAGATTAGTTCTTTTTTTACCTTGTCTTTTTTCTAAATATTTTTCCGGAAGTAAATCTCTAATTATATAAAATATTCTTACAGGATCTACTATACCTTTAATTTCTTTTAATACTTCTTTTGAAATACTAGAAGGTATGTTGCCATCCTCCCAGGTATTTATCATTTGTCTTAATAAATCTTCCTCTTCATCTGTAAAGGTCTTGTTTCTTCTAATGGCTTTCAAGATTTTTATTACTTTAGAATCATTTGTACTTTTAGATGCTTTGCCTACTACTATTTCTTCTTCCTCTGTAAGAGCTATTTCAAATTGGAGTTTATTCAATTCTAGGTGGTTAAAATAATCTTTTGGTACTTTTATTCTTTTCTCACTTGCTTGGGATTCTAAATGTTTAATAGCTTGTAAAAAATAAAGTTCCTCTGCATCTTCACTATCTGCCATAAAAAATTTCTTCAAACTACCTTTTTTTATAAAACTAATAGTCTTGTCCTTATTAATATCTTTATAAATTCTACCACTCTTTGATTTTTTAGGTAGTTTTTTTATTTTTTCAAATAACTCTTCATCAGTATCTCTAATATCTCTAATAACTTTTAAATACTTTAATTCCGATTCTAACTCATTGTCCTCATCTTCAAAGGACTCTTTACTGTTTAATTTTGTATAGAGTTTGTGGGATGAAACCTCTTCTTCCTCTGATAAATATTTAAAATCTTCACCTAAGGTGTCATGAAAAGCCTGTATTTTTAATAATATATTTTCTTCTAAAGGTAGATGAGCATTTGCCTGGGCTGTTGGAAAGAAATTAAATACATAAATTTTATCATGCTCTGTGCCTACCCTATTGATACGACCTACCCTTTGCATTACTTTAGTGGGATTCCAGGGTAAGTCATAGTTAACTATCACATTACTCCTATGAAGGTTTATACCTTCAGCCAAGACATCAGTAGTAACTAAAAAACGAATATCATCTTTTTTATCATAAATATAATCAGGATTGTAGTTTGCTTCTATTTCTTGTCTTATGGCTCTGGAACCTTGTCCACTATATACTAACACTTGTCCTGAATAATCTTTTTCTAAATAATTACCTATATATTCTGCCGTTTCTCTAGATTCTGAAAAAATAATAATTTTCTTATTTTTTAGCTTAGGATTTTTTCTTAACTCCTTCAGAAATTGATCTTTCTTTGGATCTTCAATAATTTTACTCCATTGGGATTCCAGATTCTTTAATAGGTTTAAGTCATATTCTATTGATGGTATAAAATTTTTATTAAATGATTTTATTGAAAAATGCTGTACTATATCTTCTTCTACTAGATTCATTAATTTTTCATCATCTCCGCTATCCAGAAGATCATATACATCTACTTTTTTACTAATATAAACTTCACCTTCTTTACACATTTCCAAAAACATACTGTATGATTTTATGAATCTACCTAAGGTCTTTTTAAAAGCTACAAAACTACTTTCCAATCTTTTTATTAAAATAGACTTCATAAATCCTGACATATTTCTCTGAGATACAAGTAATGATGCTATTTCTTTTGGTATCTCTTCTAAATATGTAAGTGGTTTGTATCTTGCATATGTAAGCTTTTGAATACTACTTATTGTATAATTGAAAACTTGATCTATATCATCATCAAAACTATATATAATCTTTTCAGGATTTCCTAGTTTAGGAAACTTAAGCCCTTGTTTCTCTAAATCATCTTTATAGTATTCCATTATTTCTTTTCTTGTTCTTCTTATCATTACATTCCTTAGAACCTTATCCCTTATTATTTCAGAATTATCTTTTAATGTTTCTGAATACTTTACCGTTCCTTTATCTAACTTTTTCAATTTCCCATCAAGCTTCCCAAAGAATCTTTCTAAATTTTTATTGTTAGGTATAATTGTACTATTGTTTTTAGGCTGAAATAGATATATCTGATTAGCTATATCACTAGAAAAGTTGTTTTGTGGTGTTGCAGTTACAAGGACAACTTTTTTATTGTAACAGATTTCATGTAGCTTCTGAAAACTCTCAGTTTTTTCATTTCTAAACCTATGTGCTTCATCTATAAATACATATTTTATGTTTTTCATTAAGTCATTATCTTCAAGTATACTATCTAATTTACCAAGGGACTCAACTTTTGCTTGAACATCAAATTGTTGTAAGGTTCTTTCCCAATAATCTTTCAATACTGGCGGACATATAACCAGTTTTCTTCCCTTTAATTTCTGAGCCAACATTGCACAAATAAAGGTTTTCCCAAGTCCAACCACATCAGCTATGAAGACACCATTGTATGCATCTAATATTTTCTTAGCCTGAATTACAGCGTCTGTC
>CAYFSP010000072.1:0-4683 GCA_964345925.1 uncultured Gallicola sp. | reverse complement strand
TACTTACACACTTAACTTGACAATCCCTATTCTATTATAAATATTCTACTACTTTTTTATTTCCAAATCTATTATTCCAGTCTTTATTAAAATCCTCTAAGGATTTTGTTGTATAAGGATGAGATAATGCATTTTCTAAAATATCTACTCCTATTGTTATAGCTTGACATCCTGATAATGCACATTCTAAAATCTGTTGAGTATTTTTAAAACTTGCTGCTAAAACTTCCGTTTTATAATTATAATTTTTAAATATTTTTACTATTTCATCTACTACAGATGTTCCATTTCCAGATATATTATCTATCCTATTTACATAAGGCGCTACATAGTCAGCTCCAGCTTCTGCTGCTATTAATGCTTGAACCGGTGTAAATATTGCCGTTACTGTAACATTAACACCATTTTCTTTACATAATCTTACTGCTTTCATACCTTCTTCTGTTGCTGGTATCTTTACAAAGAATTTTTCTTTAAAATATTCTTTTAATTTCAATGCTTCTTTTAATATTAAACTAGCTTCTTTTTCTGTTGTCTGTACATGGATCTCATATTTATCCTTTACAATTTCCTTTAATTCTATAAATAGTTCATCTAATTCCTTTTTACTCTTTGATAAAATTGTTGGATTTGTCGTTATTCCTTTAATAGGAAATTTATCTATTGCTTTTCTTATATCTTCTGTATTTGCAGTATCTAATATTATTTTCATCTCTACCTACTTTATTATATTCTTTACTCCATTATCCCTAGCTATTTTTCTAAACTCTTCCATATCTTCTTCTTTAAATGGTTCCGGATTTATATCATAATAGAATTTCATACCTAATTTTTCATATTTAGACTCAGTTAGATTGTTATAATTTAAAATCTCATACTTTACATCTTCATATATATTTGAAATAAATTTAGATATTTTAGCTATATTTTCTTTACTATCTGTTATTTTTGGTATCATAGGAGTCCTTACTATTACTTTATGCCTATATTCAGACCTTAATATATATTCTGCATTTTTTAATATCAGTTTATTCCCAGGACCTATATATTTTTTATGCAATTCATTATCCATTATTTTTATATCCATATATATTTGATCAAGATATGGTAGTATTCTTTCTATGCTTTTTAAAGGAACGTTTAACGCCGTTTCTATTGCCGTATTTATTCCCAGTTCTTTTAGTTTTTTATAAAATATCTCTATGAATTCTACCTGTATTAAGGGCTCACCTCCTGAAACGGTTACACCTCCACCGTATTTAAAAAAATCTTTATCCTTTAATACCTCTTCTACCAATTCATCTACAGTATACTCTTTTGAATCCAGTTCCAAAGCTCCTGTTGGACATATATCTATGCACTTTAATGATAACTCACATTTATTATTTATTTCTATATATCCATCTTTTAGAATATCTATTCCTTCACATGGACATATATTTTTACATGAATGACATTTTATACATTTATTTTCACTATATATCAATCTTTTTTTTAAGCTTATTCCCTCTGGATTTTGGCACCACACACAATTTAAAGTACAACCTTTGAAGAAGACATTTGTCCTTATTCCATCACCATCATGAAAGGAAAATCTTTGTATATCAAAGATTTTCCCCTTTATATTTCTACATTGCTCCATAGGCTGTTCTATTGATTATTTCTTCTTGCAATTTATCTGCTAATTCAGTAAAGTATGCTGTATATCCTGCCACTCTAATTGTTAGTGTAGGATATTTTTCAGGTTCCTTTCTAGCAGCTATCAACTCTTCCCTATTTACAACATTAAATTGTATATGTGGTATTTCTAAATCAACAAAAGTTCTTAAAAATTGTGCAAATTTTTCTATACCATATTCTTTTTCAAAAAATGATGGTAAAAATTTCATATTTAACAATCCACCATTTGTAGTTAAATAATTATCCAATCTTGAAACTGATTTTAAAACAGCTGTTGGTCCTTCTGTATCTCTACCATAAACAGGTGACATACCTCCATCTGCTAATGCTTCATATGCCTTTCTTCCATCTGGTGATGCTCCAACATTCTCTCCCATAGGGACATGTGCAGATACTGTATACATTCCAGTATGATACAATCCGCCTCTATAATTTTTATATTTTTTTAATTTATCAGCAAATTTAACAGCCCATTTTCTACCAATTTCA
Source organism: uncultured Gallicola sp. (assembly GCA_964345925.1). GTDB lineage: Bacteria > Bacillota > Clostridia > Tissierellales > Peptoniphilaceae > Miniphocaeibacter. The sequence goes on along the minus strand of CAYFSP010000072.1, from coordinate 2,514 downwards.
TCTACCCATTCTACATCATTTCCGTACTTAGGTGATTTATTTAGCAGCAATGCCCTAGTATATTCATGGCCTTCAAAATTATCATATAAAGCCTCTACTAATTCTGATTTTGATATTCTTTTTTCATCAAATACCAATTTCTTAATTGCAGCTAGTGAATCTGCTAAATTGGCTACTTGTATCATTTGAATTCCTGATAGATTATATTTAGCTCCTCCTGCAGTAACATCTACACCCTTTTTATACAATCATCAATTACTGATGAAAGATATGCAGTTGGCATTATATCAATATGAACTTTTTCTACGATCTCACAAGCACTAATCATCTTATCTATATAATAATCTATTACTTTTTCAAATATATTTTCAAGGTCTTCATAACTTTCACAATCTTCAAGTTTTCCAAAGTTCGGGGAATATTCCTCTTTACTTAATAGATCTATCCCACCTGTAATAGCTAATTCTAACGCTTTATTCAAATTAAACATAGCAGCGTCACTCCAGCCTAGATTATTTCCTTGTGTTGTTAATTCTACACAACCTACTATTCCATAATTATATGCATCATGCTTTTCTATATTAATATCATTTAAAAGTGTAGGAATAATTGCTTTATCACTAAAATATTGTGGCATTCCTCCACCTTTTGATACCACTTCTACAGATTTTCTCAAAAATGTTTCAGGAGTATTTTCATGAAGTCTTACTGAAAGATTTGGTTGTGGCAATCTTATATGTTCTTGACATACTAACATTAAGTATGACAAATCATTTGTATTATCATTTCCATATTCATCAGAACCACTTATTGCAATGTTAAAGCCTATTGGGAAACCTGCAAAGTATTTAGCACTTCCAGAACTTCTTAAATATACAATTTCATTGAATTTCAACCACATGCATTCAAGAATCTCTAAAGCACTTTCCTTAGTAATTAAACCCTTATCTAAATCTCTCTTATAGTAAGGATAAAGATATTGATCCATTCTTCCCGGTGAAAATGATGATGCATTTGATTCCATTTGTAATATTACAAATAGATACCATATAGATTGTACAGCCTCATGAAAAGTTTCTGGCGCTTCTGTTGAAAGTTTTTTGCTAATTCTTGAAACCTCTTCCATAGACTTAGTATATTTTACATCCTCATTTTTTCTTTCTTCTAATAATTCTGAATACCTAACCATAAAGTTAGATACACCATCCATTACAATATCAATAGCTTTGTAAAATTCTTTTTTTTTCATTATCTTCTTCTAGTTCATATTTCTCTTTGGCTAAGTCCTGTAATCCCTTAGGACCTTTTTCTAGCCATGTTTCACAATTTGGAATTATATGACCTTGAGCATGATCCGTTTGATTTATCTTCGCTACTTTTTTTATAGAGCTAATTTCTTTTCCAAATCGTTTTTCAACTGTATCCTCTAAAGATTTTCCTATCCAGTAAGGATATATTTCTTCTCTAAATGTTTTTATATCCTCTTCATCGATTTCAAATTTATCTTGTTTTCTAGTTGGCAATGTTTCTATTTCATCTAAGACCCAATTCATTCCACCTTCTGGAAAAATAACTCCGCCTCTTACTCCCTTAGTTCTATTGCCTACTACTAACTCTTCTGGTTCTATGGATATTTCTATTTCTTTTAAAGATGCATTTAGCGATAAAGCTCTTTTAATAACTATGGATTTATCTTCATTCTCCTTATAAACCCTTGTTATTATCTTTGCTTGCTCTATTGAAGCTCTACGTTTTTCTTTAAGCATCTTTTCCTTTAGAGTCTCTATTCTTTCGCTTTTTTCGAATTTATACATAATTACCTCTTAAGCATTTATAGCTTTTTCAATTTTCTTTAGGATCAATTCGGTCTTTGTTATTAAATCAGACACTCCAACCTTCACAATCCTCTTTCCTTTAAATCTTTCCTCTCCCGTAATATTAATATCATTTGTTAATATTATTACATCAGCTTTTTCTATATCTTCCTTAGTTAACTCATTTTCCACACCAATGGAACCTTGGGTTTCTACTTTAACATTATGACCTCTATTTTTTCCTGCTTTACTTAAAGCTTCTGCAGACATATACGTGTGTGCAACTCCTGATGGGCAACTTGTAACTCCTAATATATTCATTTTTTCCTCCTAAAAGTTCATTTCTATATCTATATCTTCATCTTCTGAAGATTTCTCTTCACCAATTTCTTCTTTAACTTCTTTCTTTAAAGCTATTACCATAATAGCACCAACTAAAGATCCTACGACCAATGATAAAATAAACCCAATTGGATTTCCAACCAATGGTAAGACTATTAATCCACCCCAAGCAGCTTTATTTGTTACTCCTAGTACAAATGCCATTGCTGTACCAACTGCTCCTCCAACCATAATAGATGGTATAACTCTTAATGGATCAGCTGCTGCAAATGGTATAGCACCTTCAGTAATTCCCATTGCTCCCATTACTAAAGCAGATTTACCTGCTTCTCTTTCATCATGTGTAAACTTCTTCTTT
>CAYFSP010000071.1:0-4708 GCA_964345925.1 uncultured Gallicola sp. | reverse complement strand
GAGCACCTGACTTTTAATCAGGGTGTCCCGCGTTCGAGTCGCGGATGGGTCACCAAAAGAAGGTATTATGCCTTCTTTTTTTGTATTTAAAATTACTTTTCTTGACAAAAAAATGTATTTGAACTATTCTAGTAAGGTAGTAATATTACTGGTAGGTGAGGCTACTTTAAGGATACGGATTACTGCCGCGAAATGGTGTAGACACTATTAGTTGGTTAACAGAAAATATCGCAAAGGTATTTTTTAATGTAATTTCATCGCCTTATTGAGTTAAAGCTTGAACGGTGGTAGGTTTTTTCCTATGTCATTTTCCAGTATGATATAGGAATTTTTTAATTTAAGGAAATATTTATTAATGATGGTAAACTTATTGGAATTAAATAATATGATTATATTTTAATATATAGACCATTATGAAATTTATCTCTTAAATAATGAACAATTGGAGGTATAGATATGGTTATAAACAGTAAAAATCAAATAAAGAAAGCTGAGCAAATTAGTAATAATTTAAAATACTTTGCTGAAGCTCATAATGATGACTCTATTAAAAAATTAAACTCTTCAAATAATGGTTTAAGTAATATAAAAGTAGAGGAATCAAAAGAAAAGTATGGAATTAATGAAACCATTAGTTTACATCAAGATTCTTTGTTAAAAAGAATTATTGGAGTTTTTATAGACCCTTTTACATTGGTTTTAATTTTGTTAACTATAGTTTCTATAATTACGGATATCGTTATTCCTAAATCAGGCAACAAGGAATATGCGACGGTTATTATTATCTCTTTAATGATTTTGATTTCCGGAACAATTAAATTTGTTCAAGAAACAAAGAGTGGTAATGCTGCTGAAAAACTAACTGAAATGATAGAAACGACTACTTGTATAGAAAGGGTTGAAACGGGAAAACAAGAAATACCTTTAGATGAAGTAGTTGTCGGAGACATTGTCTATTTAGCCTCTGGAGATATAATTCCAGCAGATGTGAAGATATTATCTGCAAAGGATTTATTTATAAGTCAAAGTGCATTAACAGGTGAAAGTGAACCTGTTGAAAAATTGGTTGAGGAACAAGAAGATGAGTTAGGACTGTTGGAATATACAAATATTGCTTATATGGGTACCTCAGTTGTAAGTGGATCTGGAAAGGCTTTGGTTATTGCAGTTGGAAATAATACAGTATTTGGAAATATTGCAATTGAACTTACAAATGATAAGGAAGAAACGAGTTTTGAGAAAGGTATGAATTCTGTATCATTGATTTTAATCAGATTAATGCTTGTAGTGGTTCCTATAGTATTTTTAATAAATGGATTCTTAAAGGGAGACTGGTTAAATGCATTTATATTTGCGATATCTATAGCTGTTGGCTTAACACCTGAAATGCTTCCTATGATTGTAACAACATGTCTTGCAAAAGGAGCGGTTACTCTATCAAAACAAAAGGTAATTACAAAAAAAATAAATTCAGTACAGAATTTAGGTGCAATGAATGTACTGTGTACAGATAAAACAGGTACATTGACAAGGGATAAAATAATTTTAGAATTTCATTTGGATATTAGTGGTAATGAAAGTTCTAGAGTTCTAAAACATGGTTTTTTAAATAGTTATTATCAAACAGGACTAAAAAACCTAATGGATATATCCATTATAGAAAGAACTAGAGTAGAATCAAAAGAAAATCCTTCGTTAAGAGATTTAGATAAGAACTATACAAAAGTAGATGAAATTCCTTTTGACTTTGAAAGAAGAAGAATGAGTGTTGTTGTTATAGATAAAAATAGAAAAACACAGTTAATAACAAAAGGAGCTATAGAGGAAATGATAAGTATTTCATCATATGTTGATTATGAAGGTGAAATACTACCAATGAATGAAGAGACAAAAAAAATAATATTGGAAAAAGTTGATAGTTTAAACGAAAGAGGTATGCGTGTTTTAGGAGTTTCACAAAAGACAAATCCATCTGGCGTCGATGAGTTTTCAGTAAAAGATGAAAATGATATGGTTCTAATTGGTTATTTAGCATTTTTAGACCCTCCTAAAGATACTGCAAAGCCTGCTATTGAAGCGTTAAATAAATTTGGTGTTGATGTTAAGGTTTTAACTGGAGACAATGAAAAAGTTACAGAGACAATATGTAAACAAGTAGGCTTAAAAGTTGATAAGATGCTTTTAGGAAATGAGGTTGAGAATATGACAGATGAAGAATTATTTGACTCTGTTGATGATACTACCGTTTTTGCAAAGCTATCGCCTGATCAAAAAAGTAGAGTTGTAAGAATTTTACAGAAGAAAGATAAAACTATAGGCTATATGGGTGATGGTATTAACGATACGTTGGCAATGAAAAAATCTGATGTTGGTATATCTGTTGATACAGCAGTGGATATAGCAAAGGAGTCAGCGGATATAATACTTTTAGAAAAGGACTTGATGGTTTTAGAAGAGGGTATTATAGAGGGAAGAAAAGTATACGGAAATATGATTAAGTATATAAAGATGACAGTATCATCTAATTTTGGAAATATCTTTTCCATACTTATAGCAAGTTCATTCTTACCATTTTTACCAATGCAACCAATACATCTTTTATTGTTAAATTTAATATACGATATTTCCTGTATAGCTATTCCTTGGGATAATGTTGATGAAGAATTTATTAAAAGACCAAAGAGTTGGAATACAAAATCTATAACAAGATTTATGGCTTGGATTGGTCCTATAAGTTCAATTTTTGATATATTAACATATATTATTTTATACTTTATTATATGTCCAGCAGTTGCAGGTGGAGAATATACAAGTTTAACAACAGAATCTAGTAAACTACTATTTATGATGACATTTCAAGCTGGTTGGTTTATAGAGTCTATGTGGAGTCAAACCTTAATAATTCATATAATTAGAACCGATAAAATTCCATTTATTCAGAGTAGAGCTTCAAAGAGTTTAACTTTTCTATCCTTGTTTGGAATAGCTTTGGTTACCATAATACCATTTACTCAAGTAGGAATTGCTTTAGGATTTAGTAAATTGCCATCAGTTTTCTTTTTATGGTTGGCTTTGATAATGGTTTTATATATTTTGCTAGTTCTAATAGTTAAGAAAATATATATTAAAAAATATAATGAATTCATATAGATTGGAGAAATTATGAAAATAGGAATAATTAGTGATACTCATGGTGATATTGTACAAGTGGAGAAAGCTTTAGATATATTAGGAGATTGTCAACATATAGTACATTGTGGAGATGTTCTATATCATGGTCCTAGAAATGAACTACCTGAGAATTATAACCCAAAAAAACTTGCAGAACTTTTAAGTAGTAAAGATAATATAGTATATATAAGAGGTAATTGTGATAGTGATGTAGATGAAATGGTAATTAAAAAGGATTTAAAAGCAAAAAACAGATTATTAAACTTTGAGAAATATAAAGTATATGCAGTTCATGGATATGAGGAGACAGAAGATAACAGAATTGAAAAAGCATTGGAACTTGGAGCGAATATTGTAGTTTCAGGTCATACCCATATTAAGGTTCTAAAAGAGAAAGATGGTATTGTGGTAATAAATCCAGGAAGTACTACAATTCCAAAGGACGGTTCAAGTTCGGTATGTTTAATAGAAGATGATAATATAAAATTGATTTCCTTAGAAAATAATGAAATTATTAAAGAGATATCAATAAAACAATGCTCATCATATTAACTTATGCTATAATTACTATGTAATAAATTTGTTAGGAGGAACTATGAAAGATTTTGTAGAAAAAAGTGTAAAAGAGATACAAGAACAAATTGGTAATGGTAAAGCAATATGTGCCCTATCAGGAGGAGTTGATTCTTCTGTATGTGCTGTTTTAGTTCATAAGGCAATAGGTGATAGACTTACATGCGTTTTTGTTGATCATGGTTTATTGCGTAAAGGTGAAAGAGAAGAAGTTGAGGAAATGTTCAAAGGTAAATACCATATGAATTTAATTACCGTAGACGCAGAAGACAGATTTCTTAACAAATTAAAAGGGGTATCAGATCCTGAGCAAAAGAGAAAAATCATTGGTGAAGAATTTATAAGGGTATTTGAAGAAGAACAATCAAAACTTGAAGGCTATGGTTTCTTAGTGCAAGGAACAATTTATCCAGATATTGCAGAAAGTGGACAAGATGGTAAAGGACTTGTAAAAAGTCATCATAATGTTGGTGGATTACCTGAAGATGTAAACTTTGAATTGGTTGAACCATTAAAAACTCTTTATAAAGAGGGAGTTAGACAAGTAGGTAGAGAATTAGGAATGCCAGATGTAATGGTAAATAGACAACCATTCCCAGGACCAGGACTTGGCGTAAGGGTACTAGGAGAAATATCAAAAGAAAAATTAAGAATATTAAAGGATGCAGATTATATTTATAGAGAAGAAGTTGCAAAAGCAGGTTTAGATACGAAAATTTGGCAGTATTTTGCAGCAATGCCTGAATTTAGTGTTACAGGTGTAAAGGATGGAGAAAGAACGTATTCAAGGACAATTTTCTTAAGAGCAGTAAATACAGAAGATGCAGTAACAGCAGACTGGTATCCATTTAGTATGGACTTCTTAAAAAAGGTTTCAAAGAGAATAACAGATGAAGTTCCAGAAGTTAATAGAGTACTTTATGATATAACTCAAAAACCACCAGGAACAATAGAATTCGAATAA
>CAYFSP010000070.1:0-4966 GCA_964345925.1 uncultured Gallicola sp. | reverse complement strand
CTAAATTTGGAACAATAGTTGGTATTATTATGATACCTTTAGTATTAATTATTTTAAACTCAATAGTAAAAGTGGTTCCAGAAGGTGAACTGGAAATGATTCATAAAATTAAACCTGCTCTTAGATTTTTAGGAGAACCGTTTGTAGCTTTGACAATTGCAGTAATCGTTTCAATGTTTTTATTAGGATTTAAACATGGATATACAAGTGAAGAACTTGAGAAAGTTATGACAAAATCATTGGAACCAACAGGCATGATATTACTTGTTACAGCTTGTGGTGGGGTTTTAAGATATGTACTACAAAATTCAGGTATAGGTGAAGTCATAGGAAATGTAGTTTCATCAGCAAATTTACCAATAGTTGTAGTAGCTTTTATTATTGCAGCTTTAGTAAGGATATCAGTAGGGTCTGCTACTGTAGCTATGACTATGGCAGCTGGAATTATAGCTACTATGCCAATAGTAGCAACATTACCACCAATTCAATTAGCGTGCTTAACAATGGCTATAGCAGGTGGATCAACAGCATTTTCACATTTTAACGATTCAGGATTTTGGCTTGTAAAATCATTATTTAGAATAGATGAAAAAACTACTTTGAAAACTTGGACAATAATGGAGACAATAGTAGAAACTACAGGTTTTATAATAGCATTAATAATATCATTAATCTTCTAAGAAGTAATTAATATAGAATACAAGGAAAAAGTCATACTTATTATAAGTATGACTTTTTTGCTATAAAAAAATTATAATTTCGGTTATATATACTACAATACATGAAATAATTGCAACGTATATCATATTTAATTTTTTATATGATAAAAATAAAGCTATTATAAATGAAATCGTAGCAGATATAATAGAATCCGTTGCATAAAGAATAGCTGGAAATATAATTGCTGATAAAGTTACATAGGGTATATAGTATAAAAATGATTTTATAAAATTATTTTCTATTTTCTTTCTAATTAAAGTTAGGGGAATGGCTCTAATCAAGTAAGTAACAACTGCCATTACCAGAATGTAAATGTAGATATTATTCATCACTTCCCTCCCTAATAGGAAATAGTTTAGCAAAAATACTAGTTATAAAAATACTAATAATAACTATTCTAAGACCAGAGCCTATATTTTTTAGTATAGGTAAAATAGAAAAAATAAAGCTAGTTGCCATTGTAACAAATATAATTAAACCATTAACCCTATTATGTTTAGTAGATGGAATAATAGCAGATATAAGCATGGCATATAACGCTACATTCATAGCTGATAGAATGGAGTTTGGCAAAATATTACCTAATATAACACCAAAAGTAGTACCTAAAGTCCAACCAGGTATAGCAACAGCCATTGCACCATACATAAAATAGGGATTTAACGGAGAAGGTGAGTTTACAGCTAATCCATATATTTCGTCAGTTACCCCATATGCCATAATAGCTCTTTGAATAAAGGGTGTATCTGAAGCAATTTTTTGAGACAGTGAGCTTGACATAAGCATATATCTAGAGTTTATAATCAGTTGAGAAATAGCCAACTCCACCAATGAACCACCAGCAGCAACAATATTAATACCTGAAAACTGCCCAGCAGAAGTAACATTGGCAAAGGAAATAAGAGATGCTTGGAAAATATTTAGTCCAAGATTTCTAGCAAGCAAACCAAAGGTAAAGGATACTGTAAAATATCCTAACATAATAGGTATGCCATTTTTTATTCCATTTTTAAAATCAGTAAAATTATCATTCATCAAAAACACCTCATATTAATTGATTATAGCATAGATAAAATATAGTAGTCATCAAGAAACCATATAACTGGTTAAATACTTTACATAATTTTAATATTGGAAAATTTTTTAATAAATAATTTACTTAAAAAACATTATAATATAACAAATCATATATATAATACTTATAGAAATATAAGGAGGATTTATGAATAAGAAAATAATTGGTTTATTATTAGTAGGATCATTGATTTTTACTAGTTGTAGCTCTACAGTATCAAAATCAAAAGAAAACGAACTATTAAGTGATGAAAAAGCTTTGGGAAAAATGTAATAATGATCATTCCAGATGGAATGAGTATGGATGTTTTAACATTGGCAAGATGGTATAAGGCTGGGGATTTATTAAATGTGGACTCTTTAGCCACAGGACTTGTAAGGACTTATTCATCGGATGCGGCAATAGCGGACTCAGCACCAGCTGGAACAGCCATGGCTACGGGACATAAATCCCATACGGGATATGTTGGAGTATTACCTGATGAAAATACTATGCCAGGATTAAAACCGTTAGAAAAAGGAATGGAGAAAAAACCAGTAGCTTCTGTATTAGAAGGTGCAAAATTACAAGGGAAATCTACTGGCATTATAGCAACAAGTGAAATAATGCATGCTACTCCAGCCGATTTCACATCTCATTATCCAGATAGAAAAAATTATGATTCATTATCAGAACAACAGGTATATCAAGATTTAGATGTTGTAATAGGCGGAGCTAGTAAATTCTTTATAAAAGAGGAAAGAAAAGATAGGGAAGATTTACTAGGAATAATAAAAGATAAATATCAGTATGTGGAAACGAAAGCAGAAATGGATAAAGTAAAAGAAGGAAAGCTTTGGGCAATGTTAGGAGAAGAAGCATTACCTTATGATATGGATAGAGGAGAGGACGAACCATCCCTTGCAGAAATGACAAAAAAGGCAATAGATTTACTTTCAAAGGACGAGGATGGGTTTTTCCTAATGGTAGAAGCTAGCAAAGTTGATTGGGCTGTCCATGCAAATGATCCAATAGGACTTATTTCAGATACATTGGCATTTGACGAAGCGGTTGGAATTGCAATGGACTTTGCTAAAGAAAATAAAGAGACAGTAATAGTTTCAGCAACAGATCATGGAAATAGTGGAATAACAATAGGTGATATTAGTACAAATGATAATTACGATAAACTACATATATCACATTATTTAGAACCTCTAAAAAAAGCTAAGATGACAGGAGAAGGAATAGAAAAACTTTTTAATGAAGATAAAAGCAATATATTGGAAATAATGGATGAAAATTTTGGAATATCGGATTTATCAGAAGAGGAAATAATTCTAATAAAAGAAGCGAAAAAAGGAACGATGAATTATGTAATTGGACCTATGATAGCTAAAAGAGCAAGTATAGGCTTTACAACAAATGGTCATACAGGAGAAGATGTACCACTGTATTTATATGCACCAGAAAAAGTTGAAAAACTTACAGGTACCGTTGAGAATACGGATATAGCAAAATATATTGCCAAGGTCTTTGGATTTGACTTAGCAGAGGTTTCAGACAAATTATTTGTAAATGGAAAGGTAGAATTTGAAAAGAAAGGTGCAAAAACCAATTTAAATATATCCGATAAGGAAAATATTGTATTTGAAGTAAAAAAGGGATCGGACAAACTTGAATTTCCAGTAAATAAAAATTATGCATTAAAAAATGGAAAGAAAGTGGAGTTATTAGGAGTGACAGTTTATAATAAAATAGATTTTTATGTACCAGAAGATGCTGTATCGTTAATAAAATAATTCAAGAATACTTTTCTTCATTAGAAAGGGCTCTATTATAATCAATAGGGCTTTTTCTTATGCTATAATAACAGTATTAATCGAGAAGAGGAAGAATATGATAGTAGATAATTTAGAAATAATAGATATGTCAGAACAAGGACAAGGAATAGCAAAGAAAAACAATTTAGTATACTTCATTAAAAATGCAGTACTAGGTGAAGTAGTAAATGCGAAAGTAATAGAGGAAAAGAAGAACTTAGTCATATGCGTAAAAGATGAAGTAGTAAAAGAAAGTCCATATTACAAAAATCCAAGATGCGAATATTTTGAAGAATGTAGTGGATGTACAATTCAAAATATAGAATATAAGAAACAGTTGGAACTAAAAAATATATCGGTGAAAAACCAATTACAAAGAATAGGAAATATAGAAGTAGAAAATATAGAAATAAAAGGTTTAGAAGAGCCTTATAACTATAGAAATAAAGTTGAACTTAAAGTGGATGAAAAATCCAACATAGGATATTATTATGAAAAATCCCATAGACTTATAAATATAGATAAATGTGTAGCAGCAAGTAAGAAGATAAATGAGATAATTGAAGAGTTATCAAAGATAATAAAAAAATATAATTTAAAGGGATATAATCATAAATTCAATAAAGGTGAAATAAAAAATATAACCATTAGAAGTAATCATTTACAAGAAGGACAAATCACAATAACAACATCAAAGAAAGACTTTAAAAACAAAAAAGAATTCTTTGCAGAAATAAATAATATAGAAAATATTGTAGAAATTTATCATTCAGTAAATAAAAAGAAAAATAGTGAAATAATAGGAGAAGAAATAGAATTGCTATATAGGACAAAGGAATATATTGATAAAATTGGAGAATATGAATTTAAAATATCACCAAAATCCTTTTTTCAAGTGAACAGCAAAAATACAAAGAATTTATATGAAATAGCATTAAAGCATATGAAACTTAAGGGACAAGAAAAAATATTAGATATGTATTGTGGAATAGGTTCAACAACCATATACTTTGGTAAGGACTCGAAAAAAACCATAGGAGTAGAAATAGTTCCAGACGCAATAGAAGATGGTAAATATAATAGTAAATTAAATAAATTAGAAAATATAGAATTTGTCCTTGGAAAAAGCGAGGAAAAAATAGAAAAACTATTAGAAGACAATATAGATATAGTAATAGTAGATCCACCAAGAAAAGGATTAGATAAAGAATTAGTGGTTGCCTTAGGAAATTCTAAAATAAAAAAAATAGAATATATATCATGTAACCCTGCAACATTGTCTAGAGATTTAAAATATTTAAAAGAATATGGTTTTAAAGTAGAAGAACTGGAATTATGTGATATGTTTCCACACACAATGCATGTGGAG
>CAYFSP010000069.1:0-5200 GCA_964345925.1 uncultured Gallicola sp. | reverse complement strand
TTTAATATATCATGTTCGGAATGAAATTGTCCTATTTAGTATATCCTATCCACATATTTATAGTATAACAAAACAAAATTTATTTATAGTAATATCTCGTTTATTAGTAATATTATCATAAATAAAAATTAATTAATGAAAATCTACATAAAATTTTTTATATATATTGACAAATTTATAATTAAAGATTAAAATAACCATAGGAAATTTATATAAAAATTTTTAAATAAAATATTAAGGAGATTTTAAAATGACATTTGATAAAGTTAAAGAAATTATAGTAGAAAATTTAGGAGTAGATGCTGCTGATGTTACACCAGAAGCTAAATTAATAGAGGACTTAGAGGCTGATTCACTAGATGCTGTTGAGGTTTCAATGGCATTGGAAGATGAGTTCGATATAGAAATTGATGATGATGCTTTTGCAGGTCTTAGTACTGTTCAAGATATTGTAACATATATAGATTCTAAGAAGTAGGAATAGAGATATGGAGTTTGAAAATATAAAAGAGATTATTCAAATATTTGATAATTCAAATATAGATAAGTTAAAATTGGAAAATGGTGATTTTAAATTTTCTTTGAAAAAGAATAATACTGTATATATTGAACAACCAGTTCAAAGTATACAGCCAAGTAATATAATTCAGGCTCCAACTGAAACAATAGATAATAGTAATAGTAATAGTAATGAGAAGGCGGATGATTTATATTTATTTAAAGCTCCTTTAGTAGGAACTTTTTATGAAGCGCCTTCTCCTTCTTCTTTACCATATGTTAAAGTTGGGGACAATGTAGAGGTAGATCAGGTTATTTGTATTATTGAAGCTATGAAAATGATCAATGAAATCAAATCGCCTGTTAAAGGAAAAATAGTAGAAATACTTGTATCCAATGAAGATTTAGTAGAATTTGATACGCCTATTTTCAAAATAGAGGTTTAATATGTTTAAAAGAGTATTAATTGCTAATAGAGGAGAAATTGCTATTAGAATTATTAGGGCTTGTCGTGAAATGGGAATAGAGGCGGTTGCTGTTTATTCAACAGCCGATAAAGATCAACTACATGTAAAATTAGCGGATTATGCTGTATGTATTGGTGGACCAAAATCCAACGAAAGCTATTTAAATATCGATAATATTATATCTGTAGCCATTTCTTTGAATTGTGATGCAATTCATCCAGGTTATGGATTTTTATCGGAAAATGCAGAATTTGTAAAAATTGTAGAATCATATGGAATGAAATTTATTGGTCCTAGTAGTGAAGTTATTAACTTAATGGGAGATAAGGCTAAAGCTAGAGAGCTAATGATAAAGAACGATGTTCCAACAGTTCCAGGATCTGATGGTATTATAGAAAATATAGATGAGGCTTCCAAGCTCTGTGAAAAAATTGGATTTCCAGTTTTAATCAAGGCTTCTGCAGGAGGCGGTGGTAGAGGTATGCGTAGAGTCTTTGCTATGGAGGATCTAGAAAAGGAATTTACAAATGCAAAAACAGAAGCTATAAACTGTTTTGGCAATGGGGATATGTATATAGAAAAGCTTGTTTTAAACCCTAAGCATATCGAGTTTCAAATAATAGCAGATTCCTTTGGTAATACAATCCATTTAGGGGATAGGGATTGTTCCATACAAAGAAGAAATCAAAAGATGATAGAAGAAGCTCCTTCTGTGTTCTTAGACGATAAAACAAGAGAACAAATGGGAGCAGTTGCAGTTAGAGCAGCTAAGGCTTGTAATTATGAAAATGCTGGTACCATAGAGTTCGTTGTTGATGAAAATAGAAATTTTTACTTTATTGAGATGAATACTAGAATTCAAGTGGAACATCCTGTTACGGAGATGGTTACGGGAGTAGATCTTATAAAAGAGCAGTTAAGAGTTGCCTGTGGATTACATCTATCAAAAAATCAAGAGGATATAGAAATAGATGGATATCAGGATCTCATTTTCACAGGTGGTTCCGAAGCCAGTATTGTAGAAGTTGGAATAGGTGGATTTACTTCAATGAAAGCATTATCAGAAGGAGTAACAGCTGATAGAGCTTCAATACCCTTTGATAAGGAGCGTTCGGGATTCGTTATGGGTGAAGGAGCAGCTGTAATAGTCCTAGAGGAATTGGAACATGCAAAATCAAGGGGAGCTAAAATATATGGGGAGCTTGTAGGATATGGAGTAACATGCGATGCAAATCATATAACAGCACCTGATAGTAATGGTACTTATGCTGGAAAGGCTATGGCCGATGCAATTAAAGATGCAAATATTAAACCAGAGGATATTGATTATATAAATGCTCATGGAACATCTACGCCTTTAAATGATCAGTATGAAACATTAGCAGTAAAAAATACATTTAAAGACCATGCATATAAATTGAAAATATCTTCAACAAAATCTATGACAGGCCATTTACTTGGAGCATCAGGTGGAATTGAAGCTATAATATCTACATTAGCAGTGGATAGAGGATATATACCTCCAACTATTAATTACAAGGTGAAAGATGAATTATGTGATTTAAATATAGTTCCAAATAAGGGAATATATGAGGACATAAATTATGTAATGAGTAATTCACTTGGATTTGGTGGGCATAATGCTTCGATTATAATAAAGAAATGGGAGAAATAATGAAATATAATTCAAATGAAATACAAGAAATAATACCTCACCGATATCCATTTTTATTAGTGGATAAAATAATAGATGGCGTAGAGGGAGAATGGGCTAAGGGAATAAAATGTGTAACATCAAATGAACCATTCTTTCAAGGACATTTTCCAGAATATAAGGTAATGCCAGGAGTTTTAATAATTGAAGCCTTAGCACAAGTTGGTGCAGTGGCAATATTATCACTAGATGAATTCAAAGGAAAGATAGCTCTATTTGGAGCAATAAAAAATGCTAAATTTAAAAAGCAAGTTTTCCCTGGAGATGTGTTAGAATTAGAATGTCGCCTTACAAAGAGAAGGGGAAATATTGGATTTGGAGAAGCTGTTGCAAAAGTAGATGGAGAAGTAGCAACAGTAGCAGATTTAACATTTGTTATTTCTGATTAATATTAAAACTAGGAGAATGTAAATGTTGGAAGATTTATTTAAACAGGTATATGAAAAATTTAAACTCAATTTTTACAAAAATGTATTTAAGAATTTTGAAAACAGAGAGGCAACTTTAACGGCAACGGAAACATTTTGTGTTGAAGTTATAAATGCATTAGGAAGGCCTACAATAAGTGAGTTGACAAATTTTTTGGAGATATCACAACCTAATACGGCTTACAAAGTAGCTAGTCTAGTTAAAAAGGGATATATTGTAAAGGTTCAGTCTAAGGATGATAAAAGGGAATTCTACTTGGAGTTAACTGAAAAATTTCAAAAGTATCAGACCATTAAAAATGAGTATATCCATACTGTAATAGATAGAATGGAAACAGAGTTGCCTAAAGAGGATTTAGACAAATTTGAAGAGATTTTAAATAGGGTAATAACGGACTTTATGCCAGAAGTTACAGGTTAAAATAAAAGTAAAAGCATCTTATATTGATAATTTTTAAAAATCAATAAAGATGCTTTTTGTTTACTCTATATTTTTTTGTAATTTTATTTTTTTGTTTAAATCTTTCATGTCAAAAGACATGAATACTATTGTAAGTATACAAGATAGGAAATCCGATACTGGATATGCTAACCAAACTCCAAAGATACCAAAGAATTTAGGTAGTATTAACAATACTGGAATAAGTACTATCAATTGTCTAGAAAGGGATAATATTGTACCTATAAGTGGTTTTCCAGTGGATTGAAAATAATTAGAAGCAAGTATTTGGTATCCAAGTACTGGTAACGCCCATGAGGTTACCCTTAAACCTTCAATGGATACAGGAAGTATTTCATTTATATTTGGAGCATTGAAAATGAACATATTTACTAAAAAATTTGGAAATAACATTATTATTCCATAACATATGGTAATATACACAGTTGCCGCTATAACAGAATAATTAAAAGCTTTCTTCACTCTATCATATTTTTGTGCTCCAAAATTAAAGCCTAATATTGGCTGAGATCCTTGGTTTATTCCGAAAATTGGCATAAATACTATGGTATTTATACTCTGTATTATTCCCATAGCAGAAATTGCAATTGCATCTCCGAATTTGGATAATTGTAAATTGAACAAAGTAATAACAAGACTTGAAGCTAATTGCATTCCAAAAGGAGCAAATCCAAGACTTAGTATTTCCTTAATATAATGAATTCTTAATTTTATATTGTCTCTATTTAATCTCAAAGTGGATCTAGAACTTAGGAAAAATGATATAACCCATATAAATGATAGAAACTGTCCAATAATAGTTGCTAAGGCAGCTCCTTCAACTCCCCAATTTAAGACAATAACGAAAAGATAATCCAAAATTATATTTGTTATAGCTCCTATTAACATAGTCCACATTGCTATAGTTGGACTTCCTTCGCCTCTAATGAAGTAGTTAAGTCCAAAACCTATCATTTGAAATGGAATACCTATTGCAATAATTTTCATATACCCAACAGCATAAGGCATAAGTCTTTCTGTTCCACCTAGTAAAAATAGTATGGGTTCTAGAAAAAAATATATAATAATTGCTATTATTAAAGAGAGAATAATCAACATGGAAAATGAGTTTCCAAGTATTTTTTTAGCATCTTCTTTTCTATCCTGCCCAAGTCTAATTGAAGAAAGGGAATTTCCCCCCATACCAATCAACATTCCAAAAGCAATAATAATCAGGTTTAAAGGATATGTTAAATGAACTCCACCTATTGCTAGGGAGTCAACCTGTCCAAGAAATATTTTATCTACAATATTATACAGAGCATTAACAACCATTCCAACAATTGCTGGAGTTGAATACTTTATTAGAAGTTTTCCAATAGGCTCTGTTCCAAGTAATTTATTACGATTTTCCTTTTCCATATACACCTCGAATTTTAAGTTATCAATAATACTCTATATTGTAAATTGGGATTTGTAAAGATGATTGTTTTATATATGGGATAGAGGGTAAATTAGTAACAAGAAAGACTAACTATATGAAGTCAAGTAAATAATTAAATAATCTAAACAAATAAAAACATTAAAAATAAACACGCAAAAAAACAAGTATAACAAATAGGAACTATTAAATTAAGACTGTGGCTCAAATATT
>CAYFSP010000068.1:0-5938 GCA_964345925.1 uncultured Gallicola sp. | reverse complement strand
AAATATATTACTAAAAGCACACTAACAAATTAAATGTTAGCTGTGCTTTTTTAATTCATATAGTATAATTTAATCTAATATCGGCTATGATATAATAAGACCAATTAGAATTATATATTTATATTAAGTGGGAGAAGAAATGTTTTAATATAAATAGTTTGTAAAGAGTTTCGATCATATATATTTAAATATTATATGATAATATATATAAGTGAAAAATATCTTAGTAATTTTATAGATTTGGGAGATAGTAATGTATGCGAATACAGGTCAAAAGATAGAAAGATTAGGTTTACTAGATTTATTAAGCAATAATAATGGTGGTCAATTCGTTATACCAGTATTTCAAAGAAATTATACTTGGACTTCAAATGAAGTAAAACAGCTGTTTAACGATTTAGAAAGTGTATTAAATAATGAATACTCCAACCATTTTTTAGGAACAATTATATATACTGATCGTTCTATAAGTTTTTCTGAAAGACAATTTACCGTAATTGATGGCCAACAGAGATTAACAACTGTATTTTTGATATTATATGCTATAAAATCATTGATGAAAGAAAACAATGATTATGAAAAGATTAAAAAATTTGAAAATAATTATTTGCTAAATAGCAATAGACTAGACGATAAATCAAAATATAGGTTAAAACCTTATGTATCAGATGATAATGTATTTCAAGACATTGTAGAAGATAGAGTTGATAAAATAGAGGAAAAAGACTCTAATGTCTATAAAAACTATATCAATATTTTGTCTTATATAAGAAAATTAAATGTTGATTATAGTTTAGATGAAATTATAGCTGGATTAAACAAATTAAATATTGTTTGCATTCCATTATATCCAGATGATAGTGCTCAAAGAATATTTGAAAGTATAAATTCTACAGGAGTAAAATTAACTGCTTCAGATTTGATAAGAAACTTTTTATTGATGGATTTAAATAATAATCAACAGGAAGAATATTTTAATAAGTATTGGTTTGAAATTGAAAAAAATATTTCCAATGATCCAAAAAAATTAGAAAGTTTTTTCAGACTTTATTTAGCAATAAAGAATAAGGCACTCCCAGCAAAAAGGTCAATCTATAATGAATTTAAGAAATGGTATTATCAAAATAGCGATCTTAGTCTAAAAGAGATATTTAAAGATATTATCCAATACTCAAATTATTATAATGAAATATACCATACTGATATTAATAAAACAGATAAAGTTTTAAGGGATTCTCTTGAAGAGTATAGAATCATAGGATCTGAATTACCAGCTCCATTGATTATGGAGTTTTATAAGCTTTACCAAAATGATGAAATTGGGAAAGAACAATTATCTGAGCTAATATCAATAGTTAACAACTATTTAGTAAGAAGATCAATTTGCGATTTGGATACAAAAGGAATAACCAAGTTATTTGCGCCATTATTGAGCGATGTTATTGATTATTGTAGAGGAGATTATGGTCTTATAGTTGAAGCATTAATACATAATTTAATTGTTAGAAATAAAAATGATAATATGTTTGTACCAGATGAAGTACAACTATACGATATGGTGTTGAATTCTAATGCGTATAAAAACAAAAATGTATTGAGAATATTTTTAGACAAGTTAGAACACGATCAAAATCCAGCGCCTGTAGACTTGGATAAATTAAATATTGAGCATATTATGCCTCAAAATCCTAAAGGTGAATGGTACGACATATTAAATATTGATCAAGAAACATACGAAAGAAATGTGAATAGATTAGGTAATTTAACATTAGCTTCTATAAGTGATAATAGTAAGATGCAAAATAGGTTATGGGACTATAAAAATAAAATACTAGCTGATACTTCACATTTAAAAATTAATAAAGAAATATTAGAAATAGATCAATGGACCATTGAAGAAATTGATAAAAGAACAAAATGTTTAATTGATGAAATAAACAGACTTTTCCCATATCCAAAATTAAAAAATAAAGACAAAAGAGTAGAAAAAATATACATGGATCGTAACGGTATAAAAGCATATGCCTATTTCTACATAGATACAAAAGATGTAGAAATACTTGAAGGAACTGAATTATATGAATTCAAAAACTATTTGAATTATCCTTTGATTGAAGAAACTCGTAATGAACTAATAGAGGATGGAATAATAGCTGTTGAGGGAAATAAAAAGATATTCAAAAAATCATATCTAGTAAAATCTCAATCTAAAAATCATACTGCTTTAAGTTCAGCGGCTAGCTTGATACTTCATGGATCAAGAAATGGATGGGAATCTTGGAAGAATTTAGATGGCAAGTTTTTAAGAGAAGTAAGGAAAGAGTGAGATTAAAACACTATATATAATTAATATAAGTATTTTTTTAAGGATTGGAGCTAATAAATGGAAGAACATAAATATAAAGGTGGACTTACTAGAGAACAATTTTTATTTAAAGAGATGAGAATTACTGCTATGATTTTATCTGAAATTGAAGATGATGACATGGCATTTCAAAAGATAGTAGAGGAGAATCTTTATCAATATCCAACCGAAAAAACAATCAAATCAATCGCTAAGGCATGTATAAGAAGATTGAGATTATTAAGTGATAAATTAATAGATATTGTTGCTAATGGATCAGTATATGATGCTAAGCAAATTTGTCTGTATGCAATGATGAAAGACAATAAGCTTGTTTGGGATTTTATGGTAGATCTAATAGGTGAAAAATATAGAACTCAAAATTTTCATTTTAACACCAAGGACATGAATGTTTTCTTTACAAATTTACAAGACAAAAATGAGGTGGTTGCTTCTTGGTCAGATGCAACTATTTATAAAATAAAAACCGTATTAAAAAATATATTAATTGAAAATGGATATTTGGACGACAAAAAATCAGAAGAATTAAATCAGGTTCTTTTAGGACTTGACTTAGAAACAGAAATAAAAAATAATCACGACGATAAGGCTTTATTAGCTTTTAATTATTTCGGGTAGGCAGGTATGGAAAGATTAGAAGAGAGATTAGATAGATTAAAGGATCTTTTAAGAGATAGGGATTTCTTAGAGGGTAGAGGTCTAAGCAATGAAGTAAATATAAGAATATTTAGTTATGACCCCAAAGAAGAAATGGCGATTAGATATTTTATCAATAATTTAACTGAAAATAGCCAATACAAAGATGATATTGAAATAATCAATCTATTTGAAATGGCATTTGAAATTATGGACGATTATGGAATTGTTGAAGATATATTGGAACAAGAAAGGAAAAATGGTAGCCAAAGGGCACTTTCTGACTTGGTTGAAGTTGCCAATATAGATGAATATGTTGAAAAGATTGAAGATAGGGATCTATCTGATAATGAGATAATTATCATAACAGGAGTAGGTGAAGCATACCCATTTATAAGACTACATGAATTGTTGAATGTACTACCAATACATTTTCCAAACAATCCAATTATAGCTTTTTATCCAGGGGATTTTAAAAATCATCAATTGGTACTATTTGGGAAATTTAAGCCAAGCGATTATTATAGAGCATTTAGCGTTATATAAAGTGAGAGGAAATATTAATGAGAATTAGTGATATGTTTGTAGATAAGATTGATAGACCGATAAATGGTGTAATAAAAGTCGATCAATCTGATATCGAAGTTATTGAACAAGAAGTAAGAGAATATGTAATCACAAGCGAGCTTAAAGAAAGATTTGTAGAATTTTTTGAAAAATATAGCCAAACCATCAATCAACCTACAGCAGATATCGGAGTATGGATATCTGGTTTCTTTGGTTCTGGTAAGTCACATTTCTTAAAAATGCTTTCATATATATTAGAAAATAGAGAAATAGATGGAAAATATACTGTTGACTATTTTAGAGATAAATTAATAGATGATCCTGATACATTTAAACTTATTGAACAATCCACTAAGGGACAGACAGATACAATACTATTTAATATCGATATCGAATCTAAGAAAAAAGATAATCAGGCAATAGTTAGAGTATTCAAAAAAATGTTTTATAACTATCTAGGTTATTATGGTGAAAATGATAAAGTCGCAAGACTTGAAAAAGAACTAGATTCAAATGGTAAGCTTGAAGATTTCAGAAAGCTTATTGAAAGTAAAACTGGAAGGGAATGGACTAAAGCTCGTAGAACTCTAAATGTTAAAGAAGATATAGTAGTTTCTGCATTGATGGAAGTTTTGGAGTGGTCTGAAGAAGCATCAAGAAATTGGTTCAATGCTGAAAAAGAAATAGATACTTCAATTGCTGAAGTAGTAGAAGATATAAAGGAATATGTGGATAGTAAACCAGACGATTTTAGACTTGTATTTATGATTGACGAAGCTGGTCAATATATCGGTACTGATACAGGACTATTGCTTAATTTACAATCAATGGTTGAAAGACTAGGAAGTGAATGTCTAGGTAAAGTATGGGTTATGGCTACTGGTCAAGAAGCGATTGATGAAATAATTAAGGTTAGAGATGATGAATTTTCACGTATTCAAGCAAGATTCAAGATTAGACTTAGTTTAACCTCTGCATCAGCAGATGAAGTAATTCAAAAAAGGTTACTTAGCAAGACTGATAGTGCAAAAGAATTGCTCTATGATGTATATGATAAGAATCATGCAATCATGAAGAATCTATTTGCATTTTCCGAGTCTATAAAAGATATAACTGGATATTCATCAAGGGAAGAATATATAAGTCATTTTCCATTTGTTCCATATCAATTTATAATAATGCCGAAGGTTTTTGGTGAGATTAGAAAACATGGAAATGCAGGGAAACATTTATCAGGTGGAGAAAGATCTCTACTTTCGGGATTCCAAGAAGCAGCAATCGCTGTTAAAGATAGAGATGAATTTGCAGTGGTACCATTCTATATGTTCTATGATACTGTACATTCATTTTTAGATGGAAGTATTAGAAGAGTTATTGAAAGAGCTGAAAGAGCGAGTTTAGATAGTTCAAAGGGACTAGAACCTTTTGATATTAGCGTTTTAAAACTACTATATATGATTAGATATGTAGATGATATTAAGCCAAATATTGACAATATTACAATACTTATGGCTGATGATATTAGAGTGGAAAAAATAGGATTTAAAGAAGAAATTAAAGCATCTTTAGATAGACTTGTAAGTCAAAACTATGTTGGAAGAACTAATGACAGATACCAGTTCTTAACAGATGAGGAGCAAGATATTCAAAGAGAAATAGCAAATACTTTGGTTGAAACTTCAGCTGTTCAAGATGAGATTGGTAACACAATATTTTCTGGTATATACACCAATAAGAAATTCAATTATAGAAAAAATGACTACCAATTTAATCAAATGGTAGACAATATCAATAAAGGTTCATTTAATTCGAAACTGACATTACAATTTTTAACATATGCATTTTCAGAATATGAAAAAAATCAATTTTCTTTGATGACAAATTCAATTGAAAGAGTAATATTTGTACTTGGAGATAATTCATACTATGACATATTTGAAAAATATTTGAAGATTAGAAGATATGTTTCCAAGACGAATACGACCAATAAGCCGGACTCAATAAAAGATATTATTCAAAGATATCAAAGAGAGGCAAGTAATTTAGAAAAAGAAGCTACTGGTCAATTGATTAAAGCTATAGAAGAGGCAGAGATTTATAAAAAAAAAAAAAAAGTAAATATTGATCAAGCTTTAACCATGCTTGCTTCAAGCTTATATAATAAATTAGATTTAATAAATTTCAACGCATCAACAAATGAAGATATTCAAGATGTTCTATCAGAAAAAGCTCATGATGGATCAATAGAAGAAGTTGTAAAAAACAGAGATGCAGCTTTAGAAATTGAAGATTATTTAGTTATTAATGACGCGAAGAAATTAAGAACCAATATGGAGGATATACATACAAGATATTCTGATGTACCATATG
>CAYFSP010000067.1:0-6295 GCA_964345925.1 uncultured Gallicola sp. | reverse complement strand
ACTTTTTTATTTAAATTTAAATCAATTTATATATTACTCTTGTATGTTCATCCACTTTTCATATAAGTCATCTTTTTTAATTTGTTTTTCTTCTATTTCTTTAAAAATACTTAACATAAAATCTTTATCATCATATATTGAAGGATCAGAAGCTATTGAATTCAGTTTTTCCAATTCACTTTCAATAATATCTATATCCTCTTCTATTTTTTTAACTAATTTCCTTTTTTCTGCATTTTCTTTTTCTAAAGCTTTTGTTTTTTTCTTATCTTTACTAATTTGAGTTTTAGATATTTTTTCTTCAATAAATTCTTCTTTTTCTTCATTTATTTTTTCAATATAATAGTCGTAATTACCTAGATATTCCAATGTACCATTTTCATTTAAGACAATTATCTTATCTAAAACCTTGTTTAGAAAATATCTGTCATGAGAAATTATAAAACATGTACCATCATAGTCTAATAAAGCATTCTCTAATACCTCTTTAGAATCAATATCTAAATGATTTGTAGGCTCATCCATTAATAAAAAATTCGAACTGGATAGCATAAGTTTTAATAAAGATACTCTTGCTCTTTCTCCACCACTTAAATCAGAAATCTCCTTAAATATATCATCACCAACAAACATAAATTTAGCAAGATATGATCTTATATCATAATGGGTTAAATTAGGGTAACTACTCCAAATTTCATCAATTATTGTATTGTCATAATCTAAATTATCCTGTTCTTGATCAAAATAACCTATTTTAACTTGACTACCTAATTTAATACTTCCTGTACTAATACCAGTTTTACCAAGTATCATCTTAAACAAAGTCGTCTTTCCTATACCATTTGAACCAATTAAACCAACCTTTTCACCTTTATATATATTTAAATTAGCATTGTGAAACAGTTCTTTATCGTCAAATGATTTACTTAGGTCCTTTATCTGTAAAACATCTTTTCCACTTTGGACAGAAGGTGTAAATCTTAATGCAAATTTTCCTGAAACATTTTCCGGTTCATCTAGTACCTTCATCTTGTCCAATAATTTTTTTCTCGATTGAGACTGTTTTATTAACCTAGCACTTCCATAATTGGAAAATTTTTCTATTATCTCCTGCTGTCTTTTAATTTCCTTTTGTTGATTTTCATAAGCAGAAATCCTATTTTCTAAATCCTTCTTTCTTCTAATGACGTAATTTGAATAATTTCCATTATAAATTTCAATTTTCTTACTCTCCAACAGGAAAATCTTATTCGTCACCTTATCTAAAAAGTATCTATCATGGGAAATTAAAAGAATTGATCCGGAATAATCCCTTAAAAAATTTTGTAAAAAATCTATAGCATCAATATCTAAATGGTTTGTTGGCTCATCTAAAAATAATATATTAGGTTTTGATAAAAGTAATTTGGCCAATTGTATTCTAGATTTTTGTCCTCCAGAAAATAATCCAATATTCATGTTGAAATCCTCTTGGGAGAATCCTAATCCTTTTAACATACCTTGTATTCTAGAATTGTACTCATATCCATCTAATTTTAAAAATCTATTTTGAAGTTTTTCATAATCCTTCAATATTTTATCTAGTAAATCTTCGTCTTTACAACTTGACATTTCAAGTTCTAATTTTCTTATACTTTCTTCTAATTCTATGGTAATCTTAAATACTTTCAAACACTCTTCAAAAAGTGTATTATTTTCTTCTAAATCAGTAATCTGTTTTAAATATCCTATTTCAAGATCTTTCTTTTTATAGATTTCACCAGAGTCATATGATATTTCATCCATTAAAATATTTAATAAAGTAGTTTTTCCAGATCCATTTAATCCTATTAATCCTATTTTATCTCCATTTTTTATATTAAAAGTGACATTTGATAAAATTTCTTCTGTAATATATGATTTTGAAAGTTCGTTAACTCCAATTAAAATCAATTAATCACCACCTAATTTAAAAAAATTAGACATAAATGTCTAATTTTTAGTTCCAGGATAATCCTTTAAATTGTTCATATAGTAAGTTAGTGTAAATAAACTTTCATCAAGGTGAACATTTTCCAACACTACATCCTTAGGCAGTTTTAAATCTACTGGAGCAAAGTTCCAAATTCCCTTTATATTACCTTCTACAAGTTTGTCACATACTTCTTGAGCAGCGTCAGCTGTAACGGATAATACTGCAATATCTACATCTTCCTTATCAATAAGCTTACTTATATTCTTTACATCATTAACCTTTATTCCATTTATAGTACGGCCAACAATATTTTTATCCTTATCAAATAGACCTACTATTTTAAAACCTGAATCTTCATTAAATCCTCTATATTTATATATAGCTTGACCAATATTCCCCATTCCTACTACTATGGCTTTATAGGATTTATCAATCCCTATTATCTTTTCAATTTCAGCTTTTAATTCTTCTACATTGTATCCATATCCCTGTTGACCAAATCCACCAAAGTGATTTAAGTCCTGTCTTATTTGAGATGCTGTCAATCCTGTAATCTTACTTAACTCCTGAGAAGAAACTCTAATTATGCCCCTATCAGCAATTAATCCTAAGTATCTATAATATTTTGGCAATCTTTTTACGACAGCTAATGAAACACGTGGTTTTTCGCTCATAATACTCCTCCATATTTACTTATATTGTAATTATAACAACTAATAGCAAATACATCAATAAGAAATTTTTAACAATATATTTTATATTAAAAAAAATAAGAGCTATTTATATAATTAGCTCCTATTAATTACTTAAAGTATTTTGCCATTTCTTCACTTATATAAAGCCATCCTTTCCATCCTAAATGCATTGCATCAAAATAGAAATGCTTTTCATATTCATTTTCTTTTAAATCTAAATATTCAAAACCATATTTTTCTGTTATCTCTTGAATTTTATTGTAGTATTCATATCTTTTATCCATTGAAATACCTGCATAATCATAAAAGTGACCATTTACGGACTCAATGATAATATAAGGCTTCACTCCCATATCCTTACATAATTCTAAAAATAATTCATAGTCTTTAAATTCATCGGATTTAAGTAAATTTATATTTTTATACTTTCCATTAAGTTTTTCTAAAGCTGGCTTTATCTCATTATTATAATATTTATCATGAACATACATATTATTATTTGTAACAGATTCCTTACCTTTTTCTTCCGCTTCTAACCTTAATTCATCCCAAGATTTATCTATAGACTTGTTTTTCTTATTGCTGACTTTATTTATTAAGTTATTAGACTAAAATACATCCTTATATTTTAAAAACTTTTGTTGGAAAGCGAAAAATGGTTTTACAATTTTGCTAGCTATGTCATCTTTATTTCTTAAATCAGTAAAAACTGTAGCATTATTGTTTGCATAATTATATGTTAAGTCATAAACCCTATTTGCAATTTTTTTCTTTATAGGTTCAGATATATTCTTATTATCTAAGAAATTATAGTATTGAAGTTCTGAAAAATTAGAATTAAAACTTGCTTTTTCAACCTTATTTCTCATAAACCACTGTAATGAAACAATTACAGCTACATTCGAATCCTCATTTACATCTAAGGCTCCCAATTTAATTGCATTTAAAAGGCTTTGTACCCTCGGTTTTCCTGAAATTACAATATTCTTATCACTTGTTTTATTTGGAAAAACATTTATCGGATTTCCATCAACCTTAATTCTAAGATCTGAAGAACCTAAAAGCAAAATATCATTATTCCTCATAGCTTTCTCAAGTAATATCATACCCCCGTCCCTACCTTCATGGGCATATACATGACCTACTTTATTACTATAATTATTCTCAATATTTGCTACAGCATATTTATAATAAACTATTAAAATTACTATAGTAAGCAATATTGATAATAATCCAATAAAAATTCTCCTTATGCCTTTATTCATAACTTTTCACTTTTCCTATTAAAAACTCCGAAAAATTATTTACAGTAGATATATTTTCTTTTTCAAAATCTGTTGGTTGTAACTGTAGCCCCAATTTTTCTTCTATCAATAAAATAATACTAATAGTAGCCAAAGAATCTATTAATCCTGCATCAAATAAATCCAATTCCATATTTTCATTTCATTCATCTATTTCACAAACATCCGTTAAAATCTCTAATGCTATATTTTTAATATTCATTTTAAACTCCTATTTAATTCTTTTAAAAATTATACAAGAGTAATTATAGCACAAAGAAAGACCATTAATATTACAAAATCATTACAGCATTATTACAATAATTTTAATTATTCCACAAATACTCCACAACTCTAATAGTTTCTTTCGTTGTACTTAAAGAATTTATTGCTGATTCAGTCTTTCCATCCTTTATACATTGGATAAATTCTTTTATTTCATAGTACATTAAAGGCATATTGCTATTGTCTTTAAAACTTTCCTTACTACCATTTCTAAATATGATTTCATAGCTATCAGGTAGTGATATTTTATTTATAAGGATGCTTCCATCTTCACCAATAATTTCTGAATTGCTATATGAGTTACAAATCTTACTATACATTACTATAGCTTCAAAACCTTCATATCCAAGTATTGCAGAGCCATGACTTATTGCACCTGTACTCAATTTATAATTATTGCCTACAATACTTTTAGGTTTTCCAAATAGATTTATAATTGGTTCTATAGTATAAACACCAATATCTGTTAAAGCACCATTACCAAGTTCTGGTTTAAATGCATTTTCTACGATTCCATTTTTCAATTTATCATACCTTGAAGAGTATTGATTAAATTGGAAAACCACCCTTCTAATTTTACCAATTCTATTCAAATTTTCTTTAATGTTTTTAAAAGTTGGTGTAGCCGTTGAAATCATGGCTTCCATAAATAGTTTTCCATTTAATTCAGCTGTTTTTTTTATCCTTTCAAATGAATCTACTGTAGTTGTAGCTATTTTCTCACATAGTACGTGTATCCCTGCATTTAAAGCCATAATCGCCTGTTCTTCATGTAACGCCATAGGACTTGCAATATAAACAGCTTCAATGCCCGATTTATACATATCTTCTAAATCATCATAAAAAAATTTAGCTCCATACTTCCCACCAAATTCTTTTGCTCTATTAATATCCCTAGAATACATTGCTGTGAATTCAAAATCTTCTATAAGTTTAGCTGATTCCAAAAAACTATCAACAACAAAATTAGATCCTATTATGCCAAATTTCATAAATGCCTCCTATATAATTTAATCTTCAAACTCCCCTATTTCCTTATTTAAAAAATAGGAAATCGCAGTTCTTATTCCTACAATAGATGCTAATAAGGCTATATCCTTAAATGTAGGATTTATAATAGTTTCAACTATATCAGCAATAATTAAAATTTCAAGACCTAGTAATACAACTCCACCTAATTTATTTTTTACAATTTTAGTTTCTCTAAAATCTTTTTTTATCAAACATATGAAAACATCCTTTAAATAAGTAATAAGTCCCAATAATAAAACCAATACAGAAATAATTTTAATAATAAATACTGCATTGGATAAAAAATCCATGGTTACTTTCATAAGTACCTCCAAAATAAATAGTTTACTACTAAAATTATATGATAATATAGGGACTTCTTCAAATTAGTTAATATATTTATACATAGAGATGATAAAATAGTATATAATAAATAATAATAATTTGAAAAGAGGTAAAATATGAGAAGACTGTATAGATCTAATCAAGATAGAGTTGTTGCTGGTGTATGTGGTGGATTAGGAGAATATTTTAATATAGATCCTGTAATATTTAGAATACTATTTGCAGTATTTGCTTTAGGGTACGGCTCTGGATTATTAATCTATATACTTATGGTCGTATTTGTTCCTACACAAAACTATTATTAAAATACTAAAAGTCTAAACTCTAATGATCATATTGCTATTAAATACTAAAATATGACATAGTAAACACCTATTCACATCTTTATCCTAAAGATGATGCAAGAATAGTTGATTTATTAGAAGAATTTGAAAGAAGGTACTAGGAATGGTAATTGTAAATGATTTTGAACCTAAAAAAATATTTAATATGGATTTATGTAAAAAAATTGAATTAGTTGAAAACGGGGACTTATATTCGCTTGTAATTCATTTTATAGATGGAACAACTGAACTTATAGCAGAATCAGATAATCAAAAAGAAATTACTAAAAAATTTGAAAAAATTGTTTCAATAGCTGGCGATCTAATATCTACTAGATCTATAAGATGGAATGGCAACTCTTTTTTAGACAGTTTTATACCGAACAGAAATAACTATGC
>CAYFSP010000066.1:0-6444 GCA_964345925.1 uncultured Gallicola sp. | reverse complement strand
AACTCCCCTGTAATTCATTTACAACTCTTCACCAACACTATTTGACAAAGAGCCGTTTAATATTAATATTTTAAAATAAATTTCATGAGCAAGCACAGTAAGTGTAGACACACTTATGAGAAAATTGATGCAGCGCACTCTTATAGGATCGCTTTTTTATCCAATTTCTACTTGTTCCTATCAGAAAGATTTAGAGGTTCCCCCCCCTAAGACCCTGTTTGAAAAATAAAATATAAAACTAAATTTCTATAAAAATTTGGTATCGATGAAACACAAAATTCTACACAAACTCTCTATAAATTTAAATCACTAAATATCAAGTCTAGATCTTCATCACTAGTTCCAAGGACTTCAAGCCTATCTTTATCAATAGCGTCTAACATAATTCTTTCTTTTTCCACTAATCTATCATATATCTGTTCTCCCAATGAATATGGCATATGGTTATTATTGGAGAACTCTTTTTGCATAAAGTAATATTGAGTATATTGGTCTTCAGCTAATCCCAATCTATGTATCCTATCTTTAGATTGCAAGAGATGAACTAAATTATAACTATATTCATAGTAAATTGCATTATGGCAAACAGAATGCAAGGATATTGATTCTGCTAATGTATGAGGATTTGTGATTAACACATCTAACTCTTTATTTCTAAACTTATTAATAATCATATTCCTTTCTTCATCACTGGTGCCTCCATATATAACACCTACAGCTATTCCTTTTTCTTTTAACTCATTAGCTATGTTGAATATAGAATCAATAAATATACACCATATTATTAGGGATTCTCCTTTTTCGTAAATTTCTTTAGCCTTATTTATACAAGCTTTGAATTTTGTTGTTTTATCAATTGAGTTAATCAAAGAAGTAATTTGTTCAGAATAGTCTACATAATCGATGTCTTCTACCTTTCTGTTTGTATCCAAGATTGCTGAATACTCTTCCCAATTTTCTTCTATAGATTTTAATAACATCTTTGGATCTGACTCCAATTGTAAAAGTCTAATAATTAAAGCAAGTTTGTTTTTAGCATATTTTAATAATAGGATATTAAAAATTTCGTTTTCAATTGTTGACGCTTCTACATTTATTAATATGTCATCATTAGCATCTGGTACACCTAACTGTCTCTTGTTAGTTCTGCAGAAAAATGGTTGTATTCTAGTATTGATATTTTCAATATCATCTTCGGTAGGGCTTTTAAGCTGCCTTTCTGAAAATCCAAAATACTCCTTATATTCGTCACCATACAAAATCATTAAAATGTTTTTTATATCTAAATATGAATTTGGAATCGGTGTACCTGTCATAGTAATGATGTACTGAGCATTTTTAGAAATTTCTAAAGCACTGGCAGCTCTAATTCCATCTACGTTTTTAACCTTATGAACCTCATCATATATAAGTAGAGTTTTCTCATCTATTATTTTCTTTACCTCATACTCTAAAGAAACCAGACTTTCATAATTAAATAATAGTAGATTTTTTCCACCTGTTTCATACATAATAGCATTTTTTTTATCATTTAAAGAGTTATAATCTTGTATGTTAAAAAGTTTTAACACCTTCTTGGTGCCAAAACAATTTATGAATTCATCTTCCCAAGAAGAAAAGGAATTTTTGGGACCAATCATAACTATTTTATTTATTAAACCTATTTGTTCCAAATAGCTGTATACTCCTAATGCCGATGAGGTTTTTCCAGAACCTGGTACAGAGAAATTGGCAGATCGTTTCATAGTACACATAAAGAAAGAATCCCATGCCTGCTTGTCTCTTAAAATTCTAATCATGCTATTATCTACTATGCTTTTATATTTTAAAAACTCATTGAAAATCATATCTGATTGGTTTTTTATTTCTAAACCAGCTCTTGCTCTTTTTCCAATATAAAGTTCCCTATTTTTAATATATTTATTTAACTCATCGCTAACAATAAATTTGTAATTTCTTTTAACAGAGTCTCTTCTTATAATTTCTATTATTTTCTTATAATCAGGATAGGTAAGCCCCTCTTTGAGCAAAATTTTGTCCTCATATATTTCATCTCTATCTATATATCTTCTTAATCTTACTTTATACATGGCTGTATTAGTTATCTTTTTCTTCTCAATATTAAAAGTTAAATATACAAGGTCTTTATTCATATTTAGAGAAATAAATTTATTCATCATATTTACACCTGTAATAATTCTAAAGCTTTTTCCAGATTATTAATCTTCTCTTTTAAATCTTTTACATTGTTGCTAAACTCCTCTACTTGAAGAACAGATAATTTATTTAGTATATTTAAATCAATTAATTCTAGATTATCAAAAGCTTTTTCAACTAGCTTTATAGGCTGATTTCTAGTTGCATCACTATTAACTTTATTTAAGTGTTTTTCTGTTGATTGATAAAAATTCCTCTTTAAGTCTTCATCAGATCTAATCTTAGCTATTTCATTTTCTTTAACCTCCGGATGCGCCTCTAATATATCGCATACTTTTTCTACCAAATCAACCTGTTCATCTAGATATCCTTCTAAAAACCTATCATTACTAGCAATCTTTTTTATTTTCCTCATATATCGTGTAGCATCTCCTTCAGGAGAAATTAAAAATTGTGAAAATACACTATACTTTAAATCTTCCTTCTTATCTTCATCATTTATTCTCTTTAACATAGTATTTAACTCTTTTAAAGGATCCACAATATTGAAATGCCTAGCTAAATGAAATTGCTTAGGGGCATTAATAAACTCTAAAAACTCTACCATAAGTTTAGCTTTTTCTATTTCTTGTACTACTTCACTTTCTTTGACACCGATACCCATTGCATACTCTTTGGCAGTTAATAGACCTGTTTCGATTACATCATTATAAACCCCAACTAAGCGATCTATGGGATTGTAATCTATTTTTTCATCAATTCCATGCTGTAACATTAATTCTAACATCTTTATTTGCTTCTTATTATTTTTGATATTATGGTCTAAGATAACTGCCTCAAAATACTGGGTTTGACCAGTCTTTTCTTCTATATTCCTTAAACAAGTAAATCTCCTGTTACCATCAATTATTCTACCATCTTGTAAAACTACACCTGGTACATTTTGACCTATCAGTTCCATATTTGTCTGTGTTTTTCTTAATGCTTCCCTATTACTTTCAGTCACGAAGTTATGAATTATTGCATTATATTCATCTAAATTTTCCATATTAATTTCGTCAACATTATTTTCTGTCTTATATTGGGAAACCCATGTGGCTATCCTGTCATTTTGGTCATTATAATATAACTTATCCAATCTAATCTTATAGACCGGATAGACCTTAGCTACATTGTCTATAACTAGCTTTTTAGTTAAATCCGTTTCAATTACAAATTTTTCCCCTAATCCTTTTTCTAGTATACCTTTCATTTTATATCACCTCATAATAAATTTCATAATCCCCATATACCTGTTCTGTAATTTCATCATAATACATATCAGAAGATTTAATTATAGATCTTAGCTTATATATGTCTATAAAAATATGATATTCATTTTTTAGCATTCTTTCCAAATCATATATGTCGATATATAAATCTTCCTGGCTATAAACTATACTTTCTATAAAATCTTCAAAGTTAAATTCATGTCTGCTTGTTAACATGATTTTATTTCTGCCGACTCTAATATATGATATTCTCTCTTTATCTTCTATTAAAATAGATGTATAAAACCAATCATCAAAACCTAATTCATCTAAATAATGAGTGAAACCTTTTTCCCTAATAGAAGATATGGTAAAGTACTTACCTTCTCCCAACATATTTATCACTTGATTAGTAAAATCTTTAAATGTCTCCTTTTTTATTCCTAGACCCTCTAATCTTCTAAAATTAATATATTTATTAGGTGCATACTCAATAATCTCATATTCATTTTTCAATTTATAAAGTTGTGATGAAAAACTAACAAGCTGTCTTGTCTTTGTATCAATTTTGCTTATGTCTACTAAATCTTCACTAGTTAAGATATGATTAAAATAATGAGTAGCAGTGTCGTATCTATCACTGATCATATATTTCTCATAGGTTATAAATCCCAATGACTTTAAAGATCTTGGATTTAGTTGTTCTGATTTTATATCTGAATCAATCTTTTTTACTTCCGTTATTACATCTTCCATTAAATATAAGTCTTTAGATAATTTTTCTTTTAAGATGTTTTTTATATTATCCGGTATTTTAGGATAGTCGATTACATATTCTCCCTGATAAAAATACTTTTCTAACCCTGATACATAGTTGGCTAAAACTGTATTAGCACCAACTCCATATTCCTTTTCATATTCCTCTGCAAATTCATGATTTGAAATTGGAGCCAGCATATAAAGTAAATCCTTAGCCTGCTTGCCTCTATCTGCTATTCCAAACTCTATATTAGGCATTCGATTAAACTTAACATTTGGATAGTCCTCTTTGCTACATATTTTCTTTAATAAATTATGCAATTCATATTCATCCCTTATATCATAATCAAGCATTATTTCTGGAAACTGTCTAAAAAACTTCAAACTGGAATACTCTACATCCTTATATTGGTTTAGGTTTAATTCTTTAAGTAATTCCTCATAATCATAATTGTCTTGATTGTAATATCGCATCATCCTACCATATTTCCATAAGCATTTGTTGCTTGCTAGCAATTTGTTTTCATATCCTCTATTAAAAATGCCTATATTTCCCACATCTTTCAAATCAAGCTTTTCAACCATAGATAAATATATTTTTTTAAATTCTTCAAAATGAATATCGTTTCTAGCATAGGTTTTTAATACATAATTTGCCAAATCATCTCTCGTCTTTTTTATTCTCTTATTATTTATAGTTATATAATCTTTATAGATGGCCTTCTCGAATTTTCTTCTTAGCATAACTGGAATTTTTGTATCCCCAAGCAACTCTTCAGCTTCTCTATTTGCTCTGGATACATACCTTAAGTTCAAGAAGTTATATACTTCACAGCTGCCTAAAGCTAGATAATAATCCTTCTTATCTAATTTATAATTTGAATATATATATTTATAATTATCTTCCAAAAAGAGTATTCCACTTGTTAGCAACTTTCTTTTTGCAATCACTTCTATTTGTCTAACCCTTTCTCTGCTAATATCGTATATTTCTCCAATCGCCTCTAAGGTTACTCCTTTAATTCTGTTTAGCAATACATTATACTCTCTCTTACTTAGATATTTAATGCCACTTTCTTGGAAAGGCTTCCTTTTAATCATAAGCCTATCATCGTATATAAAATCAATTTCCCCTTCATTAAGCAACTCATTTAATACTTGCTCTAATGTTTTTTCTCGCCTTAATTCCATCGGGATTCTATAAGAAAGTTCTTCCACATGTAGGCCAAACTCTTCCTCACTAATTATATTTATTATTAAATTCTTAAATTCTTCTCTTATATTTTCTATTTTAAATAATAATTTTAATAATTGATATTTATCAACTGAATCACCTGATTCTTTGATTTCCTTAAGTTGATCCCTATATTCTTCAAGTATTGTAGTAAATACTGCATAAGCATCTAATCCTAAAATTCTTGTTACTTCAGCAATAAACTTTCTATCACTTGAATCTAAAAGTTTAATTTCATCTTCATCTTTATCATTATTTCTATTATATTCTTTTAACTCTACTTTTTCTTTTAAGTCCTTTATTTCTCTCAACGAGCTAATACCAAAATTTCTAATTTTCATTAAATCTTCATCAGATAAGATATTTAACTCTGAAAAATAAAATACTTTACTTCTCTTAAGACAATTATATGATCTACGACTTAGACCTAAATCCTCAAGTTTAATATCTATATATTCTAAGCCATCATTATAAATAAAAGTCTTTAAATGCTCTTCTATAACTTCAAAATCATGATTGTAAATTAACTTTAAATTTTCCCTTATAGAATAAATTTCATTTAAACTTTTAACCCCTAAACCATATATCTTTTCAATGCTGTTTTGGGGTGTGTCTAATAAATCTTTAATAGTTTTAATTCCTGCTCTATAAAGGGCATTAGTTGATCTTACTGATAGATTTAAATTTTTTATCGAGCCCTCTAATTGGACATGCACCGGTATCCCTCCTAGCATAAGTAATTAACAAGTAAAAGTAACTATGATTTGAACAATAAATATTAAAGTGTATCCATATTATTCAGAATTACTTAAACCTCCATCAAATTTCTTCCCATAGATTTAACAGAAAAACATTTATTCTTTTTCCCGTTCATATGCTCAAGTTCTTCAAATTTCGTAATCTTTTATTCATTAACTTCTATCAAACTTTCACAAACCTTAATCAACATTTCTTGCCATGTTTTTGCTCTTATAAGCTTATTGTTAAGTATATGGTCTTTTATGAGTAAAGTTCTCATATAAGCTGTATTCTATATTCTTGTCT
>CAYFSP010000065.1:2921-6652 GCA_964345925.1 uncultured Gallicola sp. | reverse complement strand
ATTAAAAATTATATACTTATTCAAGATTATAATATGAAATTCGTATTTTCATCAGTTAATCCATATGAGATACTAGATTATATTGAATCAAAAAATATAAAAAACGGTGTTTTTTTCCTGGATATAGATTTATGTGCTGACATTAATGGAATTGAACTTGGAAGTAAAATTAAAAAGATGGCTCCCAATTCTAAGATAATAATTATAACTACCCATAGTGAATTATCCCATTTAACCTTTTCATATAAATTAGAGGCTTTGGACTATATTTTAAAAGATAGTAAAGATGAGATTAGAAACAAGGTTAAAGACTGTTTAGACCATATTGAATCATTACAACTTAACACCAACACCCAGGACACATATATCTTTAAAGATGGTGAGAGTATGAAGGTTGTAAATATTTCAGATATACTGTACTTTGAAACATCGCATAAACCCCATAGAGTAATAATGCATTTAAAGAATGGAGAAATAGAATTTTATAGTTCCATATCTGAAATTATAAAAAATGAAAGATTTAAAAGATGTCACGAGTCCATTGCAATAAATCCTGAAAACATTGTAAAAATCAATAAAAAGAGTAGAATTATAACTATGGTTAATGGAGAAGAAGTAGTTACTTCAAAAAGATTAATAAAAAATTTATTAAAATAAACCTAAGGGTTTATTTTTTTGCTTAAATAAAAACAACAAAAAGATTATAGGAATAGTATACTAATAGTAATATTATAAAATAAAGAGGGTAAGAACATGGTAAACAATGTTTTATTAAAAATTCTTCAAATATTGATTTTAATATTAGGGCTAGTTTTATTAGGCTATTTATTCTATAATATTATTTTTGTACAAGTTGCAATAAAATCTCGTATTTTAAGGGTGATTATTGGTATAATAGGACTGGCAATATGGATTAGATTTTTAGTCTATATAATAAGAAAATTTAGAAAATATTTTTAAAGGGGATATAAATTGATAAATGTAACAGATTTAAGTTTAAGCTTTCAAGGACAAAAACT
This sequence comes from uncultured Gallicola sp., assembly GCA_964345925.1. Lineage (GTDB taxonomy): Bacteria > Bacillota > Clostridia > Tissierellales > Peptoniphilaceae > Miniphocaeibacter. Next base: position 5,633 of record CAYFSP010000065.1, on the reverse strand, counting down.
ATTTGATGATGTAAATCTTTCGTTTTCAGGTGGTAATTGTTATGGCGTAATTGGTGCAAATGGAGCAGGAAAGTCAACATTTTTAAGGATTTTACAAGGTGATTTAGAACCTGACACAGGTACTGTTTCTATAGATAAAAATGAGAGAATGTCAGTTTTAGAACAGGATCATAACCAATTTGATGACGAAAAGGTAATTGATGTAGTAATTTCAGGAAATCCAAGACTAACTGAAATTATGAAATTAAAGGATGAACTATACGCTAAACCGGATTTCAATGAAGAAGATGGAATTAAGGTTGCCGATTTAGAAGCAGAGTTTATGGAGATGAACGGTTGGGAAGCTGAATCAGAAGCAGCAACTCTACTACAGGGATTAAATATAGATGTTTCCTTACATGATAAATATCTAAGAGAACTTTCTGGTAAAGAGAAGGTTAGGGTTTTACTAGCTAAAGCATTGTTCGGAAAACCGGAAATACTCTTACTAGATGAGCCTACAAATGATTTGGATATAAAATCCATACTTTGGCTGGAAAACTTTTTAATGGACTATGAAGGAACAGTTATTGTAGTTTCCCATGATAGATATTTTTTAAATAACGTATGTACCCATATGGTTGATATAGATTTTAGAAAGATAAAAATATTTGTTGGTAATTATGATTTCTGGTATGAATCAAGTGAACTTATGTCAAGGCTTATAAAGGAACAAAACAAGAAGAAAGAAGAAAAAATCAAAGAGTTGCAGAGCTTTATTGAACGTTTCTCGGCAAATAAGTCCAAATCGAAACAAGCCACTTCAAGAAAGAAATTACTTGATAAAATTGAAATAGATGATTTACAACCTTCAACTAGAAGATATCCTTTTGTAGGATTTGAAATGGATAGAGAAGCTGGAAATCAAATATTATCAGTGGAGGGATTATCGAAGACGGTAGATGGTGTAAAGGTATTGGACAATATTGGCTTTAGAGTTAATAAAGACGATAAAATTGCTTTTGTAGGAGACGAAATTTCTATTACAACATTGTTTAAGATAATAACTGGTGAAATGGATCCAGATGAAGGAAGCTATAAATGGGGTCAGACTATAACAAAATCATATTTCCCTAAGGATAATAGCAAGTATTTTGATAATACAGGTCTTAACTTAATAGATTGGTTATTGCAATATTCTAAAGAGAATTCAGAAATATATATAAGAGGATTCTTAGGAAGAATGTTATTTTCAGGAGATGATGCTTTAAAACCTGCTGATAAATTATCAGGAGGAGAGAAAGTTAGGATGATGCTTTCTAAAATGATGATGTACGGTTCAAATGTTTTAATATTTGACCAGCCAACAAGCCATTTGGACTTAGAGTCAATAATAGCTTTAAATAATGGATTAAAAGCATTTAAAGGCAATTTGCTATTTACATCACATGATACTGAGTTTATAAACAGTATAGCTAATAGAATAATACTTTTAAATGGAAAAATAGAAGAAGATAGAAATATGAACTATGAAGAGTTTATAGAAAGATTCATTGAAAAATAAAAAAGACGAGAAATATTTCTCGTCTTTTTAAAAAGGAAGTTGTATATGAAAAAGTTTATTAACTTTGATTATATAATACATAAATATTCTTAAAATATTCTTAAAACAAGATAATGTTAATGTTTTATATATTTAAACATAAAAAAACGAGAAAAAGATCTCGTTTTTAAAAGGAAGTTGTATATGAAAAAGTTTTATCTGTTTATATATAGTATATTACAGTAAAAATCTTAAAAAAACCTTAAATCAAGAATAAGAATATATATGGTAAAATAAAAATATTAGAAAGGAGTTATTATGAATATAAAAAACAAAAAAAGCTTTGTATTGAGTACAATTGTAGGATTGGTTATATCTTTTATCATATTCTATTTTTACTTACCACCAATAAATATTTTTGCAATGGAATTTTATATATTTATATCGTTGATTTTATTAACATTATTTATTAGCTATATATTTTTCTTTTTTAAGAGCAGAGAAGAAACCATTAAAGTTTCTAAAAAACTTATATCCATATTAATAATTGCATGGGGAATATATCTTGTAATGAATATTACTTCAGTAGTGCCTTTTCATGCCAAGAAATATGCGAATTTAATAAAGAAAGAAGAAAGTGTCTTTAGTGATGACGTAAAACAGGTGGACTTTGAAAAAATACCTGTAGTTGATAAGGATATTGCTGTAAAACTTGGTTCAAGGAAAATGGGAGAAATGGGAGACTTGGTTTCTCAATACGATATAGACCAAACATATAGTCAAATTACTGTAAATGGTAAGCCTTTAAGAAATACACCACTAGTTTATTCAGATTTAATAAAATGGTTTAAAAATAATAAAAATGGAATACCTTACTATATTTCAGTGGATATGGTTGATCAAGATGTTGAGCTTAAAAAAATGGAAGATCCAATAAAATATTCTTTTACAGATAAATTTTCAAGGGATATAAAAAGACATATTCGTTTTAAATATCCAACAGCGATAATAGATGAAATAAACTTTGAAACAGACGATAAAGGTCATCCATACTGGGTAGCATCTACGGTAAAACCTACAATTGGTCTAATAGGTGGAATGGATGCAAATTCTGTAATAGTTGTCGATGCAGTAACTGGTGATGCCAATAGATACGATGTAGGCAAAGTTCCAGAGTGGATTGATAGAGT
>CAYFSP010000065.1:0-2821 GCA_964345925.1 uncultured Gallicola sp. | reverse complement strand
AAGTTCTATCCGGTTTCATCAGCAGACGAAAAATCTGCAATGAGTTCAGCAGAAGGAGCAGTACAGGAAAAAGGATATAAAGCAACATTTCCATTGTTGATAAATCTATATAATAGACCAACATATTTCTTATCTTTAAAGGATAATGCAGGACTTATAAAGACATTTGCTTTTATAGATGCACAAAATTATCAAAATGTAGCAACGGGAAGTAGTATAGAACAGGCTTTGAATAATTATGATGCTACAAATGTAGATAGAGAAATTGATGAATCGTCGTTAGAGGATATAAAAATCAAAGTTCAAGAAATATATCCTGTTACAATAAAGGGGGATACAAATTACTTTATAAAAGTGGCAAATAAAGAAATTATATTTGTAGCTCCAATATCTGCAAGTACAAAATTACCATTTGTAAAAGCAGGAGATGAACTAGAAATAACAGGAGAAAATTTAGGAACGCAATTTAATATAAAAACCATAAAGGATTAAATCAAAAAAAGCCAATACATTGTATTGGCTTTTCACTTTACTATGCTAAAATAGAAAGAAGATATTAGTTAGGAGAAAAATATGATAGGCATAGGTACATTAATAAATACAATTGCAGTTATACTTGGTGGAATATTCGGATTACATTTTGGTAGGAGAATTTCAAAAAATATAAAAGAGGGATTGATGAAAATTATTGGAGTAGCAGTTCTATTTATAGGTATAGCTGGTACATTACAGTATATGTTCATAATAGAAAATGGAATAATTAAGACAAAAGGCACAATGATGCTTATTTTATCTCTTACATTTGGAGTAATTATAGGTGAATTATTGAAAATAGAGGAAAGAATAGCAACTTTTGGAGAGTGGATAAAGAAGAAGATAAACAACAATAATGACAATTTATTTGTAGATGGGTTTGTAAATGCATCGTTAATAGTATGCGTTGGCGCAATGGGAATAGTTGGTTCAATGCAAGACGGCTTAACAGGTGATTATACAATGTTAGTTGCTAAAGCTACTCTTGACTTTGTAATAGTCATGATAAATGGATCAATATTTGGAATAGGTACGGCTTTTGCTGCAATTCCCATGTTTATTTATCAAGGAATAATAACTTTAATTGCATTATTAAGTGGAAACTTTATAGAACTTGAATTAATTAATAATATATCTATGGTTGGCTCATCTTTAATTTTTTGCATAGGAATAAATTTAATATGGGGAAATAAAATAAAAGTTGGAAATGCAATTCCGTCAATTTTGATTCCAATAGGCTATAGCCTTATAAATGGATTGTTGTAAGATAAAGTAGAAAATTTGATTTTCAAGATAAATAATAAAAACATATATAATAATAAAATTAATAATATTGAGATATTATAAAAAAGAGCCCATATGTAAATTGTATCAATATTACATATAGGCTTTAAAAATATAAGAAATATTTTATTTCAAAATTAAAATAATGGAAAAAACAATTATAAAAATAAAAACCCCTAGTCCTATAATCGATAAAATAATCATTAAGGCTTTGTAGAAGAAGTCTGAATTATTTTTTTCCATTAAAATATAATCAGTTGTAGTTTTATAAATTCTACTAAGTTTTATTATATTATCTATACTTGGTATTGTCTCACCTTTTTCCCAAGACATAATGTCTTTTTCATCAACATTTAATTCATGAGCAAGTTTTCTCACTGTCATTTTATTTATTTCTCTTAATCTTATTAATCTTTCTGGAAATTCCATTGTATCAGTCCTTTATAGTTATTTTTCCGTTTTTAAAAATTTGCATCATCTCTGAAGTTAATGCAATTTGTATATTATCTTCATGTATTTCTTCAGCTTTTACCCATTTGGCCATGGATAGTTCCTCTTTATCCAATTTAATCTTATTGGATCCATCTAATTGACAAAAGAATCCAAAAAGAAGAGAACCGGAAAAACTCCAAGGTTGACTTTTATAATATGTAATATTCTTTACATTTAAGCCAACTTCTTCCATGACTTCTCGCCTAACTGTATCCTCTATGTCTTCGCCAATTTCGGCATATCCTGCAACTAAAGCATAGTTTCTGTATTCTCTTCCCCTATATTTTGTAACGAGGATTTTATCTTTATCTATTATTCCAACAATTACAGCAGGTGCTAAAAATGGATATCTAATATCTCCACAAGCATGACAAATCATAGAACGAGAATCCTTACTATGAAACATTTTACTACCACAATTTCCACAAAATTTATTTTTACCATACCATTTATATAACTGATATCCAGTAATTCCAGCAAAGGATAAATGGTCAGGTGAAGATTTTCTAAGAAGTGATATGGAGTAATATTTAAAGTCATTAAATTCTTTTATATTTCCATTTTTATATAAAAAATAGTTTGATTCATCTATGGAAAATAAAAATATATATTCGCCATTTTTTACTTCTTCAAATTTGGGATATTTAATATTAAAATTATCTTCTTTTAAAAGTATATTATTGTCTTCATATATTAATAATATATCATCATTTTTTGGTTCTATATTCTTGTATTTATTATTATAAATATATGGATATATTTCATTTATCATTTTATCACCAACTTATAAATATAATATCAGATAGTGGATTCTTTTACGATTAAATATTGAAATAGAGTAAGAGGGTTTTATATTTTTATATTATAAAAAATTTTTATTAGAAAATACATATGGTGGTTATGATTAATATATATCTTCCTGTATAATTAGATTAATATTATGTAGGAGGATAATCTTTTGTTCTTTAGGAAAAATAGTGTCTACTTTTTAATATTTGCCATAATAAGTGAA
>CAYFSP010000064.1:0-6718 GCA_964345925.1 uncultured Gallicola sp. | reverse complement strand
AGCTTAATAACATTCTAAAATTATACCTAAGACTCTAAGAAATGCATGAATTATTATTAATAGAAGTTCCTGAAACCCTTGATACCAAAAGCTTAATGCACCCTGTCACTATTATGACACGAGCCCCTGTGGCAGCTACAATAAGGTCTTCATTTATATCTTCATTATCAACTATTTCACTTAATGCCCTCATGGCCTTTGCTATATCTACTTATGATATTACTTTTATTGTTATTATATATAATACCATTAAAAAAACTTATTACCAATACATCATTCTCCAGTAATAGTTGATCCTCTATATTTTCATTCAACCCTAAAAGTTTAGTACAGTCTAATAGGTGAACAGCTTCAAATCCATATTCCTTAAGCTTGTTACCTGCCCATTTACCCTTATTACCTTTCCTTCTATAATTTCAATAGTGTTTTTATTTAAAATATATTTATCATGTTTTTTTCTAATTGTATATCCTTTTAAACCTGCTATTTTCTTAAGTTTTTTATATACCTCTATTTCCAAATTGCTTTTTAATTTAAGTTCATGCATATTCTCTGCATTTTTTAGTAAATAAAGAGTGGTATAGGATACTAATTGAGTTCCGGCCTGGATTGGTTCTATAGGGCTAACTTCTTCAATACTAGATAAATTAAATCTAAGATAATCTTCATTTTCAGTTCCCCTTTTAGCTGTTAGCTCTTCACATTCTCCTCTTTTATATTTAACTATACTGTCAATTTTAGCAAAATATTTGATTCCTCCTTCTTCTCCAAAGGATTTTTTAGATTTATAAAAAGCTAAATATTCAACCCCAAGCCTTACATTAGATAATCTTTTTTTAGGTATATGGTAAAATTTATGATTCATATACGCTTTTAAATGTTTTTCATCCTTTACATTTACCACCATTACGTTTTCTAACTTAAACTTCGCATAATCATCATATTCATCTATTGAAATCCTCTCACTTTTTGCCTCTAAATGAGATTGACTAACTATCTTTTCTAGATGTTTAGTAATAAGCTTCGTACTGCCTGGAAGCATTGGAAATGCTCCTACATTTACCTCTTCAATACTTTTATAAAATTTATGATCTATAAAATCTGCCTCATTTCCATAAGGAAACATAACATAGGCACCAAAAGTATCGTATTTATAATGAAATTCATCATTCATTTTAGATACAATAGCATCCCTATATCTATGCATTACATTTATATCCTCTACCATTGGCCCAACCTTGCCATTTTCCACTGATATTCTATACTTTGCATCAAAAATATATGTCCTGTTATCCTTATCATTTAAATTTCTAATATTTAAAACTGTATCAGGCCTTTGGTCTGTAGTTGGCAATGAATAAGATTTGTTGTACCATAATTCCAATTTATTTTTATTGCTTTTATATACCATCTTAGACTGGGAATCTTGCAACAAAGATAAATACATACCATTATCCTTATATTGCAATATACCATATTCCTCAACTTCATAACCCAAATCACATAATATCTTGTGAATCTTTATATAACACCACATTTCATATAGTGAATAAAGTTTTTTAGGGGTTATTTTAAATAAATCATCACCTAAATCTAATCCTTTATTCAACATAATATATTTCTTATACATTTCCTTGTAGCCTGGAGCCATTTGAAAAACTAAGCTCATACTTTTATTACCTTTTAAATCATTAACATCTTGAAAATAAGTATTTAAATACATTTCCAAAATTTTTATCTTTTTTCTAATAGATATTAATGTATTATTTTCTCTTTCATCATTAGGATCTAAATAGATTTCTATAGATTTTAATCTTTTAATAGTCTGTTGAATCATGTATTTTACAAACCTATTTTCGAAAATATCTATGGTTGTTACTTTCTTTTCCTCTACTAACTTTTCAGTATAATAAAGTGAATTATTTATATTAATAAAACCTTTTTCAGATTTAGTTAAAGAATCTCCATGGGTTCTAATGTACTTTTTCGTCTTATTAGAAATTCTTTTAGCCTTATGAATATTGGTTAAACTGTCATAAGTAATTACATTGTGCTTGAAATTATTTACAATTCTTTTTAAGGCAGCCTCTAAATCATCAAAAATCATATCCAAGATACTTAAAAACTCTGTATTCGTCTGGTGGTCAGTGTCAACTAATTTCCCTGTCAAATATGTCTTATCTATAAATTTAAAAGCCAAGGAAACCACTTCTTCATTAATCTCCATTATTAATTTTTGATAGTCTTTATAATAATCTAATTTACTTGGAAAAACTTCTAATACTAAATTTAAAAGCTTAACTCCGTCTCTAAAAATATCTATACCCGTATATCCAATATCTGAAGAAAAATCTATTATTCCAATTAAAGAACCACCAATTGATTGAAAATCCTCAGTTATTCTAATTCCACTATGAAAAATATCATAATTACTATCCTTTTTTTTCTTTTTTTCTAACACTAATTGATATTGTCCATCTTCAAAAAAACAAGGCATCATTGTATTACCTGGATTTAAAACCAAATCTCCAAAATCTGTAATTGTTTTTAAAATTGTATTATTATCCCCATGAAATATTTTTATAGTTGCTGGTTGATTTAAATTATTCTTAAGAGTACTAATCTTTTCACGAGGATCTTCACCAATTATAAATAAATTAAACTCATGATTTTCCAATTGCACAAGAGTTTTTCTATTGCCAGAATGAAACAAATCCATCTTCATAACCCCTTAACATCATAAGTATCTTATTTGCAGAATTCATATATAGAGCTGTTTCTAATCCTTCTTCTCCATGTTTAATATAATCTATACCATCTATAATATGATTACTTGGATTGCAATAATTGTATAGATCTATTAATATATCTTTAATCACTCTATCACTTCCTGTAATAGTAGGTAAGATCTTTTGCATAATTTGATAATCAAAAGCTACATACTCTTCTAATAAACCATATCTTTTGTTCTCCATCATATAAAATACTATCTCATCCCTTACTCTGTATCCAAAATGCTTATTTCCCATAGCCATTATATTATTAATCTCTATTATCTCTTTATTTACTTTGTTTACATATTCCTTATCAGTTCTAATGGCATCTTTAATGGATAAATAGCTAGTTTTAAACCAAGAATTATCCAGATTCATGTCTTCTATATTTTCTTCAAGATCAAAATCTAAAATATCTAATCTTACATCAGAAAATTCTATTGTATTAACCCTATCTAATACTTTTCTACTAAAGGCAAAAGTAGTATCATCCATATTAACAGTACCAATAATATATAGATTTTCTGGAATTCTTAAATTAGCATATGGATTATCTTCAGGTAAATAACCTCTGGAAAATATTCTATCTGTAAGTAATCTATTATCATCATCAAAATATCTGGATTCTATGATGCTTAAATATTCACTAAGATAATACTCAACTCTAGCTAAATTCATTTCGTCTAAACAGACAAAATATGGTTTGCCGATATTTTCAGGCTTTGATGCTTCTTGAATTACTCTAGTTAATTGACCTGGTATAAATTCATCATTAATATTTTTGTAGCCAAATAGTTCCGTACTATCATTCCAATCTGGTTTCACACTAATAATACTATATTGATTATTTGACGTAGTAGCCCCTACAGCTTCTGCAAATAATTTCACTAGTTTAGATTTTCCTGTACCACTAATACCAGCTAAAATAAGGAAAGGTTTTGTTTTTAGACTTAAATAAAAATTACTCAAATCTTCATATGAAAAAATAAAACCCTTTGATTTAATATTTTTGTATATCCTATTCATATTATCTTTCATATTTTTCTCCTCAGATTTTTGTGTATTTAACTTAATTTCAATCTGATTGTCTATGATTTCATTATCTTTAAGATAAATCAAATTATAATAATCATTATAGATTCTAATCATATCTTTTAAATCTTCAAGAAATTCTTCCTCCCTTGGAAAATTATCTCTCAAGTATTCTTTATAAAATATTGAACCAATTTCATAATCTACATTTCCAATAATTAAATCATTATCTGTATTAAATCTAGTATTACTTAAAGTATTTCTTATCATTTCACGAGTTGATACCATTGATTCTTTCGCTGCTTTAGTTCCTAGCTCCTTTTTTAAATTTGTACATCCTTGATTTAATGTTAAATATACTCTACTCATATCTTCAGAAAATAAATAAACTATATATACTCCTCTTTGAATAGTAGTAGTAATCTCTTCATTATATGCAGCAATCCATGGATATCTTGTCCACGTGCCAGCACCACAGGATCCCCTAGCACTAAGACCGTATTCTTTTACAATCTCATTTAAGGCATCTGCAGTTGTATAATTAATTAATTTAAACATATCATGATTTTTATTAAATCTACCTGTATTTTTGCTTTCAAGATAATTGTCTAGGATATCCTTAAAATGATTTGTTGTCAATTTATCACCACCTGTTTTTGACTGGATTATTTTATCTTCAATAGCACTAGTTATGTCTATATCCAATTGATTTGCTAAAGATAAACAATATTTAGATAGTTTTAATAGTCTTTTATTTAACTTATTCACTTTGTCATCTCGGGTCTATTAATTCACATCTGCACAAATTATATTCAGATCATTCTGTATAATAGCCCTCGTATTCATATGAACGTTGGATTCCTCTCATATAAACTTGTCTATCATTAATTTTACTTGTTAAAGCACCTTTTAATAAAACTTTAATTTCTAAAGAATTTACCGGTGATCTTTCCATAGCTGATAAATATTCTTCTTTATCAATTTTGCTCCAATCTATACACATGCCCATTTTTGATTTAAGAATTAAATCTAACCATATTCTAGTAGTTCTTCTATTCCCTTCCCCAAAAGGATGAGCAACATTCATTTCTACATATTTTTCAATGATACTATCAAAACTGGACTCTGGCATCTTTTCAATAATTTCCAAGTTAGATTCTAAAAACCTAACAGGAGCAAAACGAAAATTACCTTTTGATAAATTGACTGCCCTTATCTTTCCTGCAAAATCAAATACATCTTGAAATATATAATGATGAATTTGTTGTAGTCCCTTAAATGTTCCTACTTCAAAGGTATCTATTATCTTGTCATCAAAAAGTTCATAAGCTCTTTTTTTTGTTAATTCTATATTTTCCCACATAAAACATTCCTCCTTTTCATATAATATATTTCTTATTTTATATTCTTCTTGTTCTTCTATAACTTCTTTATAAGATTATTGCTTTTGAAAATCTTCCCCTTTTATGCAAGAAGTTATCAGCTTTTAACTATTAAAATTATGACTAAATCCAAATAATTTGTTATACATTTTTTAAAAAGTGCGACATTAGAAATTTAAGGATTATGTTAATAATCCCCATCAAATATGTAATGATTTTGTCGGACATTCGTCAACGCATCTGAAGCACAGGATGCATTCTGTTGCGTTCCTTCTCTTTCTGGAATTATCTATTACATTCACATCCATTGGACAAACCTTTAGACATTTCCCGCAATTAATACATTCGTCTACATTGTTTTTTACCCTGAGCAATGAAAAATAGCTAGCAGGCTTTAGAAAAACTGTGATTGGGCAAATATATTTACAAAATGCTCGATTATCTTTAAAATCAAATGTGAGAGCTATTCCAATTATATAATATAAAATATTTCCAATAATAAAACTATAAAACATAATGTGTTCTAACCTTGAGACTTGAAAGGCAAATAGTCCTATCACAAATATAAATGAAAGAATAAGAACAAGATAATGAATGAAACCAATTTTTTTGCGTGGAAATTCTGGCTTTTTGTAGGGTAATAAATCCAAAACTATTGCTGTCCAACAAGCATATCCACACCATCCACGACCAAACAATAAAGGGCCAAGTATTTTAGCAATGGCATAATGAATAACAGCTGCTTCAAATACGCCGAGAGATAAATAGTACCAAAATCCTTCTATTTACATGTTTTCATTACTAATGATACCAAGATAAATAAGCATATAGGAACCAACGGCAAACTGTAATACATTTCGTGCATACTTAACTTTTTTCGAATACAATAATAGTCCTATGGCTAGGCAAGAACCTAGATAAGAAAAATTAAATAAATAAAAAATATTGTCCATTGTTAACCATAATGTAATGGCAACTATTTCAAACAAAAGCCATATGAATAAAGGTATAACGTATTTTCTCAAACCTCATCCCCCTTACTGCAAAAAAATATATAGATAACCCTTTAGCCTACATTTTGCTGCTAATAGGCACAATAGCACTATTACGACACACTATACTACGAATATGCAAGTAATTATCATCTTAAGTATAATTATACCAAATAATTGTGAACTATTAAAGAATCAAAATCCTTCCTTCTCATGCACTGCTTAGAACAATTAGATCCTAATTACTCTAAGCAATGCATGAATCATTTTTAATTAAAGCTCCTGAAATCCTTGATTTAAAACATTTATTGCACCCTGTCACTATTATGACATGTTCCCCTGTTTCCATATCTATATCAAAGTCATATTTCCCAGTCTTTAGGCTCTTTGTTTGTGGCAGGCCATTCCTAAGCTGAATGTCTTGCAAGTTTTCTAATATCTCATCTTCGTCAAGTTCAAGCCTGTTACCAATACCATTGGTACTGTCATACAAACCTATTTGTCCATTATAAGGTGCTACGGTAAAGTTTGTCTGCAT
>CAYFSP010000063.1:0-7066 GCA_964345925.1 uncultured Gallicola sp. | reverse complement strand
CAAATTATCTTGTTATAGAAAAATCTAATTTACAGAAAAGATTTCACATGGCCAAAATATAAAAAGGGTTCCAATTGAAATTCAATTTGAACCCTTTAATCTTTATGTTAATAAGAAGTATCAGTTCTTTTTCTTTTCTTATATTCCACTACATCGAATTTGGAGAAATCTACATCCATACCTAATTCCTCTGCTAACATACGACCATATTTTTCATCTGCATAGAAACAATGTTCTATATGACGTAATTTTAATATTTCTTCTGCATCTCCCATGGCTCTTCTCGTATTTGCAACTAAAACCTTTTGTTGATCTTCAGTCATTAGATTAAAGAGTTTTCCTGGCTGAGTAAAATAATCATCGTCATCATCTCTGAAATTCCATCTTCCAACATCACCACCCGCTTTTTGCATTGGATCTTCATGCTCTGTATATTCTTTGAAATTACCATAGCTATTTGGAGCATAATGTACTTCTGATCCACTATTTCCATCAACTCTCATTTGACCATCTCTATGGTATGAACTACCATGGTGAGCGTTTTTAGGAGAGTTAACAGGAATTTGATGATGATTTATTCCTAAACGATATCTTTGAGCATCTCCATATACCATTAATCTACCTTGTAACATTTTATCAGGTGAAAATGAAATACCTGGAACTACATTAGCAGGTGTAAATGCTGCTTGTTCTACATCTTGGAAATAATTATCTGCATTTCTGTTTAATTCATATTCTCCCACTTCAATTAATGGATATTCACTATGGTACCAAACCTTTGTTAAATCAAACGGATTATAAGGCATATTATCTGCCTGTTCCTGTGTCATAACTTGAATATACATCTTCCATTTTGGAAAATCACCATTTTCTATGGCTTCGTATAAATCTCTTCCATGACTTTCTCTGTCAACTGCCACAACATTTGCAGCTTCTTCATCAGTCATGTTTTTAATTCCTTGTTGTGTAATCATATGAAATTTCACATATACTCTTTCATTGTTTTCATTTATCATTGAATAAGCATGTGAACTAAAACCATGCATATTTCTATATGATTTTGGTATTCCTCTATCACTCATTGTTATAGTTACTTGGTGTAATGCTTCTGGCAAGGATGTCCAGAAGTCCCAATTATTATTAGCTGATCTTAAATTTGTTCTAGGATCTCTTTTTACAGCTCTATTAAGTCCTATAAAATGGTGTGGATCTCTCAAGAAAAATACCGGTGTATTATTTCCAACTAAATCCCAATTTCCATCTTCTGTATAGAATTTTATAGCATATCCTCTAATATCCCTTTCTGCATCTGCTGCTCCTCTTTCACCAGCAACTGTGGAAAATCTAATAAATATTTCCGTTTCTTTCCCAACTTCTGAAAATATTTTTGCCTTTGTATATTTTGTAATATCATTTGTTACTTTAAATACTCCAAAAGCTCCTGAGCCCTTTGCATGCATTCTTCTTTCAGGTATTACTTCTCTATCAAAATGTGCCATTTTTTCCATATACCAAACATCTTCCATTGCCATTGGACCTCTTGGTCCTACAGTCATAGCTGTTTGATTGTTTGAAACGGGTATTCCCGATTCATTCCTCAACTTAGAATCCTTTTCTACTCTGTCTTTTTTATCACTCATTTTATTCCTCCTTTTTTGAAAAAATCTTATGCTTTTGTACTCATTACAATTTTATAACAGTTTCTCCAATTAATCAATTATTTTATTACTGAATATATTTATTTCATCTATATGTTATCGTTTGCCAATATAATATGTTTTTAATATCCATCAATACAAGTCTTTTCTCTATTCTAAATTCCCATTAAATTTATTAATACAAACATCGTTGCTACGCCAGTAATTATTGTCATGGCGATACTTTCTTTTAAATATGATACTAGTAAACAAACTGCTACTGAAATCAATGTAGGAATTATTAATTTACTTTCCATTGTTAATATAGACCTTGTTATTAATATTGCTAAGCTAGTAAATGGAATAATATTTAAAAATTCTTCAACTTCCTTTTTTATTTCTTTGCCCTTAAGAAAGGTTAATGTAATAATTTTAGGTCCTGATGTTAATATTGCACATAAAATTATCAATATAAAATATTCACTTTTCATTATATTTTTTCCTTTCTAATTAGTATATATGCTATAAATGTTGAAACCAATATTCCTACTACAATATCCCAACCAGTATCTAAAAAATTTGTATAAAATATTATTATATATGTAATTGCTGCAATTAAAGATATTATAATACCTCTAATATTTTTCTTTATTGAAGGAACTAAAAGAGCAATAAACATTGCCGTCAACCCTATGCCTAAACTCATTTCCACTTTTTCTGGAAGTATATCTCCAACTAAGTATCCTACTACTGAAAAACCAACCCAAAATAAATATGGTATTATTTCAACTAATAAAGAATATGTAGTCGTTAGCTCATTCTTTGTAAATGACAGTACGGAAAAAGATTCATCTGTAAGCAATAAACCAAGTAATGGCATAGCCTTTTTATTTATCTTCTCTGTTTTAACTCCTAATGACGTTGCCATAACAAGTAGTCTTAAATTAAGTAGAAACACGGAAATTGCTATTCCTATAATTGGCGTACCTAGACTTATTAATTCTATTGCCATAAATTGTGAAGCCCCTGCAAATAAAATTGCTGAAAATAAAAACGTATCCATTAGACTTATTCCTGCATTTCTTGCTAATAATCCAAATGCAATTGCTATGGAAATATATCCTATCCCCACTGGTAAGGATATGGATATGGCATTTCTTATATCTTTTCGTCTATTCTCATCCATATTTCCTCCTAATATTCTTTTATTATATTTTAATAGCTCCTAGTAAACTAGGAGCTACATAATTTAATCTAAATTTCTCTTCTATCTTCTAATGCTTTGTATATAGACATTTCATCAAAGTATTCTAAGCTAACTCCAATTGGAACTCCATTGGCGATTTTTGAAACCTTTACCCCTGTCGGTTTAATGAGTTCCGATAGGAAATTTATGGTTAAATCCCCATCTACTGTTGGTGATAAGGAAAGAATAACTTCCTCTACTCCACCTTCTTTAACTCTATTTATTAAAGTTTCAATATTCAAATCCTCTGGTCCTATATTGGATCTTGGTGACATTAGTCCGTTTAAAACATGGTATTGACCTTTATACTCCCTTGTCTTCTCCAAGGAAACTATATTGGAACTGTCCTCCACTACTACAATAACAGTCTTATCTCTACTTTCATCAGAACATATATTACAGATTTCTCCATCTGTTAAATTACCACATACTTTACAATGATGTATTTCACTTTTAACATTTAACAAAGCTTCTGCAAGCCTTTGTACTTTTTCGTCATCCATTTCTATAATTTTAAATGCAAGACGTTTTGCAGACTTTCTACCAATAGTTGGTAAACTTGATAGTTCTACAATTAAATTTTCTATCGGTTTAGGATATAACGCCATTTTATCACCTATTAAAACATTCCTGGAATATTCATTCCTCCAGTAAATTTACCCATTTCTTTTTCACTTGTTTCCGATACCTTATTTAAGGCATCATTTACTGCTACTATTATTAAATCCTGTAACATTTCTACATCTTCTGGATCAACAACTTCTTCATCTATATTCACAGAAACCAATTCCTTCTTACCGTTTACAGTTACCTCTATACTTCCACCACCAGCAGTTGCTGTAAATTCAGTTTCCTCTAATTTTTCCTGTGCCTCTTCCATTTGCCTTTGCATTTTTTGCATTTGCTTCATCATATTGTTCATATTTGGCATTCCGCCTCTTGGAAATCCACCTCTAGCCATTTTAAATCCTCCTAAGTAATATCGATATTTTCTTCACCAAATAAATCTTTTATCAGTTTTAAATTATTTTCTTTTCTCAAATTGTTAATGTCGGCATAACTTGACTCTAAAGATATATAAACATCATATCCTTCACCAACGACTTCATTAACAATATTTTTAACTATATTTATATTAGAACTTATTAATTTCATCTTAGTATCTTCTACTTTAAATAATATAACAAGTCTATTTTTTTCCAAAAATCTATAAGTAGATGTATTTATAAAATTTCTCATCATAGGAGTAGGTAATTTGCTGACTATTTCTTCCCAATACTCCGTTTCCTTATATTTATCTAAAATATTTCCAGTAATATTTTCTTCTTCTTCTACTTTTTTTGGTACAATTTTTTCTTCTGATGAAATATTCTTTTCTTCCACTTCTTTTTTAACTATATTGTCTTCTTTTTTTGGTACAATTTTTTCTTTTTTCTTATGAGTAACTTCATCTATATTATCATTATTTTTAAAATCTTCAAAGTTTAAATTACTAATTTTATATTCTAATTCCTTAACTTTATCCTCTAAGAAATTAATTTTTGACTTAAAACTACTGTAGTTAACATAGTCTATTAATCTTGTAACTAGTAATTCTCCTAATATTGTAGGATTTTCCGTATTCTTTAACTTCATTTCAAATTCCATTAAAATATCTATGGATTCTACAATTTGATTAAGGGAAATATTTTCAGACTGCTCCTTATACCTATTCTTATAGTTTTCACTTTCATCAATAAATTCATATAGATTATTCTTTGACAAGAGCAAGTTTCTATAATGGTTTGATAAATCCTTAAATAGATTTGCAATGATTTTACCCTTAGAAGCTTCTTCAAAAGATGTAATCGTTGAACTAAAATCCTTCTTAATAATATTGTCCACCAATGTAAAGATTCTGTCTTGGTCGACTAAACCCAAGTCCTCTTCTAAATCTTTAACCGTAATGCTGTCCTTGCCTAATGAAATAACCTGATCCAATGTGCTTAAAGCGTCTCTCATTGCACCATCTGCCTCATTGGCAATAATATTTATAGCCTCATCTTCTATATCTACGCCTAAGTCCTTGGTTATATTAAGAATATTCTCCTTGATAAATTCAGATTCAAGCCTTTTAAACTCATATTTTTGACATCTTGATAAAATTGTTTGAGGAATTTTTTCAAGTTCTGTCGTTGCCAATATAAATACCAAATGTTTAGGTGGCTCTTCCATTATCTTTAGAAGGGCATTAAAACCTTCATTGGTAATCATATGTGCCTCATCAATAATATATACCTTATATTTTAAATTAGCAGGTGGATATATTACCTTATCCCTTAAATCTCTAATATCTTCAATTCGTCTATTGGAAGCAGCATCCATTTCAACTATATCAAAAGTTTCTTCTTCTAATATACTTATACAATTTTCACAGGTGTTATCTGGAGAACCATCAATTGGACTTAAACAGTTAATCGCCCTAGCAAAAATTTTAGCACAACTTGTTTTTCCTGTTCCTCTAGTTCCTGAAAATATATAAGCATGACCTATTAAATTGTTTTTTACCTGATTTTTTAACACTTCCGTAACTTGACTTTGACCTAGTACTTCATCAAAAGTTTTCGGACGATATTCTCTATAAATAGCTTTTCGCAAAAAACAACCTCCTAACCAATTCATTATATCATAGGTAGATAAATATTTTAATTCTTAACTAAAATTAAGACCGTCAATTGCTTAGAATCTCTTTGTAATTATATATACGATACAAAAATTATATTTCATCATATTTTAACTACAATAACTTAAACACTAAATTATTGTAATAAATCTTTGTTATAATTTACTTGTAATCTATAGAACTTTCTTTTTTTTAAAAATTTGAACTATAATATATTAAGGAGGAATTATATGGAGAAAAGAATATTAGGAAGAACTGGATACAATGTATCAGTAATTGGTTTAGGGGGAATACCAATACAGAATTCCGATACAAAAACAGCAATAGAAATTTTAAAGGAAGCTTATAAACAGGGAATAAATTTTATAGATACTGCCAGAGGTTATAACGATAGTGAAAAAAGAATAGGTGAAGCATTAGAGGTTGTTGGAAGGGATAAATTCTACATAGCAACAAAGTCCATGTCAAGAACATATGATGCTGTTTTAGAAGATTTGAAAACAAGTATAGAAAATTTAAAAGTCGATTATTTAGACCTTTTTCAATTTCACAATATAAGTAAAGAGTCTGATTTTGAAACCGTATTTAGTGAAAATGGAGCATTGAAAGCAATAAAGGAAATGAAGGCAAAAGGTATAATAAAAGAAATTGGAGTATCTAGTCATAATGTTAATATACTTGATAAATTAATAGATACTGACGAATTTGCTACAATACAGTTTCCATATAATATAGTTGAAGATCAAGCAGAAGAAGTGTTTAAAAAGGCAAAGAAAAAGAATATTGGAATTTTAATAATGAAACCATTGGCTGGTGGAGCAATCCCCAATGGTGAACTATGTTTAAGATATGTACTTGAAAATGAGAATATTACATTGGCAATACCTGGAATGGATACAATTGAGCAGGTCATAGAAAATACTTCTGTTGGAAAAAACCCTCGTCCATTAACAGATAAGGAAAGAAATGAATTACAGGAATTAGTAAAAGGACTTGGAACAAATTTCTGTAGAAGATGTGGTTACTGTGCACCTTGTTCAGTAGGTATAGATATTCCAACAAATTTTTTAATGGAAGGATATTATACAAGATACGACTTAAAGGATTGGGCACTTACAAGGTATAACGGCATGGAAGTAAATGCTAAAGATTGTATAAAATGTGGTGATTGTGAACCGAGATGTCCTTACGACTTACCAATAATAGAAATGCTAGAAAATGTTTCTAATGTACTAGGATAACAAAAAGCTTAGGAAATTCCTAAGCTTTTTGTATTATTTGGGATTGTCAAGTTAAGTGTGTAATTAATTTTTTTAGTATTCTAAAAATTAGCATATTTTCGTAATCTTTCTGAAATTTTATCATCAATTAATAATTGATTTAAAACCATAGACCAATTACGAATAGTACCGTTTTCCCATTTATCTTGTAATTCTAAAACACGTAAATATAGTACCTTTAAAAGAGCATTTTCACTAGGAAATGCTCCTTTTTTTGTAACTTTCCTAAAGCTGGAATGAA
>CAYFSP010000062.1:0-7569 GCA_964345925.1 uncultured Gallicola sp. | reverse complement strand
ATATATAAAATCATAAATGAACTATAGTTTTGACTTAAGTTCATTATACAAGGAGTATATTATGAAATATAGAAAACAAATTATTTTAGGAGTAATTTTCATAGCTTTTGCAACTGTTTTATCTATTTTATTTTTCACAAGAAATAATAAATTTTCTGAATATAGTTATGTTGAACTCAGTCCTTTAGACTATTCTAGAAAATACCTAGATATTGAGAAGAAAGATTATCATGCTAAAGTTTTTAAAATTAAAACCATAAGTAGTAGTTCAAAACAAATAGTCGACTCAAAAAACTGGGTGGAATGGATAGAACATGGTGAAAGCAAAGTTTTTCAGGAACTCGATGAAAAGACACTTTCTATAAATGATGTAGAAATAACTAGTAGTTATACAAATGCCCAGACTTGGGCTTACTATATTCCCAAAGATGATAAAGATAAAATATACCTTTCATATTTTTTAGAAGGTGATAATTTACTGTATATTATAGAATTTGAAAATAAGGAGTCATAGTATGAATTTAAAAAAATATACTAATATTTTACAATTTATTTCAGTGTTTTTATGTTTAGCAATAATATATATACTCTTTTGGTTTGCTCCAAACTTTAGTTTGAAAATTTTAAACGATTTTCTTCAATTTGAACCATTTTACTACCCTTGGTTAACTATTTTTTGTTTAGAAGCCTTACCTATTGTATTCTGTGGATTAGTATGTATAAAACTATACGAAAATATTGGAAATAATAAAATCTTTACAAGAGAAAATTTAAATTTAGTAGAAATTATAGACAAAGTGGTTGTAGGCTTAGCTTTACTTGTATTATTCGGAAATATTTTATCAGTATACTTTTGGATTGTGTATGGTATAGGATTTCTTATTTTACATATTGTATACTTACTAATTCTTATTATTGTCCATTTCGTTTTAAAGATAATAATTAAAATAATGGAAAATGGAGTCGAACTTAAAGAAGACTCCGACTTAACGGTGTAGGTGATATTATGATAAGAATTAATATAGATGTAATGTTGGCTAAGCGGAAAATGTCTGTAACTGAATTGACAGAACATGTTGGCATAACAATGGCTAATGTATCCATTTTAAAAAATGGCAAGGCAAAGGCTATTCGTTTTGAAACAATGGATAAAATATGTAAGGCTTTAGATTGTCAACCTGGAGATATTTTAGAATATGTTCCCGATGAGGAGAATGATGATGAATAATAATTTTTTAAAAAACAATTTTGCAAATTTAAAATCTACTTTTTTAAGATTTCCCCTAGCAATAATTTCTTCAATACTTTTAAGTATTTTATTTGTAATAGATTTTTTTAGTAGTGGTAATAACTACTATAGTATTTATAATAATGGTATAGAAAATTTTTATGCATATAAAAATATATTGACTTTAGGAATTTTTGTTTTCATATTTGTTTCTTTATTAAACAGTTTTTTAGAATGTATTTTTAACAAGACATATTATAAAATAATTACTAATGTATTGGGAATAGTCTTCATTGGAATAATCTATTATTTTTATTATTATTTGAATGAAAATATTTATATAGAAGGATTGATGATATTTTTTATAATAAGTTCTATGTATGTTGAGATTTTAAAGAATCCAAGAAGATTACAGTCGTATTTATATAAAATATTAAGGTCTTTAGGTATAGCATTGCTGTTTACAATTGTAATTTTAGTTGGAACTTTAGTAATAGTATTTGCAATTGATAATCTTTTCTTTGGAGAAAACTGGGATTTATATGGGCTAATTATTTTAGTAATAACAAATACGGTATTTGTTGTTATATTTTTAAGTAATTTTCCAAAGGGTAGAAATTATGAGGAAAATAATATATCGGACTATTTTAAAATAATTATAGGAAAGGTAATACCAATTCTTATTACAATTTTTGGCTTTGTTCTTTATTTTTATCTGTTCACAGTTTTAATTAGAAGAGAAATGCCTGTTGAAAATATTGCCTATTTAGTTATAATTTACGGACTTGTTTCAATTGCTACATTGATTATGATAAGACTCATTTCTAACGATAAGGATAGAAATATTTTTAGTAAAATATTGCCTATTACCCTTCTACCCTTAGTAGCACTTCTATTCTTTTCAATGGGAACGAGAATTAAAAGTTTCGGTGTAACGGAAAATAGGTACTATGTTATTGTTTTAGGAATTTGGATTTTAATATCAGCTATTTACTTTATAGTAAATAAATATAAAAACAATATTCCAATTCTTACAATTGCTTCAATTCTTATTCTTATTACAACTATAGGGCCTATTTCAGCAGTGAATACTTCAGAAAGAAGTCAAGTAAAAAGACTGGAATACTATTTAAATAAAAACAATATGATTGAAGATGAAAAGATTATTCCAAGTGAGAATATTTCATCTAAGGACAAGAATGAAATAAGAAGTATTTTAAATTATTTAAACAACGGTAGATATTCTAAAAAAGTAAAATTAGTGGAGAATACTGGTAAAGATTTCTTTGAAAACTCCATTAAGTATTTAGGATTTAACCTATATGATTATGATGACGATACTTTAACAGAAGAAGAAAACAATGAAAAGAGATATATTGAATTTGGAGATGATTACTTTAAAGTAAGTGATATTACAGGATATTCCAATGCTGTAGGAGATAGTTTTGCTGGACCAAGTAATATTGGAGACTATTTTATAAGTATTGAAAACAATAATTTAACAGTGGAAAAAAATGGTGACAAACAATTTATATCCTATGATGATATAGAGAAAAAGTTAAAGGAAAGAGAAGACGATTATAATATAAATTTTGATTTTAAAATAGATAATAAAGAAGTAAAATTTGTTATTGAGCTTCTATACGTACAGTATGGAGGAGAAAGGCTAGATGGTAGAATAACAATTTTAGAAAAATAGAATATCATAAGTATTTGACATAGAAAAGTATTAACCGTAATATAAGGTTAATACTTTTTTTGAGGTGTAATATGATATGGATAATAATAAATGCATTAGGTATTGCCATTGCTGGAACATTTGGAATAGTTTTAAAAAGATTAGTATCTAAAAAGCAATCTGAATCCCTAATGTTTATTTTAGGACTTATGATAATAGTAATGGGAATTGAAGGAGCTTTAAAAATAGATAGTATGCTATTGATGTTGGTTTCACTAACATTGGGTTCCCTCATAGGTGTAGGTTTAAAATTAAATGATAGAGTTGAAGGGTTATCAGAGCTATTCTCTAAATCAAAAATTTCAAATGAAACCGTAAAAAATGGTATTTCCATTATTATAATTCAATGTACAGGTTCTTTAGCAATACTTGCTTCTATGAATATGAGTTTACAGTCCGATCCAAGTTTGCTACAGTTTAAAACCGTTTTAGATTCTGTAAGTGGACTTATATTTGCATCGGTTTATGGATATTCTATCTATATAGCAGCAGTAGGTCTATTAATATACCAAGGTTCTATATTCATGATTACCAATAGTTTAGGAAGTTTTTTACCGACAGTCGTTATAAACGAATTTTCTGCAGTCGGTTCAGTTCTTTTAATTGGTATGGGAATTTCTTTAATGAAAATAAAAGATTTTAAAACCTTGGATTATTTGCCCTCAATGTTTATTCCAATAGTCTGGTATATGGTACAATTAATAGTAGGAAAAGGTTAATTTTAAATTGACTTATTATATGAAAAAATATATAATAAGTATTTCTAATACAGGGTGGTAAAATGAAAAAAAATAAAAGAATGCAAATTGCTAGGATCGAGAAAGATTATTCTCAGGAGGATTTAGCTAATGTTGTAGGAGTAGCTAGACAGACTATTGGACTAATAGAAAATGGGAAATACAATCCGTCATTAAAACTATGTATATCCATTTGCCAAGCTTTAGATAGGACTCTTGATAGCTTATTTTGGGAAGAGGAGAATAATTAGGAGTTTGTATGACTTTAATTAAGGCTTTATTTAAAAATACAAATATTCAATTATATGAAAGAGAAAGCAAGGAATTCAATAGAATATATAGATCAACATACTTACTATTATTAATAGCTGTTTGGTTATATTTTGAATTAATGGTTTTAACAAAATATGAAATCTATTATTTTTCAGGTGTAGTTGGCACAATTTGTTTAATTGGAACCTTGAGAATGCTTTTTAAAGGATTAAGTATCACATATAGAAACTTAGATATAATAATTCCAACATTATACTTTACTGGATGTAATATATTATTTTTAACTGAATTTATATATAGAATTGTAACTAATAAAGGTTATAGTTATAATGATCATTTTAAATTTTATGGTCTTATTTTTATATTTGCAATTGTAGTGTACTTTATACTAAATATTATATATAAAACAGGATTAAAGAATTTAGAAAAAGAATTGGAATAGATAATTTAATATTTTTATTAGTATACTTTATTTCAGTTGAATCTTTAGTATTAATATTACGAATAAAAATAAAATTGATAAAGAGCTAAGTTTTTAACTTAGCTCTTTTCTAATTTCAATATAGATTAATCGATATTTTTTACACTATTTAAAAACCAGTTATTAAAGTCATTCTTATCTAAACATAATCCTACGTTACAGTTTGTTTTGCCATCGTGATATGCATTTCTTATATCTGCAACAGTTGCACCAATAGCAGGACCATTAGTTGCTATTTCTATAAAATATTCTTTTGTCTTAACCTTTTCTTTATTGAGTAAATAGTATATTGTACATGCGTCATGAATATAAAGTCCTGTTTCAAAATTTCCTCCCTTATATTTTTTGAATAGGCTGAAAAGCATATGGCCAGTGGAGTTTATATCCTTGAGCTTAACTATGGTTTCTTTTGTAATTACGGCTTTTTCTGTTATATCAAGGCTAATCATAGTTAAGGGTAGATTTGATTCAAACACCACCTTTGCAGCGTCAGGATCGCCATAAATATTAAATTCTGCTACAGAAGTTGTATTCCCACCTTTTAATGTTCCACCCATTATAATAATTTCCTCTATATTTTTTAAGCATTCGGGATAATTTTCTATTAGTAAAGCAATATTTGTTAATATACCAAGAGTTATAATTGTTATTTTTTAGTTGATTTTAAAAGTTCATTTCTTATTGCATCAATAGCATTAAATTCTATTTCCTTTATAGTAGGCTCTTTAAAATCATAACCATCCATTCCAGATTCTCCATGTATATATGAAGCATCCTCATATTCTCTTACAAGAGGTTTTTTTGCTCCTTTTGAAACGGGTATATTAAGTCCTAAGAATTCAACTATTTTCAATGTATTATTTGTTGTTTTTTCAACAATTACATTTCCAGCAACTGTTGTTATTAATTTAATGTCTAATTTCTTATTTGTTAAAGCCATTACAAGAGCTGCAGCATCATCTATTCCAGGATCAGTATCTATTATTACAGGTATCATAATTCCTCCTAAACTACTTTTATTCCAAAGAGACCAATTAAATAAACACCTTGTAAAGGATTTATTTTACAGTTTTTAAATTCTGATAAATTATCTGAAACTCTGATATTTTCAATATTGGATGTAGAAAAATCTAAGGAGTCAGACTTGATTTTGAAAATACTTGCCCTATTAAAATTTAAATCATTAAATTTTGTCTTTTTAAAAATACATTCTAAAAATGATGCTTCCTCTAAATCACAATTTGAAAGACTTGAATATTCAAATTTACTATTTGAGAAATTGGCAAAATTGAATATGGATTCCTTAAAATCAATATTCTTAAAAATACTATTATACATATTAATACCTACTCCTCTAGAATCAATTATTTCAAAATTTTTAAAATAGCTTTCTGAAAAATTTATATTGGAAAGATCACATTTATTAAAACTGGAATTATAAAAATCTGTTTTATTAAAATTACATCCAGAAAAAATACAATTGTTAAACTCAACATTCACAAATTCTATTTTAGAAAAATCATAGTCTATAATCTCTATATTTTCAAAGGTTTTATCATATATGGAATCATCTTCTAATTCCCTAATTATTTCATTCATTTATATTCTCCTTAAGTATATAATAGTATATACTAGTATATACTAGTAGGAAATTCTATAAATATTAAAGTGTAGGAAGGTTATTTTGTACTATTGGAATCAACAAAGACAATTTAACAAATGATGGATTAAATTTATTTAGGGGGAAAGTATGAGTATTTTTATTAAGAATATTGATTCAATAATATCCTGTGATGATGAGGATAAAGTTTATGAAAATGTGAATATGTACATAGAGGATGGTTTTATAAAATATATTGGAACTGATATCTTTGAAGCAGATGAAGTAATAGATGGTAATAATCTTATAATGTATCCAGGCTTGATAAATACACATCACCATCTTTATCAAACATTTTCAAGAAATCTACCACAAGTTCAGAATATGGAGTTATTTGATTGGCTAACAACTCTTTATGAAATTTGGAAGGGTATAGACAGAAATATTGTAAATTATAGTTCTTTGACTGGTATGGGAGAACTTGTGAAAAACGGTTGTACAACTTGTTTTGATCACCATTATGTATTTCCGGAAAATTCTGGTGATTTAATAGGAACTCAAGTTAAAGCAGCTGAAAAACTTGGAATGAGATTTCATGCATCACGTGGAAGCATGTCATTAAGCAAAAAAGACGGGGGACTACCACCTGATTCAGTAGTACAAACAGTAGATGATATCTTACTCGACTCTGAAAATTTAATTAAAAAATATCACGATAGTTCAAAGGGGTCTATGACACAAATTGCATTAGCACCTTGTTCTCCGTTTTCTGTAACAACAGAGCTTCTAAGGGAATCGGCAGTACTTGCGAGAAAGTATAATGTAAGATTACATACACATTTAGCAGAGACTAAAGATGAGGAAAATTTCACGCTGGATAAA
Source organism: uncultured Gallicola sp. (assembly GCA_964345925.1). GTDB lineage: Bacteria > Bacillota > Clostridia > Tissierellales > Peptoniphilaceae > Miniphocaeibacter. The sequence continues at coordinate 630 of CAYFSP010000062.1, read as the reverse complement.
TTCAATATGAGACCACTAGAATATATGGAGAGTTTAGGTTGGGTTGGAGATGACGTTTGGTATGCTCATGGAATTCACTTTAATGATGAAGAGTTAAAGGTTTTAGCAAAAACTGGTACAGGAGTATCTCATTGTCCAATTTCTAATATGAAATTATCATCAGGAGTAGCACGAGTACCTGAAATGTTAGAAATGGGAATACCTGTAGGACTTGCAGTAGACGGTTCAGCAAGTAATGATGGTTCTAATCTACTAGAGGAATTAAGAGTAGGATATTTGCTTCATAGATTAAATTCCAGCAATAATGCACCTAGTGGTTATGATATGTTAAAAATTGCAACAAATGGTTCAGCTAAAATATTGGGAAGAAATGACATTGGCTCTCTTGAAGTAGGAAAATGTGCAGATTTATTTATGATAAATAAAAATAGAGTTGAATTAATAGGAGCAACATTTGACCCTAAGTCCATGCTTGGAACAGTTGGTTTTAAAAACTCTGTAGACTACACCATAATAAACGGAAAAATCGTTGTGGAAAAAGGCGAAATAAAAACTATAGATGAAAAAGAAATTGTGAGAAAGGCAACAGAAGTAGTTAACAAATTAATACTAGGATAAAAAGATTAAAAA
>CAYFSP010000061.1:0-7579 GCA_964345925.1 uncultured Gallicola sp. | reverse complement strand
GGAATTTGTTATGAGTTTTTTATTTTAACTGTTGCATTTAATTTTACAATCTATCTTATATTTAAATGTCAAATTTATAGTTGTATAAACTCTTAATCTCTCATAAATTATTTATAATCATTATATTAATACTATATAATAATTTATTCCTTATTAACATCTTTTTAAATTAACTTACAGTATTCTTGTTTTTCTATTAAAATGTTTCATGTGAAACATTAGCTTTGTAAAATAGAAAACTTTCTCACTGGTTTTATTTCACGTGAAACTTAACTAGGATTTAATTTCATATGGAACAAATTTTATCATATTACTAATTTTTAACCTTTTATTGATTTTGTATTGTCATAGTTTAGTATTAGTTTAATCTTAAATCGCCTTAAAAGAGCCGTTTTGAAGGTAATGTGTATTTATAGCCATCTGTAGATGGTGCGAATATCATCTTTTTACTTTGAAAACGAACAACTCACTTTAGTTTATTTATTTTCTAATTTTGTCCCTATTCCTATTAATAAATATTTACCTATGATATAATAACCTAGTTGAAATATGAATAGTTCTATTTTGTGAGGTGAAACTTGTCTAATAATTTAGTAAATAATCAATGTGAAGTTTTTAATATAACTGAAGAAAAAAAAGATTTATATACAATTGAAAGATCTTTAATAAAAAAATTTAGAAAATACATATGGTCTAAATTTGTTAAAGCCATTGTAGAATATGAATTAATTCAAGATGGTGATAAAATAGCAGTAGCTATATCTGGTGGTAAGGACAGTCTTTTGCTTGCAAAACTATTTCAAGAACTTAAGAAAAATGGTAAAAACAATTTTGAGTTGGAATTCATTGCTATGGATCCAGGCTACCATAAAGATATAAGAGTGTTATTAGAGGAAAATTGTAAGTATTTAAATATACCTGTAAATGTATATAATGCTGATATTTTTGAAGTTGCTGATAGAATCGCTGGCAAGTATCCATGTTATATGTGTGCTAGAATGCGTAGAGGTTCTCTTTATGCCAAGGCTAAAGAGCTTGGTTGTAATAAATTGGCTTTAGGTCATCACTTTAACGATGTTATTGAAACAAATATGTTAAATATTTTATGTGCTGGTAATTTTAAGACTATGATGCCAAAATTAAAGTCGGAAAACTTTGAAAATATGGAAATTATTCGTCCATTATTTTTAGTTAAAGAGGAATCTATTATTAAATGGATGAATTACACTGGTCTTATGCCTTTAAATTGTGCCTGTATGGTTGCTGCTAAAAAAATAGGTTCAACACGGGTAAAGATAAAAAAATTAATTGAAGATATGGAAAAAGATGGTTTTACAAATGTAGATATCAATATTTTTAGATCCGCTCAAAATGTAGATATTGATAGAGTTTTAGGGTATACTAAAAATAATGAGTATAAAAGTTTTTTAGATGACTATGATAATCAATAGTCATTAATATATGTTTAAAGGAGGATTTTAATGAATTGTTTATATGCAAAGATATTAGATGACTTGTACTATATTGGTGCAAATGATCGACAAACAGCATTGTTTGAAAATATGTGGCCTTTACCAGAAGGTGTGTCTTATAATGCTTATTTAATTAGAGATGAAAAAACTGCTCTTCTTGATACTATAAGACTTAACAAAGCAGATGGTTTTATACAAAAGGTATTAGAAGTTCTTGATGGAAGAACTTTAGATTATCTTGTTATACACCATATGGAGCCAGATCATTCTGGTTGTATTATGGATATTTTAGAATTGTTCCCAGATTTAGTTTTTGTTGGAAATAAGAAAACTAGAACTATGTTATATGATTTCTTGGAAATAACACCTGATGATTCTAAATTTATAGAAGTAAAAGAAGGTGATGTTCTAGATTTAGGTAAGAGAAAATTACAATTTGTAATGACTCCTATGGTTCACTGGCCAGAGTCCATGGTAAGTTATGAACCAAATGATAAAGTACTATTTTCTCAAGATATATTCGGTGGTTTTGGTACTGTTGATGGTGCAATTTTTGATGACCAAGCAGATTATAATAAATTTAGATCTGAAACTAGAAGATATTATTCAAATATAGTTGGAAAATACTCTATGATGGCAGTTAAAGCCATTGAAAAGGTTAGACAGCTAGATATTAATATTATATGTCCTGTTCATGGCTTTGTTTGGAGACAAAATCCTCAAACGATTATAGACGACTATAAGCGTTGGGCAAATTATGAAGTTGAAGAAGGTGTAGTTATAGTATATGGTTCCATGTATGGTAATACAGAAGGAATGGCAGACCATTTAGCAACTTTCCTAGCTAGAGAAGGTGTTAAAAATATAAAGGTATATGATGTATCCAAAACTCATGCTTCATATATTATTAATCAAATTTGGAAATATAAAGGTTTAATTCTTGGATCATCCACTTATGATAACAGCGTTTATCCTAATATGTACAATCTACTTAATGTTATAAAATACAATAAGATTAAAAACCACGTGCTAGGTGTATTTGGTTCATATGGATGGAGTGGTGGAGCTGTAAAACAACTAAATGCCTTTGTTGAAGAAGGAAAATTTGATAGAGTTGAAACAGTTGTTGAATCACGCGGTACTATGCATAAGGAAGAAAAAAATCAACTTAGACAATTAGCTAAAGAGATGGCAGAAAAAATAAAAGAGAATTAATTTTACCCTAGAGAAATCTAGGGTTCTTCTTTGCTTTATAATCGAACATATGTTTGTATTTTGAGTATATTTATGATAAAATTTTTTTAGGTGATTTTATGACAAATATATCAGAAAAAATAAAAATATTAACAGATGCAGCTAAATATGATGTGTCCTGTTCTTCAAGTGGAAGTAACAGGAAGAACAAAAAAGGCGGTTTAGGAAATGCAAGTGTTTCAGGTATTTGTCATTCTTGGGCTGAAGATGGAAGATGTATTTCCCTTCTAAAAATTTTAATGACAAATAAATGTATTTATGACTGTGACTACTGTATTAATAGAGTTACTAACGATATTCCAAGAGAAATATTTACCGTCAAGGAAATTGTGGATTTAACTATTAATTTTTATAGAAGGAATTATATTGAAGGCTTATTCCTTAGTTCAGGAGTATATAAAAGTCCCGACTACACTATGGAACTACTTATAGCGATTGGCAAAACGTTAAGGGAAAAAGAAAAATTCAACGGATATATACATATGAAAGCCATACCTGGTGCTTCAAAAAACCTTATAGATGAGCTTGGAAAATATATAGATAGAGTTAGTGTCAACATAGAGCTTCCTACTGAAAAAAGCCTTAAAATATACGCGCCTCAAAAAAAATATAACAATATTATTGGACCAATGAATATAATTAAAAATAGCATTGAAGAATATAAATATAATAGAAAAAGATTTAAATCTACACCTAATTTTATTAACGCAGGCCAAACTACACAGATGATTATTGGGGCAGGAAGTGAAACCGATTTTGAAATAATTACAAAGTCTGAAGAACTATACAGATCCTTAGATATGAAAAGAGTTTATTATTCTGCATTTATACCTGTTTCATCATCAAAACTATTGGCTACAATAGGCGAACCACCACTTAGAAGAGAACATAGAATTTATCAAGCCGACTTTTTAATGCGATTTTATAATTATAAATCATATGAAATTTTAAATGATAAAAACCCTAATTTTGATATGAATCTAGATCCTAAAGCCAATTGGGCAATTAATAATTTTCATCTATTTCCTATGGAGATAAATAGTGTTTCCTATTATGAACTACTTAGAATCCCAGGACTAGGTCCCACATCTGCCAAGAGGATAGTTTCCTATAGAAGAATGTCCAATTTAAAATATGATGATTTGAAAAAAATTGGTGTAGTTTTAAAAAGAGCTAAATATTTTATTACAGTAAATGGAGAATATAGAGGATTTAAAAAGGACAATAGCATTAGAGTAAGGGAAATGTTGGCTATTTCAGATAAGAGTAATATAGAGCAACTAAGTTATTTAAAGTCATGATATATTTATACGATAATAGTTTTAATGGACTTATGACATGTATATACTATGGTTATAAAAACTATAGGGAAGTAAGGAATATACAACCAGAAAATATCCAAATAGATCTTTTTTCAAAATATAAATACATTGAATACGAAGAAGAAAAATTTAATATTATTATGGATTACTTAGTAAGTAACTTCAAAAAAAATATATTAAAATCTATTTACAATGTATTCCTTTCTTCCAGTCCCAAAAAGGAAATGACTATTTTAAATACAATAATACTAGGTAATAAATATGGAAATAGGGTATTACAGGTTCCAAATAACAATATTTTTCTTTTTAACTCCATTGAAAGGCGAGTTCTCTTTGAGAAACATAGATTTGAAGGACTTCTAAGATTTTCGGAAATACAGAATAATTATCTATATGCAGCATTTGAACCAGAAAACAATATTCTGCCATTATTATCGGAATTTTTTGTTGATAGACTTGGAAATCAAAATTTTATTATTCATGATGTAAAGAGAAATATTGTGTCAATTTATGAAAATGAAAAATTAAGTTTTTTTGATGTAGAGAGTTTAAATATAGAATATTCTAAAGAAGAACTAGAATATCAAGAGCTTTGGAAGGTATTCTATAAAAATATTGCAATAAAAGAAAGAAAAAACTTAAAATTACAAATGAATTTTATGCCTAAAAAATACTGGAAATACTTAACGGAAAAGAAGTAAATGATATTTAAAGTTTTATAAAAATATAATTTTTTAACAAAAAGTAATATAATAACAACAGGATGGTGAATATAATGAATTATAATTTTGAAAAAAGTCCAAGTAGAAAAAATGTTGGATCCTTTAAATGGGCTCAAATGTATGATTGGAGTCCCAGTATTCCAGATGATGTTGTTCCTTTATCAGTTGCTGATATGGAGCTTGAAAACCCTCCTGAAATAAGGGAAGGAATAGCAAATTTTGCATTAAACAATATATATGGATACACAGGTCCTACTGATGAATATTATGACTCTGTAATATCATGGATGAAAAGAAGACATGATTTTCATATTGAAAAGGATTGGATAGTCAATACAACAGGGGTGGTAACAGCATTCTTTAACGCCGTTAAAGCATATACTAAGCCTAATGATGGAGTAATAATCATGACACCAGTATATTATCCATTCTATAATGCAATTGAAAAAACAGGTAGAAAATTAGTTAAAAATCCTCTTATAAACAATAATGATAATTATGAAATAGATTTTGTAAACCTTGAAAAATTATGCCAAAGCGAAGAAAATAAGTTAATAATATTTTGTTCGCCACATAATCCAATAGGTAGGGTTTGGAAGAGAGAAGAGCTTGAAAGACTTGCAAATATAGTCATTGAAAATAATATGATAATAGTATCAGATGAAATTCATAACGATTTAATTATGCCAGGTTTTAAGCATACTGTATTTCAAACATTATCAAATGAAATTGCCGAAAGGACAGTGACTTGTACTGCACCTAGTAAAACATTTAATTTAGCAGGTCTTGGTTGTTCTAATATAATAATAAAAAATGAGGATTTAAGAAATAAATTCATCGAAAAAATGCAGGAATCAGGATCTATGATGGTAAACATATTCGGATATGAAGGATGTAAAATAGCTTATAATAAATGTGAAAATTGGTTAGAGGAATTAATCCAACTAATTAATAAAAATAAGAAACTAGTAGAAGACTTTTTCAAAGAAAAATATTCTAAAATAACCGTTACAAATATGAAGGGAACATATCTTCAATGGATTAACTTTAAAGCTTTAAACCTTAGTAAGGAAGAACTCGAAGATTTTATGCATAATAAAGCGTTTTTCATTACTGATGAAGGGTACGTGTTTGGAGAAGAAGGTGAGGGCTACGAAAGAATTAACTTAGCTCTTCCAACAGAAAAACTTAAAATATGTCTAGATTATTTAGATAAAGCTTTAGAAAAAATATATCAATAAAAATATAGAATGGAAAATTTCCATTCTATATTTTTTTCTTATAATCTTCACCCCAAGAATGCATAGCATCTAGAACCGGTTTTAAACTATATCCTGTATCAGTTAGCGTATATTCAACCTTTGGTGGTACTTCTGGATATATTTTTCTTGTCAATATTCCCAATTCTTCCAATGTTCTTAAATTACTCGTTAAAACTTTTTGTGAAATATTGCCTATTGATTTTTTCAATTCTCCAAAGCGTTTTGTGCCGTTTAATAAATCTCTAATAATTAGAAAAGACCATTTATTTCCTATTATTGATAATGTTGTTTCAACTGGACAATTTGGTAATTTTTCATTCATTAATTTCCTCCATAGTATCTATATCATACTAAATAACTTAATAGTGCTTACTTTACAAAAAATACTTATGAATATATTATAATACTATAAATAATAATTATCAATTAAGAAAGAGGAGATTATGAAAATAGCAATATTAGCAGCAAATGGAAAAGCAGGTAGTTTAATAACTGAAGAGGCTCTTTCAAGAGGTCTTGATGTAACTGCAGTAGTTAGAAAAGAGAATAAAACAAAGGCTAAAAAATTTATATTAAAGGATATACTAGATTTAAACTATGATGATTTAAAGGATTATGATGTAATTATAGATGCCTTTGGAGCCTGGACAGATGAAACATTGCCATTACATTCTTCAACTATAGAGCATCTATCAAATATTTTAGAAAACAAAAGTAATAGATTATTAGTTGTCGGTGGAGCAGGAAGTCTTTTTACGGATAAAGACCATCGTAAAAGGTTGATGGATGGAGATGATTTTCCTGAAGCTTTTATGCCTTTAGCCACTGCTATGGGTAAATCCTTAGATGAGTTGAGAAAAAAAGATAATGTAAACTGGACATATATTAGCCCTGCTGCCGATTTTCAATCAGATGGAAAAAGAACGGGAGAATATATGCTTGCTGGCGAAGAATTTACTGTTAACTCCAAAGGAGAAAGTTTTATTAGTTATGCAGATTATGCTATTGCAATGATAGATGAAGTAGTGAAGGGTAATCATATTAAGGAAAGAATATCAGTGCTTGGAAAATAAATATATCTATTTAAGAATTATAAGCTCTATTCCAATTGAATAGGGCTTTTTTAATATGGTAAATTATTATGTATAATATTCATAGGTGATAATATGAAATATAATAATCCTAACGCTAAGAAAATTAAATCTTCTCATATGCTTTTAGTATCCTGTGGTTTTTGTAAATATCCAATTGCCAAATATCAAAAAATTGGAAATAGTGGTTTAGTAAAAATGTATAATGAGAGAATTACTGAAGGAAACATTGATTTTTCCAAGTATCATGGTGCTTTATTCTGTCCTAATTGCAAGGAACAAATAGCCACAAGATATATTACAAAAATGGATAAGAAAGTTGCTTATAGACTTCATCACGGGAAATTTAATAAGAAGAAAATTTAGAGATATTCTACAATATTGTAATAGGTTTATTAATAATTAATTTAAAACATTAAAAATTAAAAAAGGTTCAAAATGTACTGACCCCAAAAA
>CAYFSP010000060.1:0-7798 GCA_964345925.1 uncultured Gallicola sp. | reverse complement strand
ATTTTTTATCTTATCATAGAAGGCTTTATTTACAGACTTTTTTTCACAGGCTCTATATTTTTTTAAACGTTCTTCCAATGTACCAGTATGTAGTTCAAAAAGATGGTTGTCGTAGTCATAGAAATAAATGGACTTACCTTCACCATCAATACGGTTACGATCTACTTTTATTTCAAGTTTTAATTTATTTATTTTACTCAAATACTTTTCAAAATCATCTGCATCAATTTTAAATGCAATATGATTATAGTCTCTTTTAGTTTTTTCACCTTCCATAATGGAAATCCATAAATCTCCAATTAAAAAGAATTTTTCTTTAGAAAGGGAAAATATATTTTCTCCACTGGAATATATTTCTATTGCATCAAATATTTCAATCAATAGATTGGACATTTTATTAAGATCATGAACTATGAAAGTAATATGACTAATTCCTTTTATCAACTTTTATCTCCTTTATAATAATTTTTAATAAAGTATATCATAAAGAAGTTGAAAATATAAAGGATATTAAGGAGTTTATAATTGAAAGTATAAAAAATAGGAGTATAATATATATAAGGTAAAGCTAAAGATACGTTCTAAAGTTAAACCTGTGAATATATTTTCTTAATGGACACAGGTTATTTGTGTCCATTTTTTATAGTAATTTAAGGGGGAGTAAAATGGAAGAGAGAATTGCGATTATAGGAATAATTATTGAAGATAAAGATTCTGCACAGGAAGTAAATAGTATATTACACGATTATTCTGAATACATAGTGGGAAGAATGGGAATTCCTAAAGTTAAAGAAAATATTAATGTTATATCAGTTATTATAGATGCATCTCAGGATAGTATTAGTGCATTGACTGGTAAATTAGGAATGGTAAAGGATGTAAGCTGTAAAGCGGTTTATTCAAAAATATAATAGGGGTAAAATTTTATGAGTATTTATAATCCAAAATCTTCAAAAGCTGAGGAGTTTATAAGCGACGAAGAAATTCTAAAAACAATAGAATACGGAAGAAGTAATAGTAAGAATAGGGAATTAATTGAAGAAATTTTAGACAAGGCAAGAGAAGCAAAGGGATTGAATTATAAAGAGGCCTTCGTTTTACTATCATGTGAACTTGAGGACTTAAATGAGGAAATATTCAAATTGGCAAAGGAATTGAAAAAGAAATTCTATGGCAATAGAATTGTTTTATTTGCTCCTTTATATTTATCAAATTACTGTGTAAATGGATGTATATACTGCCCTTATCATTATAAGAACAAGACGATAAGAAGAAAAAAATTAACTCAAGAAGAGATTAAGGAAGAGGTTATAGCTTTACAGGACATGGGTCATAAAAGACTGGCTCTTGAAACAGGAGAAGATCCTACAAATTGTCCTATAGATTATGTAATTGAATCCATAAAGACAATTTATTCAGTTCATCATAAAAATGGCGATACAAGAAGGGTAAATGTAAATATTGCAGCAACTACTGTAGAAAATTATGAAAAATTAAGAGATGCTGGAATAGGTACATATATTTTATTCCAGGAGACATATAATAAGAAAAATTATGAAGAACTTCATCCAACAGGACCAAAGCATAATTATAATTACCATACAGAAGCAATGGACAGAGCAATGGAAGGTGGAATAGATGATGTAGGCTGTGGAGTTCTATTTGGATTAAACAATTATGAATATGATTTTATAGGACTTTTAATGCATGGTGAACATTTAGAGGCAAAATTTGGAGTAGGTCCTCATACAATGTCTGTTCCAAGAATTAGACCTGCTGATGATGTAGACCCTGATGAATTTACAAATGCAATAGGCGATGATATATTTATGAAAATCGTTGCAATGATTAGAATTGCAGTTCCTTATACGGGAATAATTGTATCCACTAGAGAAAATGAAGAGACAAGAGCAAAGGTATTAGAACTGGGAGTATCACAAATTAGTGGTGGCTCTAGAACTTCTGTAGGCGGTTACGCTGAAGAGGAAGCTTTAGAGGAAAACTCTGCTCAATTTGAAACAAGTGATACGAGAACTTTAGATGAAGTTGTAAATTGGTTACTTGAAATGGGTCATATTCCTTCATTCTGTACAGCTTGTTATAGGGCTGGTAGAACTGGAGATAGATTTATGCATCTTGTAAAATCTGGAGAAATAGCAAATATTTGTCAGCCTAATGCAGTTATAACATTGAAAGAATATTTAGAGGATTATGCATCAGAGGATACAAAAATTAAAGGACTGGAAATAATTAAACAAGAAATTCCAAATATTAAAAATGAAAAAAATAGACAAAAAGCTAAAGAATTTGTTGAAAGTATAGAAAATGGAGAAAGGGACTTTAGATTCTAATATGGAGACAACTTCAAGATCAAATAGAAAATATATTGGTTTAATTGGAAGAAGGAATGTTGGAAAATCTACAATATTAAATATAATCACAGGACAGGAAACATCAATAGTCAGTGATTTTGCAGGAACTACAACGGATAATGTTCAAAAGAATATGGAGATTCATGAAATTGGTCCTGTAGTTTTTGTAGACACTGCTGGCTATGATGATATTGGTGAAATAGGAAAGCTAAGAGTAGAGAAAACCGAAAAAGCTTTAAATAAACTGGATTTAGCATTGATTATAATAGAGGATAAATTATCTACAAAGGATAAAGAGTGGATAAACCTTCTAAATGAAAAGAAAATTGATTTCATTATAGTCTTTAATAAAAACGATAAATATAATTATTCTAAAGAATCAATTGAGGAAGTAAAAAGTAATTATAAGAATAAGACAGTTGTTTTTTCAGAAAAAGAAAATAAAAATATTTTATTGGAAGAAATAAAATATAAACTTTCATATAATAGAGAAAAGACAATTACAGGTGAATTGGTGAAGAATAATACCTTAGTGATGCTTGTTATGCCACAGGACAAAGAAGCTCCTAAAGGGAGACTAATATTACCACAGGTGCAAACAATTAGAGAGCTACTTGATAAAAATGCCATTACAGTTGTAGTATCATTAGAAGAAGTTGAAAATAGTTTAAAACTTTTGAAAAAAAGTCCTGATTTAATAATTACGGATTCAAAAGTGTTTAAAGAAGTCAGTTATTTAAAACCAGAAGATTCATTATTAACATCATTTTCAGTACTTTTTGCAGCATTAAAGGGAGATATTGAATATTTTAAAGAATCTGCAAATATTATAGATGGTTTAAAGGATAATAGTAGAATATTAATTGCAGAAGCATGTACCCATCCTCCTATATCTGAAGATATAGGAACTAAAAAAATTCCTATGATGTTAAGAAAAAAATATGGTGAAAATATTAAATTTGATTTTGTAAGGGGAGATGACTTTCCAAAGGATTTATCAAATTATGATTTAATAATACATTGTGGTGCTTGTATGTTTAATGATAAACATGTACAGACAAGAATTTTTCAAGCTCGAAAACAGAATATACCAATGACTAATTATGGAGTTGTAATTGCTAAAATAAAGGGTATATTATATAATGTAGTTATTCCATAGAGTTTAAAAAAATTAGGAGGGTATATGTTTAAAGAATTTAAAGAGTTTGCTATGAGAGGCAATGTAATCGATATGGCAGTAGGGGTTGTAATAGGTGGAGCTTTTGGTAATATTGTTACTTCAATTGTTGAAATAATCACTGATTTAATGTCAGTTGCAATATCAAAATCAGGTGTTCAATTCAAGGATTTATATATTTCTTTTGGTGGAAAAAAACTTGTTTATGGTGCAACAATACAAGCTATTATCAATTTTTTAATAATTGCATTTTTTATGTTTTTAGTAATAAAGGCAATGAATAAAGTTACAAATATTGGACAAAAAGAAGAAATAGTAGAAGCAACAACTAAAGAATGTCCATACTGTTTATCAGAAATTCCAATTAAGGCTACAAGATGCCCTAATTGTACAGCAGAATTTGAAGGATATAACAATCCAATAGAAAATAAATAGAATCAATCTAAAATAACTATATTGTTAGTAAACAGTATAGTTATTTTTTTATTATCAAATTTAAATCAATACTGATAAAACTAATTAACCATTTTAAATAATTTCATATGTAAAATAAGTGAATTGTCTACTGTCTTGTCAATGAAAAAATTAATGATATAATCATACCATTAATTTAAAGGGGATAGAAATGAATTTAAAAGAATTTAAAAAATTAAAAGATGACAAGGAATTTGTAGTCCTTGCCCATTATTATGTTGATGGAAAAATCCAAGAGATGGCGGATTATATAGGGGATTCTTTTTACTTGGCACAAATGGCTACGAAATTGAAAAATAAAAATATTGTTCTAGCTGGAGTTTACTTTATGGCAGAAAGCGTCAAAATATTAAATCCTGGCAAGAGTGTATATTTAATAGATAAAGAAGCGGATTGTCCAATGGCTCATATGGTTACAGTAGAAAAAATTGAAGAAATGAGAAAAAAATATGATGATTTAGCAGTTGTCTGTTATATAAATTCAACAGCAGAAATTAAGGCCCATAGCGATATTTGTGTAACTTCTTCAAATGCTGTGAAAATTGTTAAAAAATTAAATGAGAAAAATATTTTCTTCATACCTGATGGAAATTTGGGAAGATATATTTCTAAATATATTCCTGAAAAAAATATAATTCCAAATAATGGATGCTGTCCAATACATAATAATATTACGAAAAATAATATATTTGAAATAAAGGAAAAACACAAGAATGCCTTTATACTTGCTCACCCAGAATGTAATGGAGAGGTTTTAGAAATGGCAGATTATATAGGTAGTACAAGTGGAATTATAAAAGCCATAGGAGAATTTAATGGAGATAGTTTTATTATTGTTACAGAAAAAGGAATAGAATTTAAATTAAGAGAAAATTATCCAAGTAAGAAATTTTACTTTGTTGAAAATATGATATGTAAGGATATGAAATATTCTACTGAAGAAAAATTGATCAATGTAGTAAAAAATGGGATTAACGAAGTTTTTGTAGATGAGAATATTATTGAAAGGGCAAAATTTCCACTAGAGAGAATGTTAGAGTTAGGAGTTTAGTTTGGACAGTATAAATACAGAAGTAGTTATAGTTGGGTCAGGAGTAGCAGGTTTAATATCCGCTTTAACTTTTCCAGACAATATAAAAGTGGTTTTAATCACAAAGAAAAAATTAGAGGACAGTAATTCATACTTAGCTCAAGGAGGAATCTCTGTTTTAAAAGATGAGGATGATAGAAAAAATTTTCTAGAGGATACTTTAAAAGCTGGTCATTATGAAAATAATAGAGAAGCAGTTAAAATACTAATAGAAAATTCTAAAGAAGCCATAAATACTTTGGAAGGTTATGGTGTATCCTTTTGTAAAAAGGATAATTCATATATTTACACTAAAGAAGGCGGTCATAGTAACAGTAGAATTTTATACTCTGGAGATTTTACAGGTAAAAGCATTATGCAAGCTTTGATTTCACAAGTAAATATTAAAAAAAATATTACTATTTTAGAAAATTGTACAATGGAAGATCTGCTTGTAAAAAATAATATTTGTTATGGAATTTTTGCGAAATCAAAAAGTAGTAATTTGTTGATTAAGTCGAAGCATACAATTTTAGCAACTGGTGGAATTGGTGGTATTTATAATATATCTACAAACTATTCCCATATAAAAGGTGATGGAATTGCTTTAGCAAGAAAGTATAATATAGACTTAAAGGATATGTCATATATACAGATTCATCCAACTTCATTATATGAGAAAGGAAATGGAAGGAGATTTTTGATTTCAGAGTCGGTTAGAGGTGAAGGTGGAATTCTTTTAAATGGTAATTATAAAAGATTTACAGATGAATTAAAGCCTAGGGATATTGTTACAAAAGCCATTTATAATGAAATGAAAAAGGATAATAAATCATATGAATGGCTTAATATGTCAAATATTAAAGTAGATATTAAAAAAAGATTTCCTAAAATTTTTGAATATTTAAACTCCATAGGAATAAATCCATATAAGGATAATATTCCCATTGTGCCGGCACAACATTATACTATGGGAGGAATAAAAGTGGATTTAAATGGAAAAACTAGCATGGATAATCTTTATGCAGTTGGAGAAGTTTCATGTAATGGAGTTCATGGAAAGAACAGATTAGCTAGTAACTCTTTACTTGAAACTGTTGTTTTTCCAATTAAACTTGTAGATTATATTATTCATTCAAATGAAAATATAGAGGATAATTTAAATTTCAACGTGGATGTAATAAAGGATTATATAAAGAAAAAAATGATTATTGAGGGAGTTAAGGAAGATGAATACGCTAAAGCTAGATAATTTAACCATAGATGAACTGATTTTACAATCACTTAAAGAGGATATTACATATGAGGATATTTCAACAAATTCCATTATTGACGATAATATATTGGGAGAGGTCGATCTATTATCCAAGGAGACGGGAATTATTGCAGGTCTTGATATTTTCAAAAGGGTTTTTACATTACTGGACTCAAATATGGAGTTTCAATTGTATAAAAAAGATGGCGATATGATAAAATCAGGTGAAAAAATATGTAAAATTATAGGTAAAGTTAGATACTTGCTATCAGGTGAAAGAGTTGCATTGAATTTTTTACAAAGGATTAGTGGAGTTGCAACATATACAAAGATGATGATAAATGCTTTAAATGATAAAAAAACAAAAATAGTCGATACGAGAAAAACTACTCCATGTATGCGAATTATGGAAAAGTATGCAACTAGAGTTGGTGGTGGATTTAATCATAGATTTAATCTGTCTGATGGAATTCTATTAAAGGATAATCATATAGCAGCAGGATCCATTTTTAATGCAGTAACAAAGGCTAGAGAATATAGCTCCTTTGTTAGAAAGGTAGAAGTGGAAGTTGAAAACCTGGAGATGGTTAAGGAAGCATTAGAAGCAAAAGCTGATATAATAATGTTAGACAATATGAGTATTGAAAATATAAAGAAAGCGATAGAATTAATCGGAGATAAAGCTGAGACGGAATGCTCTGGAAATATTACTATAGAAAATATAAGTGATTATAGAAATTTAGGATTGGATTATATTTCAACAGGAGCACCTACACATTCTTCAAAAGTCTTAGATTTATCGATGAAGAATTTAAAGGTATTGAAATGAGTGAAACTTCAGAGAGAAGAAAAAACATAGTGGATTTATTGAGAAATTCAAAAAAACTTATACCAGGTGGTGAACTAGCAAAGGAATTCAATGTTTCAAGACAGGTAATAGTTCAGGATATTGCAATATTAAAAGCTGAAGGCTATTCTATAATATCCACAAATAGAGGATACAGCATAGATGAAAACTTACGTTTTAAAAGAATCGTAAAAGTATCTCATAAGGATGAGGATATATTAGAAGAACTTTACCTTATTGTGGATCTAGGTGGAGAAGTGGAAGATGTTTTTGTAAATCATAGAGTTTATGGTGAAATACATGTAAGTATGAATATTAAGTCTAGAAGAGACGCAGATATTTTCATTGATAATATAAATAAGGGAATAAGTCAGCCCTTAAAGAATTTAACAGATGACTACCATTACCATACTATAATTGCAGATGAAGAAAAAATTTTAGACGAAATAGAGGAAGCTTTAGACGAAAAGGGAATATTATTAAATAAAAATAGAAGATATTAATAATATTATTATTAAGTATAAGCTAGAACAATTGATTATTGAATTGTTGGCCATGTGAAATCTTTTCTGTAAATTAGATTTTTCTATAACAAGATAATTTG
>CAYFSP010000059.1:0-7826 GCA_964345925.1 uncultured Gallicola sp. | reverse complement strand
AGTCTATTCTTTGTTAAATTGAACTTGTATTTTCTATTTATAGTCATTTTCAAGTCAGAATACATATGTATTCTGGCTTTTTTCTTTTTCTAATATAAGTTTACAATTATCTCACCTAGGAAAATACTGCAGCTGCAAGAAAGGCAGAATTTTGAAAGATTTAATAGAGAAAATTGTTTTAGAAAAGGATATGGATAAAGCGTATATTGTTGTTGACGCTTACAAACCATTGTTGATTTCCTCCATTAGGAAATTTTACAATAAACCAAATTTATATGAAGAATTGTTACAAGAAGGCATTTTAGAAATATGTAATGCTATTTTG
Source organism: uncultured Gallicola sp. (assembly GCA_964345925.1). Lineage (GTDB taxonomy): Bacteria > Bacillota > Clostridia > Tissierellales > Peptoniphilaceae > Miniphocaeibacter. Next base: position 7,501 of record CAYFSP010000059.1, on the reverse strand, counting down.
GACTACGATTCTACAAAAAATATTCCCTTTGGAGGTTATTTAAAGACGAGGATTTACTATTTTTATCTTGGTAAAAACAATTACAAGGACAGCACCTTATCTTTAGATGAAAAGATTGTTGATGATGAAAGTCTTACTTTAAACGATATTTTAGCTGATAGTACAAATATTGAAGAAGAATTTATGATAAGGGAGGATAATAAAACATTATACAATGCTTTAGAAAAATTGACGAATAAACAAAGAAACATTGTAATAGATTTTTATTTTAATGGACTAAACTTAAAGGATATTTCTACAAAATATGGTATTAGCTATAGAACAGCTGTTAATACTAAGACAGTTGCTCTTAAAAAATTAAAAAGATTTTTGGAAGAATAGTAAATATATGATTAATAAACAATATATTAATAGGAGGTGAAATTAATGAAGACTGTAGAAGGAATAAAATTAAAATTAGCATACGGTATTAACGATGGTGAAAAGACTGTTAATAAGTCTAAGACTTTTTCATCTATTAGTATTGAATCAACTGATGAAGATTTAAAATCTGTTGGTGATGCTATTTTTACTCTAATTGATGGAAGTAACAAAAATGTTTACAGAATCGAAGAATCGCTATTGAGTTAATGTATTCTAAAAATGTAGAAAGGAGGTATTTATGAACCGTTATTTATTGTTTAAATTATCTAATGATGCAGATGAAAGGTTACAAGTTAAAGTTGACCATATTAGAAATGATATTGATCAAGATGGCGTAAAGACTGTCGCAGATATAATTTCTGCTTCCAATGTTTTCATTGGTAAAAAAGGCATAATGAACAAGGCTATTGAAGCTAAAATTGTTGAAATCACTTATACAGAATTTGATGTTTAATTAAAAGGGAAGCTAGTCTTCCCTTTTAATATATAATGATTAAAAAATTCCATATTAAGACATAGGAGGAAAAAATGGAGGAAGTATTAAATTATATTGCCAATCTTGGGTTTCCTATTGTACTATCAATTTTTTTACTTTCTAGAATAGAAAAGAAATTGGATAGCTTAACAAGTAGTATTCAAGAATTATCGGCAACTATTAAAAGAATGGAATAATGGAAAATGCATATATAGTATTATAAATACTTTATATGCATTTTTTATTTTGTCCTAATACATAGTATAATAATCTTGGAGGGATGAAATGAAAAGAAAAACTTTTATATTATTATCGGTTTTAATTTTCTCACTTTGCCTTATTCCAACGGTTACAAAGGCAGATGGCAGAAATTTAAACATTGAGAGAATTTCTAGTAATAATAGGTATAACACTTCTATTGAAGTTAGTAGAAGGACTTTTAGCAGTTCTGAATATGTTATTGTTGCTAGTGGTGAGGACTTTCCAGACGCTTTAGTAGGAGGAACATTAGCCAGTCAAATAGATGCACCAATATTACTAGCAAGTAAAAATTCCATTTCGCAAGATGTACTTGATGAAATAATAAGATTATCCACTAAAAAGGTGTTTTTACTTGGAGGAACTGGAACTATTTCCGGTGGTGTAGGCGATAAATTAAAATCAATAGGTGTAAAGGTAGAAAGGGTTTATGGCTCTAATAGAGTTGATACTGCAAAGAAAATAGAAAAGATAAGATATGATTTTGCATCATATATTATTCCAGGGGATTATTACGCTGTAGTAAGTGGAACTGGTTTTGCAGATGCATTAGCGGCAGCGCCTTTTGTTGGCCAAATGGATCCTGTTACATATTTATATCCATATATGGGAAATACATCTTCTGGTAAAACATATTATATGGCTTTTGGAGGGACGAATTCCGTACCAAAGGGTTATGCAGAAAGAATAAGATATTCTGGCTCCAACAGATACTCTACAGCTGTAAAGATTGCACAGGCATATGATACACAGCTTAAAAAAACAATTGATACTATTGTAATTGTAGATGGTAACAATTACCCTGATGCGTTATCATCATCACCTGTAGCATCTATGAATAATGGTGCTATACTATTGACTGACACAAAAGTTCTACCTAAGGAAACGGTAAACTTTATAAGACAAAACAGTAATATAGAAAATATTATTATTGTTGGTGGAGAAAATTCTGTTTCAAAAGCGGTAGAAAATCAATTAAGAAATTTATAATAAGATAGATTAAATATAAAATACCAAGTAATAGATTTACCTACTACTTGGTATTTTCATTCTATAGATTGTTAAAAATTCTTAAAGCATTAATATATCCAAATTTTTCCATTTCCCTATAAGTCCAGCCATTTTTTTCTAAAGCTTCAAAAAGTAGTTGCATATTTGATGAACGACTTATATCCATAATATCTGCCCATGTTCCGTCTAAATCAGTTCCTAATGAAATAATATCAAGTCCTCCAATATTTTTAAGGTGGTTTAAATGTTTTACCATTAACTCAATTGAGGAGTGATTTCCATCTTTTGCCAAGAACCTTGGTGAAAAGTTTAGCCCAACTACTCCACCTGAATTTCCTATTGCTCTAATCATTTCATCTGTTAAATTACGAGGGTGTTCTGTTAAAGCTCTACAATTGGAATGTGTCGCAATAAAAGGTTTCTTAGAATATTTTACAATATCCCAAAAACCACCATCAGAAAGATGTGATACGTCAACGACTATTCCCAGTTCATTCATATATTCAACAGCTTCTATGCCAAAATCCTTTAGTCCTTTTTTCATATGGTCTGCATTTGTAGAATTAGGAAATCCGAAACAGTTTTCATAATTCCAAGTAAGAGCTATTATTTTAACTCCTAAATCATGAAAATACTTTAAATTACTCATTTTATTATCAACGGCTCTGCCATCTTCTATTGTCAATATGGCAGAAATAAGACCATTTTTATCATTTTCTTCTATTTCTTTACCATTATTTGCCCATTTTATTATATCGTTATTCTTTTCAACCTCTTTTTTTAGCCTTGTACTTGCTAGATTTATATAGTCAATATCAGATTGTCCTCCTGTTGGAGCAAGTTTTTCTGGTACTTTTATTCCTGGTAAGTCACCTGCAACTGGCATCCATATAGCAAAACACTGTGCCATTGCCTCTGACTTCTTTAATCCTACTAAATCAACGGCTAATTCTTTATTATCCCTTAATGAACTATTTTCGCCTTGTTGTAAAAGAGGAAGTATAGTATCACAATGTAAGTCAATATATTTCATATTATCTCCTAGAAAAAGTTTAGTCCAATAAAGGACCATAAGATTATAAATATTACTACTGGTATAATACTGATCCAATTTCCCTGTAATACTTTTTTCATATTACTTGTATGAGCAATTCCCATTTGTCCAACTAAATTAGATGTTGGATAAATACTTCCTGTTAGTCTTGTTGCAGCCAACAACGAAATAGTGAACATCTCCATTGGTAATTTTGCACTAAGTGCCATTTTACCAAACATTGTTGAAATTATCTGTATTTCTGAAACAGCAGCTGCCTCAATTCCAAGTCCACCTGTAATACTTGCTATTAACATTACTGAGGTTGCACCTATTCCGTTAAATGCGTTTTCTATAAAGGATGCTAAAGCTTCGAAGCCTCCACCTAAAGTTACAAGATTAAGTAGAACATCTATTGTAATAAATATTAAAAATAGTTCTGCCATACTTGCAACTCCAGAAACAACTTCTTTCTCAGTTTCTTTAGCTGGTATTCCTGCTGCTATTGCTACGACTACAATCAATACTATCATTACTAAAATAGCATATGATGTACCTTGTTTAGCAAGTATTCCATATATAACAAGACCAATAAAGGTAGTTAAAAATGCTATTGTTGCAGTAATTTCTCTTTTTTTCGGCTTTACATTATTTTCCGCTTTCATCTCTTCTGTTATTTCGTAACTTTCAAGTCCTACTGTTTGTTTTTGAATTCTATTTGCTCCAATCCAAGTACCGATTAACCAAAGTACTCCAAAAGGAATAGCTGCATATATCATATATCTTCCATAGGAAAGTCCAGTTACCTCTTGTGTCATTATAGTTACTCCTGTTAAAGGTCCCCAAATAAGTCCTACTTCTCCAGCATTTTTTAATATTAATGATGCTGTTGAAGGGGTTATTCCTACAGCTGCTAGTATAGGAATAATTATTGGAGCCACAACTGCATTTCCTCCACCTAAAGTTCCGAGTAGTCCACAGATTAAAATAGATATAATTATTATTACAAGTTTTGCTTTTCTCTGTGTATCTACTCCTATTCTTTGAACAATCCAATATACTAATGTCTTTGTAACTCCTCCTCGGTTCATAAGTTTTCCTAAACCTGATCCAAGCATTATAATTAGTCCTATTATTGCTACAAATGATCCAAGGCTTGTTGCAAAGTTTTCAGACATCATTCCAAGGGATTGACCAGTTAAAATTGCCCCTACAATAATTCCTGCCATAGTTGCCACTAAATTTGACTGATTCATAAAAATCAATACTATATAAATTAACAGTGGCAGTAAACCAAGTAACGATGGTCCATTTAATAAAGCGTTTCTACCAAGTTCCATAATATACCTACCTTTCTTTAATTGAGTTAATTATACCATATTAATTCGTCATATAAAAGTTAATAAATAAATTATATCTATTATTTAAATTATAATAAAATATGTTGCTAATATATACTAAATGAAAAAGATTTAAGAAATATTCAAATTGACTACGAACATATGTTCTGTTATACTGAAATAACTGGAGGGATATGGTGTATTCAAAGGAAGACATAATAGCTCTGGAACCGATATATGTTGAGGAAAAAGGAGATATTGTTATTATTCACGGTCTAGACGGCTCCCTAACCAAAGATAATAAAAGAATCTCTACTATTTTCAAACAAATGTCAAAATATGACTTAATCGATATGGAGCAAGTAAGATTATTAATTAAAAGATTTCTTAATATAAGAAAAAATATTCCTTATGTTTTTAATAAGGATAATATTTTTATAGGAATAAAGACTAGAGTGCCTATTGGAAAAAATGATGGTGCATTTAGCTATATAAAAATATCGAGTATAGATAAAATTGAAGAGAAAAGAATTTACCTAGAAACGGGAAATATTATAAAAATTTTAGAAAATAAAAATGCAGTGGAGAGAAAAATAAATAATGGCATGTTAGCTTCGTTAGCCATTGAAGAAAGAGAGTTATTTTTACATAGAAGAATAATTTAAGATTGGCTTAAAATATTATTGGGTATAAATTTTGTTACCTATAATTAATGATAAGTATCACAGCTTAAGAGTTTTTAGTATGTTATAATTTCATATAAACAAGGGGGAATAATTGTGGCTGATTGTAATTCAAATTGTTCAGATTGTAGTCAAACTTGTAGTGATAGAACAGAACCTAGTAGTTTTTTGATACAACCTGATAAAAGTACAAAAATAAAAAAAATTATTGGTATAGTTAGTGGTAAAGGTGGAGTAGGAAAATCCTTAGTCACTAGTTTACTTGCAACGGAAATGGCGAGAAAAGGTTATAAAGTTGGTATAATGGATGCTGATATTACAGGACCTAGCATACCAAAATACTTTGGAATAAAGGATAAAGCCTTAGCAACGGAAGAAGGTAAAATAATACCACAAATTGCTGAAAACGGTGTAAAGGTAATCAGTATTAACCTTATATTAGAAAACGAAGAAGATCCTGTAATTTGGAGAGGTCCAGTTATAGCTGGAGTTGTAAAACAATTTTACCAAGATGTTCTATGGGAAGAGTTAGACTATCTATTTGTAGATATGCCACCTGGAACTGGAGATGTACCATTGACAATTTTCCAATCATTACCTATTGATGGCATAGTTGTTGCTACAGCACCTTCTGATTTAATCAGTATGATTGTAAAAAAAGCCGTTAATATGGCTTCAATGATGAATATTGGCATAATAGGTGCAGTGGAAAACATGAGCTACTTGAAATGTCCTGGATGTAATGAGGAGATTGCAGTATTTGGTGAAAGCAAAATAGCTAAAATTGCATTAGAGGAAAAAATAGATACCTACAGTAGAATACCAATTGATCCAGAAATATCAAAAGCTACAGATGCTGGTAGAATCTTTGATATTAATAAAAGTTATTTATACGATATAGTGGATAAAATAGAAACAATGTAAAGTAAAGAGAGGAAACCCTCTCTTTTTTTGTATAATATTTACTTAAGATAATGGTATAAAATACTAAAATATGAATACTCTATAGTATTGATCAGATGACAATGTGGTAAAAAATGATATGATTAAGTTATATGTTATATAGTTATTATTTTCAATGTATACTATATTTGTAGCATATGTTATTTATGGGAAATGTTAAGAAATAAATTAAATAAGAGGAAATAATGTATGAATAAAAAGAAAATTGTGGCGATAATCTTATTATTAGTTATGACCATTACATCGTTACCTTTTGGATTGGTAACAAAATCATTTGCATTTAGCAAGGAAGTCTCTACTGTAGCAGAACTTCAAACTGCAGTTAATGAGGGAGAAGAAGGGGATGTTTTTACATTATCTGATGGTTTTACATATGATAATGTAACAATAACAATACCAAATGTTAATATAACAGTTGATGGTGGCAATAAGATCTGGAATAATGGATCCATCACAGTAAATGGAGCAGGAACTGGTAGTTTGACCATTAAAAACCTAAAGATGGATGGAACCAATATAAATAGCAGAATGTTAAAAAATACTGCTAGTACTGGTAAATTGGTTTTAGAAAATATTGAGCTTTATAATTCAACTAATGGAGCAATTGATATTTCTACTTCAGGAACTGCTAAGACGGAAATAAATAGTACCTATATTCATAATAATACTGCTGGAGGTGGACCAGCAATATGGGTAGGTGGTAATTCTAATATTGATATTAATAATTCTACAATAGAAAACAACAGTGGTACAGCTGGTGGTTATGAAGCAGGGGCAATTGCTTCAAAGAATTATTCAGGTACATTAAATATCAATAATACTATTTTTAGAGAAAATAAAAATAGAGCAGCTAACACAGGGGTAGTAGGTGGTGGCGGTGGTGCTATGTCAATCCATTATTTCAATGGTACATTAAATATTAATGAATCAATATTTGAGAGTAATGAAACTAATATTGGAACTGCTTCTACTTATGATGGTGGAGCCATTTATATATTGAATATGAAAAAAACTGCAACATTCGATGTTAAAAACTCAAGTTTTTTAAATAATATAGCCAATGATGATGGTGGAGCAATACTTATTCAAACAGAAGGTTCTGGAAATGGAGATATTGTAGATAAAATAAATATTGAAAATAACACTTTCTATAGAAATAAAGCATATGGTGTTGATAACGCAATGTATGCAGGTGGAGCTATTCAAATATTTGCAAATGTAGGTATGTTTGGAAAGTTGCACACTAAGGCAGTTATAAAAAATAATTCCTTTGTAAACAATAGTGTAGGTGGAATTAGCGACACTGATGGAACTG
>CAYFSP010000058.1:0-8340 GCA_964345925.1 uncultured Gallicola sp. | reverse complement strand
TCTATTCTTCTATTCTTTAAAATTTTTATCACCAAAAAGGAAATAACAAATCCAATAACTGTCGGTATAATCCAACCAAAGCCATATTTGAAAAACGGTAGTATACCATCTCCTAAATCCAATATGGATTTTATGAATATATTATTTGTAATAATTTCAGGTGCAGATTTCAATCCATCAAAAAAAGCTGCAAAACCAGTAAATAATAATGTTATTTTGTATACCATATTGTCATTTTTAAAGATTGGTGATAGAAATACCAATAACATTAGTACAATTGCCAATGGATAAAGAAAGTTCAATACTGGAACTGATAATTTTATTATGGAATTAAGTCCAACATTTGATACTAAAAAACTAACAATTGTAACAATACATATGAATTTAAAATAGCTTATTTTCGGAAATATATTGTTAAAGGTTTCAGAACAAGCAGTAATTAGTCCAACAGCCGTTTTTAAACAGGCTACGATAACAATAAGTGCAAGTAATATCTCACCAAAGGTACCAAAGTAATATTTTGCAATCTGATTAAATGCTATTCCTCCATTTTCCGATAAAGTTAATTTTCCTAAACTTGAAGCTCCCATATATACTAATGATCCATAAATTATAGACATTAAAATCAATGTAACAATTCCTGACTTCAATGTATATTTTGCTATTTCCTTTGGCTTAGTTACACCTAAATCCTTAATACTTCTAATTACAATAATGGAAAATGCTAATGATGCTAGAACGTCCATAGTCCCATAGCCACCAACAAAGCCCTCTAAAAATGAATTATTGACAAATTTAGTCTGTACATCCTGTTCTAAAGCCATTCCCATAGGTTTTATAAAAGTCATAATTACAATTGCAGATAACAAAATCAAAAACATGGGATTTAAAATTTTCCCAACCCATACCATGATTTTTGATGGTCTTAATGACAGTAAAAAAGCTATTAAATAAAATATAAATGTAAATATAAGCAAGTAAAGCTTTATATTGCTTTCATCTATAAAGGACTTTATTCCTATTTCAAATGATACTGTACCAAGTCTAGGTAATGCAAAAAATGGTCCAATGGTCAAGTACAACGCCATTGTGAAAAATATTCCAAATTTTTTGCTTATGCCAGTAGTCATATCATATAAACCATTAGACTCGGATATTCCCATAGATAAAGTACCTAAAAACGGGAGTCCCACTGCTGTAATTAGAAAACCCATCATTGCTGGAAATAGATTAGCTCCAGCTTGTTGACCTAAGTTTATAGGAAATATTAAATTTCCCGCTCCAAAAAACAATCCAAATAACATGGATCCTATAATCATATAATTTTTAAAATTCTTTTTCATAATTCCCCCAACTAAATAATTATACTATAAAACTTCTTAAATAACATCAAATCATCCATGAATATTATGTATTTTTATATTGAAGTTTTGTACTTATATGATTAGATAAATATAAAAATCTCCTTAATATAAGGAGATTTTTATACTAGGCTTTCTGCATACCTAACGGATTCCATTGCGTCTTTACCATAGAAGTCTGCATTTATCATTTCTGCATATTCTGATGTAAGCACTGCTCCACCTACCATAACTTTACAATAAGGTGCATCTTTTCTTATTAGCTTTATAGTTTCTTCCATTGCTGGTACTGTTGTAGTCATCAAAGCACTAAGTCCTACTAGTTTTATTTTTTTATTTACTACTGTTTCTAGAATTAATTCTGGATCCACATCTCTTCCTAAATCTATAATATCGAAACCATAATTTTCAAGTAATACCTTTACTATATTTTTACCTATATCATGAATATCTCCCTTAACCGTTGCTAAAACTATGCTATATTTTTTTTCTTGACTCTTGCCCTGTTTTTCCAAATGAACTTTTATATTATTAAAGGCTTCTTTAGCCGCTTCTGCTGACATTAAAAGCTGTGGTAAATATAGAGTTTTCTTTTCAAATCCCTCACCTACTATGTCAAGAGCTGGCACTATTTCTTCATCTATTATCTCCAGTGGCGTTCTATTTTTTAATAGTTCCTCTGATATTAAGTTAGATTGTTCTTTTAAACCTTTTATAATAGCATTTTTTAAACTTGAAACCTCTTCATCTTTTTTACTTTTTGTTTTAATATTTGTAATAGAGTTTCCAACTTCAATATTTGAGGCAAATTCTATATACTCTGAACATTGTGGATCATAATTTGATAATGCATTAAAAGCATAATATGTTTTCATCATCTCAACGGAATTAGGATTCATTATAGCAGCATCTAGACCTTTTTCTAATGCCATTGCAAAGAATGTTCCATTTATAAAATCTCTATTTGGAAGACCAAAGGAAATATTTGATACACCTAGACTTGTTATTCCTCCAAAATCCCTTTTTACTGATTCTAAAGTCCCAAGTGTTGCTAGTGCGGAACTTGTATCGGCTGATATGGTCATCGCTAAAGAATCTATAATAATATCCTTCTTGTCAATGCCGTATTTTTTTGCTGTTTCATATATTTTTTTAACTATTTCTACTCTTCCCTTAACATCGTTTGGAATTCCTGTTTCATCCAACGTTAAAGCTACAACAAGCCCTCCATATTTTGCCACCAATGGAAAAACACCTTCCATACTCTCCAATGTTCCATTAACGGAATTGACCATTGGTTTTCCATTATATATTCTCATGGCTTTTTCTAATGCTTCAAAATTAGAAGTATCAATTTGTAATGGTAAGTCTATAATAGCTTGAATTTCTTCTATTGCTTCAACCATCATTGATACTTCATCTATTTCAGGTAATCCAACATTTACGTCTAATGCTTGTACTCCTAATTCCTCCTGTTTTACAGCTTCATTTAATATATAATTTATATCATGATTTCTTAAAGCCTCTTTAAATTTTTTCTTTCCTGTTGGATTTATTCTCTCTCCTATTAAAATAGGTTTTTTCCCAAATTCCACTGCATGAGTATAAGAGGATATTAATGAATTATTTTTTTTGTATCTTCTTTTTAATTTAATATTCTTTGTTTTATCTATTAATTTTTTAATATATTCTGGAGTCGTACCACAGCATCCTCCAATAATACTTCCTCCAGATTCTACAATCTCTACCATTATTTCTGCAAATTCTTCTGAATCCACATCATAAACAGTTTTTCCTTTTTTGCTATGAGGAAGTCCAGCATTAGGATTTACTATTATTGGTAATGATGAATACTCATTAAATACCTTCACAATATCCACCATCTGTTTTGGTCCTAGACTACAGTTCATACCTATAGCATCAACTCTTAACCCCTCTAACATTGCTATCATGGAAATAGGATCTGCTCCTGTCATAAGAGTTTTGTTCTCATCATAAACATTTGTAACGAATATGGGAAGGTTTGAATTCTCTTTTGCTGCTAATACTGCTGCTTTTGTTTCATAACTATCATTCATTGTTTCTATTACTATTAGGTCCACATTGTTTTTTACGCCTGCATCAACAATTTCTTTAAAAATTGAAACTGCATCTTCAAATTCTAATTCTCCCATGGGTTTTAATAACTTTCCTGTAGGTCCAATATCTAGAGCTATATAATGATCATTATTCTTTTTTATCGTTAATTCTATAGCTTTTCTTACATTATTAACAGATGCTGTAATTATTTCATCTACTGAATAATTACCCTCTTCTCCAGAAAATTTAAATGAATTTGCTCCAAATGTATTTGTTAATATAATATTGGATCCAGCATCTAAATATCCCTTATGCATTTCCACGATTTTTTCGCTATTTATTATATTCCAAGTCTCTGGCAGCTCACCAGGTTTTAAACCTAAGTCCTGTAATACAGATCCTTGAGCACCATCAAAATAGACTATTTCATTTTTTATCTTCTCTAATATATTCATACTATCCCCTTAATATATTCCTATTATTGCGGAAACCGACTTAGAAGGTGTCATCAATAATCCATTATTTAAAACAACACCTATCTTCTTTGTAACTTCAAGTTCTTTAAATATGTCCCTTTGTAAATCCAATGGTAAGTCTCCATACCCTGGACTAAATCTTGGCTTTAATCTATTCCCATTTTCCTTTTCTACATTTTTTAAATAATCATTAAAAAAATTACAATAATCCTCAATTAAACCAGATCCTATTCCTTGAAAACTAAGGGCCTTTACTGGTGATATATTACTGTATCTCTTAATTTTTCTGTCAATACCAAGACCTAATGTTGCAACAAATATATAAACCTCCTTACAACTTTGTAAATTTCTAAAAAGTCCTGTGGAGTTTATACGTCTAAAACCTAAATCAATCTCATAATTTTCCTTTAGTTCAATTTGAAATTTTCTATAGCAACATTTAAATACTAAATCTTCCTCTACCTCTTTAAAGGAACTATTTACCAAATCATATATCTCTTTAGTTGCCTCTGATTTCTTTTGACCCATATATCTTATCATCTCATCTTTTCTTATGGAAAAATCTCCAATATTAGATGAGTGAAGTAAAATACCATCATACATATTAACCTACTATCTCCGATAAATTATTATGAATACTCTTTGCTATTTCAGGTTTGTTCATAGTATAAACATGTATACCATTAACTCCATTTGCATACAAATCTATGATCTGTTCTGTAGCATATGCTATTCCCGCCTGTGCCATAGCCTTTGGATTGTGACCAAATTTATCCACTATGGTTTTAAATCTTTGAGGTAAAAATGTACCTGATAGCTCTGTTATTCGCTTTATTTGTTTAGGATTTGTAACAGGCATAATACCTGCAATAACTGGAACATCAATTCCAGCATCCCTTAATTTATATAGATAATTATACAATATATTATTATCAAAAAACATTTGACTAATAAGATATTTACATCCCATATCCACCTTGTGTTTTAAATGCTCTATATCATCTGCCATATGTTCTGACTCTACATGACCCTCTGGATAACATGCTCCTCCTACACAAAAATTGCTATCGTATTCACCAATATCCCTTATTAAATCACTTGCATAACTATAATCCCTACTCTTCAAATCCATCATATCAGAAGGTAGATCTCCCCTTAATGCTAAAATATTTTCTATATTATTTTCTTTTAATTTTCTTAATTGATCAATTATTGTTTCCTTATTAGATGTTACACATGTTAAATGAGCAAGGGAGGTAACATTTAAATTCTGTTCTATATTTGATGCTATATCTATAGTATAGTCACTTGTTCCTCCACTTGCACCATATGTTACAGATATAAAACCAGGGTTTATTTTTGCAATTTCTTCAGTTGCCCTTTTAACCGATTCAGCTCCATCACTTGTCTTTGGTGGAAATACTTCATAAGATATCACTTGGTTTCCATTTTTGAATAAATCTATTATTTTCATTTTAACTCCTTTATTTAATAATATTATTATTTTTATTTCCTAATTCAATTTTCTCCATTCTATCAAAGGATATGGATATATTCTATTACCATTAATATATAGTTAGATATAGGATAATACTATATCAGTTAATATGAAAATAGAATATAAAACAACTGCATATTTCTGCTATAATGAAAATAAATAGAATTTAGGAGGAATTATGAAAAGAATTTATTCAATACTATTATCATTGATATTAGTTATTACACTAGTATCATGTACTGAGGATAACAATAAAAAAACAGTAGAAACAAGTAATGATAAACAAATAAAGCTTACGGAAAATGTATCTAAAGAGATTAGTACCACTATTATCTTAAAAGAAGGAGATAATGAAATATCCAAAAAGAATTTTACCATTAAATTTGGTGAGAATCTTTTAAATGTATTAAAAGATAATTTTGAAATTGAAGAAATTGATGGCTTTATTACATCGATTGAAGGAAAATCCCAAGATGAAAAGGAAAGTATTTATTGGATGTATACTATTAATGGTGAGTCTGCTAATGTAGGTGCTGGAGATTATGAATTAAACGATAAGGACATAATAGTATTCACATTAGAAAAAATTTAGATATGAATATAAGGAAACTAACATATCTATCTTTTCTTTCTGCTGTTGGAGTCATTGGAAGACTTTTATTCATCTTTATACCAAATGTTCAACCAGTTACAGCAATATTAATTTTTACAGCTATTTATTTTAATTTAATAGATGCTCTTCTAGTAGATATTGTTATTATATTCGTATCCAATCTTTTTTTAGGATCTGGGATTTGGAATATTTATCAGACAATTACTTATGGAATAATCATAATAATAGCATGGTTATTAAAGAGAAATAAACTTTTTAAGGAAAAAATTTTATTCCAAGGAATTTTTGCATGTATTTCTGGATTTTTATACGGTTTTATAGTCTCAATTTTTACCTCAACAATGTTTAGTAAAACAAGTAATTTTTGGGCTTACTATATATTTGGGCTACAAATCGATACTTATCATGCAATTGGCAATCTTACAATATATATTGTTTTGATTCCTATACTTTTGAAAATTACAAACAAATATTTTTATAATCATCAATCATAAGGAAGTTGAACCTTCCTTTTTTATTGTCTTTAAACCATATATTCAAAAAAAGTTCATTATCTGATATCATATCCTCTAAGGAGTTAATTATGGAAAATAAAAAAAGTTTTTTAATATTGATTATAGGAATCATCTTTATTTTTATTGGGATATATCAAAATGACTATCATGAAACATTGATGAAAGCTATTTATATATGTTTGGAGTGTATAGGAATTGGCTAAATTACAAACTAAAAGAAAATTAGCACAGCTATTTACAGCTTTTTTATATAATGCGGATATAGTAAATTTTACAGACCAAAGTATTAACCAAAGTCAAACAAAAGGAATTTGTGTTCCTGGATTAAACTGCTATTCATGTCCTGGTGCCATTGGTTCATGTCCACTTGGAAGTTTACAATTTGCAATATCACAAATACCCAACAAATTACCATTCTACATTATTGGAACAATATTAATAATAGGAACTATGTTAGGAAGATTAGTCTGTGGGTTCATATGTCCTTTTGGATTTATTCAAGAAATTCTATATAAAATTCCTACTCCTAAGATAAAAAAAAATAAAATTACAAGAAAATTATCAATATTAAAGTATCTCTTTCTGGTAATTTTTGTTATAATATTACCTGTTGTACTGTTATCACCAGCATTTTGTAAATATATATGTCCTGCTGGTACATTAGAGGGTGGAATACCTCTTGTATTATTCGGAAACAAATTTGATAATCTAGTAGGTTTTCTATTCAATTGGAAATTACTCCTACTGTTTATTACAATAGTTCTGGTAATATTAATCTATAGAGGATTTTGTAGATTTATATGTCCACTTGGAGCAATCTACTCAATATTTAATAAGTACTCCATATTTGGAATAATGGTTAATGAAAATAAATGTATAAAATGTAATAAATGTGTACGAGTTTGTAAAATGGATATACGAGAAGTTAACGATAGAGAATGTATCAACTGTGGAGAATGTATCGATACATGCCCAACTGATGCAATAGTTTGGAAAAAAGTAAAAAAAGGGGAAATTCATAGTGAAAAAAATAAAATTTAGCTTGATGATTATTCTGTCATTGATTTTAATAACATCTTGCAATGATAATAATAATCCAACAAAGGAAACGGAGCCAGCTACTGATAAGGTCACAGAAGTTACTGAATTAACAGAAGCTACAGAACCAGAAGATCCTAATAAAGAAGGATTTAAAGAAGGAAATATAGCACCTGATTTTGAAGTCAAATTACTTACAGGAGAAACTGTAAAACTTTCAGATTATAGAGATAAAGTGGTATTACTAAACTTCTGGGCAACTTGGTGTAGTCCTTGTAGAAGAGAAATGCCAGATTTCCAAAAATTACATGAAGAGCTAGGAGAAGATTTTGTTTTACTAGCTATAGATATTGGCGAAGATGAAGAAACAGTACAAAAATTCATTGAAGAAAATGAATATACATTTCCAATAGGAGTTGATTCCAATGCTGAAATAGAATATCCAATTCAAGCATTTCCAACAACATTCCTAATTGATAAAGAAGGACGTATAGACTTATTTCAAGTAAGTATTCAGGATTATGATTTTTATAAGTCAAAATTAGAACAATTATTAAATGATGAGAATAATACAGAAGAAATTAATCCTACAGAAAGTACGGAAGTAAATTAATAAAAATAATAATTACCAATACCCCCTAAATCCTTACAAGGATCTAGGGGGTATTTATATATTCTAAGCTTGTTTACGATTTTTAAACATATCTGGATAGGATATACTAAATAGGACAATTTCATTCCGAACATGATATATTAAAAG
>CAYFSP010000057.1:531-8677 GCA_964345925.1 uncultured Gallicola sp. | reverse complement strand
TTTAACAAAATTAGAAGCACCTGATTTCTCAATGGATATACAAGAAATATCAATAACCGATTTAATAACAGATATAGAAAGAAGTATGAGAAAATTTTCAAGGGATAGAAATATACAGATAATAAGTAGCAACATTCCCAATATTATTGTAAAGGGTGACTATGTAAGGTTACGTCAAATGTTTGGAATAGTTTTAAATAATGCAGTAAAATTTTCAAAGGATAATACTAAAATTGAAATAATAGGACATGATTCAAAAATAATAATAAGGGACTATGGTATAGGTATAAAAAAATCTGAAATAGACCATATATTTGAAAAGTTCTATAAGAATAATTCAGAAAAAAATATAATTGGTACAGGACTGGGACTTCCAATAGCAAAGGAAATAGCAAATCGCCATAAAATAGAAATTAAGGTAGAATCAGAGGAAAACATAGGTACAACATTTATATTTGATTTGAAAAATATAATGTAGAAAGACATATTAAAGACATATTCCTAATATATAATACAGTTAATAAAAATAATAAAATATTAGGAGGATAAAATGAAAACATTAAAATTTAAAAAAGTAGGTATATTTGCAGTAATACTTGTTCTATTTATTGGAACAGTATCATTTGCATTAGAAAGCAATTATAGATATAGAACAAATGTGGAAATACTTTCTGAAATGACGGGGAAAACAGTTGAAGAAATAAGAGAAGAATGTGTTACAACGGGAAAAAATATTTGGGCATTAGCAAAAGAAGATGGAATATTAGAAGAATTTAAAGAAGAGATATTTGAAACAAAGAAAATTGCAATAGAAAATAGAGTAAAAAGTGGAGCTCTTTCAGAGGAAGACGGTAGTAGAATAATAGAAAATTTTAGATCAAAACAAAAGAACTGTACAGGACTAGGTGGTAATGGTTCTGGAATGGGAGCAAGAAATGGTAATGGAAATGGACAAAGATTACAAGATGGCTCCTGTTTAAATAATGACAATACAAGAAATAATGAAAACCAAAAACCGAAAGTAGAAAATAATAATTCAGAAAATCAAAATATTTCAAAACCGAGTAACACAAATCAAAATGTGGTAAAACCAGTAACAATAACAAAAGGAAACAACAATGGTTATAAAGGAAATAATAGTCACCATCAAGGAAATGGTGGAGGAAATGGAATTCAAAAAAGAGACGGAACAGGAATGGGTTGTAGAAGATAGTATAATATTTAAAATATCCAGTAGCAAAAGCTACTGGATATTTTTTTGTAAAAAATAATTTTAAAAAACTATTGACATGAATATAAAACTCATATCTTGGTTAGTTACTCAACTGACTAACTAACCAAGATATGAGAGGTGAAAATATGGATACAAATTCTGATAGACCTATTTTTTTACAAATAGTGGATATGATAGAAAATGAAATAATTTCAAAAAATTTAAAACCAGGTGATCAAGCACCATCTACAAATGAGTTTTCAAAAATATATAATATAAATCCTGCAACGGCAAGAAAGGGATTAACAATATTAGTAGATGAAAAGGTCTTATATAAAAAAAGGGGTTTAGGAATGTTTGTAGAAGAAAATGCAAGACAAATAATAATAGAAAAAAGACAGAAGGAATTTTTGGACAATTTAGTTCCAGAGTTGATAAAAGAAGCAAAAAGACTGGATATAGATAAAAAAAGACTAATAGAATTAATAAATAATATGGAGGTTGTAGACTAATGTTAGAAATAAAGAATTACAGCAAAAATTATGGAAAAAAAGAAGTATTAAAAAATATAAATTTAGAATTAGATGAAAAGGTATATGGGCTAGTTGGAAATAACGGTGTAGGAAAAACGACACTTTTACAATCCATATCCAATTTAACAATAGGTTATAAAGGTGAAATAAAGTTAAATGGCGAAAAGGTATTAGAAAATCAAAAGGTAGTGGAAAATATAGTATATATCTGAAGATATGTTTGGAGAAGCCTATTATACGGAATATAAAATTAAAAAAATATTTAAAATAATAAAAAAACTATATAAGAATTGGGATGAAGAATTCAATAAAGAATTAGTGGAGAAATTTAATATAAAAATGAATTCAAAATATAAAAAACTTTCAAAAGGAGAAAAAAACCTTGTGAATTTAGTAATAGGACTAACAACAAGAGGAGATATTTCCATATTTGATGAACCAACATCAGGACTAGATGCAAAAACAAGATATAAATTCTACCAAACATTAATGGAGGATTTGGAATTAAACCCAAGAACTGTAATAATATCTACACATATAATAGATGAAGCAGCAAATTACTTTGAAGATGTAATATTTTTATCAGATAAAGAAGTTAAAATATTTGACTCAGTAGATAATATAAATAAAAAATCTAAATCTTTTACAGGTTCAAGGGAAAAGCTGGAAATACTTAAAAATAAAAACATAATTGATATAGAATCCTTTGGTGGAATGGGAAAAAACTATATTGGTACAACATTGGATCACGATATAGGAGCAAAGTTAAACAATAAATGGGAATCCTTTATACTATTTGAGAACAAGGAATTACAAGATATTGGAAACAAAGCAGTAAAGGACGGAATAGTTACAGGGTATAACTTGAAAAACACTCAAAATAATTCCAATTTCATAGAGGAGAATACAATAGTCTATGGACATTCTAGCATACAACATGCTCAACAGTTACTAGGGCTATTAAAATCCAAAAATATAAATGCAAAAATTCAATTAGAGCCTAAAATATCAGTATTTAAATACTTGTTGGAATGGGGTCCAGTACCAGAACCAACACCAACATATGAAGTAAAACAAGATGGCGATGATTACTTTGCACATGCAGTAGAATATGATTTAATCATAGAATTTTTAGAAAAAGAAGATATGAAGGATTTCAATGGCATAATAGAAAAATATGCTAAGAAAAACGAAGGCAATGAAGAAGGTAAAGGACTATTAGTTGACTCATGGTGGCAACCACTTTATACTTCTACAAATAAGGAAATAAATAAAGAGGAATATACAGAAATAAGGGATTGTGTAGTATCAAATGATATATATGAAATACATCCTTTTGCAACAGTTGAAGATGCACCAAAGGTTTTGGAAGAATTATCAAAAGGAAATGAATTTGAAACAAAGGAAAGAACTATATACTGTAATAATGCATTCTACAAATATTTAATAGGAGAAGATTACCAGTAAAATAAAGAAGATTACCTATAAAAGGTAATCTTTTTTTATTTAAAATATGAAATTATCGCCCCTACAATTATCATAATAACAATAATTGAAATCATAGCAATTATTTCCTTGTTGGAATTGTCCTTCATATTTATCCTCCTTTAATGGAATATATGAAAAGCCTATAAAATACTCTATTATATAATATAATAATTTAATTTGCGAAAAAATACTATAAGAAATTCATAATATTAGTAGTAAAAAAGTATGTATTCCTTAATTTAATATAACAGATAAAAATTAAGGAGGAAAATAATGAATAAAATAGGAGTTGACTTATCAAATTGGAACAGTATAAGCGATATAAAAAAAGCTAAAGATAAAGGCTTGGACTTTGTAATTTTAAAGGCAGGAAGTGGTGTAACGCCAGTAGACGGAAAATTTAACAATATATATGAACAATGTAAAAGATATAGCGTGCCTGTTGGAGCATATTGGTATTTATACGCAAAAACTACAAAGGGAGCAATAAAAGAGGCGGATATGTTTTTAAATGCTGTAAAAGGAAAGGAATTTGAATATCCACTGTGGTTGGACTTTGAAGATTCAAGTCAAAATAATATAGGAAAAATTCAAAAAACGGAAATTGCAATATCCTTTATGGATAGAGTAGAAAAACAAGGTTACTATATTGGAATGTATACAATGGGCTCTTGGTTTAACAAGGAATTTGATTACAATTATAAATATAAAGAAAAAACTTTAAAAGAATTTGATAAATGGGTGGCACATTGGACTTATTCCCCTAGTAAGAAATCACCTTATGTAGACGGTGGAACGGGTATTTGGCAATACTCCAATAGAGGAGAGTTTTCTGGAATAGGAAAGGCAGGAACAGGACTTGATATGAATATCGCCTATAGGGATTACCCTAAGATAATAAAGAAAAGAAAATTAAATGGGTTTAAAAATAGTAACTCATCAATAAATAGGGAAATAATAATAGTATCTAAAATAGAGAATATAAATATGGAAGAATCAATTAAAACATTAAGGAATAAATTAAAGGAAAAATATTATGTAGTGGAAACCGTGTCAGGTAATTTTGATTATTCAAAAATAAGGGAAAGTATAATAATTGGTGTAGGAGGCAGTATTAGTAATCACAGTAGTTATATAAAATATTTTATAGGAGGAAACGAAAAAGAGGCAAAAAATAAAATAAATGAAATAGAAAATTGCAATATAGAAAAATTTGCAATAAAAAAGGAAAGGTAAATACCTTTCCTTTTTTTGAAATTAATTATCTAAATTTCCATTTGGATCATTGTTTTCATTAAGAATATTAGATTCTTCATCAGAATTAGAAGAAAGTTCACTTTCATTTTTTCCCTCTTCATCATTATTAGAAGAAACTTCATTTTCGTCTTTTAAATCTAAAATTGCCATAAACTCTTCACCAGTAATAGTTTCTTTTTCAATTAAGAATTTAGAAATCTCGTGTAGTTTGTCAATATTAGCAGTTAATATTTCTCTAGCTTTTTCTTGAGCACCTTTAATGGTTTTTTCAACTAAATTATCAACTTCTCCAGCTTTTTCAGGAGATGCTGAACTGGAAGTTCCACCATCTAGGTATCTTGCTTGCTGTGTTTCAAAAGCTACCATTCCAAACTCATCAGACATACCATACTGTGTAATCATAGCTCTTGCTAATTTTGTTGCTCTTTCAATATCATTAGCAGCGCCTGTGGTTTTTAAGTTGAAGACAATTTCTTCAGCAGTTCTACCACCAGTAAGAGTTGTTATCTCATTTAAAATATCATCTTTGCTCATAAGGAATTTTTCTTCTTCCTCAACTTGCATAGTATAGCCTAAAGCTCCAGAAGTTCTTGGAATAATAGTTATTTTCTGTACAGGAGCTGAATGTTTTTGCATCGCAGCAACTAAAGCATGACCAACTTCGTGGTAAGCGATAATCTCTTTTTCCCTTGTGGAAATAACCATACCCTTTTTCTGTTGACCAGCAATAACAACTTCAACAGACTCTTGTAAATCCTCTTGAGCTACTAAATTTCTACCAAGACGAACAGCTCTTAATGCGGCTTCATTAATAATATTTGCTAATTGAGCACCAGATGCACCAGCAGTCATTAAAGCAATATTTTTGTAATCCACATTAGGATGAATCTTAATTTTCTTAGCATGAACTTTTAAAATAGCCTCTCTACCAGAAAGGTCAGGCAGTTCAACAGGAATTCTTCTGTCGAATCTACCAGGTCTTGTTAAGGCAGGATCTAGAATTTCAGGTCTATTAGTAGCCCCTAATATTACAACACCATTATTACCTTCAAAACCATCCATTTCGTTAAGTAGCTGATTTAAAGTCTGTTCTCTTTCATCATTACCACTTAAACCATGTGTATCTCTTTTCTTACCAATAGCATCAATCTCATCTATGAAAACTATACACGGTGCTTTTTCTTTAGCTTGCTTAAAAAGATCTCTAACCTTAGAAGCTCCCATACCAACGAATAACTCAACGAATTCAGAACCTGACATTGAGAAAAAAGGTACATTTGCTTCACCAGCAACAGCTTGAGCAAGTAATGTTTTACCAGTACCAGGAGGACCAACAAGTAGAACGCCTTTAGGTAAAACAGCACCTATTTCACTATATTTTTTTGGATCATGCAGAAAGTCTACAATTTCCGTTAAGTCTTCCTTAGCTTCATCTTGACCAGCAACATCAATAAAGTTTTTACCAGTCTTAGACTGTACATAAACCTTAGCATTACTTTTTCCGAAACTCATGGAATTGCCGCCCATTCTTTTTGTTAAACTTCTGCTTAACAAAAACATAACTCCTAATAAAAGACCAAAATATAGAGCGTTAGGTAAAATAAAATCAACAAAAAAGTTGGAACTCTTAGTCGTATAAGAAATATTTTTATGTTCCTTAAGTGTAGGAAGTAACTCATCATCATAGCCGTAACTTTTATAAGGCGTTTCATACTTTCTTTTTTCGCCTTTTGAATCCTTTGCAGTGAAAGTTATTGGATCGTTCAGAACTACATCAGTTACGTCTCCAGATTCAAGCATCTTCCAAAACTCATTATACTTAACTTCTGTAACGGATTGCCCACTAATATAAGGCATTACAAATGAAAAGACAGTGGCCCATAATAAAAGCCCTACAAGCAATATAGTTACTGAATTTGGCTTCATATTCTTTGGAAATTTGGACCTATTATCACTCATAAACACTCCTTCCTATTCAAATTGAGCTAGTTTGTCTAAATGATTGTTAAGTAAAACCAAACTATCAATAATTTGATGATATTCCTCATCAGTCATAGTATCGTCATACCCTGAAAATTTTTCTTCTAATTGATTTTTGATATTTCGTAAAACATCTTCACCATGAGAAGTCAAACCTACAGTAACAACCCTTTCATCTTCAGTACTCCTAGTTCTCTTTAAATATCCTTCTTTTTCCAGTGCTTTGCACATATTGGAAATATTACCACCGGCAATACCTAAAGCTTGTCCAACTTCACCGATATTAACCTGTTTTTTCTTATCTATTTCCATTAGTACTTTAAACTTCATAATTGTAAGATTGTTATCGTCTGAAACTGGATACATAAAAGAATCCAATTTTCTAGATACTTCCCTTACAAGTTGAGAAGTTTCTGTGTTAATTATTTTTAATGACATTTCTTCCCCTTAAATACTTAATTTTTATTAAAAATAACGATTATAACTCACTGCTACTATAATATATCATATTCATGGTACAAATATAAAGATTTTCTTAATAAAAGATATTACATATTAAATAGAAAAGAATATATCAATGTTAGCATAGAAATCTTAAATTAATATTAAGAAAAAGTATAAAAAATAATATTATAATATATATTTATATAGTGAAGGTGAAGTGTTTTCTTTCTATAATAGAAAAGGTAAATATAATATTATTCAAATATATTTATAAATCATTACCGTTAGTATATAGCCAGTAGATTTATAATATAGAACATAATATATTACTAAAATACTAATAAAAAATATTTTATATTACAATATTGTAATATGTTTTTAATTCAATAATATAAACTAAAAAGTAAAACGGCATCATGTATAAATATTTCTTAATATTTAAAGAAAGGTATTGAAATTGATGAATAAAAACAAAAATATCCTTTACAAAAAATGATATTTAAGCTATTATATTGTAAGTTTAGGGTATAATTGTATGAAGTATATTTATGTGATTATACTTCTTTATATAATATTTTAATATATTATGCAGTTTTTTTTATTTATATGTTAAAATACTATATATAATTTTAAAGCTAGTTAGATTATTTGTTATAAAAAGAATAATTAACTAAATTGCTTTAAAATTGATGTTATTTTTTGTAAAACTTGATTTTAACAAAAAATAATAATATACTGGTAATAAGTAGTTCACAAAGAATTACTATTATAAAAAGGTTGCTAAAAAAAATAATGGCAACGGCCGAACCTTGACAGTCCTTGAAAACAAAATAAATTTTAATCCAACTACGTAGTACATCGATCGATAGATGCTACGGTAGACGATGGAAATTAGTTTATCATAGCCCATTGTATCGATGGGTGCACATTTAAAAATTATTTTGTTACTAATGAAAATTTAGTATAGAGGGTTCTGACTCTATTATCAAAAGATTGATAAGGAGAGGCAAAAAAAAATAGGAGGAGTGATTTATAATCATGAAAAAGAACAAAAAAGTTTTATCTTTGTTGTTAGCTTTAGTAATGGTGTTTTCAACAGCAGTTACAGCATTTGCTGCACCTGTTGAAGGTGAAGGTGTTATACCTGCTGAAAAATTTAAAATTACAGCTACAGCGGATAAAAACAATGACTTAAAAGGTGCTAATATTGACTTAACAGTTAAAAAAGCAG
>CAYFSP010000057.1:0-521 GCA_964345925.1 uncultured Gallicola sp. | reverse complement strand
AGTTCCTGCATTTGCTCAAGACCCAGTTGTGACTGGAGACCCAGAAGGAGTAATTCCAGAAGAACAATTTAAAATTACAGCTACAGCAGATATAAACAATCAAACAAATGGTGCTGATATTTTATTAAATGTAGTAAAGGCAGCAGCAGGTACACAAGACTATGAACCTGTTGGCGTTATAAACGTTGAAGATGGTACTGGTGAATTAGAATTTGACTTAGAACCAAACATGGATTATATGGTAGCAGCTGATGATCCTAGAGAAGTATTACCTGGTTCAAGCTACGACTATACTTTTTCAACAGATGCTGATGCTAAAGTAAAAGGTGAATTACCAAAATTCCACTTTGACTTAAAATTTGAAGCATTACCAGAGAATGCATTTACAGTATATACTTTAAATGCTGAAGGAAAAGCTAAAGGAAATGTAGATTTTGACGTTTATGCTGTAAAATTAGAAGACGATGATACTTACAAATTAGGTAAAGACAATGCGTTTATAGCAGATTTAAATACAAAAT
>CAYFSP010000056.1:0-8771 GCA_964345925.1 uncultured Gallicola sp. | reverse complement strand
AATCGAACCAGCGACACGAGGATTTTCAGTCCTCTGCTCTACCGACTGAGCTATCCGGGCAAGTAGTACATATGACTACCAATTTATGATACAATAATTTTAAACTTATGTCAAATTAATTTTATAAAGGAAATTTTATGTTTAAAAATATTCAATCTATAACTTACACAGAGAAAGATCAAAATGAAGATACATATTATTTTGATGAGGATATTGCATTTGTAATCGACGGTGCTTCATCTCTCATTAAAAACGATAAAAGCAATTATATAGTTCATAATTTTGTTAATGAGATAAAAAAATATTTAATTATTTATTTAAAGGAAAATATTTCTATAGGGGATGCATTATTAAAATCTTTAAAGTTCGCATTAAAAATGGATTTAGACAAAGAATTTATAATGAATGATGTTTCTGCAGCAATTTCTATTATAAGAATTAAAGATGAATTTTTAGAGATATTCTACTTAGGTGATTGTAATATTCTAATTGAATATGTTAACAGTTATGAATTATTTTCATGTGAGAAATTAAATTATCTAGATAGTATTGTTAAGAAAAGAATGGTAGATATTTCTAAAGAGGAGAATAATTCTATTTTAGAAACTAGATACCATAAAGATATTAATGATCTATTGATAAAAAATAGATCATTGAAAAATAAAGATAATGGATACTATACTCTTGATACTGTTGGAAATGGAATAAACAAAGCTTATTCTAAGAGAATTAAATTAAATTCCATTAAAAGTATTTTAATCTGTTCTGATGGTTTTAGTCAGTCATATGACACTTTAAATATTTATGATGACTATAAATCCATTATCAATAGGATAAGGACTAATTCCATTGAAAATATACAAAGAGAAATACTAAATATACAAAACGATGATTACCTACTAAACAAATATCCTAGATTTTATAAAACTGATGATATTACAGCAATTTACTTGGAGTTATAATATGAATCCATTTACTTTTAAGAATAGGGTTAAATCCGTCATTATCAGTTATAAATCATCACAGGAATTCAAGTTGTTACTAAAGGACTTAAATATTGAATATATTGAAACTTTAAAATGTCATGACTTAGACGAACCTGTAAATGATCATCCTGATATGGTGGTTCATCCAATCGACTATGAAAATATTCTTGTATACTATAAATTTGAAAAATATTTTAAAGAGAAGTTATCTAAGTTTAATATTAATATTGTTCCATCTAAAACCGAGTTAATTAAAAAATATCCTAATGATATTCTAATAAATATTTCTAGAGTTGGCGATTACTATTTTCACAAAGAAAGTTTTATTGATGAGAATTTAAATTCTATATTAAATAAAAAATATAAAGAAATTTTTGTAAAACAAGGTTATTGTAAATGTTCTACTATGATAATTAAAGAAAAAACCGTTATAACAACGGATATTGGATTATATAAAAAATACGAAAGTCTAGGTATTAAAAGTTATTTATTACCACAAAATCATATTGATTTACCAGGTTACAACACTGGTTTTATTGGAGGAACTTGTGGTAATATAGGTAAAGATGAATTAATTTTCTACGGGAATTTAGAGAAGTATAAATATTTTAATGAATTGGTAGAAATTTTAAAGAAAGAAAATATAAAATATTATTATCCAAATAATGAGAGCTTTATCGATAGAGGTTCTATAATTGGAATAGTTGGAGGTTAAAATGAGCATTATACAACCGAGTATTTTACCTGGCATGATGGAATTATTGCCAGAAGACCAAGTTGTTTTTGACAGAATGAAAAATATTATTGAAGATACTTTTAAAAAGTATGCTTTTTTACCAATTGATACACCTGTTATGGAGAAATTGGAAATCCTTTTAGCAAAAGGAGGGGGAGAAACTTCTAAGCAAGTATATGAAATAAAAAAAGGAAGCACTGATATTGGTTTAAGGTTTGACTTAACAGTTCCCTTAGCTAGATATGTCTCACAACATTATAGTGATTTAAATTTTCCTTTTAGAAGATATCATATAGGTAAGGTTTATAGGGGAGAGAGAAATCAAAAAGGTAGATACAGGGAATTTTATCAATGTGATGTTGATATTGTTGGTAATAATAGTATTTCCATATACAACGATGCGGAAATTCCAGCTGTTATGGCTGAAGTTTTCTATAATTTAGGTTTAGATAATTTTAAATATCTTTTTAACAATAGAAAGGTATTAAATGGATTATTTGAATTTTTAGGCATAGAAGATTTTATATTTGCATTAAGAACTATTGATAAACTTGAAAAAATTGGTTTGGATAATGTAAAAAAAGAATTTCAAGAAAATGGTATTCCTAATGAATCCATTGAAAAGTTAATCGATTTTATATATTTCAAAGGAAGTAATGAAGATATTATAGAATATTTAAAATCCTTAAATGTAGATAATGATCTTTTTATTGAAGGACTTGAAGAACTTGAAATCGTATATAAAAATATGATTGCCTTTGGAGTTAAAGAGGATAATATAGAAATTAAACTAAGTATTACTAGAGGACTTGACTACTATACAGGGTCGGTTTATGAAACGATTATTCCCGGTTATGAAAACTTAGGTTCTATTTGCTCTGGTGGTAGATACGATGATTTAGCAGGTAATTACAGTAAACAAAAACTTCCTGGTGTTGGCCTTAGCATAGGTCTTACAAGACTTTATTTTCAATTGAAAGAAGCGGATTTAATAAAGGTTAACATTGAAACTCCTATTGATGCTATTATATTGCCAATGAAGGGGTTTGAAGAGGAAACTGTCAAATTATTGACTAACCTGAGAAAAAATGATAAAATAATTCAAGCTTATATGGAAGGTGGCAAATTAAAAAAACAATTTAATTATGCCGATAAATTAAATATACCTTATGTAATTGTTATAGGCGAAGAAGAGGCTAAAAATAATGTATTCACTTTAAGAAATATGAAAACTGGAGAACAACAAACTGTAGATTTTGATTTTTTAGTGAATAATTTATAAATGCAAAGAAGGATCCCAGTAGCAAAATTAAACTTTTAGAGAAAAATAGACATGGCTGAAATCTATTTTAAGTAAATGATTATGTGAATACTAATCTGGAGCATATTAATTAATTGAGAAGCAATTAGGGTGGAACCACGAATCTTTCGTCCCTACTATTTATAGTAGGAATGGAAGATTTTTTTATTTGTACAAATTTATAATGGAGGAAATAAATGATAAAAATTACTTTACCAGATAATTCTGTAAGAGAATATGAAGATGGAATTTTAGTTGGAGATATTGCAAAGGATATTTCAGAAGGACTTGCGAGAGTTGTGCTTGGCGCAGTTGTTAACGATAGAATAATGGGAATGCAAGAACCTATTAGAGAGGATTCAAGTATTCGTTTTGTAAAATTTGAAGATAAGGAAGGCAAGGAAATATTCTGGCACACTTCAGCACATATTATGGCATTAGCTGTTCAAAGACTTTTTCCAGATACTAAATTCGGAATCGGTCCTGCTATAGACAATGGATTCTACTACGATTTTGACACAGAACACAGATTTACAGAAGAGGATTTACCTGCTATTGAAGCAGAGATGAAGAAAATTACTAAAGAAGGATTTAACATGGAAAGATATGAAATGCCTAGAGATGAAGCATTATCATATTTTAAAGAAAAAGGAGAAGTTTATAAGGTTGATTTAATTGAAAATCTTCCAGCTGATGAAATAATATCCTTTTATAAATTAGGTGAATTTACAGACCTTTGTAGAGGTCCTCATCTTTATGAAATAAAAAAAGTAAAAGCATTAAAATTATTAAGTATTGCAGGAGCATATTGGCGTGGTGATGAAAAGAATAAAATGCTTCAAAGAATATATGGAATTACTTTTGAAAAGAAAAAACAGTTAGATGAGTATTTGGAATTTTTAGAAGAAGCTAAAAAAAGAGATCATAGAAAATTAGGAAAGGAATTGGATTTATTCAGTTTCCATGAAGAAGGGCCAGGATTTCCATTCTTCCATCCTAATGGAATGATTTTAAGAAATGAATTACAAAATTTTTGGAAGAATTTACACATTAAAGAAGGTTATGGTGAAATAAATACTCCTATTATATTAAGTGAAAGTTTATGGCATCAATCAGGCCACTGGGATCATTACCAAGAAAATATGTACTTTACTAAAATTGATGATGCAGACTATGCTATTAAGCCAATGAACTGTCCTGGTTCAATACTTGTATATAAGAGCAATATGCACAGCTACAGAGACTTTCCATTAAAGCTTGGTGAAATGGGTCTTGTTCATAGACATGAACTTTCAGGAGCTTTACATGGACTGTTTAGAGTAAGATCCTTTACTGAAGATGGTGCACATATATTTATGTTAAAAAGTCAAATTAAAGACGAAATTTCAAAGGTAATAGACCTATGTGATTATATTTATTCAGTATTTGGATTTAAATATTCAGTTGAACTTTCAACTAGACCAGAGGATTCTATGGGATCTGATGAAGATTGGGAAATTGCAATTCAAAGCTTAAAAGATGCTTTAGATGACAAGGACTTCGACTACACAATTAATGAGGGAGATGGTGCTTTCTATGGACCTAAAATAGATTTCCATCTTGAAGATGCTATAGGTAGAACTTGGCAGTGTGGAACAATTCAACTAGACTTCCAAATGCCAGAAAGATTTGAATTGACTTATATTGATTCAGATGGAGAAAAGAAAAGACCTGTAATGGTTCATAGAGCAATACTAGGTTCAATGGAAAGATTTATAGGTATCTTAATAGAACATTATGCTGGTAAATTCCCATCATGGTTATCTCCATTACAAGTTAAAATACTTCCTATATCAGATAAATACAACGACAAGGCATATGAATTAAAGAAATTATTTATGGATAATGATATAAGAGCAAATGTAGATGATAGAGCAGAGAAGATTGGTTTTAAAATTAGAGAGGCTCAACTTGCTAAAGTACCATATAGTATAATTCTTGGTGAAAAAGAAATAGAGGAAAATATAGTTTCAATTAGAAAAAGAGACATTGGAGATATTGGTTCAATGGCAACTGAAGAATTTATTACAAAGCTTTTAAAAGAAATTAAATCAAAGGAAATGTAGAACAGTTTTAACTGTTCTTTTTCTTTACATATTTTTTTTACTATGGTAACATAATAAAGTATAATGACAAATATATTATTTAGGAGAGTATTATGAAGAAAAGAATTTTATTGACAATTATTTTAACTTTATCGTTATTATTAGTAGCTTGTAATAAAGACAAGGGAAATGAAACAAAGGAAACACAAGGATCTGGAAAAGAAGCTTCTGAAAATACTTTAATAGTTGGATTTGATTCAAGTTTTCCACCAATGGGATTTAAGGACTCAGATGGAGATTACACAGGCTTTGATATTGAATTAGCAAAAGAAGTTGCTAAAAAACTCAATATGGAAATAAAGTTACAACCTATAGATTGGCCTTCTAAAGATGCTGAATTAAATAGTGGAAATATAAATGTGATTTGGAATGGTTTTACAGTTAATGGTAGAGAAAATGATTATACATTTTCAGAACCATATATGGAAAACAGGCAGGTTATGATTGTAAATGAGGATTCAGAATATAAGACTTTAGAAGATTTTAAAGGTAAGAATATCGAACTACAAGCAGGCTCAACAGCTGAAAAAGCTTTAGATGATGCTAAGGAATTCAAAGAATCTATAGGAGAGGTTTTAGAGGTACCAGACAATTTAACCGCCTTAAACGATTTGGAGCAAGGTTCTACAGAAGCAGTATTAATGGATGAAATCGTTGCTAGATATAATATAAAACAAGGAAGAAAATTTAGAGTTATTGAGGAGTCTTTATCAGATGAAATATATGCTATTGGTTTTAAGAAAGGCAATACTGAACTAAAGGAAAAAATTGATGAAGCACTAAAAGAATTGGCTGAAGAAGGATTTTTGGGAGAATTATCAGTTGAATGGTTTGGTGAAGATATAACCTTAATTAAATAATTATAAATAAAGATATGATCTAGGTCATATCTTTAAATTTTAAGAAATAGGTGAATTATGTATTTTATAGAAATTTTAAAAGAATTATCAAAAGGATTTGGAACTACTTTTATGATTTTCTTTTTAACATTGGCAATGTCAATTCCACTTGGCATAGTCGTATATTTTCTAAAGCAGTCAAAGAATAAAATAGTTTCTAATATTACTAAAATCTATATTTCAGTTATGAGGGGTACACCTTTAATACTACAACTTATGTTCATATTCTATGGGCCATATTATTTATTTGGTATGAAGTCACCAGAAAGGTTTATATCTGTAATATTGGCATTCGTTATTAATTATGCAGCATATTTTGCAGAAATATATAGAGGTGGTTTTAAATCCATAGATGAAGGGCAATATGAAGCAGCTAAAATATTAGGGCTTAGTAAATGGAAATCATATACAAAAATAGTATTTCCACAGGTATTAAAGAATTCTTTACCTTCTATGACAAATGAAATAATAACCCTTGTTAAAGATACTTCATTAGCCTTTGCAATTGCAGTTACGGAAACTTTTACATTGGCTAAATCCATTGCAAATAGGGATTCTAATATGTTAGCTTTTTTAGTTGTGGGAATATTTTACTTTGTATTTAATTACTTAGTAGAGTTTATAATGAACAGAATAGAGGATAAATTCAATTACTATAGGTAGGTATTATGAAAGTTTTAGAAATGAAGAATATAAAAAAAAGTTTTGGAAAAGAAGAAGTCTTAAAAGATATTTCTTTTTCTGTTAATAAGGGGGAAGTAGTAACTATTATAGGATCTTCTGGTTCTGGAAAATCTACGCTAATAAGAACAGCAGTAGACTTAGAGAAGATAGATAGTGGAGAAATAATCTATGATGGTGAAAAACTTGCCTTTACAAATAATGATGAAGTGGTATACGCTAAAGGTGAAGAATATAAGAAAATAAGTAATAAGTATAGTATGGTCTTTCAAGATTTTAATCTATTTCCAAATCTATCAGTATATGAAAATATATCCTTAGGTCTTAAATATGTACTTGGGAAAAGTAATGAAGAAATTAAAAATACAATAGAGGAATTAATTGAAAAAATGAATTTACAAGGTAAAGAAAATTCATATCCTTTCAGTCTTTCTGGAGGTCAAAAACAGAGGGTTTCCATAGCTAGAACATTGGCAATGAATCCAGAGATAATCTTTTTTGATGAACCTACTTCCGCATTGGATCCTGAATTAACACAAGAGGTTTTAAAAGTTATTAAGAATTTGACAAAAGAGAATATAAGCATGGTTATAGTTACTCATGAAATGAATTTTGCCAAGGAAATATCCGATAGAGTTATATTTATGGATAATGGGTATATTGTAGAGGAAGGCATACCAGAGGATATATTGATGAATCCAAAAAATGGTAGATTAAAAAGTTTTTTAAATATGGAGTAAATATGATTGTTTATTGTTATTCAAAATGAAGTACTTGTAAAAAGGCTCTAAAGTATTTAGAGGAAAATAATGTGGAATTTAATTTAATTGATTTAGTAAAGAACCCACCATCATCAAATGATTTAAAAGAAATTATCAAAAAGGGCACTTATGATATTGATAAATATTTTAATAGCAGGGGCAAATTATACAAAGAATTAAATTTAAAAGAGAAATCAAGCAGTATGACAGAAGATGAAAAAATTAATTTATTATCCACTGATGGAATGTTGATAAAAAGACCCTTGTTAGTAGATAATAGCAATGTAATCCTAGGTTTTAAAGAAGATGAATACAAGAAGTTGATTTAGTACTCATCTTCTTTTTAATTGTAAATTACAAGTATTAATAATATACTAGATTATACTAAAATAAAAAAGGTGTTATATGATTGATGTAATAAAAGCGACAGAAATATT
This sequence comes from uncultured Gallicola sp., assembly GCA_964345925.1. Lineage (GTDB taxonomy): Bacteria > Bacillota > Clostridia > Tissierellales > Peptoniphilaceae > Miniphocaeibacter. Next base: position 827 of record CAYFSP010000056.1, on the reverse strand, counting down.
AAAAGATAATATAGAAGAACAAAATGAAATAATAGCAAAGAAATTAATTGATTCAGTTGGGTTTATACTAGGCGAAGATATTAAATCCCATATTAATGTACCTGAATTTCCTAAGTCTGCTATGGATGGATACGCTGTAAATTCAAAAGATTTAGAGAAAAATAGTGTTTTCAAAGTAATTGATGAAATCTATGCAGGAGATACTAGCAATGTAGAGTACATAGAAAATTCTGCCATAAGGGTTATGACAGGAAGTTTTATTCCACCTAGATATAATTGCGTCGTTAAACAAGAGGATACGAACTATGGTAAGAACGAAGTGAAAATATATAAAAAGGAAAAAATATATTCTAACTATTGCCATATAGGCGAAGATATTAAAAAAGATGATCTTATATTAAGATCAGGAACATTGATTAGACCAGTACATCTAGGAATACTTGCTAGTCTAGGTTTAAATGAAGTAAAAGTTGTTAAACCATTAAGGGTTTCATTAATATCAACAGGAAGTGAATTGCTATATCCAGGAGAGAAATTAGCTCCTGGAAAAATTTATAGTAGCACATCTTATACGATTAATGCTTATTTAGAGAAATATAATATAGAAGTTATCAATTTAGAAATTGTTAAGGATAGTATAGAAGAAATAGAGAATAAAATTGAAGAATTTTCAAAAATATCAGATGTAGTAATTACAACTGGAGGGGTATCAGTAGGAAAATATGATTTGATTCCAAAGGTATATGAAAATATTTCTGAAAGTATTTTATTCAGAAAGGTTGCAATGAAACCTGGTACACCGGTTTCATCTGCAAAGTTAAACAATG
>CAYFSP010000055.1:0-8838 GCA_964345925.1 uncultured Gallicola sp. | reverse complement strand
ACTGGGGTCAAGTTTATGGTGAATTAATGATTATGTATGAAGACAGAATAAATTATCTTGTTATAGAAAAATCTAATTTACAGAAAAGATTTCACATGGCCAAATCTTCTATTGTCCTATCCATAATATCCTGATTAATACCTATGTACCTTAATGTTATTGATGGTGCTGAGTGATTAAATAATTCTTGCAATAAAGCAATATCTTTGTATTGTTGGTAATGCCAATACCCAAAAGTTTTTCTTAAAGTATGAGTACCTATCTCTTTAAGACCAATTTTTTCAGAAGCATTATTTAATATTCTATATGCTTGTACTCTGCTTATAGGTTTATTATTTCCTTTCTGGCTCTTAAATAGATATTCTTTATCCTCCATACCTTGAATATATTTATCTATTTCCTCTCTTAATTGACTATTTATAAAAAACTTCTTAATCTTTCCTGTTTTTTGTTCCTTTAATATAATATGAGTTTTGTTTTTAACATCTTCAACTATTAACTTTAATAGATCGCTTATTCTTAATCCTGTATTTATCCCTACCAAAAATAATATGAAATCTCTATAACAATTTTTTAGTAACTCAATTTTCATTTCTTCTATTTTATTTTTATCTCTAATTGGCTGTACTTCATTCATAATATCCCCCCTCTTTAATATACAGTATAATACATTATATGTTACTTATCAATCTGTTATGTTACATAATTTGTTTTATTATTATGATGATTTATGATGAATAGCTTAAAATCAAGGTTTAAAAGGGTTTTCTAAATGTAACAAAATATCTATTGTGTTACATTTGTACTAAAATAAAAAGATTAGAGACTTATTTCTAGATACCTGGAAGGCTGCTTCTGAAGGTCTCTTGTCCCATTGGAGAGTAAATATAAGGGGTAGGTTGGCAGAGATTATTATTCTTGATCAGTTTTCTAGAAACCTGTGGAGGAATGATATAAGAACCTATACCCAGGATAAGATGGCCATAGCCCTAGCCCAGGAAGTAATATATAGTGGAGAATACCACAAGCTTACTCAAGATGAGAAGAAATATATACTGCTTCCCTTTATGCATTCAGAATCCCTTCAACTTCATGATTGGGCCAATAAATACTTCCAAGAGCTGGGAGATGAAAACTTAATTTATTATGAAAAACTTCACAGAGATGTACTAGAAAAGTTTGGACGATATCCTTATCAAAACAAAGACTTAGGAAGGGAGTCAAGCCCTGAAGAGCTAAAGGCTCTAGAAGAAAATAAGGATGGATTTTATAGTTAATTCTATAAAATCCATCCCAAGGCTTATCAATATTAATATTGATTGAAATAGTTTCTAATTTCATCAATATTTTTTGTTATGCCTAAAACCAACATAAGCTTAATTCTTGCCTTTTGTCCTAGACTGTTGCCAGCAAAAATTACACCCAAGTCTAGAAGTTGTTTTCCTCCACCCATATATCCATATACGGGTTCTACGGACCCACTTAGACACCTAGATACTAATACTATAGGAATATCCTTATTGATTGCCCTTTTTACACCATCTAGCATAGAAGTAGGTAGGTTACCACAACCAAATGCTTCTATAACTATACCCTTATATCCATTTTCTATATAAAAATCTATAATATCCGATTCCATTCCTGCAGCTACCTTTATTAAGCCTACTTTGCTTTCTAGTTTATTTGTGTCTATAAATTCCCTTTTTAAACTTTCTATATAAAAAATAGTTCTCCTATTACTATAAACTCCGATAGGACCAAATTCTGGGGATTTAAATGTATCAGTTTTTACTGTATTGGTTTTTGTTACGTATCTAGCACTATGTATTTCATCATTCATTACAAGTAAAACGCCTTTATTTCTGGCTTCTGGTGAACAAGCAGTATAAATTGCTGCGAATAAATTGCCACCACCATCATAGCCTAGTTCTGAATTGTTTTTCATTGACCCGACCAAAATAATAGGTTTTTCATTATTTACCACTAAATCCAGAAAATACGCAGTCTCTTCCAAAACATCTGTCCCATGAGTTACAACTATACCTGTCAAATCATTTCTTCCGATATTTTTTTTAATTACATTTGTCAAATCTAGCATGTATTTTGGTGTAATATGAGAACTTGGAACGTTTGTAAAATCAATTACTTCAATTTCTGTTAGGTTTTTTAGTTCATCTACCATACCAATTAATTCATCAGACCCCACTCCAGGTACTGCAGCATCTATATTTTCATCTACCCTCATGGCAATTGTGCCTCCTGTGAAGATGACCAATACCTTGTTAGTCATAATATTCCCCTATTGTATCTTTATATTTCAATTGCTTCTTGATTGTCTTTGTTTGAATTCAATATTTTATCACTATTATATTTATTAGGTAAAAATCCTCCTTATTAGATTGTTTATTTCCTTTGCTTAACTTAGAGGACTTTTACCCATAAACTGCCTTATATTCAGCAAATCCTATGCTTTCCAATAGATTCTAGACCCTTGGCTTGGTTCTCAATTGCAAAATATAGGGTTTTTGTAAGTGATAACTTCTATTTAACACCTTCTATTAGGGCTAAATCTTTCTTGTAATCTGGTGTTAGTTTGTATATCACAATGTAAAGTACAAAAGCAATAATCATAGCTGCCAGTCCTGATGGGAAATCACCAGGTAATCTGATATGGTATTCAAATATATAGCCCAAAAGTCCACCTACCACAAATGAAATTATTCCAGCCCATCGATATTTAGGTTGATTGTTTAAAGTTGAGGCATCATATTTTGTCTTGTTGTCCTTATAAATTATAAAATAATCTGCTAGGATAGGGGCACATAAAGGAGGTCCCATGGCGCCTAATATATTTATAAAGTTGGAGAAAAACATTTGATACACTCCCAAACCTCCGATAATAGTACCGAAAATACCTACTACATATACTATCTTACTTCTATTTATATTTTTTGCACCGTATGAATCAAAGATTGGTCCAAGGTATAAAGAGTTACAATATAATTCACTCTGGTCAGTAGTCCACAAGGATACAGTCCATGTAAATACACCTAAAATTGCTATAATAATACTTTGCTGAATCATCCAGGCTACAAAGTTGTAATTTCCATAGGAAATCGTACTAATATATCCTACTATGTTTAAAATTGGGTTAGTTACTATAAAGCATGCTGCACATCCCAACCAGACTGCTCTAATATTTTTATTAAATCTAAATAAGTCTACGCCCATAACAGCTCCTGCAATCCAGCTTCCAACTAGTGCAGTTACTCCAGCTCCCAGGCTTAATCCCTCTCTTTGGTTTGCAATTACCATAAAGCTCTCAGTACCACCAGCTTGTTTCATCATTACTACACCCATACCTACTGCTATAAGCAGTATACTCCAACCTACATAATTTGAAACCTTTTCAATAGCATCTATACCTTTAGCAGCTGTATAAGTAAAGGCTAAGCCCCAAAATATGGTAGCTACAAAAGCTTCTAAGGTTATAGGTGGAATATCATAACCTAAATTCATAGGGTTGATCACTATTACTCCAGATCTATTGCCCAAAAATGTGCCCCATATATCTCCTACCATTCCGACTATATTAGAGAACCAACCTAGGGTCATCAAAGCCATGGCTAACATGGGGAGAGCCATTCCTCTAGCCCCGTATGTGTATCTAGATAATAAAGATAAGTTCAAACCTGTTCTTTGAGAAATAATACCTAAAAATCCTGTCATTAAAAATAAAGAACCCATACCTAGTATTAGGGCTAAAAGTGCTGTAGAAGGATTCATACCTGGTGCATTACCATGACCTGCCAATACTCCCCCTACAAATAATCCTGTTACAACATAACCAAAACCTACCCATACCCATACCTGGGATAAAGTAGACCTTCTTTTATCTAAGGGTACAGGGGATAACATAAAATCATTTTTTTCTTCCTGCAACAAAAACTCTTGATATTCCTGGCTATTTAAGTCTTTATTCTTTTCCATACTATTCTCCTTTCACAAAATTATTTTAATTTATTTTTTGCATGCCCTTTTGTGTTGTAATTCCAATCTCTTTCATTCAAATAATCTATTGCTTCGGTCAAACAATTAATCAGTACTTCATTCATCTTATAGCCTTTCTCCGCTGTTCCTTTTGTTGCATCTCCAGTCTGACCTGTATCTGTAATTTCTGCAAAATCCCATTTAATATCTAAGTAGGGAGGTAAATTATCAGGAATAACAGATTTAGCTAAATCAGGCTCACACCATTCTGGATAATAATAATACATTATTGAGCTTTCGCCTTCTCCTGCATGGCCAAGTCCATTCCATACTTCAAAAGTATCTTCAGGTAATAGTTGGCCGGCAATAACCCACCACTCAGGTAAGGCTGCTATTCTTGCATCAGGATAATTTTCTTTAATCTTACGGCTAGCAATTTCAATAGGTGCTATATTTCCATCGTGACCATTAATAATTATAATTTTATTGATTTTATTCCTAAGGACTGACTCAATAAGATCATATAAAACATCAATAGTGGTATTATAGCTTAGGGTAAGTGAAAAAGGAAAACTATCATAGTGGGCACTATATCCTATTGGTATAGGGGGTAAAACAAGTATATCATCATATAGATCTGCTACTTGACAAGCAAGTTTATAAGCAACCAAGGTGTCTGTTCCTTCAGGCAAATGACCTCCATGTGCTTCACATGAACCAATTGAAATTATCGCCTTATTGAATTTTCCACTTGTAACTTGATTTGCTGTCATTTTATACAATTCATATTTTTTCATTTGCATCCTCCTTAATCTTTAAAATATTTACAAATGATTTTAACTATTGTGTTTTGATTCTTGAGCTACCGGCTTTAGTGTCCAGCATTGGATTTTTGTCTGTTTTATAATTTCCTTAGGATTAAACCCTGGATCCCATAAGACCCAGTTACCGCCAAACTTATAGGGTTCAACAAAGCGTCCAATACTAAACTCACCCTTCTTCCAATTCACCTCCTCTAACTTATTCTCCATAGCATACATAAGGGTAGCAAAAGCATCAAGTGGATTAAGTAAATTATTATTTATATGATAATATTCTGGCATTTGCTTAAGGCCAAATATTGTTTCATATTGATTTAAAATAGTCCTTGCTAAATCTTCAACTAAAACTGGCTCATGGTTGGAAATAATCGACTCTCTATCTTCATTGGGTCCATACATTAATTCAGCTGATAGTGGCAAATTAAGAAAATACTTGGATAATAGGATTAAAACTTCTGATGGTGAATAAAATTCATTACGAATTTTAACATAATCAACCTTATCATATGTTTTGTATTCCATGGCTTCTATGTCTTTTGAAGTTAATTTCTTTAGATTGTATTTTAAATACTTGAAGATTTCTGTAGCTGTGATATATTCTAAACTTGGATCTTCAATAGTTGCTTTAAAAAATTCCTCATATTCATTAAATAAGGCATCCCTAGTTTCCTGGTCCACCAAGGGTGCTGGTTTTAAATAAGGTGGATTTTTTCCATGTGAAAAATTAACCTCATCCCAAAACTCGCTAGTACATAACTCTGTTGGATGATCATATAGACTAATAAAAACATTTTCATCTTCATATTCTTCGATGCTTTCATAAAATTTCATTAGTTGTCCGTATGTTTTATCCTTCTTTATATGCAAAAGATACTTCAGATTGCTTAAGTACAATACGCCACCATACCAAAATGGTTTTTCATCAACATTAATAATTGGATGATAGTCTAGGTAGATAAATATCCCATTTTTGACCAAGGATGGGAAAACTGCAGGTGCCCATGCAACCCCGGGTTGCCCATAACTAGTTGGGTATTGTCCAGCTATTTCAGCTATTTCTTGAATACCTTCCTTTTCTCTTTTATCAAATTCAATTGCACCATCCCTAAAATTATAACCCTCTAAATATTCTGTTGGTAAAGGATGTATACTATGGTTTATAGTATGGAAGGCCATCTCATGTTGGGCTAACTTTTTAATAATATCTGTACGTCCCCTTTCCTTCAATAGCCTTAATTTCCTAATGCAAAACTTAATTGTAGATTTTATACCATACCTTTCCATTAGAACTAACAAGTCATAAAAAGCATCGTCAGACTCAGGTGTTACATAGTCCTCAACATCAAACCAAAGAAACAGTTTTTTTCCCATTATGCTCCCTCCTAATAATTATTTTTAATTAATCTATAAAATCAATCCCTGATTGCCACGGTGCGCTTATACCGTGTTAAAGCGGGAGGGTAAAAATACATGCTAAAGTTTAGATACTGTCAAACACATCCTTTTCAAATATTCTTTTTTCAGCATCACATAGATGGTCTTTTGTTATTTCCATAGCCTTTTCTAAATTCTTAGCTTCTATCATTTCTACTATTTTTTTATGTGGAGCAAGCAATTCTTTTCCATTTGATAACTTTAAATCTACTATTAGTGGTCTTCTCATCAAATTCATAATCTTAGTTAATTCCTCTACTAAGTATACATTCTGTGAAATCTTAGCAATATCAATATGAAATCTTTGGTTAATATCATTATAGAGTTTTATGTCTGTGATTTCCTCCATCTTATCCACCTCATCACATAAATCCCACAAGTGTTCTATATCCCTAGGACTTGCTTGTTTAACAGCAAGATCGATACTTGCTAGCTCAATAATCTGCCTAAATTGAAATAATTGTTTTAATTCATAATAGGAAAACTTTTTTATTAGGTATCCCTTGTAAGGAATCTTTTCCAAAAACCCCTCAATACAAAGTTGATTAAGGCTTTCCCTTGCAGGTGTTTTACTTAAGCCAAATCTTTCAGCAACTTGTTTTTCTGTTATAAGATCATTAAAAGAATTGGCAGAGTTTATTAGTTCTTCTTTTAATTGTATATAAATTTTTGAAGTATATGAATCGTAAATCAAATTCCTACCTCGTTTCTTTTGTCTTTATGTTGTAAAGATATATTAAAGATATATGACTGTTATGTCTTTAATATACTTGTTGTGGTATGAAATGTCAATTGCCAATCTTATCATTTCTAAATAATTTTAAATAAAATTAAGACCATACTATATCTAGCAGAAAATTCACCTATTTAGTATGGTCTTTAAGCTTTATATTAAATATCTGATTTCTATAAATATCCCTTCTTATATAATATCCTTGACACAAGTAAGGCTATGATAGCCCCTACAGGTACCATTATACTCACTGAGTTTGCCAAGTTTGTGATGGTATCATGACTCCAAAATCTTACACTGGTATTCGTGGTGTTCATTACGAATACAAAAAATAGTCTAATAGTTATTAGGCTTATTGGCATGCTCAAGATTACTAAGCTGCCTTCTTTTTTTATTTAATAGGAAAAGTAGCACTTTCCTATTAAACAATATAAGTATATAACCTTATAAGGTTATATACTTATATCTTTAGATTTATTCAATTCTTTTTCTTTATCTACTCTATTTATTTCATCTACAAGATTTTTAGCATTTCTTATTTTTTCAATTCTATTTTCTATATAATTTATTTTTGAGTGTATAGTATCTATTTCATTATCTTTTTCATTGACTAAATTCATTACCTTATCTGGATCTACATTAACATTAACATTAATATTATTTAACATATCTACAGCATGGTTGAAAGCTCTAATTTCACTTTCATACTTATTAAAATATTTTTGCTTTGTAAGAATACCTTTTTTTTGATATTCTTCATGATATTTCAGATAATCATTATAGGCAACTAAATATTTTACAGCATTTTTATATTGAATGTTTTTTTCATCTAATATTTTCATAGAAGATTTTATTTCTCCAACTGTATTTAATAGATTGCTAATCTTATCATCAAAGTCATTATAGTTGTTAATTTTTTCGTTTCTAATAGTAGTTATAGCAGAAGCAAGTTCTTTTGTTTCAGCAAGTTTTGTATTATAAGATTTCCACTCGATTTTTTTATCATAAGAAGCAGATTCCATATTAATAGCTTCATCTTTTTTAATTGTTTTTTCAGTATTTTTTAATCTTTCAATTATGTTATCTCTAGTATATTCATTTCTTCCCCTTGTAAATCTTTCCTGTCCTATATCTTTCAATCTAAACTTTATATGCTTTCCTTCTTCTTCAAAAGCATTACCTATTTCTACTCCATAACTTTTTAATTCTTTTAAAAAATCATCATATGTTTTAGTATTTTCTATAGCTTTATCTATCAGATTTTCAATCTGTTGTTTCCAAGATGTTCCCTTTTCCTATTATTCCATTCTGCATAGTGCATACCTTTTTATTGCGGTTCTTTAATTACACTTAACTCATTTTCCATACAAAGATCATCACTAATATTTCTTATTTCTCTAATAGTTTTATAAGGTTGGCTATTAAATTTTGTTAAATCATAAAATGATGTTGCATTGAAAATTATATGATTATGAATGTGTCCTTTATCAATATGTGTAGCTATAATATATTCATGCTTCCCCTTTAAAAGTCTATTTGCTAATTTCTTTCCTATGCTATGTGCTTTTTCTCCATCTATAACCTTACTATTTTCTAAGCTGAAACTCTGTATTATGTGATGAGCCTTAATATCATTTCCACCAGTTTTTGTATAATCTCCCTTAACATTCTTAGCCAAGTTATCAGTAATTTCAAAATCAATATAAGCAGTATTTTCAAAACAATTATATCCACTTACCAATAGTAAATCATCTGTTTTATTTGGATTAGTTATATAAGCTATTGAATTATAAACAGGTGTATTGATGAGCCTGTGAAAAAAAGTCTGTAAATAAAGCCTTCTATGATAAGATAAAAAAT
>CAYFSP010000054.1:0-9130 GCA_964345925.1 uncultured Gallicola sp. | reverse complement strand
CAAAGAAAATTCATAAGATTTGAATTTCTGAATAAGTATCATATTTTCTAACATTGAAGCCTCATAATATCTATATCCTGATATTTCATCCACCTTTGTTGGCTTTAAAAGATTTATTTCATCATAATAACGTAAAGTTTTAACCGTTGTACCTGATAATTTAGAAAATTCCCCTATTGTTAACATATGCTACCCACTTTCTTGTACTAGTACTATTTATAGATTACTCCCTCCTGTAAGAGAAGAGTCAAATATTTATTTAAATTTATCATCTTCATTAGAATATGAACTATATGAATTTCTAATATCAAATAACATTTTTATTATTGAATGATAATATGGAACAAATTCGTTTTCTTCTATCATCCTTATAATTTCATCATAACTTGCCCATTTAACTTCCTTTACTTCATCTTCTTGTAATATTAAATCGTCTATTTCTAAATTCATATTAACTAGAAATATATCATCAAAGCCTTTTGGAAAATTCAATGTTAGATGAGGTCTAATATCTTTTAATTCCAATTTTATACCTAATTCTTCAAATATTTCCCTCTCTCCAGCTATATTGGAATTTTCACCTGCAGAAACTAGTCCACCTGAAGTTAATTCCCATCTATTCCTCCAGGTCTTCATATTACTTTGTCTTTTTTGTATTAACATTTCATCTTTTGAATTAAAAATACATATATGAACTGATAATAAGTATTCATCATCTTTTAATCTATATGATATTTCTTTAATATCACCTGTTTTTTCTCTATTTATATCGTAAATATCTCTTAATTCCATAAATCCTCCATAATAATTATCAAGTTATATTGTATATTATATTACAATAAAATTAATTTAAACAAAATTTATAATTTTTTTAGAAATCTTTAAACCTTCTATATGAGAACATTTTCACACACTTAATTCTTCCTTGCTTTATTACTAAATTTACTGTATAATTTCAATGTATAAGGGGAGTAGCTATAAATATTTAGTCGTCAATACGGAAATTTGTTTCCCGGCTAAAAACCCATGTCGGTAGCAAGACCTTTGCGTTCACTATGTGAAGGCAAAGGTCTTTTTTTATAGTATCCCATATCATTAAGGAGGTATTTATGGAGTGGTATAACAAAAAATCTGATGAGATTGAAAAAGAATTACAAACCAGTCTATCAGAAGGATTGAGTACTAGTGAAGCAAAGACAAGGCTTTCCAAGTATGGTCCTAATGCTTTAGAGGAAGGAAAGAAAAAAACCATTTGGGCAAAATTAGCTGAACAATTTTTAGACCCAATGATTTTAATTCTTATAGTAGCTGCAGTTTTATCTATTATGTTAAAAGAAATTTCTGATGCTCTTATAATTATGGCTATAGTTGTTGTAAATGCAATACTTAGTATTTATCAAGAGGGTAAAGCTGAAGCGGCTATTGAAGCTTTACAGAAAATGGCATCACCAAATGCCAAGGTCTATAGAGATGGACAAATTGTTAGTATTCCATCTTCTGAATTAGTACCAGGAGATATTGTTGATTTAGAAACTGGAGACATTGTTCCAGCAGACTTAAGACTTGTTGAAAGCAGTAATTTAAAAATTGAAGAAGCTTCTTTAACTGGTGAATCGGTTCCAGTAGAAAAAGATGCTAATATTACTTTTGACGATGTTGTAGAAATTGGTGACAGAGACAATATGTCCTTTAGTTCAACTATAGTTTCATATGGTAGAGGTAAAGGTGTTGTTATTGGAACTGGTAAAGAAACTGAAATTGGTAGAATAGCTACTAAAATTCAGTCATTTGAAGATGAACAAACTCCTTTACAGAAAAAACTTGCTCAACTTAGTAAGGTACTAGGTACTATAGTTGTTGTAGTTTGTGCTGTTGTATTTGTTACTGGATTATTATATGGTCATGAAATAGTACATATGTTGCTTACGTCTGTTTCATTAGCTGTAGCAGCTATTCCAGAAGGTTTACCTGCAATTGTAACAATAGTTCTTTCTTTGGGAATGACAAGAATGGCTGAAAAGAATGCAATTGTTAAAAAATTACTTGCAGTTGAAACTTTAGGTACTACTACTTATATCTGTTCTGATAAAACTGGTACATTAACTCAAAATGAAATGACTGTTGTTAAAGCATTTGTTGATAATAAGGAAATAGATGTTACTGGAACAGGTTACGACCCAACTGGTGAATTATTAGTTGATGGAGTAGTCTTAGATGAAAACAATGGTGGAAGTCTATTTACTTTCTTAAATATTGGAGCTTTAACAAATGACGCTAGACTTACAGTTGAAGATGGAGTTTATGCTTTAGCAGGAGACCCTACTGAAGGATCATTACTTACATTAGCTGGTAAATTAGGAATAACTAAAGAAGAAGCTAATAAAGCATATCCAAGAATTGAAGAAATTCCTTTTGACTCCACTAGAAAGATGATGTCAACTTTCCATGATAAATTCATAGAAAATAAAGTTGTTTCATTTACTAAAGGTGCTCCAGATATTATTATCGACAAATGTACTAAGATATTAATAAATGGAAAAATTGAGGATTTAGACGAAGCTGGTAAACAAAAATTACTAGACCAAAATATAAAATTTGCTAGACAAGCTCTTAGAGTTTTAGCTTTAGCATTTAAAACACATGATGGTTTACCATCTGACTTAAGTTCAGATAATATTGAAAACGAAATGATATTCGTAGGACTTGCAGGTATGATTGACCCAGCAAGACCAGAAGTAAAAGACGCCATAGCAGAATGTAAATCAGCTGGTATTATTCCAGTAATGATTACAGGAGACTATTTAGAAACAGCTTTAGCTATTGCTAAGGACTTAGGTATAGCTGAGCATGACGACCAAGCTATAATGGGTAGAGAGCTTAATAATATGTCTGAAGAGGAAATTAGACAAATAGTTAAGACTAAAAGAGTATTTGCTAGAGTTTCACCAGAAAATAAGGTACAAATCGTTACTGCATTAAAAGAAAATGGCGAAATAACTGCCATGACTGGTGATGGCGTTAATGACGCTCCAGCTATTAAAAAGGCGGATATCGGTATAGCAATGGGTATTACAGGTACTGATGTTGCTAAAAATACTTCTGATGTTATACTTACAGATGATAACTTTGCTACAATTGTTCATGCTGTTGAAGAAGGTAGAATTATTTATTCAAATATTAAAAAATTCGTTTCCTTCCTACTTAGCTGTAATGTTGGTGAAGTTTTAGTAATATTCCTAGCTATAGTATTTAACTGGCCAACTCCATTATTACCAGTACAATTATTATGGTTAAACCTTGTAACTGACCTATTCCCTGCTTTAGCAATAGGTGTTGAACCAGGTGAGAAGGATATAATGGAACAAGATCCACGTGACCCTACTGAACCAATTATTGATAAGGAATTGGTTGTTTCCATAGCAGTTCAATCAATAGCTATAACTGTTGCAGTACTTGGTGCTTACTATATTGCATTAAATAATTATGCTGGTGAATGGAAAGAATTATATCAAGCCATAGCTGAATCCAGTGATAAAATAGAAATTGCTAAATTGACAGATCTTTTGAATATTGAATTAAGAGAACCTAGATCTATAGCCTTTGTTACATTAATAATGGCTGAACTACTTAGATCATTCTCTGTAAGAAGTACAAAATATACTGTATTTGAATTAGGTATTGGTACTAATAAAAGACTTGTACAAGGTGTTTTATTCTCCTTTGCAATTACTTTAGTAGTAATATATATTCCTCAATTACATGATTTATTCAACACTTATTCTTTAGGATTTAAAGATTGGGCATTAATATTACCACTTTCATTCTTACCATTTATACTTGGTGAGGTAGCAAAGGTAATTAGAAGAAAAAAATAGTTAATTTTAAAAGTAGATAGTTTACTATCTACTTTTTTATTTTATAATTGAATCTTTAATATATTTAAAACTATTTCATTCTTAATTTTATTATATTTTAATTTAATAGTTTACTATTCCTTTAAGTAAACAATTATATATTTTCATAACTATTAACCAATAATACTTCATTTTGATATAATCATATATGAATGGAGGAATACTATGTATAAAAATATTTTATTTGATATTGATGGTACAATTGTTGATACTGAAAAACAAATAATTCAAGCTTTACAAAAGGTTTTAAAGGAAGAACTTAATATTGTTAAAGAATATGATGAACTTTTATTTGTCCTTGGAACTCCAGGTTTTAATTCATTAAAAAAATTTAATCTTCCTGATGATATTTTTGATGATATTTTATATAAATGGTCTACAAATATAGGTTTACTAGCAAGTGAAATGACTGTATTTCCAGAAATTGAAGATATTATTTCCAATTTGTATAAAAATAATTTAAACCTTGGTATTATAACATCGAAAGATGACAGAGAGTTAAAAACAGAATTTACTCCTTTAAATTTAAATAAGTATTTTAAAACCATTATTACTGCTTCAGATACAAAACTTCATAAACCAAATCCAGATCCTATTTTTAAGGCTATGGATAATTTAAATATTAATGCTGAAAAAACCATATATATTGGCGATTCTATTTATGATATGCAATCTGCTAAATCAGCAGGCATTTCCTTTGCACTAGCAAAATGGGGTGCTCCTACTTTAGAAGGTTTTGACAATGTTGATTACATTTTAGAAAAACCTAAGGATATTTTAAAATTAATCTAAAATTTTATAATTTATTCTATTTTTGTATAACACTGTATCTTATTTTTTTGAAGACAGTTATAATGTACTTGAGGTGATTAAATGAGTTTACATTACGAAAAAACAAATATTTGGAAAAATGCTAATCAAGAGGAATTAGATAATATCTATGATTACGGTGAAAGATATAAGTCATTTTTAGATATTGGAAAAACTGAAAGAGAGGCTTGTGCTGAAATCATTAAACAAGCTAAAGAAAAAGGTTTTATATCCTTAGAAGAAGCCCTAAAGGGGAAAATAAAAAAAGGCGATAAAATTTATTTAAATAATAAGGATAAATCTGCAATTTTAATGATAGTTGGAGATGATATATCCGAAGGTATGAATATAGTTGGAGCTCATTTAGATGTTCCTAGACTTGACTTAAAACCAAATCCTCTTTATGAAGACGGAGAAATGGCTTTATTTAAAACCCATTACTATGGTGGAGTTAAAAAATACCAATGGACTGCTATACCTTTAGCTTTGCATGGTTTAATAATAACTAAAGAAGGCAAAAAAATAAATATCAGTATTGGAGAAGAAGAAAATGATCCAGTTTTCTACATTAACGATCTTTTAATTCATCTATCTGCTGACCAAATGAAGAAAACTTTAGCTGAAGGAATTACTGGTGAACAATTAAATGTAGTTGTTGCTCATAATTCTAAATTTCCAGATAAGGATTCTAAAAATCCTATTAAAGATAATCTTTTAAAATATTTAAATAGTAAGTATGGAATAGTTGAAGAGGATTTTCTAGTTGCAGAACTTGAAATAGTTCCTGCTTCAAAAGCTAGAGATGTTGGTTTTGATAGAGCAATGATAGCAGCTCATGGTCACGATGACAGAGTTTGTTCCTATGCTGCATTAGAGGCTATTTTAAATATAGAATCACCAAGTAGAACAGCTGTTGGACTATTTGTTGATAAAGAAGAGATTGGATCTGTAGGTAATACTTCAATGGGAGCTATTTTCTTCGAGAATATGGTAGCTGAAATATTATCAAATCAAAGAGATGACTACTCTGATATACTAGTTAGAAGAGCTATGGCTAATTCTAAAGTTCTTTCAGCAGATGTTACAGTTGCATATGACCCAACTTTCCCTGAAGTTGTTGAAAAAAATAACACATCTTTACTTGGACATGGAATTACAATGTCAAAATATACAGGATCTCGTGGTAAAGGTGGCTGTAATGATGCTAACTCAGAATTTATTTCAGAGTTAAGAGATTTATTCAATAGAGAAAATATTATTTGGCAAACAGGTGAACTTGGTAAAGTTGACCAAGGTGGTGGTGGAACCATAGCCTATATACTATCTGCTTATGGAGCTGAAGTTGTAGATATGGGAACAGGAATGTTATCTATGCACTCACCTATTGAACTCTTAAGTAAAGCCGATGCTTATATGACTTGTAAAGCATATCATGCATTCTTTAAATAATTAAAAGATATTTAAAATATATAATAAAATTTTTACACCTACTATATTGTTTAAGATAAAAAACCACTAATTAAGATATATTTCTTAATTAGTGGTTTTAAAATATTTATAAAGGTATTTTTTGAATTGCTGAAAAAAATAATAAAAACAATTCCTGAATCTGCTTTATTGCTTTTTACTATTTTGAATCTTATAATACTTTATTTAAGAAAAGGGATAAGTTGGAAAATTATATTAGCCGATCTTAATGAAGGGTAGATAGTAATTTATACAATACTTATATTATTCTTTATTTATAGAATAAGAAAAAAGCTTAAAATTTAAAAAATTTATATTTTGAAAGGATTAATTATAATGTCTAAAATAAAAAAATTTCCATATATTATGTCTATAGTAGTATACTGTATTGCTTGGGTTTTTATATTGGATTCTTATGTCTATAAGCAATTTTCATTTGAAGAAAAAGTTTTAATATATTTAAAAGCAACATTAATCTTTATATTATTACAAATTTTATTCTATAAGATATATTCCTATTTTAAAAATAAACCTAAAAGTTAAATAAAATATTTATAATATATAATAAATAAGGACTTGTATCTATTAATTTTAGAAACAAGTCCTTTTCCATATCTAATTAGTAAATTTAAATATCTTTTTCGTTATATATACTTTCATACTCTATTTTTTCTTTTTCTATAATAGTATTTATTGTTTCCATATCATCTTCTCTTACAAAGGCACAATTACCACAGGAAGATGATATTTTTCTTGGAACCGGTCTTAATTTTACAAAAACTTTATTCTTTTTTAAAACTTTTTCCAATTTTAACGCTTGACTAATAGTATGAAAAGTAAATATATTATGGTTTTCCATTATTTTTTACCTATTATTTCAAATTCATTTTCCAACTCTTTAATTTCTACATTAAATTTTTTACCTTCTAGAAATCTTGAAACATTTTCCTTTGAAACCTTAGTATCAACTTTAACTATTACTTCATCTGTATCTTTCTTAATACCATTCATTGTAACTATTACAGGTTCTGGACATGAAAGTCCTCTAGCATCTATTTCTATTTTTTTCATATTTACTCCTTATTTGAATAATTAGTCATAAAATAAGCAACTAAAACTGTTATAGCCAAACATATAAGTACTGCAATTTTACCATTTGGTGTTGCTCCCTCTACACTTGATGCAAGTCCAAAATTATGTGCAACAGCTGCACCTATGATAATTCCAAATACTGTTACAGCAGCATCTCCATCTCCTTCTGATGAAAGAATTGTCTGTCTTATAGGACATCCTCCTAAAAGTACAGCTATAAGCCCAACTAATGACATTCCTAGGAAATTCCATATATGATTGTTATGAGCAACTGGTTGATTTTCAAATCCAATATTTAAATGACCATTATGAATTATTAAATTTCCAACAATTGCTGCTACTAAAATTCCTATAACTCCCCAAAGATAATGCATATCCTTTATTAAAAATACATCTCTAAAAGCTGCACCTGTACAAATTCTAGTCTTTTGTAATACAATACCCACTACTAATCCACCAACAAGTGCAATTATTATTGGTGCATGCATTGAACCTGGTCCTTCTTCTGAAAAGAATATAAATGCTGGTTTAACCAATAGGAAAACAAGTAATAATATAGCAAATATCGGCATAATAAGACCAACTATTTTAGATTCTTTAACAGTTTTACCAAGTGAATAACCTTTCTTCAAGAATACTATTCCTACTAATATACCTGCAATAAAACCTAGAAGTCCAACTATTGCGTTTAAATCCCCTGCTGCAATTCTAAATATCATTCTCAATGGACAGCCTAAAAATACTAAAGCTCCTATGGTCATGAACATTCCTAACACAAATCTTATTGCTGGGTTTGAACCACCTCTTGCTTTAAAATCCTTTGAAATAACTGACGATATAAATGCACCAAATACAATTCCTATAATTTCTGGTCTAATATATTGAACTACTGCTGCTCTATGTAACCCTAATGCTCCTGCAATATCTCTCCAGAAACAAGCAATACAAATCCCCATATTACCTGGATTTCCAAAATGCATTAATAAAATTCCAACAATACCAATTATTAAACCACCTACGAAAATTTTAATATTTTCTTTTTTCATAAAACCCTCCTTTATTTGTATTTCAAATAAATTATATCATATTTAAATATATAGTTGAATCTCTATTAAAATAAAATATAAAAAAACCTAGTTATTATCATGTTTATATAAAAAATGGTGAGTTAAACAATAGTTAAAAAACTAATATCTAACTCACCTTAATATTTTTATGCATATTTAATGATTTTAATATATACATAACTTATTGTATTTTACTTTGTCCTTCAATTGTTAATACCCTATCTAATATTCCATCTCTCATACAATAAACTTTTCCTGCTAAATTAGGTATTACACATGCATGATTAGGTATTATATTGATTTTATCCCCTATTTTGAATTTAATTTCTTTATTTGACTTTAAAAATCCATGTTCTTCATTTAATTTATGAATTATTATTTCAGGATCTTCTTTTATATATCCATATCCCTCTCTAAATCCTACTAAATCACTGCTTAATGTCTTAGTTCCCGCATCTATAATAGCAGTGTTTTCATCTGGTCTCGAAACAACTGTAGCAAGTACAGTAAGAGCACATTTTTCCTCATTTACCACATTTGTAGTAAGTTGTGCACAATCATTGAATATATAATTTCCAGGTCTAGCTTCTGTTATTCCCTTTAATTCTTCTGGAAATCTTATAGAAAAAGAACTTCCTCCACTAAGAATTTCCATATTAAGCCCAATTTCCTCTAAAGATTTTGCAGCATTTACTATTTCTTCTGATTCTCTTTTACTTCTTTCCTTCATTTTTTCCATATTATTAAGGCCATAAATATCTCCTCCATAATACAAAATAC
>CAYFSP010000053.1:0-9130 GCA_964345925.1 uncultured Gallicola sp. | reverse complement strand
ATTTTTTATCTTATCATAGAAGGCTTTATTTACAGACTTTTTTTCACAGGCTCTTTATATCTTAAATAATCCTTTGGACTATTTAAGATATTCAATATATATTACAATTTATACATATGATTTAATGGGCCATGACCTTTTCCTAAGTCCAGTTTATCAGCTATAGCACCTGTAATGTATTCCTTTGCACTTTTTATACTGTCCTCTACTGAAAGACCCTTTGCCAAATTACAAGCTATTGCTGATGACAGAGTACATCCTGTTCCATGGGTATTGTCATTGTCAATACTTTCTGACTTAAACCATATACTATTTCCATTGCTATACAGTAAATCATTTGCTGAGTTCTCCAAATGACCTCCTTTTATTAAAATATTTTTTACATTATAGTTGGAAATTATCTTTGCAGCTTTTTCCATATCATCTTCTTTTTCAATTTTTATATTAGCAATTACCTCAGCTTCTGAAATATTTGGAGTAATCACCATAGAAAGTGGAAATAATTCTTTTATAATAGTTTCCCTTGCATTTTCATCAAGTAATTTTGAGCCACTCGTTGCTATCATAACCGGATCTACCACAATGTTTTTTCCATTATATTCTTTTAACTTTCTAACAATTGCATATATTGCGTCAATATTTGAAACCATTCCTATTTTTATTGCATCTGGCACTATATCATTAAATATACAGTCCATTTGCTGTTCGATAAATTCTGGTGAAATATTATCAATTCCTGTAACTCCCATGGTGTTTTGAGCTGTTAATGCTGTAATTACAGACATACCATATAGTCCATGTGCAGCTATAGTTTTTAAATCCGCCTGAATACCAGCACCGCCACTACAGTCGGAGCCAGCTATTGTTAAAACCTTCTTCATATTTATTCTACTATTCCCTTCGCTTTTACAAGTAATTTTTTCGTTGCTTCTGTAATATTATCCTTTGAGAAAATTGCAGATACTATGGCAAATCCATCAACTCCTGAATTTTTCAATTCTTCCATATTTTCTAAATTTATTCCTCCTATTGCACATACGGGAATGGAAACTCTATTACAAATCTCTGTTAGTTCATCTATTGATACAGCAATTGCATCATCTTTGACATTTGTCGTAAACATTGTACCTACTCCTAAATAATCAGCACCTTGTTCTTCAGCAATTAACGCCTCCTCTAAATTAGTAGCGGAAACTCCAATTATCATTTCATCTCCAACTAATTTTCTCACTTCTACAACATTCATATCCGATTGCCCAATATGAACTCCTTCAGAATTACATTTTATTACTATTTTTACATTATCGTTTATAAATAATGGAATATTATATTTTTTACATACTTCCTTAATTTTAAAGGCTTTTTTTATAAATTCTTCATCATTTAATTCTTTTTCCCTTAATTGAATACAAGTAGCCCCACCAATTATAGCTTCTTCAACCTGTTCTTCTAAAGTTTTATTTGTTGTCCATCTACTATCCGTTACACCATAAAGTAAAATATCACCTTTATCTAATCTCATAATTTATATTTCTCCTAATCTTCTCTTCATTCATATTAAAAATTTCATCAATAATATAATTTCTATATGTAATGTTTCCATCATTTTCATTAAGACGATTAAAAGCTAATTCGCCTGCAATTTCCATAGAGGAAACAGCTACAAATGTAGCTTCTAAAATATTGTCTTCATTTGCAGAAATATAGGAATTTATTAAAGCTGACAATTGACAACCAGTTCCTGTCACTTTATTCATCATTGCATTTCCATTTTTTACTAAAAACACTTTTTTTCCATCTGTTATAATATCTATTTTTCCTGTCATTGCAATTTTTGAATTAGTACTAATAGCTAATTTTTTCCTAAATCTATAAAATAATCTATATTATCATCATTGATTTCATCTTCTTCATTTGCATCAACACCCTTTACAAATCCAGAACCTAATGCAATATATTTTATCTCTGAAGTGTTTCCACAAATAACTTTAAACTTTACTTGATCCATTAGTTTTTCAACTGCCTTTTTCCTTAAACTTGTCGCACCAACTCCAACTGGATCTAAAGTAACTGGAATTTCCAATTCATTTGCTTTCTTTCCCGCTATTATCATCGACTCCAATGTTCTAGAGTTTAAAGTACCGATGTTTATATTAAGACCACTGCTAATAGAAACTATTTCAGATACCTCATCTTTCTCATCAGCCATAATAGGTGATGCTCCACATGCTAAAACAATATTTGCACAGTCATTTACAGTTACATAATTTGTAATATTATGTATTAATGGTGATTTTTTTCTTACATTTACTAGTATTTCTTTAAACA
Organism: uncultured Gallicola sp.; assembly: GCA_964345925.1. Lineage (GTDB taxonomy): Bacteria > Bacillota > Clostridia > Tissierellales > Peptoniphilaceae > Miniphocaeibacter. Next base: position 6,802 of record CAYFSP010000053.1, on the reverse strand, counting down.
TTATATTCTCCTCTACTTTAGATATTAATAATTATATAAGTCTAACCTTCAATGTATAGGAATAAAAATAGGGAATCCCAAATGGAATTCCCTAAATAGTCTTATAACTTCCTACGTTGGCATTATCCAAATCAGGTTAAGGGTCGAAGTTTGATTACATCCTCTCAGCCTGCCTAACAAGCTCCCCTGTATATATTCATTTTCTAAAGTACAACACCAAAACTTATACCTTTCAATAAAAAATCACAAATTAAAAAACAAGATAATAAATATTATCTTGTTTAAAATAACTAAATCTTCTTTAAGAATTCAGACTTTAATTCCATATCACCAATTCCAGGAATTTTACAATCAACATCATGATCTCCGTCTTTTAATTTGATATTTTTAATAATAGTTCCTCTTTTTACGACACCAGAACTACCTTTAATCTTCAAATCCTTTATAACAGTAACGGTATCACCATCATTTAATTCAGCTCCATGAGCATCTTTAAATACTTTAACCATTTCTTCCACTATATTTTCCGGATTCCATTCATATGCACATTCTGGACAAATTATTAAATGTCCATCTTCATAAGTATATTCTGAATTACATTTTGGACAACTTGGTAAATTACTCATTTTATCCCCTCCTCTACCTAACTAGCATATAAAGGATACCATAGGTAGATTAATTGTCAATTTATATACTGTATTTAGACTTTTAACAATATTTTTTTAATTATGGATTGTATAGTCAAAATTTAAAACTATTATAAATATCTTGCCAATTATAAAATTTAAAATTTTTCCATCTTCTCTTTAAAACCATTTGTCTTCTTTTCTATAAGGAAGAACACTATTAATATAACTATTCCCTTTAACGCACTTGATGCGCTCATGCTAATCCAAATACCTGTTAAACCTAAAGGCATCATAAGAAAATATGCCATTGGTATTCTTGCTGCATTTAGAATCGTACCATTTATTGCTGGATATTTTGTAAGTCCTAATCCATTTAACATTCCTGATGTACCTATTTCTAGCGCCATCAATGATGATGTAATTCCCATTATTATTAAATATATACTTCCTTCGGCTATTACTGCTGGGTCATTTGGTGTAAACACCTTAAATAAAATTTTATTTCCCAGTATCATAATAATCGATGCAAAAAGTCCTATTGATAATATTAGTTTAAAACATACGGACTTTGCTTTTTTCAATCTTTCAAAATTTCCTGCCCCATAATTTTGTCCAAAAAATGATGTAAATGCTGTGGCAAAACCTTCTGAACTCATCCAAGATATGGATTCTATTTGCGAACCAACTGCATATGTGGCAATGCCTACTGAACCATATATAGCAATGTATTGATTTAGTTTTATTCCTATAACTGCGTGGATTATAGACTGCATGGATGCTGGAACTCCTAGTACAAATATTTCTTTTATATATTTGTATGTTCTTTTCTTAAAATAATTTATCCTTGTGTAATACTCTCCATATTTTATACCAATATAGATATATAGCATTGTAGAAACAGCCTGAGCCAAAACAGTTGCTACTGCTGCACCATACATTCCCATTTTAGGAAATGGTCCTACTCCGAATATCAATAAAGGATCTAATATAATATTAAATATTAAAGATATTACCGATACTCTAAAAGGTGTTTGACTATTTCCCTGTGAATAGAATATCGATGAGAAAAAAGGATTTAAAAATGTAAAAATAAGCCCCCATGAAATAACAATATGATATTCTAATGCTAATTTTTCCACTGTTGGATCAAGCTTGTAGTATTCATACATTGGATTTTTAAATACAATAAATATAAAAATCAATAAAAAACACAGGAAAAGATTAAGTTGAAATCCGCTTATAGTTATTTTATTTACACCTTCTTCATCTTTTCTTCCATGAGCTTGGGAAAGACTTACTGACATTCCAGTCTTTACAATTAAAGTAATCCCTTGAGCTAGCCAAACGAAAAATCCACATGTTCCTACTGCTGCAACCGCATCTGTTGAAAGTCTGCCAAGCCAGATTAAGTCAACTAAAGTATAAGCCATTTGAATAAAAGCTATCCCCATTAAAGGTAAAGCCATTTTAGTAATTGTTTTTGTAATATTTCCTTCTAATAAATTATTTCTTCTTTTCATATATATTTCCTCTTATAAAAATTTGCAATTATTATCATTATAGTACATTCAAAAAAATTTGTATTGCTTTAATTTATATTTCATAAAAAAAGAGTAAATCCTTTTAGAATTTACTCTTTGAATATTTTTTACTAATCCATTTCAACTGCTTCTGTATATTTTTTATCTATACCAAAAAGATATGTTGCAACAAATCCACCAGCATAACCTGCTAATAAGCCTATTACGTATCCTAGCCATTTATTATTGTATATTAATGGAATCAATGCTACACCACTTGGTCCTACTGCTGTTGCTCCTACCCCACCAAATGCTCCTATTACTGCACCACCTATTGCTCCACCGATACACGCTGTTATAAATGCTCTACCCATTGGTAATGTTACTGCATATATTAAAGGCTCCCCTATTCCTAGTATACCTACTGGTAAAGATCCTCTTGTTATATTCACTAATGGCTTATTTTTTCTACATTTAACAAGTACTGCCAATGCTGCTCCTACTTGACCTGCGCCTGCCATTGCAAGTATTGGTAGTAGGTAAGTAGCTCCTTGTGTATTTATCATTTCTATATGAATTGGTGTTAGTATTTGATGTAGTCCAAATATTACAAGTGGTAAGAATAATCCTCCAAGTGCAAATCCTGCAAATACTCCACCTTTTGTCAATATCCAATCAATTCCTCAATTAAACCTGTTGAAATCCAACCTGCAATTGGCATTATAAGAAGTAATGTAATAAGTCCTTAAATCAACAAAGTAACTGCTGGAACAACTATTATATCTAATGTGTTTGGTACAATCTTATGAAGTTTCTTCTCTATCCATACCATTATTGCAACTGCTATTATAACTCCAATTATTCCACCTTGACCTCCTACTAAAGGATCTCCTGTAAATATATTAGGTATTACAACATCTGGCAACATTCCTGTTAAATATACTACTCCACCTAATGCATCTGAACCTCCGAATACCTTAGCAGCATTAATTCCAACATATATATTTAAGTATCCATACACCCCTGTTTGAATTACCTTTAAAATTGATACTGTTACTTCCCAATTTGCTCCTGCTATTTTTTCTGCTACTAGAAGATTTTGGAAAATAGATGCTATACCACCAATAAGTCCAGCACCAACAAATGCTGGTATTAATGGAACAAAAATACTTGAAATAAGTTTTGTAATATCTTTAAACCAAGATTTCTTCTGCTTAGACTTTATTTCTTCCTTTTTTCCTGTGCTAGACGTTCTGCTTTATCTTTACTGCTTTCACCTTCATCATATTTTGAATTATTTTTTACTTCATTCATTGCATTTGCAATTTTAGTACTTGCTCCAGGTCCAACAATAATTTGTAACTGAGGCCCTTCTGCAACACCTAGCACGCCTTCTATTTTCTTAAGGCCTTCAATGTCGACTTCGGTCTCATCTTTAATATCTATTCTAACTCTAGTCATACAGTTAATAACCGATTTAGCATTATTAACTCCACCTATTTTTTCAAAAATTTTCTTTCCAATTTCTTTTTCATTTAATTTAGCCATCATATTCCTCCTTTTCCTTATAAAGTTTTAGAAATAAATCCATTAGCATTTTTTAATTTTCCAGTTGCTTCCTCTTTGCTTGAATTAGTAAGAATCATTACAATTGCAATTTTAACATTATCATCTGATTCCTTTAATTTTTCTTCAGCTAATTCATAACTACAATCCGTTGCTTCCATTATTATTCTTTTAGATCGCTCTATTAGTTTTAAATTTGTAGGCTGAACATCTACCATTAAATTTTCATATGCTTTCCCTATTCCAACCATAGAAGCAGTAGAAATCATATTTAAAACCATTTTCTGTGCCGTACCTGATTTTAGCCTTGTAGATCCTGATAAAATCTCTGGTCCTGGAGAAATATCAATACCATAATCTGCTATAGCAGCCATTTCAGAATTAATATTACAGGAAACCGAACCAGTAACTGCACCTAAACTCTTAGCATACTTTAAAGCTGAAACAACATATGGTGTTCTACCACTTGCCGAAAGTCCAACTAAAACATCATCCTTATTAAAATTTATATTCTTTAAATCTACAATACCTTCTTTTTCGTCATCTTCAGCACCTTCAACAGCATTTACAATTGCCGTTTCTCCCCCTGCTATTAAACCTATAACCATATCCTTACTAACACCAAATGTTGGAACACATTCTGAAGCATCAAGTATACCTAAACGACCACTTGTTCCTGCACCTATATATATTAACCTTCCATTTTTATTAAAGGTTTTTACAACTTCTTCAACTAATTTTCCAATAGTTGGTAAAACTTTTTTAATTGCTTCTGGTACCTTGGCATCTTCCTCATTCATAAGCTTAACTATTTCAAAAGCATTTAAACTATCAAGTGATTTTGATGCTTTATTTCGTTTTTCCGTATCAAGTCCCGATATATCAACTTTTTTTATCATTCCATTCCTCCATTTTAAACTTAATTCCTCCTAGTATATAAGGTAAGACTTTAATATATTCATCCTCAACTCTACCGATTATATTCGTATTTTCATCTGTCGGCATTTCTTTTTTTACAATATTTATTTCCCCTTTATATCTTCCACTTAAATCATTGTCTAAAGTAATAAAACCTATTTCCCTCTTTTTAGATTTTTCTGGATTTATTTGAGGCCATTTCTGTAATCTACCTTCTTCTGCTCTAATAATATGACCTGAAAAATCCTTTCTATTATGATAAATACAATTTAAATTCTTTTCGTATCCTTCAATATTATTCCATTTAACAGGAACTGTAATATAACCTTTCTCAATATAGTCTTTGAAAATCTCTCCTGTTATTTTACTTAACCCAGGATCTCCTATAAATACCTCATCAACTAAATAATCTTTTATAAGTTCTAATGATGCTACAAAAGGATTCAAATTCCTTTGACTTTCAATTGTTGGTAAACCTTTTTTAATTGGTCCTCTTAAATTATTTTCTCCTTGGACAAAAGCATAAATTGGAAGATTATATTCTTCTTTAATCCATTTATTTTTTTCATAAAAGTATTTATCATCTAATCCTGAAAATGGTTTTGGATAATAATTATGCCAAGCTATTAAATTATTAAAATTAGCTCCATATTTTTTTAATTCAGAAAAATCTTCTTTAAATATAGTACTTGCATTTACAGAAACAATCATCTTTTTACTTAATCTTGCAATATATTCATTGTCTATTCCATAGTCCATTCTAACTCCAGTAATAGATAAATTAATCAAGTTCTCTATTTTATTTTCAGTAAATCCCAATTTAGATAAAACATCCTTAGAAGTATCTATATGTAATTCAATATTTTTCTCCTTATATATATTACCTAAAAAATATAAATTCTCTTTTATTTTAGAAAAGTTCTCCTCTGGAATATGAACTGAAGTAAAAATTTTTCTAAATCCATAATCTATCATGGAGTCAATAAATTCTTTATCTATTTCATTTCCTAAAAATACGGAAAAACCAAAACCTTTTCTCATATTATTCTTTGAAAACTGTTTGTATTTTTCTTTAATCAATGAGTAACCTCCATTTTCCCACAATAAATCCTTTTCCTCTCTATGAAAAAATATATAAATATTTCTTACTTGCTTTTCTTTCTTCCTCGTAAGATAATTATAATACAATCGTAATTTTATTTTAAATTTTTATGTGCTTGTATGAAATATTATTTCATAATTGAATAATATAATAGTGTATAATCTAATGAGGAGGAATAAAATGAATAATAAATACATAAATCTTCGAATTGAAAATATTTATGAAGACCTTACGATTTCAGAGAAAAAAATTGCAAAAATAGTTTTAAAAAATCCAAAGGAAGTTATTTTGATGACAGCTTCCGAATTAGCTAAAAAATCCAATACAAGTGCTGCTTCAGTAATACGTTTTTGTAAATCCATTGGAGTGCCTAGCTTTACAGAGTTAAAATTACAACTTTCAGCCGAACAAAAATTACCTAAACCACAATCCACTTCAGATATTTCTCCTGATGAAAATATAGATGATATAAAAGAAAAATTGCTTTTAAATGCAAATAAGTCTATGGAGGAAACATTAAATTTAATAACTGATGATACAATTAATGAGGCTATTGAACTAATGGAAAATGCTCCATTAATATATACTTATGGAATAGGTTCTTCATATCTTGTTTCAGAAAATATATTTCAAAAATGGAGTAGAATAGGAAAACCAATATTATATTTTACCGATTTACATCATTTAATTGCATGTTTGGCATCTGCGCCAGAAGGTACAATATTCATTGGAATTTCAAACTCTGGTGAAACTGGAGAAGTTATTACAGCAATGGAATTTGCTAAGAAAAATATGATAAAAACAATATCCTTAACACAGTTTAGCTATAACACATTAAGTAAGATATCAGATCTATCCATACAGACTGTACGTTCAAAGGAAGCTGAAATAAGATCTGCAGCAACAAGCTCTTTAATGTCTCAATTTATTGCAGTAGATATATTATTTTATGCATATATTTTAAAAGATTACGATAGATATATTGGATATATTAAAAAATCTAGGAAGGATATACAGATTTATAGAAAGAAAACAAAAATATAGTCACTATAAATAGTGACTATATT
>CAYFSP010000052.1:0-9394 GCA_964345925.1 uncultured Gallicola sp. | reverse complement strand
TTTTTTCACAGGCTCGACCTAGTAAACTAAATCGGTTTTTGTTTGTTTCTAAAGTTTTTTATATAGAATATCTTCTTTGAGTTTTTTTACTTTATCTTTTCCTAGTAGATAATTTATTATTTCAAAGGAAAATTTCTGTGCATAGGCTGGTCCTGCTGCAGTAATTATATTTTCATCTACTACAGATGATTTCTTACTATGTCTTCCCTTTAATATACCTTTTTCTATTCCAGTATAGCAAGTGAATTGTCTGTTTGAAAGGACTTCTGCCTTATCTAAAACCAAAGGTCCTGCACAAATTGCTGCAATCATTTTTTTGTTATCATTCATATATTTAATGGATTTCAAGGTTTCTTTACTTTCCATCAATCTTTCAACTCCAGCCATTCCACCTGGAATTATTATTCCATCATAATCATTTAAATCTATATTATCTAAAAACTTCTCTGCTTTGAAAATTATATTATGGTCTCCAGTAATTGTTATATTGTTGGATATAGAAACCATATCTATTTTTATGCCTACTCTTCTTAAATAATCCACCTGTGTTAAAGCCTCTATTTCCTCTAGTCCATCCGCTAATAAAATAATTACTTTCTTCATTTCCAATCTCCTATAAAATTTTCTTCAAAAATTGTCCAGTATACGATTTTTCACATTTGGCAATTTTTTCTGGTGTTCCAGTGACAACTATCTCTCCACCACCGTCTCCACCTTCTGGTCCTAAATCTATTACATGATCTGCAGTTTTTATTACGTCTAGATTATGCTCTATTACTATTACAGTATTGCCTTGTTCTACTAATAATTCCAATACCTTTATCAATTTATGAATATCTGCTGTATGAAGTCCAGTTGTAGGTTCATCCAATATATATATTGTCTTACCTGTTGATCTTTTACTTAGTTCCGTTGCAAGTTTAACCCTTTGGGCTTCTCCTCCAGACAATTCTGTAGAAGGTTGTCCTATTTTTATATATCCTAAACCAACATCGTTTAATGTTTCTAACTTTCTTGATATAGAAGGAATGTTTTGGAAGAATTCCACTCCTTCTTCAACTGTCATATCCAGTATTTCAGAAATATTTTTTCCTTTATATTTTACTTGTAACGTTTCTCTATTATATCTTTTACCATGACATACTTCACATTGTACATAAATATCTGGTAAAAAATGCATTTCTACTTTTACAGTTCCATCACCATGACAGGCTTCACATCTACCACCTTTTACATTAAAACTAAATCTTCCCTTTTGATATCCTCTAAGTTTTGCTTCATTTGTAGAAGCAAACAAATCTCTTATTTGATCGAATACCTTTGTATATGTTGCCGGGTTTGACCTAGGCGTTCTACCTATTGGGGATTGATCTATTTGAATTACCTTATCTAAATATTCCAACCCTTTAATACTCTTATACTTTCCAGGTTTCATTTTAGCCCTGTTCAATTCTTTGGCTAATATTTTATACAGTATACTATTTACCAATGTACTCTTTCCTGATCCAGAAACACCTGTAACACATGTAAATACTCCTAATGGAAATTTAGCTGTAACATTTTTAAGATTATTCTCATTACAACCTGATAATGTTATAAATTTATCTGGTTTTCTTCTCTTCTTTGGAACCTCAATTTTTTTTCTTCCAGATAAATACTGTCCTGTTATGGATTTTTCATTATTTTCAATATCTTCTAAAGTTCCCTCTGCTACTATTTCTCCACCATGAACTCCTGCACCTGGTCCTATATCAACTATATAATCTGCCATCTTCATTGTATCTTCATCATGTTCCACGACGATTAAAGTATTTCCTATGTCCGTCAACCCTCTTAATGATTCTAATAATTTATCATTATCCCTTTGGTGTAGTCCTATGCTAGGCTCATCCAGTACATAGACAACTCCAACTAATGCTGATCCTATTTGAGTTGCAAGCCTTATTCTTTGAGACTCTCCTCCAGATAATGTTCCTGAAGCTCTTGAAAGAGTTAAATATTCCAATCCAACATCTTGTAAAAATTGTAATCTACCTATTATTTCCTTTACAACTTCTGATGCAATAAACTTCTCCTGGTTGTTAAGTTTTATCTCCTTAAACCATCTTAGTGAATCCTTTACTGCCATATCCGTAATGTCTATAATATTTTCTTCATTTATCCTTATGGAAAGATATTCATCTTTAAGTCTTTTACCATGGCATTTTGGACATTCAATCTCCGTCATATACTCTCTAATTCTATCCTTCATAGCATCAGATGTTTGATTGTATCTTCTTTGTAAATTTCCTAGTACACCTTCAAAAGGTCCTTTGTATTTCTTCCAACCACCATAATGGCTATCAAAGGAAAATTCTAAGTCCTTGTCTCCTGTTCCATATAGCAATTCATCTATTAATTTTTTAGGAGCCTCTTTTAATGGCTTATCAAGAGGAAATTTATGTTTATCTAAAATTGCTTTTAATATTTCATAATAGTAAGTTCCAGCTTTAGATGTTGCAAAAGGTTCTATTGCTCCTTCTAAAAATGAAAGATTATAGTTTGGAATTACTAAATCTTTATCCATCTCTTGATGAAATCCTAATCCATTACATTCTGGACACATACCAAAAGGATTGTTAAAGGAAAATGATCTTGGTTCAATTTCATCATAGGATATATGTCCATCTGGACATGTTTTTTTAGAACTTAAAACCATGGTATCTCCGTCGATAACTTGAATTTTAATAATTCCATCCGATATTTTTAATCCAGTTTCTATTGAATCTGCAAGTCTTGCCTCTATGCCCTCTTTAACAATAATTCTATCTATAACAATATCTATATTATGTTTTTTATTCTTCTCTAGTTTTATTTCTTCACTTAATTCATATAATTCATCATCTATTATAGCTCTTATATAGCCTTCTTTTTTCATATTTTCAAGAAGCCTAGTATGTTCACCCTTTTTTCCCTTTACAATAGGTGCAAGGACTTGTATTCTGGTTCTATCAGGTAATTCTTTAACCTTATCAACCATTTGATCTATTGTTTGACTCGTAATTTTTTTACCACAAACTGGACAGAAAGGTATACCTATTCTTGCATATAAAAGTCTTAAATAATCATATATTTCAGTAACTGTTCCAACTGTAGAACGCGGGTTTTTACTTGTCGTCTTTTGATCTATGGATATAGATGGAGAAAGTCCCTCTATATATTCTACATTTGGTTTTTCCATTTGTCCTAAAAACTGTCTTGCATAACTTGACAAGGATTCTACATATCTCCTTTGTCCTTCTGCATAAATTGTATCAAAGGCTAAAGAGGATTTTCCCGAGCCGCTAAGACCTGTGAATACTATCATCTTATCCCTTGGTAACACCAAGTCCACATCTTTTAAATTATTCTCTTTAGCACCTTTTATTATAATTTCATCTAAACTCAATTCATCACCTAAAATTCTTTTTTCAATTTTCTAATTTCATCTCTTAAATTAGCCGCTCTTTCAAATTCCAAAGCCTCTGCAGCCTTGTACATTTCATCTTCCATACTTATAATCAATTTATTTATATCTTCTCTAGTAACTGTATCGGATTCAAATTCATATCCTAAATTATCCTCTGCCACCTGTGTAACTGCAATAACATCTCTAATACCCTTATTTATGGATTTTGGTGTTATATTATGTTCTATATTATATTGATTTTGTATTTCTCTTCTTCTATTGGTTTCAGTTATGGCAACATTCATAGATTTTGTTATATTATCGCCATACATAATAACTCTTCCTTCAACATTTCTAGCTGCTCTACCTATTGTCTGTATAAGTGAAGTCTCTGATCTTAAGAAGCCTTCCTTATCGGCATCTAATATGGCAATCAACGAAACCTCTGGTAAGTCTAGTCCCTCCCTTAGAAGGTTTATACCTACTAATACATCATACTTACCTAGACGGAGATCACGAATTATTTCCATTCTTTCCAATGTATCTATATCTGAATGTAAGTACGTAACTTTAATATCCAACTCTTCAAAATATTTAGTTAAATCCTCTGACATTTTTTTAGTCAATGTTGTAACTAAAACTCTTTCATTTTTTTCAATATTTTTATAAATTTCTGTAACCAAGTCATCAATTTGTCCTTCTGTTGGTCTTACTTCAATTATTGGATCCAGTAGTCCAGTTGGTCTTATAATCTGTTCTACTTCATCCTCTTCATGCTCTTTCTCATAAGGTCCGGGAGTTGCAGATACAAATAGTATTTGGTTTATCATGGACTCGAATTCTTTAAACTGTAAAGGTCTATTGTCCAAAGCTGATGGAAGTCTAAAACCATAATCAACTAAATTAGTCTTTCTAGACTTGTCCCCTTCATACATTCCCCTTATTTGAGGTAATGTAACATGGGATTCATCAACAATAATCAAAAAATCATCTGGAAAATAATCAATCAGAGTATAAGGTCTTGAGCCTGCTTCTCTGTTGCTTAAATGTCTTGAATAATTTTCTATTCCCGTACAAAACCCCATTTCTGTCAACATTTCCAAATCGTAATTCGTTCTTTGTTCAATTCTTTGAGCTTCCAATAGCTTATTGTTGTTTTTAAAATATTCAATCCTTTCTTCTAATTCTTCTTCTATTGTAACTATAGCTTTTTTTACCTTATCTTCTGATGTAGCAAAGTGAGAAGCAGGATATATTGCAATATGATTTCTAGTACCTAATATTTCTCCTGTTAGTGAATTTATTTCCGTTATTCTTTCAATTTCATCTCCAAAGAATTCTACTCTAACACTATTTTCATCTTGTGAAGCTGGAAAAATATCTAAGCTATCCCCTCTAACTCTAAATGTACCCCTCGTAAAATTAATATCATTTCTAACAAATTGAATATCTATTAATTTCTTCATAACTTCATCTCTGTCTTTTATCATACCTGGTCTTAAAGACACTACTAAGTTTTCATAGTCTATTGGGTCACCTAGTCCGTATATACAAGAAACTGAAGCAACTATAATAACATCTTTTCTTTCAAATAATGCCATAGTTGCAGAGTGACGCAACTTATCTATTTCATCATTAATGGAACTATCTTTCTCAATAAAAGTGTCGCTTTGAGGTACATATGCCTCCGGTTGGTAGTAATCATAATATGATACAAAGAATTCAACTGCATTATCTGGGAAAAACTCCCTAAATTCGCTTGCAAGTTGATATGCCAATGTTTTATTATGAGCAATGACAAGAGTAGGTTTTTGTACTCTTTCAATAATATTTGCCATAGTAAAAGTCTTGCCGGATCCAGTTACTCCTTTTAAAGTTTGAGCTTTTAGTCCGCTATTTATACCCTTAACTAATTTATCAATAGCCTCTGGTTGATCTCCCGTCGGCTTATATTCTGATTGTAATTTAAATTTCATAATTCACCTCATTGAACAATTGTTCGCTTATATATTATACACCAGTTAAGTCAATTACAAAAGTTACATATGAAAAATAAGAAATAGCTAAAAATAGCTATTTCTTATTTTTTGTTTTAATCTATTTAATATATATCCAATTTAGCTAAAAATATAGATAAAACTAAATAATTTTTTAAAGTAAAAAGTAGAAGCAAAAATTATATAACTTTTACCTCTACTTACTATTTATTCAAATAATCCAATTATTTTATTGTATACATCTCTAAAGAAACCAGCTATCTTGTCAAGAATTCCACTTTGCTCCGCTTCAGTATATAGATCCTTAGCACCATCTACTATTTTATTTCCCCATTTACTCAATTGATTTAAAACTTTTTCAGATGTTAAAGCATCTGTATCAACATATTTTTCAAAGTACTTTATTAATTTATCTATTTGATCTTTTGAAACTATATTGTCTAAATCATATTTCGCTAATGATTCCTCTACAACTTGTCTAATTTCTTCTAAAGTTGGAGTTTTATCCTGCTTTTCACTTATTTTTGCAAGATCTGTTTTAATATCTGTAACAGCATCGTTAAGATCTGAAGCTGAAAATCCTTTACTATCTTTATTAGCCTGTGTAATTTCATTTACAGTATCAAGTTCATCCTGTGCAACTTCCATACGATCCATATCAAGTTTTTCACCATTTGCTTCAAATGCTTTATAGACTCCTGTTAAAGCAGATTCCCCAGTAACTGGTCTTACTGCTCCAACTAAAATAGTAGCGTCCTCTACACCTGCTGTAATACTTGCATTAGCATATTGTTCCTCTGTAATTTGAGTAATGTTTTTTGGTGTTTTAATTATTACATTAACACCCTTGCCTTCATTTTCCTTCGTAACTAGTACAGAGGATATCATATTACCAGGATTATTTTTATCTCCACCAATATACTTTATCAAATCATCATATGTTACTTTTATAGAGTTTATATTATCTTCATTCTTAACACCTAATAGTTTTAACGTTTCAGAAATCTGACCCTTATTTAAAGTACCACCATATACATAAGTAGGCTTACCCCATCTTTCATTGATAACTTCTGTATCTATTTCATTTGCTAGGGATGGAACTGTACTTCCAACTAGTAAGGAAAACGTCATTATCCCCGTAAATAATTTTTTAAATTTAAAATTCATTCTTTCCTCCTATCTAATATAAATAGATTATAACATAAGAAAAGCAACTTAAATTCTACGAAAAATCAACAATTATTATCCAACCCTCATTGCATAGAAACTAAGTAATTTACCATCATATGAAATTGAACCCTCATCTAACATAGATCCTAATAAGTCAATATCATTAACATTATCACTATAGCCTAAAAGTGTACTATAATACTCTTCAAGACTAGAGGATCTCTTATGATTTATTAATTGATTCAATCTATCTATACCTTCAGGTTTTGTATCCACAATACCTTCTGCTACAATAACAATTTTTTCATCACTTACCTTAAGCCTAATCGTAACATCTTCAACTCCATTTTCCATTAAATAGTTTAAAATTGAATTGGTAATTCTTTTAGATATGACAATATCAGAGTTTTTCATTTCTTCTCCTTTCAAAAGCCGCTTCTATTGAATTAAATATCGGTACTAAAGTAGCTGCTACAAATCCACCTGAAAATCCATTATTATATAAATTCATTCCACCATGTAAATATCCTATATTTGCTACTAGAGCAGCATGGCAGAAACCTGCAAACATACCTGCAATTACTCCATATCTCCCTGCAATAGGAGCTAGTGTAGTACCAAATAAAGCAGCTAACAAAGTACTTGCAGCTAAATTATCATATATATTGAAGTATGATGCAATATGTACTCCAAGTAATATAGGTATTGTATTTTTAGGATGTTTACCAAAAGCTGCAAAACCACAAATGGTCAATATACCTCCAATTGTAGGTCCTGTTAAATCTCCACCTATAATAAGAATATACGTAGTTCCTATAATACCCATAACACCCATATTTAATAAAGTTATAGGAAATCTATATAAACTTGTAAAATCTGCCATTAATTGTCCTGTATTATCCATTAATTCACTATAACCCTTTAGGGACTTACCATTTAGTATATACCCTACAATTATCATTACGACAAATGACAAATAAAATATAAATGATAAAATTTTATTATTTCCAGAAGAAATAATATTTACAGTAACTAATTCCATGTCGAACATTTTAAGTACAGCTGTAGCAAACATTCCTACAATTCCCGCAGTAAACCCAACATTATATAGGTTAAATCCTTGGTGAAATCTTAAAAATGCTTGAGATAAAGGAGGTAGAACAAGACCTACCAATATACCTGCTATATAAGCATAGATTATTCCTTGAATAATTGGCAAATTAAATCCAAAAGCGATTTCTCCCACTAAAGGAGCTAGTGCAGATCCAAATAAAGCTGGTAATAAATAATTTAGAAATTCAGATTTTTCAAATTTGGAATATAAAAATACACCAAATGTTATAGGTATTGAATTAAACAAATTCTTACCAAAAAATGAAAATCCAGAAACAGTAAAAATAGCTGCAATTAAAGGTCCATTTAATTTAGCTCCTGTTTTTTGTACTAAGTAAGTAGAGAGTATAGTTAAAATACCACTATTGAAAAACGTAGCCCCTAAACCACTTACTTTAATATAGTCAGTTATTAAATTATCTGAAGATAATATAATATCTATAATTCCATAGTATATTTCCTTTGGATTATCCAAAATAAATGAAATAGCTACTAAGTACAGTCCAAATAAATAAACAAAAATATATTTATCTGACATATTAAAATTAAATAAAGTTTTTTTCTTCATATATACCTCATGTTTTTTTCTTCATATATACCTCATGTTTTTTTCTCATACCTTAATATTATAATATATAAATATGTAAAAAACCAATATAAAAATATATTGACATCCTTATATAAATAATGTGATATGAAGTTAACTTCACATGAAGCTTACTTCATATTTAATTCAATAAAATATAGGAGGTAAAATGAAAACCAAAGTAAGAGAATTTAGAAAAAGTAGAAAAATGACTCAACAAGAATTAGCTGACCTTGTAAATGTGTCATCTAGAACAATAATTTCAATAGAAAAGGAACAGTATAATCCGTCTTTAATGTTAGCATATAAGATTGCCTTAGTATTTAATACTACTGTTGAAGATTTATATTGTCTAAAGGAAAATAAAGAATTGGAGGATTTAGAAAATGAAATTTAATAAAATAAGACATTTTATTGGTGCAACAATTTCAATAATTATATCAATTTTAGGAAGCATAATGTTAATAAAAAACGGTTTTAATTCAAGGTTATTCTTTGGAATTATTTTACTATTATCATTGGGAATAATAGAGATTATGATAACTTTTTCAAAGAAGGAAGAAGAAAAAAGAAAAGAACTTCTAAAAGAAATAGATGAACGCGATTTATATATAGTAGCAAAAAGTGCACAATTAACTATATAAATAATTAATATAATTTTGTTTGTAATTATTATGATTTCAATAATAATATATGGATTTACAAAAAATAATATATTTATTATAATTACTGCTACATTAATAACAATTTCATTGACAGTATTTATAATTTCATTAATTACTCAATCATATTATGAAAAGAAATTGTAGTAAATATAATAACTTAAAATAAATTTAATAAATTATAATATATAAAAGACAAGCTGATTGTATAAATCAATTTGTCTTTTACTTTAATTTTCAATACCTACTCAATATTTATATCTTTCATTAATAATAAAATTAATTATTTTTGCTTATAAAACCTTCTGATATATTAAATTATAATAAGTATTATTTTCAAGAATTTTCTATTTCTTTGTATAATATACATTTTATATAAAAAATAAAATAAAATATATATATTATTTTAACAAAAAAGTTCCCCGTACGATCAAATCGT
>CAYFSP010000051.1:0-9499 GCA_964345925.1 uncultured Gallicola sp. | reverse complement strand
ACTATGATATATTGTAATAGTGATAAAAATAATCTTTTATAGGAACAGATTTATGAAAATAAAGGATTATCTATATATGAGTAGAGGAATAAGCTACAGTTTGGAGTATATTGCTATATGTAGTAATATGAAAGATGGTTTTGATTAAGGTAATCTAAAGTGATTGCTATTTTTTACCTTATTGTTGTAGTGACTATAGCTTGTATTTGGTTAGGAGGATATTATGCAAAATAGAATGAAAAACCATATTTTGGGGAAAGAACAAATTTATGATTTGTTAAATAAAACGGAAACAGGCTCTCTAGGAATGTTGAATAAGGATGGTTCGCCATATGTTATTCCCGTACATTTTGTCTACATAGATGAAAAAATATATATACATGGTTTACCAAAGGGAAAGAAAATAGACAATATAAACAATGATAGTAGAGTTAGTCTTTGTGTATATAATATGATAAGCCTATTACTAGATGAAGAGGAAGATCCATGTGATACGAATACGGAATATGAGTCAGTTGTAATTATGGGAAACGCATCAATAGTGAGTGATTTAGAAGTTAAGAAAATAGCACTTGATGAAGTTATAAAAAAATATACACCTCATTTAACACATAAGGACATACCTACTAATATGTTAAAGGGAACAGCTGTTATTGAACTCAAAATTAATGAAATTACAGGAAAATATTATAAATAGTCTTAAGAGAAATTAATTGTTATTAATTTCTCTTTTCTTTTTGTAACTTATGTAGTATGATATAATTTTTATATTGGGAAAAAGTTTCCAAATCTTTTAATTAGGCGGTTAATATGATAGTAATAGAGAATAATAATTTAGATCCAGCATATAATCATGCTTTAGAAGAATATCTTTTTAATAATACAAATGATGATGTATTCATTATTTGGAGAAATAAACCTAGTATTTTACTGGGAAGAAATCAAAATATTTATAAAGAAGTAAATATAGATTTTTGTTTGAATAATAATATTGATATAGTAAGGAGACTATCAGGTGGAGGAACGATATATTGTGATTTAGAAATTATACAGTATACCTTTATAACTAAGGAGAGAGAAGGTAACTCCTTTGCATATTTTACAAAGCCAATAATCGATGCCCTTGCAAAATTAGGTTTAAAAGGCGAATTTACAGGCAGAAATGATCTTATTATAGATGGTAAGAAATTTTCTGGAAATGCACAATATCATAACAATGGAAAAGTACTTCATCATGGATCTATACTATATGGTGGAAATATGGAGAATATGAAAAATGCTTTAAGTCCAAATCCTTTAAAATTCATAGGAAAAAACGTTAATTCAGTTTCTGCAAGAGTAGGAATGTTAAAATATGAAATGGACTTATCCATAACGGAATTTATGGAGCATATTACTAATACTGTATTAGAGGATTTTGAAATAGATCATATTACAAAAATAGATTCCAAAATGGAAGAAGGCATAGACAAGATTAAAGAAAATAGATTTGCTAACGATAGTTGGAATTATGATAAGAGTCCAAGATGTAATGTTAAACATTCAGTAAAGCATAAATTTGGAATAGTAGAGTACGGAATATGTATATCTGAAGGTGTAGTAAAGGATATATTTATAAATGGCGACTTCTTTGGTCATAATGATATAAAGAAGTTTTCAGAGCGATTAAAAGGTACTAGATTTACTGAAAGTAGCTTTAGAGAGGCTTTATTTACAAATTCAATATCAGATTATATATTGGGAATGAATACGGAAACATTTATTAACGATATATTTAACAGAGAGAGTATAGAAAAAATAAATATTTTAATAGAGGAGTAATTATATGATAGTTGTAAAGAGTCCATATAATAGGATTGCTTATAATCTTGCAGTAGAAAACTATGTTTTCAATAATTATAATGATGATATATTTATGGTATGGAGAAATAATCCATGTGTAGTAATAGGTAAAAATCAAAATATTTACAAGGAAGTAAATATAAAATACTGTGAAGATAACAATATAGATATAGTGAGAAGATTATCTGGTGGTGGAGCTGTTTTTCAGGATATGGAAGTAATACAGTATAGCTTTATAACAAAGGAAAGAGAGGGTAATTCCTTTGAGTATTTTACAAAACCAGTATTAATAGCCCTTGAGAAACTAGGATTAAAAGGCGAATTTACAGGAAGAAATGACCTTGTAATAGATGGTAAGAAATTTTCTGGAAATGCACAGTACCATAGAAATGGAAAAGTATTACACCATGGAACAATTTTATTTGGTGGAAATTTAGAACATTTAAAAAATGCATTAAAGCCAAATCCATTAAAATTTGTTGGAAAAAATGTTAAGTCTGTCATATCTAGAGTGGGAAGATTAAAAGACGAAATAGATTTATCTCCTTTAGAGTTTATGGATCATTTAAATAATACGGTAATGGAAGTTTTCAACATTGATCATATAACAGAGCCAAATGAAGAAGAAATAAAGAAAATAGAAGAAATAGTAAAAGAAAAGTTTGGTAATGATGACTGGAATTATGGTAAAACTCCAAAATTTGAAGTTCAAATAGAAGAAAAACATGATTTTGGAATAGTTGAATACGGTATTTCTCTTGATAGAGGAAAAGTTACCAAGTTTGTAATAAATGGGGATTTCTTTGGGAATGATGAAGTGGATAAGTTTACGAATAAATTCATAGGACTTAATTTCAAAGAGAAGGATTTTGAAAATATTTTAGAAGATGTAGATATAGATTTTTATATAAATGGAATGACTAAAGAAGTTTTTATAAAGAATTTGTTTAAAGAAAGATAGGGATTAAATGAAAATAAAAAGAAAACCAGAATGGATGAAATTAAAAATACAGGGAAGTAATAAAGCTACAGAAGTTAAACATCTACTAGATGATTTAAATTTAAATACGGTTTGTACTCACGCAAATTGTCCAAATAAAATGGAATGTTACGAAAGAAGAACGGCAACATTTATGATACTTGGAAATATATGTACAAGAAATTGTAGATTTTGTGATGTAACCCACGGAAAACCAAGTCCAGTAAATAAAGAGGAACCAAAAAACTTAGCAGAAGCTGTAAAAAGACTTAATTTAAAACATGCAGTAATAACATCTGTAGATAGAGATGATTTAGAGGACGGTGGAGCAACACAGTTTAGAGATGTAATAAGAGAAATAAGAGCGTTGACTCCAAATGTAACAGTAGAGGTTTTAATACCTGATTTAAAAGGTAAAAAAGATTTAATGGATATAATATATGATGAAAAGCCAGATGTGTTAAACCACAATATTGAAGTTGTTCCAGAGCTATATAAGGATATTATGCCAGGTTCCAAATTTGAAAGAAGCTTAGAAGTTTTAAAATATGCCAAAGAAAGAGGGCTTGTAACTAAAACGGGAATAATGGTAGGCCTTGGAGAAACAGAAGAGCAAATGGTTAACACCTTTAAAAGATTAAGAGAAATAGATGTAAATATGTTAACAATAGGTCAGTATTTACAACCATCTTTAGACCATGCAGAACTAAAGGAATATATAACACCAGAGCAGTTTAAAAAATATGAAGATATAGCATATGAAATGGGATTTGCAAAAGTTGCATCAGGACCATTTGTAAGAAGTTCTTACCAAGCAGAAGCTATTAAATTGTAGAGTAAAACTCTTTTCTAGAAATGGAAAAGAGTTTTTTATATCTAGAAAAAATATAATAAAAAATATGCTTTTATGATATACTGTATTAACTAGTGTATGGGAGAAGTATATGAAAAACTTAGGATTCTACATAAAGGTTATTTTAATGATTGGAGTAACATTTTCGGTTTTATTTTGGGGAGGAAATATTTTTGCTTTTAATATTGCATGTTTAATATGTTTAATATTTTTCCTAATAAATAATTCCCTACTTCCAATAACAAGAAAAGAAAAAATTTTATATTCTATAATATATAATCTAATATTAATTGGCCAAATACTTATTAATACATTAATTATAGACTATTCTTTAATAGATGAAAAAATGATATGGATTTATAGATTTATTGGTGTAGTTTTAATATTAATACCATTTTTCATACGTCAAATAATATATAGAACAGGATTGGATTTTTATGTATATCCAATTTTTAACAGATGCTACAATTTTACGTATACACAGTTGATAAAAGAAAAAGAGATGATTACGAGTAAAATTGAAACATTATCAAGGGCTAAATCCAAGATAAACAGAAAACAATTAAAATATATTATAAAGGATCTTCCAAGGCATAGTGTGTTTTCCTATGTAAATAACGGTTCACTATCAGATGAATACTTTGAAAAAGCCAACTCGACTTTGAACAATGGATATATTTACTTGGTGATTTCAAAGACAAAAAGTCCTGCTAGTGAAATTATAGGAGCTTTTACAAATAAAATGTATAACCATATATCCATCTCCTTTGATGAAAACTTATCCACTATTGTAAGCTACAATGGAGGAGGAAATATTTATTCTCCTGGGTTAAATGAAGAGATATTAGAGGAGCTTATTAAAAATGATGGTGCATCTATAATGGTTTATAGACTAGAAGCTACAGAAGAAGAAAAACAGATTATTATAGATGAAATAAAAGAAATTACAAAAGTTGGAAGTGCTTATAATATTTCAGGCCTTTTATTTCAATACACTGCAAAGCCGAATATAATGTTTTGTTCACAATTTGTGTATAAAATGTTACAATTAGCTGATTTAAACTATTTTAACAAGAAGGTAACAAGGGTTAAACCAACTGATTTCGTTGAACTCGATTACTATAGAAAATTGGAATTTGTTGAAAAATTAGAATTCAATGAAGATATAGTAGGAGAAATAGAAAGTGAAAAAGAATAAAAATTAAGGTAAAGATTAAATCTTTACCTTTTTTAATTAAATAAACTATTTAATATTTAAACACCTCAACCACAATCGTTTATATCTGGATCTATTTCTTCAATTGCTACAATCACTTTAATATTGTATTTTTTCAAATCCTTATTAACAATATCCAAGAATTTAATTCCTAAATCTGTAGGATGTGAATTCATATGAATATCAATGGTGAATTCATCAAAGTTCATATTAGGATATTGATGATTATACTGCTTACCATGTATATAATCCACATATGCATTGATTTTATTTTGCAGATGTTCTAAATGTTGTTTTTCTTCAGATGGATTCCAACCAAGATTGTCATTTATTAATAAAATTAAATCGGATTCATTTTTATTATTTATTCCAAGTCCATCAACTTGGTAATATTCATTTATAGCCATAAATACCTCCTTAAGAAAATTATTTCACTAAAATTAAACTAAATAAACTATTTAGTAAATTTTAGCCTCAGCAAGATCCTGAAGTAGCCATTCGAACTTGTATTTCAATATTGTCATCAGCCACATTGTCTCCTAATTTCTTTGTAAGAATTAAAGCTTTTAAAGGTAATTTATTATCTGACTTAAATATAATTAAAAAATTAGTAAATTCATCATTAGGATAGATGGTTTTGTAACTTTCATTTTTAATATATTCAATATAGTAATCAATCTTATTCTTCATATGGTCTAAATGCATTTCCTCATTTTCTCTATTCCATTCTAAAGAATCCTCAATTATTAAGCCTAGACGGTTTTTAACCGATAGATCAAAACCGTCGATTATTTCGTGTTCATGTATTGACATTAAATCTCTCCCTTCTATATATATACTCTAATATACCCAAATATGTTAAAATAAATAATTGAAAGGGAAAATCATGGAAAAAATCAATTATCAATTAAAATTAAATAATATTATAGATAAAATAGATGTTGAAAAAGCTCCTACTTTACTGCTTCATAGTTGTTGTGGACCTTGTTCTAGCTATATATTAGAATATTTAAGCGAATTTTTTAAAATTACCATATTCTATTACAATCCCAATATATATCCAGAAGAGGAATACTTTATTAGGTTAAAAGAGCAAAAGGATGTAATAAAAAAAATCAAAGGTAAGTATGAAATAGATCTAGTAGAAGGGGAATATGACTCTAAGCTTTATTACAATGCTATTAAAGGATTTGAAAATCTTGGAGAAGGATCAGATAGATGCTTTAGTTGCTATGAATTTAGAATGAGGCAAGCAGCAATTCTTTCCAAGAAAATTGGATTCGATTACTTTACTACAACATTGACAATTAGCCCTTATAAAAATGCAGCTAAAGTAAATGAAATTGGAGAAAAATTGGAGAAAGAATTTGGTGTTAAGCATCTACCTTCAGATTTTAAGAAAAAAGGTGGATATCAAAGGTCAATAGAGTTATCAAGAAAATGGAATCTATACAGACAAGATTACTGTGGATGTATATTCTCGAAAAATGAAATGGCGAATAGATTAAAAGAAAATTAGACTTTTTATGAGTCTAATTTTTATTTTCAGACAAACTGGTATCTAAATATTTGCATTGACAATTCAACATCATCAACTGTTTTCAAAATATAGGTATTAAACAAATGGCTATATTTCAATATTTATCTGGTATATATTAGAAAATAGGGTATAATAAAATCATAGGTACCAGTTAAAATTATGAGGAGGAAATCATGTTTGAATTAGAAAAAATGTATTAGAGGGTCTAGGTGCAAATATTACAGTTGGAGAAGTTTCATAACAGCCAGAATTATGGTTAGAAACATTGGAAATCTATAAAGGAAATAAAGATAGAATAGAAAAATTTATAGAAAATCTATCAAGGGGAAAAGATAAAGTTAGAGTAATTTTCACAGGTGCAGGTACATCTGCTTATGTTGGAGACGTTGCTAGTACTCATCTATATAATATAAAAAATAGAAATTTAGTATTTGAAGCAATAGCTACAACTGATATTGTTTCAAACCCTTATTTATACTTGGATAAAAATACTGCAACATTGCTTGTTTCTTTTGCAAGAAGTGGTAATAGTCCAGAGAGTATTCAAGCAGTTGAATTAGCGAACCAATTAGTTGATGATATATATCATTTGGCAATAACTTGTGCTGAACAAGGAAAATTATCTCAAGACTTAAAAAACGAAAGTAATGCTTTAGTTTTATTAATGCCAGAAAAATCCAATGATAAGGGTTTTGCAATGACGGGTTCATTTACATGTATGCTATTATCTACAACACTTATATTCGACAATTCAAAAGATGATGAATACAAGACGAAAAATGTAGGATTGATTGCTAGATTGGGTAGTAATATTATCAAGAGAGATGAAGAAATACAAAAATATGTAGATTTGGATTTTAATAGAATCGTATACTTGGGTTCAGGTGTTTTTGCACCACTAACAAGAGAAGCACAACTTAAAATATTGGAATTAACAGCAGGAAAAATTGTAACTTGTTTCGATTCATCAATGGGTTTTAGACATGGACCTAAATCATTTGTAGATGAAAAAACATTGGTTTTTGATTTCATATCATCAAATGATTATACTAGAAAATATGATGTAGATATTTTAAATGAAATTCAATCAAATGAAATTGCAGTAGATACTGTAGCTATAACTCAAAATGGACTAAATGAAAACTTTAATGAGTTTTCTCTGAATACAGATGAAAAGATAGATGATATATATTTAGTTTTCCCATATGTTTTAGTGGCGCAGACAATTTCTGTAATGGCTAGTTTAAAAGTTAAAAATAGACCAGATACTCCATCGGCAACTGGTACAGTAAACAGGGTGGTAAAAGGGGTTATAATTCATCCTTATAAATAGGAGAAAAAATGGAAAATTTATATTTAAAAGTAAAAGAAATATATTTAAAAGATAAAATAATTGAAAACAAGATTATCGAAATTGAAAATGGAAAAATAAAAGGGTTCATTGATAAAGTTCCAGTTGGAAAAAGATTTATGGACTACTCTGAATTTAAAGCAGTTCCTGGATATGTTGATACACATATACATGGTTATGGTGGATATGACATAATGGATGGTGAAAAAAAATCCTTATTAGAAATATCCAAAGGAATAGTAAATAATGGCGTTACAACTTTTTTAGCAACAACATTAACTGCTACAACAGAAGATTTGGATAAGTCGTGTGAAATTGTAGGAAAATATTCTGACGAATGTGAGGGAGCAAAAGTAGGAGGGATATTTTTAGAAGGACCATTTTTTACTGAAAAATATAAAGGAGCTCAAAATCCAGAATATATGTCACCACCGGATTATGATAAATTAAAACATTGGTTTGATCTTTCAAATGGTATGGTAAGAAAAATTGCCATTGCACCAGAGATGGAAGGTGTTGAAGAATTTACAAAAAAGGCGAGAGAGCTTGGAGTGTATGTTGCCTTAGGACATAGTGATGCAACATATGAGGAAGCTTATAATGCAGTTATGGCAGGAGCTAGTATATTTGTTCATGTATATAATGGAATGAGTCCATTACACCATAGAAGTCCTGGAATGGTTGGTGCTGCCTTATCATTAAAGGACGTTTTTGCAGAACTTATATGTGATGGTCATCATGTTCATCCTGCAGCAGCAAATGTTGTAATGAAAGCAAGAGGAAAAGAAGAAGTAGTTCTTATTACGGATTGTATGATGGCTGGTGGAATGCCTGAAGGACAATACAAGCTTGGGGATTTTGATGTAGAGGTTAAAGATGGAACTGCAAGACTTGAAAATGGATCATTGGCCGGTTCAGTGTTAAAACTTCACGACGCAGTTAAAAATGTTGTAAATTGGGGTATAGCAACTCCTTTTGAAGCTATACAAATGGCAAGTCAAGTACCTGCAAGGTCAGTTGGAATAGACGATAAAGCTGGAATAATAGATATTGGAAGAGATGGAGATATTAATATATTAGACGATAATATGGATATAATAGCTACTTATGTAAACGGGGAGTTGAAAGCTATAAAATGATAGTTACAGTTACTTTAAATCCTTCAGTCGATATTTCATATAGGCTGAAGGAGTTTAAAATAGATGATGTAAACAGAACAAATGAGGTTACAAAGACGGCTGGTGGAAAAGGGCTAAATGTAGCAAGAGTTCTTAAACAATTGGATACAGATGTTATGGCAACAGGATTTAACGGTGGATATACAGGTGAGTTTTTAAAGTCGGAACTGGATAAATTAAATGTAAAGAATGATTTTTACAATATTGATGGAAATACGAGAAACTGTATAGCAATATTAAATAATGGGAATCAAACTGAAATACTTGAATCAGGAGATGATATTTCAGAAGAAGAACAAAGAGGATTTTTAAAGAAATTTGAAGATTTAATCAAAGAAGCCTCTGTAGTGACTATTTCTGGTTCAATGCCACCAGGTGTACCAAACGACTATTATAAAAAGTTGCTAAATATTGTAGATAATAAGGATATTAAGGTAATTCTTGATACATCAGGAGAAAGTTTAAAAAATATAGTTTTAAACAGCAATATAAGACCATACTGCATTAAACCAAATGAAACGGAAATAAAACAAATAGAGA
>CAYFSP010000050.1:0-9908 GCA_964345925.1 uncultured Gallicola sp. | reverse complement strand
AGAGAAGGTGGAAGAACAGTAGGAGCTGGAGTTGTTACTAAGATAATCAAGTAATATCTGGTAATAGTTTAAAGTAGAATAAATTTAAAGTAGACATGTTTTATTTCATGTCTACTTTTTTTACAATAATGAGTATATAGAGATTATAAACAAAAGGAGGAATTTATATGAATAGGGAAAAAATCTTAGAAAATATTAGAGAATATATATCAAAAAACAAACTTAATGATTTGGAAACTGCTAAATTACTATCCGATATAAGAATTGATATCATGTATGAAAGATGTAAGGATAGAGATGGTATTTTTGTTCTTAAGAATATGGGTACCTTAGAAGAATACGATAAGGAGAAAATATTTAATTCCCTAGCAAGTGCTTCAGATTATGCTGGTGAAAAGATGACCTCAGCTGATATTAATATCATAATAAGAACTTTGGAAAGAAAAATTGAAGAATCTGGCAGAAATTTAGTTACAACATTGGATTTAAGAACTTGGATTACTAATGAATTAAATAATTCTGGATTTAAAAAAATAGAAGAGCAGTATAATAAATAGAATAAGGTGATTATGAATTTATATAATAATTATAAAGATATGAAGATGTATATATCAAATAATGGTGCATATATTGAATCATTAACTGATAAAGGACAGAATATAATATTTCCATTGACTGAGATTACTTTAGAGGATGGAAGTAAAAAGGCAAGAGGCGGAAATCATAGCTGCCTACCTAATTTTGGAGTTGATGATTCATTTAAACTAAAAGCTCATGGCTTTGGTAGATTATTAAATTGGGAACCAGTTAATAAAAATGAAACAACAACTCATTTATTCCTAAGAGGAATAGACGAATATAGCAATCTGTTTACAGATTTAGTATATGAATTAAGGGATAATGCAATATTTATGAAATTGTCCTTAGTAAACAGAGGAAATACATCTTTATCCATAGCTCCAGGTTTTCATCCCTATCTATATAGTGAAGATGGTTATGTAAATATAGAGGGGAAAGAATATACGAGAAATGAATTGGAAAATACGGTATTTCTAAAAGGAAATGAACTTAAATTTGAAACAAGCAAATACAAATACCAATACAGATGTAATAATGTTAATACATTTGCTATTTGGACAGATTTTTTAGATGATTATATATGTGTTGAACCAACTTATAATGGGGCAAGCTTTAAAAATAACAGTAAAGAAAGACCATATGAGCTAAAATCTAATGAATCCTTTGAATTGGAAGCTGTATTGATATGGGAGCCTAAATAATAGGCTCTTATTTTTTTGATATGATATATTATGGTATAATAATAGTGTTTACGGAGGTGTTATAAATAGAAAGTAATAATAGTAATATTAACAAAGTAGTACTTATAAATGCAGTGATGACATCGATGTTCCTGTTGGTAATATCGAGAGTTTTTCCACCATTAATGTTTTTACTACCAGCTCCTAGTATAGTTGTATATGTTAGAAGTGGTTTTAAATATGGATTAGCTTCAATAGGATTTGTATTTATAGCTTTAGCATTGTTAAATGGATTGTCCTTTGCAATATTAATGCTATTGTTTTTTTTACCTATGGTTCTTTTAATGGGCAAGATGATAGAAGAAGAGTATAGTTTTAAACGTATAATCTTTATAAATTTTATAGCGTTAACGATGATTACGATTATTTATTATATTAATTATAAGTATTTTTTTAATACGGATTTAGTTGAGAATATTTTTGTATATTTTAAAGAGATGGATAAAATTCTACCGGATTTAATAGAAAAGGTAAATTTTCCAGGATATAGCAATGAAGAACTATTAGAGATTTATAAAATTACCTTAAATAATATGAAGATGAACTTACCATCTATCTTTATTATTATAGGACTTTTGTCTGAACTAATATCATTAAGCTATGCTTTAAAAATATTAAAATCACAAGGTGTGAATATTAAACAAAAATTTAAATTCATAGATTTTAGAATAGGAATAAAGTTTATAATTCCAATAACAATAGCGATCATATCAGTGTTTTTAATGTATTATTTAAAAATATCTTATTATAACATTGTCCTATCGAATATAATATTGTTAATGATTGTATTTTTTACAATTGCTGGAGTATCCCTTACAGATTACTATTTTGCAGGAAAGCTAAATAGATTTCTAAGGGTATTAATTCCATTTATATTAATTACCAGTTTTAAGGGATATATATTATATATGTTCATAGGAATAATAGATATGTTTATAAACTTTAGAAAGAGATATAGAAGGTTGGAAAATGAAAAATAATAATTTCTATAAATTTAAAGAGATTATCATAGTATATATTTTTATGATTATTCTATCTGGAACAATTTTTTACTACAATAAAATATTTGGAGTTATATCATTTTTACTAACTCTTTACTTAGCTTTCTTTGAGGCAAAGCTTATTATATCAAAGGAAAAAGAAATAGAATTATATATTGAAAACTTTAATGAGCAATTTGATGAAATAACGAGGAGAGCTATTTTCAGTATGCCTTTTTCTCTTGTTATCTTAACAGAAAAAGGAAAGATAAAATGGTATAATAATAAATTTAAAAATATTGTATCACAGGAAGATGAATCGTTGATCAATTCGGATTTACGATCTATTTTTCCAGAAATAGATATTAATGAAATAGATGGTGAAAAAAATTATATAGAGCAATTTTATGAAAATAAATTCTATAGATTTTATATAAATATTTTTGGAGATGAAAACTCGGAAAAAAATATTTTATTATATGGTGTTGATTATTCTGAAGAATTCAAACTGTCAAAGGATATATTAAATAATTCCTTAGCAGTAATTTGGATAAATATAGATAATTATGACGAATTATATGAAAATACAGAAGACAATCATAGGCCTATGGTATTTGCAGAAATTGATAAGATCATAAATAATTTTGCACAAGGCCATGAAGGATATTCGATTAAGTATGAACAGGATAATTACGCTGTAATAGTTTCATACGAAAATCTAGTTAAAGCTATGGAAGCAAAATTTAATATACTAGATGAAGTTAGAGACTTGGATATTGGAAATACTATATCAGCAACATTAAGTATAGGAGTAGGAACTAAAGAAGCCACACCTGCTGATAATTACAAGAGTGCAAAAGCATGTATAAACATAGCATTAGGTCGTGGTGGAGATCAGGCTGTTGTAAAAATTGATGACCATTATGAGTACTTTGGTGGTAAAAAACAATCTGCAACTAAGAGTAGCACGGTGAAAGCTAGAGTTATGGCCAATGGACTAGGCAAGCTTATGGAACAAGGAGGAGATGTTTTCATAATGGGACATAAGAATCCTGATATGGATTCCATAGGTTCATGTTTAGGAATTTTGGAAATGGCTACTAGACTGAAAAAAAATTCCTATATTGTTTTAGAAAAGGTAACACCGGCTATTAAAAAGATATATGAGTCAGTAATAGAAAATCATCCAGATGAGAATATTGAAAATAAATTTATTAAACCTGATGAAGCAGAGTTTCTATGTCAAAAGGATTCTACAGTTGTAGTGTTAGACCATCATAGAAAAATTCATTCTGAAGAGCCTAAGTTACTGGAATTTTCTGAAAATATAATATTAATAGATCATCATAGACGAGGTGGAGATTATATTGATAATGCGGTTTTAACATATTTAGAACCTCATGCTTCATCGACGTCGGAGCTTGTTACAGAAATTTTATTCTATTTAAGCGATAAGATGGAAATACCTAAAGTGGTAGCAGAAGGATTATTGGCAGGTATTACAGTTGATACTAAGAACTTTACATTACAAACTGGTGTAAGAACTTTTGAAGCAGCTTCTATTTTAAAAAGACAGGGAGCAGATAGTATTGCTGTAAAGGAATTGTTTAAAGATAGTATAAATACTGTAAGATTAAAAGGTGAAGTTATTTATAATTCAAAGATTTATAAGAAGAGAATAGCTATAGGGATTTTAAAGGACAAAGTAGATGAATCCATATTAATAGCTGCACAATCTGCAGATGAATTGCTAAATATGGATGGAATTGAAGCTTCTTTTGTACTAACGAAAACAGGTAATAAAATTCATATAAGTGGTAGAAGTTTAGGAGAGATTTCCGTTCAACTTATATTGGAAAAATTAGATGGTGGAGGTCATTTGACTTCAGCAGGAGCTCAAGTTGAAGGTACTATGGAAAATGCACTATCGGAATTGGAAAGAGTCATAGACGAATATTTAGAGGAGGACAATAATAGTGAAAGTAATATTAATAGATGATGTTAAGGGTTTAGGTAAGAAAGGTGAACTTGTAAATGCAAAAACTGGATATGCAAGAAATTTCTTACTTCCAAATAATTTAGCTTTAGAGGCAACAAAGGAAAATATAAATAATTGGAAAATTGAGCAGGCTGAAATAGCAAAGCAAAAACAAGAGGATTATGAAGCGGCTTTAGTACTAAAAGAAAAGTTAGAAGGTGCAAAAGTCGTTATTAAAGCCAAAGTAGGAGAAGGGGATAAACTATTTGGAGCAATTACAAGTAAGGATATTGCCGAAGCTTTAAAGAAACAAGCTGGACTTGAAGTTGATAAGAAAAAAATAGAGTTAAAAGAAAATATAAAAACATTAAAAACAACGGAATTACCTGTTAGGATTTATCCAGAGGTAATCGCAAATATAAAGGTTGAAATCACTAAGGAGTAATAATGGAAAATTTCCAAGATAATAAAATATTTCCAAATGATTTTAATGCAGAAATGTCTGTTTTAGGATCTATGATTCTTGATAAGAATGCAATAGATACGGCAACAGGCATTTTAAAATATGATGATTTTTATTCAAATAAGAATGCAGAAATATATAAATGTATAGTAAATTTAACGGATAAAGGTGAAGTAATTGACTTTGTTACATTAAGTGAAGAATTAAAAAAAGAAGGTCAATTGGAATTTATAGGTGGTATGCCATATTTAATGGAGCTTACAGAATTTGTACCAGGTCCTACAAATGTGGAAGCCTATAGTAAAATTGTAAAAGAAAAATCTGTACTAAGATATATGATTAGAATCAGTGATGAAATAATGTCAAAATGTTATTCTAATATGGCAGCAACAGAAATATTAGAATATGCAGAATCCTCCATATATGGAATCAGTCAGAGTAAAAGCAAGGGTGATCTAGAGAAGATAAGCAATATTTTAGGAATTACACTTGATCAGATAAATCAGATGAGCTTAAACGAAGGTGGTTTAACAGGTGTAACAACTGGACTCGTTGACTTAAATAAGCATTTATCAGGACTACAGAAATCAGATTTAATACTACTTGCGGCAAGACCGGCAATGGGTAAGACAACATTAGCACTTAATATGGCATTAAGTGCTGCTTTAGATGGAAAAAATGTTGCAATATTCTCATTGGAAATGAGTAAAATGCAGTTAACACAAAGATTTTTAAGTTCATTATCCCTTATAGACCTACAAAAGATTATTTCAGGAACTTTAGAAGAGGATGATTTTGGAATGTTGGGAGATGCTTTAAGAATAATGGAGGATACTCCAATTTATGTAGATGATACATCAAGTATTTCACTTACTGAATTAAGATCAAAATGCAGAAGACTTTCTTCAAAAGAAGGACTAGATTTAGTGTTAATTGACTATTTACAACTTATGACAGATGGTTCTGGGAGAAATGAAAATAGGCAACAGGAGATTTCCAACATATCAAGAGGACTAAAGGGTCTTGCAAAGGAATTAAACTGTCCCGTAGTAGCCTTATCACAGCTTTCTAGAGCTGTGGAGTCAAGAACTGACAAAAGGCCTATGCTTTCAGATATGAGGGAGTCAGGAGCAATAGAGCAGGATGCAGATATAGTTATGATGCTGTACAGAGACGATTATTATAATCCAGAAAGTGAAAGACCAAATATTGCAGATTTAATTATAGCAAAACATAGAAATGGACCAACAGGTACTGTACAACTATACTTTAATAAGAAATATACAAAATTCACAGACTTAATAATTGATGATGAAGATGGTTTTTATGAGTAATTTTCTAATGGAAGGTTATGACTTAAGAATTAAAAAATTGGAATTAACCGACGCATTAAAAATAGAAGACTGGGGCAAGCATAATAATGATTTGTTCATAGATTATGATTTAGGGAAATTTACTAAAAAACAATTAGAAGT
The DNA here is from genome assembly GCA_964345925.1 of uncultured Gallicola sp. GTDB lineage: Bacteria > Bacillota > Clostridia > Tissierellales > Peptoniphilaceae > Miniphocaeibacter. The sequence continues at coordinate 3,693 of CAYFSP010000050.1, read as the reverse complement.
ATGGTATTTAAGTAAAAAATCAGGACTTAGAAATAAGTATTTTGCAATTTATAATAATGAAAATAAATTTGTAGGCTATATTGGAATGAAGGATATTAATCTATTTAAAAAATCTTCAGTTTTAGGAATAGTACTAGACCCTAAAGAGTTGTCAAAGGGAATAGGTTATAGGTCTATGAAAATATTTTTAAAATACTATTTCAATAATTTGAATATGAAAAAAATGACTTTGGATGTAAATGAATTTAATGAAAGAGCTATAAAATTATATAAAAAACTAGGATTTAAATATATATCTGAATACTTGGGAATGTTTGAAAATCAAGATATTGATTTTACATTAAAAGAGTATGAAGGATATAAGGACAATTTTGTAATAAGTCGTGGGATCATATATTCAAGAATATATATGATGACTTTAGATCGAAGAAAGTTTATTTTAAAGGAGAAAGAGCTATAATATGATATTTAGTATTGATGAATTTAGTTTGGATTTAGGTGAAACTCCTATAGAGAATTTATTTCTAGATTTAATGATGCCCATTGCAGATGGTGATGCAGTAAAGGTTTATCTATATCTTTATAGACAGGTTTTAAAAAATGGTAACAAATATGATTTTGAAGAGGAAGTATTATCAAAAGATTTAGGAATGTCTTTAGACGATTTTAATAAAGCTTTAGAATACTGGTTGGAGATAGGCATAATTTCAAGGCAGCTAATAGTTGAAACCGGAAAATATAGCTATAGATTTATAAGTATAAGAGAATTGCAATTAGGTAGAAAAAACTTCTATGATTATGAAAGAACTGAAGAAAATTTCTTAAACAAAAACAATAATCAAGAAATGTTTAATAGAATAGAGGAGATATTGGAATTACCTCTTACAAGTACAAATATAATGGAAATATTGGATTTACAGAAGATGACGCAGATGTCTTCGGATTTAATAGTAAAAGCCTTTGAATATTCAAAGAGTAAGACTGGGAAGATGAACTTTAACTATGTTTTTGGAATATTGAGAAATTGGTACTTAGACGGTATGAGAACAGTTGATGATTTTTATAAAATCGTTGAAAATGATAAAATAAAAAAAGCCAATATGAGTAAAAAAAGAAAATATTATAAACCAGAGTCTAAGAACAAACCAAATGTAGAAGTTGATTTTAAAGAAAATTCTGCAGAATTAGAATCTATAAGAAAACTTATAGCACAAAGGAAAAAAGATGAATGATTTTATTAAGGCAGATAAGATTATAAAGAGTAATAAGGAAAAAAACATACAAAGATTAAAACTAAAAAAAGAGGAAATAGGAAGAAAAATTCCAGAATATAATATTATTTCAAATAAAATTAAACAATTAAATATTTCCTTATTAAATAAAATATATGAAAATAATGAAATAAAAATTTCACAACTAGAACAAGAAATTAGACTATTAAAAGAGAAAAGAAGCTTTTTACTTGAAGAAAATGGTTATGATGATGAGTATTTAAATTTAGAATACAATTGTAATATATGTGAGGATACTGGAGAAGTAAACGGAAAAGTCTGTAAATGTAAAAAGGATATAGTGAACAAAATACGACTTAACAGAGCTAAAATGTATCAAGCAGTGGAAGAGGAAAATTTTGAAAACTTTGATATAAGCATATTCCGTAGTGAAAAGAAAGAAGATGAAGAAATTTCTCCTAGGGAATTAATGGAAATATATTATGATATATTCAAAGAATATGCTGAAAATTTCACAATAAAAAGTGATTCGTTATATATAAATGGTTCAGTTGGAGTAGGAAAAACATATATTTGCAATGCAATATCAAGAGAGGTAATAAAAAAAGGGTATAATGTTGTCTACATGACAGCTCTTAATTTAATGCAACAGTTAAGACTTTACTTATATAGCTCATTTGAAACGGAACAAGAACATGAGGAAAAATACAATCTTTTAATAGATTCGGATTTACTCATAATAGATGATTTAGGAACAGAGAATATTACAGAGAATTCCATATCCAATCTTTTCAATTTAATAAATAGTAGAATAATAAAAAGTAAGCCTATTATTATTTCAACAAATGTTCCAATAAAAGAAATACCTAGACTGTATGACGAAAGAATATCATCAAGAATTAAAGATTTTAAACTGTATTCTGTAGTTGGTGATGATTTACGAGGAAGGGAGTGATGAGATGATTTCCGTAACAGCAGAACAAATGCGACAAATAGATAGATACACTATAGAAGAAATTGGAATACCTTCTATCGTTTTAATGGAAAATGCCAAAAATGCCATGATAAACTACATTCCTTTAGATGGCTATGAGAGATATATAGTAGTTTCTGGAGTAGGTAATAATGGTGGTGATGGTCTTGCAATGGCAAGGGATTTAATATTGGAGGACAAAGAGGTTATAATATATGTAGTTGGAGATTTAAAGAAAGCAAGTACTGACTTTATGATCAACTATAATATATTAAAAAATATTAATAGTAATATAAATTTATTAAAATCAACTGATGATTTAAATAGGTTTAAGGATAGTATTAATGATGATTCAATACTAATTGACGGAATTTTTGGAACTGGTTTACAAAGGGATATACAAGGATTGATATTTGACATAATAAATATAATAAACGAATCTAAAGCCTTTGTATTCTCTATAGATATTCCTTCTGGAATGGATGCTGATACTGGAAAAACTCATGGTATAGCTGTAGAAGCAGATTACGTTGTCACATTAGGACTTATGAAAAAAGGTCTTGAAAAGTATAAGGGACAGATAACAGTGGAAGATATAGGTATACCTAAAAAGGCAGTAGAGGAAATTTTAAAAAGATAAAATAATATAAATTTATTATTTTAAAATACAATACTGCTTAATAATTGAAGGGAATAAAAATATTTATGGCTGAATTTTCAAATATAAAAAAGAAACTTCTAGCAGAACAGATAGAAGAAGAGATTTATCAATATATATTAGATTCAGGTATGGAAATAGGTGCAAAAATTCCAAATGAATTTGAACTTGCAGAGATGTTTTCAGTTGGAAGAAGTACAATTAGAGAATCCGTCAAGCTTTTGGAGTCAAATGGAATTTTAGAGGTTAAAAGAGGATCGGGAACATATATTAGAAATAAAATGTCTAGAGAGACAGATCCCTTAGGACTAAGTGGAATTGAAGATAAAATGGCTTTAGCATTGGACTTAGCTGATTTAAGAATTTTACTGGAGCCTGGAATAGCTAAAATGGCAGCAAGAAACGCAAGTGAGGAAGATATAAAAGAACTTTATAGACTTTGTGAAATAGTGGAAAATAAAATTGAAAATGGAGAAAATTATATACAAGACGATATTAATTTTCATACATATGTCGCCGTAACTTCAAAGAATGTTGTAGTAGAACAATTGATTCCTATAATTGATACAGCTGTAATGATGTTTGTAAATGTAACTCATAAAAAGTTGATGAAGGAAACCGTAATGACACATAGAGCTGTTGTAGACGCCATAGCAGAACGTGATATTATTGGAGCTGAAAGCTCTATGATGATGCATATGACATTTAATAGAAATCTTATAAAAGAATTGATAAATAAAGAAAAATAAAAGAACTGACTCGTAAGAGAAAGTTCTTTTTTATATGCTAAAATAAGACAAAATTTATATTTAATATAAAATATATACTAT
>CAYFSP010000049.1:0-9984 GCA_964345925.1 uncultured Gallicola sp. | reverse complement strand
TTATATATAAAATCATAAATGAACTATAGTTTTGACTTAAGTTCATTATACAAGGGAGATAATTATGGACAATATTAAAGAAAAACTGCTATTTGAAACTACAGATAATTTCAAATATTTAACGGTAAAGGAAATATTGAAAGATAATAATATACCTTATTTTGTAAGAGATGATGATTCAGGAGGTTATATGAAGATTATAGGTGGAATTTCCATGTATAATAAGAGAATATTTGTTTCAAATTTAGATTATGAAAAAGCCTTTGAATTAGTTGAAGAATTTATAGAAAATAAAGAAGAAAAATAGATTAAAATACAAGACTTCCTTAAGTTAAATTAAGGAAGTCTTTATCATTTATAACTTCTTATTTTATTACAACTCTTTGGTAGATTTTTTTACCTTTACGAATTATTATTTCGTCATTATTAAAATCATCTAAAGTAATATTCTTTTTAAAGTCATCAACAACTACATCATTAATTCTTACACCATTTTGTTGAACAAGTCTTCTACCTTCACCGTTTGACTTAGTAAGTCCAAGCTCTGTAAGAAGATTTAATATACCAACACCATCTTTAAAATCCGATTTAGACATTTCTATTGTAGGCATATTTTCGTCAACAGCGTTATTATTAAATAAAGCTCTTGAAGTTTCCAATGCTTGACTAGCTTTTTCTTCACCATGAATCAATTTAGTTATTTCATAGGCTAAAACTTCTTTTCCTTCATTTATTGCAGATCCTTCTAAAGCTCCAAGTCTTTTACATTCTTCAGTTGGTAGGAAAGTTAACATCAATAAAAACTTTTCAACATCCCTATCATCAATATTTCTCATATATTGGAAAAGCTCATAAGGAGTAGTTTTTTCTTCATCTAACCATACAGCACCTTTCATGGATTTACCCATTTTGATACCATCAGCAGTAGTAAGAAGTTTAAAAGTCATAGCATATACTTTATCATTTTCAATTTTTCTTACTAAATCATATCCACCTAGTATATTTGACCATTGGTCAGAACCACCCATTTGTAATTTAACACCATGTTTTTTGTATAGAACCAAGTAGTCGTATGATTGCATTAGCATATAGCTAAATTCAAAGAAAGTTAGTCCATCATGTAATCTGTTTTTGTAAGAATCTAAAGCAAGCATATTATTAACGGAGAAATGGACTCCAATTTCTCTCATAAAATCTAGAAAATTTAAATTTAATAGCCAATTTGCGTTATTTTCAATAATTGCTTTATCATCTTCAAAGTCTAAAAATCTTCCTAATTGATTAGCAAAACAATTTGCATTATGTTCGATAGTTTCCTTAGTCATTACCATTCTCATGTCAGAACGACCAGAAGGATCTCCAATCATAGTAGTTCCTCCACCTAGTAAAGCTATAGGGACATGACCATGTCTTTGCATTCTCATCATAACCATTATTTGAATAAAATGTCCAATGGTTAAACTATCTGCAGTTGCATCAAAACCAATATAAAATTTAACTGATTCTTTACCTAAAAGTTCTTTTAATTCTTCTTCATATGTAGCCTGCTCAAAATATCCTCTTTCAACTAATTCGTCAAAAACATTATCATGTTCTAAATTGTAATTTATCATTATAAACCTCCAAAAAAATAAAAAATCTCCCAGCTGAAAGGACGTTTACCGTGGTACCACCTTTCTTTACTAGAAGTCTCATCGTTAAGTTAGGCACTTAACAGCCTTAACAAAAAATGTTGTAATTCCCTTAAAAACACTACTAATTAAGGTACTGATCATTTTATAAGTTATATTAGATTATGTTTATAACTATAGTATAAATTATTTTAGAAGTCAAATAATTTCAAGGTAGATGTAAGTAAAAATAGTGAAAATGTAAAGATTCAAGAGGATAAAGACTTAATAAATTTTTTCTTGACATCCATATACTAAAAATACCCATAGATATATTGTAATAGCTTCAACGGATAATAATATTTCTATAGTGGATAATGATAGAGAAATTAGTAAATTGGAAATTAGTTCTTCAAGGGAAGTAGAAATAGAGGATAACTTTAAATATATAGGTTTATTTGCTGTAATAGTTATTTGTATTTATAGAATAATCAAATATATAAAAAGATTTATATAAAGTCATTGCAAATATACATTAATTATGTTATGATTAAATGCAATAAATTACTTGTGCATTTTTTTGACAAACTGATAAAAATTTAAATAGGTGATAGATATGAAAATTCTTAATTTAACAGCTAACTACTTTTTTTACTTTAACTTTACTAACTTTTTTAGTAAGGTATTTTTGAGGTTAGCTGCAAAGTAAAAGTTTCAAACACCATTAGTATAAATTTATCTAATTTGAGACTACGCAGAATAACTTCTGTGTAGTCTCTTTTTTTATAATGATTTAATTCAATTTACATAGTAAATTGTAAGTAGGTCAGCAGATTGCTACAGTCAATCGAAAGGCATCTCTTGAGCAACAAGTTGCATAAGACCTATAACCAAATTGGAAATTTGGATTAGGACTTTAAGATGTAGCGAAGTCCAAAACTAGTTTTGGCAAACGTAGCCTACTAATGATGAAATAAACTTGGGAGAAATAGTCTGCACTAAAGTATATATTAAATTTAATTTGGTTAGTCAGTAAATGTATCCTATGATTTACATTGTACTAGGAGGAATTATTCTTTATAATTTAAGTAATATATATTATCAACAATTAATTTAAATGGAGGGTTATATGATAGTAAAATTAAAAAATGGCTTAAAAAATGAAAAGACGCAAGAACTTATTAAATGGTTAAATAATGCAGGGCTAGAGGTACACCCTTCTGAAGGAAAAACTTATACTATTTTAGGTTTAGTTGGTGATACTGCTGTAATCGATATGAATAGTATTAAAGCATTTGAAATTGTTGATACAGTTACAAGAATTCAAGAACCATATAAAGCAGCCAATAGAAAATTTCATCCAGAGGATACAGTTGTAAACGTAGGTGGAGTAAAAATTGGTGGTGGAAATTTTGCTGTTATGGCAGGTCCATGTTCTGTTGAATCAGAAGAACAGGTTATAGAAATAGCCAAGGCCATAAAAGATTCTGGTGCAAATATGATTAGAGGCGGAGCTTTTAAACCTAGAACGTCTCCTTACTCCTTCCAAGGAATGGGAAATGAAGGTATAGAAATATTATTAAAAGCAAAGGAGATTACAGGACTTCCAATTGTAAGTGAAATAATGGCAATTGAGGATTTACCACTTTTTAAAGATGTTGATATGTTACAAGTTGGTGCAAGAAATATGCAAAATTTTTCCATGTTAAAAGAATTGGGTAAATTGAATAAACCCATTCTATTAAAAAGAGGACTTGCTGCTACATATGAAGAGTGGATTATGAGTGCAGAATATATAATGGCTGGTGGAAACAAGAATGTTATTCTATGTGAAAGGGGTATAAGAACTTTTGAAACCGGTATAAGAAATGTACTCGATATTACAGCTGTTCCTTATTTAAGGGGAAAAACACATCTACCTATAATTATAGATCCATCCCATGCAGCAGGAATGTGGGAAATGGTAGAACCATTATCGAAAGCTGCAACTATAATTGGAGCTGATGGACTTCTTGTAGAAGTTCATAACGATCCAGAAAAAGCTTTATGTGATGGACCACAGTCATTAAGACCTGACAAATTTGGTAGATTAATGAAAGAAATAAATAAAATTAGAGAAATTATATAATAAGGGGAGGAATTTATAATGATAGTTAAATTAAAAAGAGGTATTGAGGATAAGAATGCAAAGGAATTAATTAGTTGGTTAGAGGAACAAGGGTTAGAAGTTCAACCTACAATTGGTAAAACATATACTATTTTAGGACTTATAGGAGATACTGCATCAATTGCTATGAACTCTGTTAAAGCTTTTGAGGTTGTAGATACGGTTACAAGAATTCAGGAGCCTTACAAATCGGCAAATAAGAAATTTCATCCTGAACCATCAGTTGTTGAAGTTGGTGGAGTAAAAATTGGTGGTGGTAACTTTGCTGTTATGGCAGGTCCTTGTTCTGTTGAATCAGAAGAACAGGTTATTGAAATAGCTAAAGCAGTTAAAGCATCTGGTGGTAATTTACTTAGAGGAGGAGCTTTTAAACCTAGAACATCACCTTATTCATTTCAAGGTATGGGTGATGAAGGTATAAAGATTTTGTTAAAGGCTAAAGAGGTTACAGGACTTCCAATTGTAAGTGAAATAATGGATATTGAAGATTTACCTTATTTTGAAAATGTTGATATGCTTCAAGTTGGTGCAAGAAATATGCAAAATTTCTCCATGTTGAAAAAATTGGGAAAAATTGATAAGCCAATTCTATTGAAAAGAGGTTTATCAGCAACTTATGAAGAATGGATAATGAGTGCAGAATATATAATGGCTGGTGGAAATAAAAATGTTATTCTATGTGAAAGAGGAATAAGAACTTTTGAGCCAGGTATAAGAAATGTACTAGATATTACAGCAATTCCATACTTAAGAACCAAGACACATCTACCTATAATAGTAGACCCTTCTCACGCAGCAGGAATGTGGGAAATGGTAGAGCCATTATCAATAGCAGCAACGGCTATAGGAGCAGATGGATTGCTTATAGAAGTTCACAATGATCCTGAAAGAGCACTATGTGACGGTTCACAATCATTAAAACCTTCAAAATTCACAAAGCTTATGAACGAATTATCATTGATGAGAAATACTGTTAAGGAAATAGGAGAAATGCAAGGTGAATAATACTGTTAATATTCCTATTAAAGCATCTGTTGATTATGATGTTGTCATAGGAAGAAATATTTTAGATACTGTTGGAAAAAGAGTAAATGAATTAAAGGGTAATTGTAATATTGTTATTATAACGGATAATATTGTAAATGGATTATATGGAAAAAAAGTATCTGAAAATTTAACAGAAAATGGATTTAACCATTATATATATGAATTTGAAAATGGTGAAAAATCAAAAAATATTGAAAATTTTGGAAATATATGTGAATTTCTAGCAGAGAATAATATTAATAGAAATGATTTAATAATAGCTTTAGGTGGTGGAGTTGTAGGGGATATTTCTGGTTTCGTTGCAGCAAGCTACCTAAGGGGAATAGACTATATGCAGGTTCCAACGACTTTCTTAGCTGCAATCGACTCATCTGTTGGAGGTAAGACAGCAATTGATCTAAAGGCGGGAAAAAACCTAGTAGGTGCCTTTAAACAACCGATAGAAGTAATATGTGATGTAGAAACTTTTAAAACTCTAGAAGACAAGGTTTTTGCAGATGGCGTAGCAGAGGCAATAAAGTATGGAGTTCTATTTGATAAGGAACTTTTTAATAGATTTTTAAAGTCTGAAGTAAATTCGGAAAGTGATGATATTAGTGAAATTGTTTCAAAATGTGTAAAGCATAAAAGAGATATTGTAGCTAATGATGAATTTGACAGAGGAGAAAGACAATTACTGAATTTAGGACATACCTTTGGTCACGCAATAGAAAGATGTAGCGATTATGAAATAACCCATGGTCATGGCGTGGCTGTAGGTATGGCAATTATAGCAAGGGCAACGGAAAAAAAGAATTTAAATGATGAGCCAGTTGCAAAGATAATAGAAGAAGTATTGGTTAAAAATAATCTTCCTATAAATACGGAATTTTCTACAAAGGATTTATTTGAAAAAACTTTAAGGGATAAAAAGGTTATGGGAAGTAAAATATCTTTAATCATTCCTAAAAGAATAGGTAAATGTATTTTACACAAAGTCGAAGTGGAAGAAGTAGAAGAATTTATAGAGTTGGGAAAGGGGAATTAGTATGGATATTTCAATTGAACCAAAAAAATTAACTGGAGAAATAGATGCTATTTCTTCAAAATCCCATGGCCATAGAATACTTATCTGTGCTGCATTAGCAGATAAACCTACAAATATAGTATTGGAAAAATCCTCCATAGATATTGATACAACAATGTCTTGCTTGAAGGAGTTAGGGGCTAAAATAGAAAAAGATGGTGTAAATATCAAAGTTACACCTATTAAGAAAATGAATACAATTCCAGAACTAAACTGTATGGAAAGTGGTTCAACTTTTAGATTCATGGTTCCTATTGCAGCATCTCTATATAATGAAGTTAAATTTATGGGAGAGGGAAGACTTCCAGAAAGACCTATGAATGAATTAACAGATGCAATGAAAATACATGGTTCTAAATTTAGCAAAGAAAAACTTCCATTTACGATAAAAAACGGTTTAAAAGGTGGGGTATTTGAAATTCCAGGAGATGTTAGTTCTCAATATATATCAGGAATTCTTTTTGCAGCACCTTTACTAGATGATGATGTTGAAATAAGACTTACTACTAAATTGGAATCTAAAAATTATGTTGAAATGACAATTGATGCAATGGAACAGTTTGGAATAAAAATTGAAAGAATAGAAAATGGATTTTTCGTAGGCAAAGGTCAAAAATATATTTCGTCTGGAGATGTTAAAATAGAAGGAGATTGGTCAAATGCAGCATTTTTCTTATCAGCAGGAGCAATAGGAAAAGAAGTAACGGTAAAGAAATTGAATTTGAGCTCTACTCAAGGTGATATGGAAATTGTAAATGTACTTAAAAAATTTGGTGCAAAAGTCGAAGTCGGAGAGGATTTTGTAAAGGTATCACCTGGCAAATTAAAGGGTATAACACTTGATATATCTGAAATACCAGATTCACTACCAATACTTTCCATAGTTGCTTCTCACGCTGAAGGCACAACAGAATTTATTAATGCTAAAAGACTTAGACTAAAAGAAAGCGACAGACTTGTCACTTCAAGAACTATGGTGGAAAATTTAGGTGGAATTGCAGTAGAAGGGCCAGAGTCTTTAACAGTAACGGGAGTAAAGTCATTAAAAGGAGGAATTACAGAGTCTTTTAATGATCATAGACTTTCAATGGCTGCAGCAATTGCATCAGTTATTTCAAAGGATAGTATTATAATAAAAGATGCAGATGCAGTAAATAAATCATACCCTAAATTTTATGAGGATTGTGAAAAATTAGGGGGCAGAGTAAATGTCATCTAGTTTTGGAAAGAATATTAAGGTTTCAGTTTTTGGAGAATCCCATGGACATGGAATAGGTGTAGTAGTTGATGGTTTTCCTGCTGGAGAAAAAATAGATATAGATATTTTACAAAAATTTATGAGTAGAAGGGCTCCGGGAAAAAATAAATTTGGTACGAAAAGAAATGAAGCTGATGAAGTACAGTTTTTATCGGGAATACTAGACGAAGTTTTAACTGGTAGCCCTTTATCGGGAATAATATTTAATACAAATCAAAGATCAGGGGACTATAAAAACTTAGAGCTTGTACCAAGACCTTCTCATGCAGATTTTACAGCCTATGTAAAATATAAAGGGTTTGCAGATATGAGAGGTGGAGGCCATTTCTCAGGAAGAATCACGGCACCAATTTGTATTGCTGGTGGAATTGCAAAACAAATACTTGAAAATAGGAATATATATGTAGGTGCTCATATACTATCAATTGGAAATATAGAGGATAAAAAATATGATTCTGTAAATTTAAGTAAAGAAATATTGAAAATTGTAGAAAATAGAGATTTTCCTACAATAGATGAGAGTGTTTCCATTAAAATGAAATCTCTTATAGAAGAACTTAGAGTTGAACAGGACTCCATAGGTGGAATAATTCAAGCAGGAGTTATAGGACTACCAATAGGACTAGGAAATCCTATGTTCGATGGAGTTGAAAACAATATTTCAAAGGTTATATTTGGAATACCAGGAGTAAAAGGAATCGAATTTGGAAGTGGATTTGAAGGAACAAAGTTAAAAGGATCAGTTCATAATGACGATTTTATATTAGAAGATGGTAATATTCTTACAGAGACAAATAATAATGGTGGAATAATAGGTGGAATAACAAATGGAATGCCATTACTTTTAAATGTTGCAATGAAACCGACACCATCTATATCAAAGAAACAAAACTCTGTAAACTTAAGTAGCAAAGAGGAAGAAATACTGATAATAAAGGGAAGGCATGACCCTTGTATAGCAGTTAGAGCAGTTCCTGTAGTAGAAGCTGTTTTGGCAATAACGATTTTAGATCTATTATTAGATGAGGGATATTTTCATGAAAGATAAATATGGTTTACTAGGAGCACATTTATCATATAGTTTTTCACCAGAAATACATGGTGAATTTGCAGACTATAAATATGATTTATTTGAAAAAAAGGAATCGGAAATAGAAAATTTCTTAAAGGATAAATCATTAAAAGCAATAAATATAACAATTCCATATAAGAAGACGGTTATGAAATACTGTAATGAAATTTCAGATATAGCAAGAAGAATTGATGCAGTTAATGTGATTAAATTTGAAAATGGAAAATTAATTGCAGATAATACGGATTATTATGGAATTGAATATATGCTAAAGAAAGGAAATATTGAAATTGCTGATAAAAGAGTTGCAATACTAGGTGATGGTGCAACTGCTAAAACGATAAAAGTTGTTTTGGAGGATTTAGGAGCAAAGGAAATATTAAATATTTCTAGAAAAGGCAATATTAAATTTGAAGAAACTCAAAAATATGATTTTGTAGATGTAATAATAAATGCTACACCAGTTGGAATGTATCCAGGAGAATCAAAACCCTTAGTAGATTTAAAAAAATTCAAGAATTTAAAGGGAATTGCTGATGTGGTATACAATCCTTCTAGAACAAAATTTATATTACAAGGTGAAGAAATTGGTATAAAAACCATAAATGGTCTTTCAATGTTGGTAGGACAGGCTAAAAAGGCTGTAGAAATATTTTTAAACAAGAAAATATCCGATAAGAAATTAGATGAGGTCTATGGAAAAATATATAGAAGTACTCAAAATATTGTATTAATAGGAATGCCTGGAAGTGGAAAAAGCAGTATAGGTGAAAGAATCTCAAGAAAATTAAATAGAAAATTCATAGATATTGATACAGAAATTGAAAAACATGAAAATAGAACAATACCTGAAATATTTGAAAAGGACGGGGAAGAGTATTTTAGGAAAGTGGAAAAGGAATTAACTTATAAATTTTCTAGAGAAACAGGAGTTGTCATATCGACAGGTGGTGGAGTTGTACTCGATGACGAAAACTACGATTCATTAAAACAGAACGGATATATAGTTTTAATAGAGAGGGAATTAGAAAAACTCTCTACAGAAGGTAGACCTTTATCAAAAGGTGGACTGGACAAATTAAAAAGGATAAAGAGAGAACGACAGGATAAATATAATAAATTTGCAGATTTTAAAGTAAAAAATATCTATGTTCCAAAAGTTGTAGATGAAATAGTGAGGTCATTTAATGAAAATTCTTGTAATTAATGGTCCAAATATAAATTTATTGGGAATGAGAGAACCAGAAATTTATGGGAAGGATACATACGAAGAGCTTATTTTAAAAATAAAGATGAAAGCGAAGGAGTTAAATACGGATATTGAGATCTATCAGTCCAATCATGAAGGTGACCTAGTGGATAAAATTCAGAAAGCTTATGGACATATTGATGGAATAGTAATAAACCCTGCAGCATATACCCACACATCCGTTGCGTTACTAGATGTTGTAAAGGCAGTGGGAATACCAACTGTGGAAGTTCATATAACAGATCCAGATAAAAGAGAAGAATTTAGAAAAATATCCTATATAAGACAAGCCTGTATAGAAACTATAAAGGGTAAGGGAATAGATGGATATTTAGAAGCAATGAAATATTTAGTAGAACACTATAGTTAAGACTATGGTGTTTTTTTATTTTATTAAATAAAGATAATACTGGTATTAAAAAGTGATATAATATTAACAAATCTTTATTGCAGAATAAGTATATGTGTTAATAATATGAACTTAATATAAATTAACATATTAGTTATAAAGTAAC
>CAYFSP010000048.1:0-9988 GCA_964345925.1 uncultured Gallicola sp. | reverse complement strand
CAAATTATCTTGTTATAGAAAAATCTAATTTACAGAAAAGATTTCACATGGCCGATATAAATAAAAATCGACTTGGAAAAGTCGATTTTTATTTGATCTAATCTTTTAGAAGCAATTTCTTATATGTTAAATCTATTCCCAATGCTCCTAAAGGAGCTGTAATTAAAATGGAAAGAACTGCAACTGTAAGTATAATATTGCCACTTGAAAGACCCATAGCTAAAGGTATACCTCCAATAGCCGCTTGAACAGTTGCCTTTGGCATATATGCAATCATACAGAAAGCTTTTTCTTTAATATTAAAGTTCGCCCCTATTAATGAGATATAAACTCCTAAAACTCTAAAAATAAGTATTCCAAATATTAATATAATTGCTGAAAGTCCTGCTGATGTTGCATATTTTAAATCGACTGTAGCACCTACTAAAACAAATAGCATTATTTCTGCTCCAACCCAAAGTTTTGAATACTTAATTGAAAGTCTTTTCGATAGAATATTATATTTTTTATTAATGATTATTCCCAAACTCATAATGGCAAGTAGCCCAGAAAAAGGTATAATATTTGAAAAATTATCTTCAATAGTTACAAGTAAAAACGAGATAGATAATATTATTATGACCTTAACAGAATTTCGAAAATGAATTTTTTTAAATATATATATTAAAATTATTCCTATGGATATTCCTACAATTATTCCTGTAAATATGGATATAGGAATTTGTAAAAAATTTAAAGTGGATAATTCACCACTTTTTGCAAGATTAGTAAGTATTGTAAAAAGAACTATTACAAAAATATCATCAACAGATGAACCTGCAAGAATAAGTTGGGGAATACTTTTTTTTGTACCATAATTTTCCTCCATTAATTTTAACATTTTTGGAATTATAACTGCTGGTGAAACAGCTCCAATGACCGTTCCCATTATTGCAGCATCAAGTAGTGAAAGTCCAAGTAGTTTAGGGGCAAGTAAAATCATTCCCAATATTTCAAAACAGGCTGGAACAAAACACATTAAAATTGCGGGACGACCAACTTTTTTTAAATCTGCAATATCAAGAGAAAGACCAGCTCTAGTCAAAATTATAATTAAAGCAATTCTTCTTAGATCTGGAGAGATATTAAGTATGGAATCATCTAATAAATTAAAAGAATATGGTCCTAAAATAATTCCAGTGAGCAACATTCCAATTAAAGGTGGTAATTTTAATTTACTAAAAATTCCTCCTAAAGCAATTCCAATTAAAAAAATCAAAGCTAGACTAAGTAACATATTAACCTCCTAAATATAAACAAATAGCCGATAATCCTTTTGCAAGAGTTATCGGCTAAAATGACAAAATGACCTCTGCAAAAGCAGAAGTCATCAACTTTTCAAAGTGGTTTAGGCAACGCCAAGGGAGAACTTCATTCCCTAGAATCCATTATATTTGTATAATGAACTTTTGTCAACAATATGGATAATATGGCATTATTTATGATACTATAACCATAGATAAAAAAAGATAGGGGAAATTATGGCTAGAAGAAGAAAAAAGAAAGAAATTATTGGAATAATAGAAGAAAATATTTTTCCAAATAAATCATTAATAAATCATGAAGAAAAAAGATATATTTTTAAAGGTGGAATAAAAGGTCAGAAAGTAAAAATTGTTTCTCAAAGAAGAAAGAAAGAATATACAGAAGGGAAAATACTAGAATTATTGGAAAAGTCACCACTTGAGAAGAATAATACCTGTAAACCCTTTGGTATATGTGGTGGTTGTGCATACCAATCATTAGAATATGATGAGGAACTAAAGCTTAAACATAGTATGCTCAAAAAATTATATTCAAATGTATATAAAGAAGAAATAAGAATGAATCCTAGTCCAAGAGAAATAGCTTATAGAAATAAAATGGAATACAGTTTTGGGGATAAGGAAAAGGGTGGAGTACTTACTTTAGGAATGCACTCTAAAGGCAGATTTTATGAAATATGCGAAACGAACACCTGTAATATAGTAAATGAAGGTTATGAAATTATTAGACAAGCCGTTCAAAATCATTTTAGAGAAAAGGGTACAGCGTATTATAGAAAACAAACTCATATAGGACTGTTAAGACATTTAGTTGTTAGATATTCCTTTAGTGAAGACGAATATATGATTAATTTAGTAACTTCAACCCAGGAGGATTGGAATAGGGAAGAATTTGTAGAACTATTATTGAATTTAAAATTAGATGGTAAAATAAAAACCATAATTCACACATCAAATGATTCACTATCAGATGCAGTAGTTCCAGAAAAAGTTGAAATACTTTATGGTGATGGATTTATAACAGAAAAACTATTAGGTTTAACATTTCAAATTTCTCCATTTTCGTTTTTTCAACCAAATCCAAAAGCAGCAGAAAAACTATATGAGAAAGCATTGGAATTTGCTGGAGATATAAACAATAAAACAGTTTTTGACCTTTATTCAGGGACTGGAACAATAGGGCAAGTTTTTTCTAAAAATGCTAAAAAAGTTATGGGAATAGAAATAATAGAAGAGGCAGTAGAAAAAGCAAAGGAAACATGTATATTAAATAAAATAGAGAATGCTGAATTTATTGCAGGAGACGTGTTAGAGAAGATAGAAGAATTAAAAGATGAAGCTGATATTATAGTATTAGATCCACCAAGAGATGGAATACACCCAAAGGCCATAAATAAAATAATGGATATAAAGCCAGAGAAATTTGTTTATATATCATGTAATCCAGTAACACAGGTAAGGGATTTAGAAATAATGATAAATAATGGATATAAACTTGAAAAACTTGAAATTTTCGACCAATTTCCAAGAACAGTTCATGCTGAAGTCCTAGCCCTGCTTACGAAGTAAGAAGTGGTAGGTCTCATGCAAAGAATCTCCAAGAACAATGAAATTGAGATTGGATAGATTTAATTGCTGAGTGTGTTGCATTGATTAAAAGGAAATAGAATAGAAATTTTAAATAGGTTGAGATACTAGAAAAATTAAGTATTTCAACCTATTTTTTATCTAAATGTATTTGAATAATCGGCGTAGATCTTAACATTGATTCAGAAACTGGATTATTACTTGATTTAAAAATAATATCTCCAATATAACTTTCATCTTGTTTCTTTTGTAATTCACAAGTAATAAAAGGTATTTTCGGATCTTGTATAATAGTATCATATGCTACTAAGTATTCACTATTATCAAATACTTTAGTAGTTGAAACACCATAGTATATTTCTATATTTCCTATATTAATTGATGGTTTAGTTTGCTTTTGAAAATCTTGTTTTTTTGAGTTACAATGTTTTACTTTAGTTGTATAGGTTATTGCTACGACGATTGCAATAAAAAGGTAGCCAAAGACAATTAAAGTAATTAAATTCTTTGAAAGAAATATAATTCCATCAATATATAGTCCTAATCCTAAAAAGCCTAAAGAATGGACAGCATTTAGAATTGCTTGAGTAGAAATGTGGAGTTTTCTATTAGGATCATCTTTACTTATTTTATTAAAAGTTAAATAACTTCTATTTTTTCCGTATATATTATGTGTTGTTCTGCCAGATAATGCAGTAATAGTAAATACTAAGGATAGAATCGAAATTAAATACATAATAGTGCTCATACTCTTCCTCCAATTTTTTTTGTTGTACTTATTATATAACAAAAATGATATAGATTGTCTTTTTTAGGATATAGGAGACTATGAAATTAAATATGAATTGATTGTATATTGGTCTTTTTATAATATTCACTTCTTAGTAAGAATTAAAGGAAAGAAGAAATTATAATTGAAAAGGTGTGCATGGTTAAAGTATTTTTATAATTTTTTGATATAATTAAATAAGTTAAATATCCTTTTTCAATTTAAATAATTTCATTGGTCAAAATATGAAATAGATTGTTAATGGAATAGTATTTAAGGTATGGGGTTATGATTACCATAAGGAGAAAAATGAAAGAGAAATTTGCAATTCCATGTATTGGAGCAATTATAGAAATGGAAATTGATGGTGAAAAACATATTCTTATTCAAGAGAGACAAAAGGATGAAGATATAGAGACTAATGGTCTTTTAGAATTTGTTGGTGGAAAATTACGTGAGTATGAGAATATATTTGATTGTATAAGACGGGAAGTCATGGAGGAAACGGGATTAACTGTTACAAAGATACGTGGTGAAGAAAAATCTTTTTTAAATATCATAAATGGAAATAGCGTAATGAGCTTTGAACCCTTCTGTGTAAGTCAAAACCTTTCAGGTGTATACTCCATTGTACAAAATGTATTTATTTGTGAAGCCGATGGCGAACTTGTAAAAGCAACTGATGAAACAATAAATATAAGGTTTGAAAAAACAAAGAAAGTAAAACAAATGATTGAAGAAAACGAAGAACAATTCTTTTTACTGAATATAAATCCATTAAAAAAATATTTTAAGACGATTGGAGAATAAAATGAATAGAAAAAATATACTTAAATCTTTATCATCTGCAAGAAAATCAAATGAAACAATTAGAGTGAATTTTAAATATGATGAAAATTACTATTATTTTTTACCTTTTAATGTAAATGATGATTTCTTTTATGGAGCTATAGAATCAGATTTTATTATAGACGGTTACAGCATTAGAAGAATAAAGGATATAGACTATACTTCTGAAAGAGATGATATTTGTAATGATATTCTTAAAAATGAAGGATTGCTGGAAAATATTGAATATCCTAAAATTGATATATTATCATGGAAAAGTATTTTTACCGATTTAAAGACCATTGGTGAAAATATTATTGTTGAAGATGAATATGAAGGTTTTTTCAATATCGGAAGTATTGAAGAAATTGAAGATAATAATATAGTTTTTAGAAACTTTGATGCAGATGGTATTTGGCAAGAACAATTGGATATTATAAACTTTAATGAAATTACATCAGTTACTTTTAATTCTAGATATATAAAGATATTTAGTAAGTATTTGAAGAAATAGTATAGACTAAAGAATTTTAATGTATTTGTAAGAATTTTTTAAGTTTATAATATTAAAAACAGTGTATAATATAATTAAGATAAATATTATCAATAGAAAAGAGAGAGCATCACAGAAGTATATAGTGAAAATATGGTTAAAGATGAAATTGTTAAATTATCTGAAAGTTCTAGATTTGACGAAATGGAAAAGGTAATACAACATGGTAGTACGACAGTTCTTGAACATAGTGTTAAAGTTGCATATTTAAGTTATAAAATAGCAAAAGGATTAAATTTAGATGTGGACTATAATTCCCTTGTAAGAGGAGCATTACTTCATGATTATTTTTTATATGATAGAAAGGATAATTTACATGATGGTTTTCATTGATTTACCCATGCAAGAACAGCATTAAAAAATGCTAAGATGGACTTTAGTATTAATAAAATAGAGGAAGATATTATTTTAAAGCATATGTTTCCACTGAACATTGATATTCCTAAGTACAGAGAGAGCTGGATTGTTACAGTGGCTGATAAAATATCAGCATCAATTGAATTTATTGAAGGGGCTAAGATGTTTTTTTCAAAATTCAAATTAGTGAGAGTGAAATAATATGGAAAATCATAATGAATTGGTTTTAATTGAAATCGAGAAATTGAAAATGAATACTAGATTTAGTGAAACTATTAATTATATGCAACATGGAAATACTTCGGTTTATGAACATAGTATAAAGGTTGCGTATTTAAGCTGTGAAATAGCTAAAAAACTGGATATAAAAATAGATTACAATTCTCTTATAAGAGGAGCTTTACTTCACGATTATTTTTTATATGATTGGCATGATAGCACTGCTCATGAAGGTTGGCATGGTTTTAGGCATCCATTTAAAGCATTAAAAAATGCCAAGAAGGATTTAGAATTAAATGAAGTTGAAGAGGATATTATATTAAGACATATGTTTCCACTAACCATTATTCCTCCAAGATATAGAGAGAGTTGGATTGTTACAATGGCTGATAAAATATCAGCTACAATAGAAACCATAATAGTTTTAAAAAAGAAATTTGCATTTAATTAATGAAAAGGAGCGTATGCTCCTTTTTTTATGAAAAATTTTTCTTATATATATTCTTGCTGTAATTAATATAAAATAGCACGGATATAATAGCAGTAACCGTTTCAGAAACGGAATGGCCGAACCAAATTATATTTGCTCCTAGAAATAATGGAAATAATATATTAAATATTGGTAGTAAAATTAATCCTCTTAAAATAGAAATTGTCATGGCTTCTTTAGTTCTTCTAACCGATTGGAAGAAAGAAATCAATAAAATATTTATTCCAGCAAATACGAATCCCTAGAAATACATTAATGTTTTACTATATGTAAATTCTATAAGTTTTGTATCCGTTGGTGAAAATATCTTTATAAATGGTTTAGAAAATAAAACTATTACTAAATATAAAACAATTCCTATTATGGATATTGCTTTTAAAGAAAAGGAGATTAATTCTCGGCTCTTCTTTAAATCACCTTGACCACTAAAATAGCTGAATAATGGTTGTAGTCCTTGAGAGATTCCTAAGAATACAGTTAAAGTAATCAAACTTAAATATCCCATAACCAGGTATGCAGCAAGACCTATTTCTCCATAACCATTCTTTGTAATGGAATAATTGTAAATAAATGTAACAATTCCAATTGTAAATTCCATTATAAAAGCTGGAAATCCTAAAATTATCATTCTACCCGTATTTTTAACCTTATTTGTAAAGTTAGAAATATCAGGTTTTTTTAAGAATAAAAATCCTTTTTTAGTTATAAAATGCGGCAATAGTATTAACACACTGAAAATCGGTCCTAATGCAGTAGCTAAAGCAGCTCCACCAATTCCCATATTTAATGGATACATAAAAATATAGTCGAGTACAATATTTGAAATTGCACCAATAACTAAAGATATCATTGCGAGTTTAGGTCGATTATCATTCCTAGCAAGTCCACTTAAAAGAAAGCTAAAAAGAAGAAACGGTGAAAATGTTAAAATATACCATAGATATTCTATTGACTGGCCATGTATTTTATCAGTAGATCCTAGCAGGTAAGCAATATTGTCAATAAAGAGATTGCCAAGTAATACTATCAATATGCTTATGAATCCTAAAACTAAAATTGAAAGATTAAATGTTTTATTAGCCTCATCATTCTTTTTTCTACCGAGATAATTTGAAATAATAATTCCTGCCCCTGAAGATATTGATAATGAAATGGCAATTAAAAATTCTACAACAGGAACTGAAACGGCAGCAGCTGCCATGGCATCTCTACCAAGTCTATTGCCAATAAATATTCCATCAACAATCAAGTAGACTGAATTTAGTAGAAGTCCTATCATTTGTGGTAAAGCATATTTTGTAAAGAGCTTTAATGGTTTTTCCTTATACATAAAATTCCTCCTAAAAATAAAAAAATAGGCCAGTGTTGTGCTACACTGGCCTATTGCACAATTTTTTAATATTCCCCCGGCAGGGTTATCTTCAATAGATATTAGCACAAGGGAAAAAACAAGTCAATTATAAAGAATTATATTAAATACTTTGGTTATTTGATATAATATGAATATAAGTTATGAATAGGAGTTATAATGAAGAAAAAAATATTTGGATTATTGATTATACTAGTTGGCTTAATACTTATATTTATTACGCCTATAATGAAATTATATATTAACGGTAAAGTCGACAAGACTTTAGATGATTTTAACGAATTGAAACAAGAAGAAATAGCCGATAACAATAAAGAAGAAGGAGATTTTAACTTTGATAATATTTCAGAGATTTCACCTTCAAAAGTACTGCTAAACCCAGGAGCTATAAATAAGGATTTAATAATCGGACAAATAGTTATACCTAGTTTAGATATGAATTTGACAATATTTAAAGGATTAAGTGAAAATGAATTATTTGCTGGCGTTGGAACGATGAAAGCAGGACAGGTAATGGGAGAAGGTAACTACTCTATCGCTGGCCATTATGCAGAGAACAACACTTTATTTGGAGATTTAACGGACATAAAAATTGGAGATATTGTAAAAATAACCGATAAAGAAAAAATATATGAATATAAAATTTATAACACAGAAATAGTCTCACCAAATGAAATAGGATTAATAGCAGACAATGTAGCAGAAGAAAGAGGAAATCCAATAATTTCTCTGATGAACTGTTACTATGAAGGTAAGACATTTACTGGAAATAGGTTTTTTGCATTTGGTGATTTAGTTGGCGAAAAAGAGTATTCAGAAAAGGATATGATAGAAAAGTAAATTGAGAAGATAAGAATTATATATAATTTAATATTTAAAAATAAAAATATCAAATATTGTATAATATTTGATATTTTTATTTTTTATAAACAGATATTAATAGGAAAACATGAGAAAATATTATTTGAAATTTATTGCATAAAACGAAAATTGCAAAGTTTACAAAAAATTAAGGGTTTATGCTTAAAACGAATTGCAATGTATAGGACATACAATATTGCAAAATAGATATATAAGTTTAATAAATACAAAAAATCGTTTTCTAGTAAATCAAATAAAAATGAAAACTGCAAAAATAAGATATTTAGTATTAATTTTAAGATGATATAATTTTAATTAATAAGTATTGGAGAGTATAAAATGATTAATAGTAATGCGCGCAAATTGGTTTTAACCATTTTAGAAAAAAGAAATGAATATATTACTATAGATGAATTAAGTAAGAAGTCTAATTTATCTAGAAGAACGATATATCACTATTTAGATGAGGTGAAAACATTTTTTCTAAATAATAATTTAGAGTTTTCACAGAAATATGGGAAAGGCTATAAGGTTGAGGGCAGCTTATCCATCTTTAGAAAAGTTGAGGGAATATTAAATATTAAAAATTTAAAGAATAGTAGTGATTTAAGAATTTTAAAACTAAAATTTTTAATGTTAAATGAAATTAATAGTTTTACAATCGATTATTTGGCAGAAAAACTATATACTTCCAATTCTCAAATTCAGAAGGATTTAATTACAGTAGATAAATGGTTTAAGGAACTTAATATCAAAGTAGTTAAGAAAAAAGGTGTTGGAATATATATATTAGCAGCTGAATCGGATATAAGATTAGCTCTATTTCAATTAAATAGAGAATTTATTTTAAGTTGGCAATTGAAAGAAAAAAATGAAATTATATATGATTCTAGAATAAATATAGAAAAAACAAATATATTATCCAGTTTATATGGAGTTTACAATGTAAATAATACTATCATGTTCATCCAGGAATTTGAGTCGAACTACGGTAAATTTTTAGATAGAGATAGCTTTGATTTTGTTTTATCTATGATTACCATAATTTTATTTAGGATTGAAAAGAAATCTTATTTAAATAGCGATTGGAAATTCTATGACTATTTTCCTAATTATAAAATAGAAAGTGCAGTAAAAAACGTGAGTTTTCTAATATCTAAATGTTATAGAACAACTGTATCAGATATAGAGTTTAAATATATTTATACAATATTTATGTGTAGTGAGTTTATGGAAAATTTCACTTATTTAGAAGCAGATGAAAAGCTTCAAGAGACAGTAGAAAATACAATAGATTATATTTCTAGAATAAGTAACCAAAACTTTAAAAAGGAAAGGTATTTGCTAGATACTATAACATCCTATTATTTAGGGGCTATATATAGGGTTTCCAATTCGTTTTCAGTGGGAGAGATGGACAGTTTAAATATTAAGAACAAACAACCAGAACTTTTCAATGCTTGTTTATTAAGTAATAGATTTTTTCAAGACTATACTAAAAACATTCCTACTGAAAGAGAAATATCAAAATTATGCCAAGTTATCAGTCTTGGAAATTCAGAGACAAGAAATTCTCAAAAATATAAGACGGTATTAATTACAAGAAATACATTATCTTTTACAAATTTGATAAAGGAAAGACTTGAAGAAT
>CAYFSP010000047.1:0-10251 GCA_964345925.1 uncultured Gallicola sp. | reverse complement strand
ATTTATACAATACATAGGGTTAATGTTTTATACTAAACCTAGCGATTTATTATACTATCTTCCACATATTATTATAAATATATTCCTAGTATTCTTTAGTATTTACAGATCAGATAATAATATTAGAAATAGAGAATTAAAGAAATAAAGTTTATATATGTAAAAATTTAACCCAGTTACTTTTAGTAACTGGGTTTTTATTATCTATTTATAAAATATTCTCTGTACCATATTAAGAAAACATAAGGTGTCCAAAGCAATCTTTGGTTTAACGCCTTTTCCTCATAATGGTCTTGTAATAGTTCTAGTAACATTTCCGTATCAAAAAACTGTTTTGCTATTTCTGAGCTAAATTCCTTTTTAAACATATTATAGTATTTTTCTTCTCTTAACCAATATCTTATTGGCACTGGAAATCCTACTTTTTTTCTATTTGCCCATGCCTCTGGCATTGATTCCTCTGCTGCTTTTCTAAGTGCGTATTTAAACTCTTCTCCGTGAACTCTAAAGTTCTCTGGAATTGTTGCAGCAACCTCCATTACCTTTGGATCCAAAAATGGTGTTCTTACTTCTATACTATGGGCTGAACTCATCTTATCGCCCTTTAATAGAATATCACCTGGCATCCAGTATTCCATATCTATTAACTGTTTCTTTGTTAAATCGGATTCATTTGGTATTGTAGCATAGAATTCCTTTGCTATATCATAAGGATTTCTACCATTTTTATATTCTGGCTTCAATAGTTTTTCAGCTTGTTCCGGTTCATATATTTTAGCTTCTCCTATAAATTCTTCATATAGGTATGAGCCACCTCTATCTATTAACTTTGTAAGTCTAGTTCTTTTCATATTCTTAGTTATATTCTTTAAGAACCTTCTTATTCCAAATGGCAATTTTTTGTATTTCTTTAAATTTTCCGTTTCGCCGTACGGGAAGTAACCTCCGAAAAGCTCATCTGCCCCTTCTCCTGAAAGCACTGCCGTTACCTGTTCTCCTGCCATTTCTGATAAAAAGTATAATGGTATTGCCGAAAGATTTGAATGTGGTTCATCCATTAAGTACTGAATTCTTGGTAAATTGTCTAGACAGTCATCTGCTCCAATTAATCTAACATGGTTTTCCGCACCTATAATATCTGAAAGCTCTTTAGCCAAATTGGTTTCGTTATAATCACCTTCATAGTCCTTAAAGCCAACACTGAAAGTTTTTTCAGGCTTACTTAAACAGGCTATATATGATGAATCAATTCCACCTGATAGGAATGATCCCCATTTAGTATCAGTCTGTTTATAAAGTTCTACCGTTTCTTCCATTACTTCTCTAATATCTTGTACATAGTCGTCTAAAGATTTACTAGTAGGTTTAAATTCCGGTTTCCAATACTGTTGTATATCCATTTTGCCATTTTTAATCTTCATATAATGGCCTTGTTTCAATTTAAATACACCTTTAAAGAATGTTTCTTCAAGTGCTGAGTATTGAAATGTTAAATATGGTCTTAATGCATCATTGTTAAATTCCTTAACGAAGTTAGGATTTTTCAAGAATGATTTTATCTCAGAACCAAATATTAAACTACCATCTTTTGTATTTAAACTATAGTATAATGGTTTAATTCCAAAGAAATCCCTTGCCATGAAGAGTTCATTATTCTTCATATCCCAAACTACAAAAGAGAACATTCCTCTTACTCTATCAAGTATTTTCTCTCCCCATTTGTCATATCCATATAGTAAAACCTCTGAATCCGTATTGGATATAAATTCATAACCAAACTCTTTTAACTCTTCTCTTATTTCCTTATAATTGTAAATTTCTCCATTAAATACCATTACTTTGGTCTTATCTGCAGTATAAAAAGGTTGACTTCCACAACCTGATAAATCCACCATACTTAAACGTCTAAAGCCAAGAGCTACCGTTTCGTCTAAAAAATAACCATCACTATTTGGACCTCTGTGAACTATTTCATCTGCCATATTTTTAATTATATCTTTATATTTGTCATCTATTTTATTAGGGTTAAATATTCCTACATATCCGCACATAATATCCTCCATTATTTTCACGTTTCATTATACCATGGTAATTACAATTATGCATTATAATTCTATATAAATAGAATAAAAACTTAGTATATTAAAGTAAATACAAAATGTAAAAAAATATAATTTCTACATATTTATACAAATTCTATATTTTGCATATTTAATAATAACCACAAATTTGTTTAACGATTAAATCACAAAAATTTATAAAAAATAGAAATCATCTTCTATAATAGAAGATGATTTTTTTAATTATTTAATAGGATTTATTTTCTTTTCTAAATATCCCAACATTAAATCTGAAATCAATGCCATAAAGGCAGTTGGCAATGCTCCTGCAAGTATTATAGAAGAACCATTACTTACATTTACTCCACGAGATATTATATCTCCAAGTCCACCTGCTCCAATAAATGTTCCTATAGCCGTTACTCCTATAGCCACAACTAAAGCGTTTCTTATTCCTGCCATTATCATGGATAATGAAAGGGGTATTTCTATCATCGATGTTAACTGCCATTTTGTCATTCCCATACCCTTTCCAACATCTATTAAATTTTTATCAACATTTTTCACACCTGTATATGTGTTACTTAGTATGGGTAGTATGGAATACAGAAAAACCGTTGCTATTACAGTTCTAGTTCCAAGGCCTAGCCCTAACATCAATATTGATAACAATGCTAATGAAGGTACTGTCTGTATTATATTTGCTATGGAAATTATTTCTGAAGCAAGTTTTTTTCTCCTAGCTATAAAAAAACCTAACGGTATTGCTATAACTGCTGCAAATAAAACGCCATAGACGGATATAAGAAAATGTCTTAAAAACTGTTCCATTACATAGGATCCATTTAATTTGTAGTATTCCAATAATCCCTTTAATATATCCATTACTTACCTCCTTTAATTACAGGTAAATCATCTTCAAAGTAATTGTTTCTTTCCAGAAATTTTTTAGCTACATTTTTTGGTTCAACCAATTCTTCGTCAGCTTCCCTATTTAACAGCTGCATTTGATCACTGGATATTTTATTTTGAAGTTTTAATAATATTTTATCTATTATTGGATATTTTTCTATTAGACTATATTTTGCAACAGGACTTGCATCATATGGTGGAAAAAGATTTTTATCATCTTCCAATACTACTAAATCATTTGACTGTATTCTACCATCTGTTGTATATCCTAGTACAACATCCATCTCTCCTGCCTGCACTGCGTTATAAACAAGCCCTATTTCCATAGGATATACATTTTTGAAGTCGTATTCATATATTCTCTTAAAGTCTTCGTATCCGTCTCCTTTTCTCTGTATCCAAGCAGTATCAACTCCTGCTTTTAACTGGGAGGACATATCTTTCAAATCGCTAACTTTTGTTATATTGTTCTCTTCTGAAAATTTTCTTGTCACCATAAAGGCATAAGTATTCTCAAACCCATATGATGGATACCATTTTTCTTTAAACTGTTTCTCATATTCTTTTACAACTATTTTCATAGCCCTATCAGGATCAGTTATAGGCTCCATGGCAAGCTCTCCTGTTAAAGAGGTTCCTGTATACATTATTCCTGAAATATTTGCATTATCAGTCATTAATGACTGATGTATTAAATTTGTTGAACCGAGGTTGTTTATTATACTAACCTTTAAGTCATTATTATAATGGTTTATCATTTGAGCTACAATCTCTGAAACTATTTGTCTTTCTGTAGTATTTCCACTTGCAATGGAAATTCCCTCCTTGTTTGAAAAATCCTTTAGTCCTGGTAATGAACATGATGTTAGTAAAAGCAATGAAATAATTATAATAAATGATTTTCTTATATTATTCTTCATTCTTCACCTCTAATTTCATCTTCCTAACAAGTAATACTTCGAATTTCTCTAAGATAAAATCCACAAGTAGTGCAAGTATTGTTACAGGTATAGTTCCAAATATAATTGAAGGTGGATTATAATTATTAAGTCCTGAAAATATAAGATCCCCTAATCCCCCTGCTCCAATATAGGATGCCAATGTTGCCCATGATATAACATACACACTTGAAAGTTTTATACCAGCCATTATAAAAGGTGATGCTAATGGAATTTGTACTTTTATTACAGATTGTAAGCTGGTCATTCCCATCCCCTTTGCTGCGTCTATAATATCAGAATCCACCATCTTCATTCCCAAGTATGTGTTTCTAAGTATTGGAAGTAGTGAATAGACGAAAAGTGCAACAACAGCTGGCAATTTTCCAACTCCAAGTATTGGAATCATTATTGCTAGAAGTGCTAAAGATGGAACCGTCTGTAGTAATGACGCCAAACCTATTACCAAGCTTGCTATTTTATTAGTCCTTGTTAGTATGATTCCCAATGGAACCGCTACTACTATTCCAAGTATTAAAGCCATTCCAGATATATATAGATGCTCTACCATCTTTTCAAATATATTTAAATAATTTAATTTTAAAAACTCTATCATAGTATCACCTACTCATCCTCAGATGTACTATGGACTATATCGTCTTCTATTAGTTCTTCATCGTCATCATATGAAATCTCATCATAAATACTATCTACAATATTTGCTCTTGTAAATATACCTATTAATTTACCATCCTTATCAACAACTGGTAAGTTTTTATAATCACATTCCGATATTAAAAATATAGCTTCTCTTACCAATGTTCCAGATTCAATATATTTTGCCTCTTTAATAATGTCATTTACTTTAGAGTTACTATGTTTTATTTTACTTACGCCAAAAATATCTATAAAGCCTTCTAATACATTGTTATCATCTGTTACAAAAAGAGTATCAACACGCTTTTCTCTCATTAGCTTTAGTGCCTCTTTTATAGTCCTGTCACCTTTAATATAAATCGGCTTATCATACATTATTTCATCAACTGTTTTAGTTCTTGATTTTGCCTGTTCTATTCTTTCTTCACCTAATAACTCTTCAACAAATTTATTTTTTGGACTTTTTAAAATATCCATTGGTGTACCAAATTGTATAAGCTCTCCCTTATCCATTATGGCAATTTTATCAGCTAATTGTAATGCCTCATCCATATCATGAGTAACGAATACAACGGTCTTATTCATATCCTTTTGTAGTCTTTTAATCAGTCTTTGTAGAGAATCCCTTGTAATCGGATCCAAAGCTCCGAAGGGTTCATCCATAAGTATAATACTCTGTTCAGCTGCCAATGCTCTTATGACACCAATTCTCTGCTGCTGTCCCCCTGATAATTCATTGGGATAACTATCCAACATCTCCTCTGGTAAATCGACTTTCCTAATTAAATCCAGTGCAATTTTTCTTTGTCTTTCCTTATCCCATTTTAATAATTTGGGAACAAGTACGATATTTTCATAAATGGACATATGAGGTATTAAACCAATTTGTTGAATTACATATCCTATTTTTCTTCTTAATTGTACCTCGTCAATTTTTTTAATATTTTTGCCATCTATTAAAATTTCTCCACTTGTTGGTTTTACCATTCTGTTTATCATTCTCATACATGTGGTTTTTCCACTTCCACTCGTTCCTATAAACACTACGAATTCACCAGTATCAAAGGAAAAATTAATATCCTTTACTGCTGCTTTACCACCGTATAATTTTGAAATATTCTTAAATTCTATCATATTAAATCCCCCACGATTTTCTATATGATCCAACAATTGATTTTTAGTTACCTCTTTATTATAACATAAGTTGATATTTCCAATGTTTAGCATATCTTTCATATATAAATCACAAAAAAAGCAAGATGACTCTTGCTTTTCATATACAAATATATTATTTTATTATATCGGTTTAATTTATGCTCTTTTCCATTTCCTTATTCTTCATTTTAACACCTATAAGTATTGTAATAACAACACCTATTGGCGCTATTACCGTAGTTGGTATAATTCCAATTACAACTAATAAAATATTCACCGCTAATGCAACTACAGCCAATTTTATATTCCTCATAGCAAATGAACCAAATACTCCTCCAAATACAGAAGGTAATATGTATTTTAATGCATCGTTTAATATTGGTGGAAATGATGCTAATAGTTTTTCTCCTACAAATACTCCCACTGTTAATATAGCCAAGTTTACAAGAACTGATATTCCTATGGCTATTGTTGAAATTACGGCTCCTTCTGGACTTCCTTCCTTAACTCCAGCTGCATTTTGTGCTACAGCAGAAGCTGGAACTCTAACATTTGAAATATTTCCTGCCAAAAACGCCATATATGTTCCTGGTATTCCAAGTATTGGAAAGTATGAAGGCGGTTCAACGATTTGTAATACCACTGCATAAGGAGCGATTAAAATAAACGCCTTTATTATTTCACCAATTGAAGGAATAACACCATATGCAAAGTAAATATATAGTGGAGGTGCAAAGGCAAATACAGCTGCCATAATACATGTTCTTCTTCCCCATGAAATAATGGGCTTAATAAATTTTTCTTCATATATATTATTCATAATCTTCTCCTATTATCCCAGTAATACTGCTGAAAACATACCCAATACCATAGCAAGTCCAAGTGCCCATTCCTTTAAGAAATTAAGCTTTAATTTATCAGCTAGTAAATTTATTACTACAATCGTAATGGCACTTACTATTGCTGCAATCATACTAGGACTTAATGTAACTATAAAGTTTACCACTTGGTAACCAAATGCTCCAAGTACAGCTGCTGTTGATAGTACTGGCAGTAAGTAGTCCTTTCCACCAACCATTTTATTTCTTACCACTTCTAATTTAGGTGTGAACAATCCTGCTATTAAAAGCCAACCAATTGATGCCAAACACATTGTCCAAATAACATTTGAAAAGGCATATAGTCCAAACTCTGGAGTATTTGCCATTACTCCTACAGCTTCAGCACCAACATCAACAGCCAATGTTTCAAACATTACCGCTCCAATTACACCTAATCTCATATACGCCATCGGTGACCCAACTAAAGAAATTAAAGCAACTAATCCTATTAACACTGCAAAAAATGGTCCAAAAGAAGTTATTACTGAAGAACGTACTGCAGTTTTAAACTGATGGTCAGTTACTCCTATTTCCTTTCCCACAGTAAAAGCCTTCTTCATAAAAATAATGGACTGAAATACAACTATTGATAACATAAATACTGCAATAATCCAAAACGGCAATGAATTGGCAATTTCCAAATAATTCTTTTTCATAATATCTCCTTATCTAAAGTATTCTATATAGAATTCAGATACTTTTTTTGTCTCTTCTATTGAGACATATTCATTTTTTTGATGACCTTTATCTATATATCCTGGTCCAAAAATTACAAAGGGTTTATTTGCTACTGGCTGAGTCAATGAAAGATCTGTAAAATATCTTACTCCAGCAAGTTCAACTTCTATTTTATTCTCCTCTAGTTTTTTTATAAAATTAGATACAAATGGTTCCTTTTCGTCTACATCAAAGGCTATTCTATCTGTTAAAATCCTTCTATTGATTTTTAGATCACTATATTTACCTATATATTCCTCTATTCTCTTATCTAAAAACTCAAGTATTACTTTGTTCTACAAATCTGGATTAGCTCTTATATCGAATTCACCTTTACAGTAATCAGCTATAATATTTACTTTTTCTCCTCCTGATATCCTATTTAAAGATACTGTTGTATAATCTAAAAATTCATCTTTTTTAGATATTTTTACAAATTCCTTTAAGTCCTCATATATTGAGTAAACGATTTCAATTGAGTTAATACCTAAGTCCGGTCTTGCTCCATGAGCCGATTTACCAAATACTTCCATTTCAATCCAAAGAGCACCATTTTCTTTTATTACAACTTTACTACTCGTGTTCTCTGGAACTATTATAAAGTCTAAATCCTCTATTAATCCCTTATCTAAAACAGATGATATTCCAAGTCCTGATGATTCTTCATCAGCTGTAAATATAAGTCTAATATTTTTACTTGGTTTAATATTATTTTCAATGTAGTGAAGTCCTAAATTTATCATACATGCTGCTCCACTTTTAATATCTGAAGTTCCTCTGCCGTACATAAAATCATCTACTACTGTTGCAGAAAGAGGTGGGTATAACCATTCTTCAGGATTTGTTACAGGTACTGTATCAATATGACCTACAAATCCAACTGTCTGATCTGAACTTCCCTTAATATCTATTACTAAAGATTCTCTATTTTCTCCATTATTTATTGAAACCATATTTTCATAACCTAAAAATTTTTCTTTTATATATTCAGTAATTCGTTTTTCATTTCCGCTAGGATTCATAGTATCTATTTTTACTAAATCCGATAATATTTCTATTACTCTCATCTTTCTCCTCCATATCTTAATCCATCATGATGTGCTTTTATTATATAATGTACTATAATGAATACATATATCTACTATGTACATATTTTGTCATTATTTATGTACCTTATGGATATATGAATTTTATTATAATAACCTTATAGGAGTCTATATGAATATAAAAGATTTGTTAAACACCTTTCCGGATATGAAAATTTGTTCTGGAAAAGGGAATAAATAATAATATTGTATATATTACCGTTATGGATGCACCTGATATATGCAACTGGATGCACGGTGGAGAGTTTCTTATAACATCTGGATATGTTTTTAAGAATGAACCAGAAAGATTTAAAAATTTAATAATAAAATTAAAAGAAAAAAATATTGCAGCATTGGGTATTAAAGTGGACCGATTCATAGGAGAGATTCCTGAAAATGTATTAAATATATCAAATGAATTAGGACTGCCTCTTATAAATATTCCTACTCATTATGCATTTTCAGATATTATAAGTCCAGGAATGACTAAAATAATTAATATGCAGTATGAAGAATTATTTAAAGCAGAAAAAATTCATAAAGAATTTACCTCTATGGGAATACATAATAATAGTATTTCTCAAATAATAGATAAATTACAATTTTTTATAAATAGAGATGTAGCTTTTTATAGCTATAATAAAAAACAAATTATAACGAGTTCTAAATCCTTTAAAGAATATATTGAATCCATAATTAATTTAGAGGGAGAGTCTTTTAAAGACATATATTGTAAAAAAATAATTGAACAAAATAATCTTCATGGATATATTCTCGTTAATGAATTAAAAGAAAACTTAAATAAATTGGATTTAAGAACCATTGATTATGCAGAAACCATGATAAGATTAAATATTCAAAAGGAAATTTCAAATAACCAAGTAGAGGAAAGATATAAAGACCAATTTATTTTGGATATTATTATGAATAATATTAAGACAAAGGACGAATTAAACTCTAGGGCTAAAATATATGGTTGGCATTTTAAGTCTAAAACCTTTTGTCTTATAGTAAATATTTTAAATTATAATTCAAATGTTGATAAATTACAAAAAATATCCAATCTTTTAGATTATATAAAGAAATATATTCACGATTTAAATCTTAATTCCTACTACCTTTCAAGAATAGATAATCTTACATATTTAATCAATTTTGAAGATGGTAAATTAATAATAGATGATTTTATAGAAAGTTTAAAAAAATTAATTGAAATTGCTGAAAAAAATTTTCACACTAAAATTTTTATTTCTCTTGGCAATATTTATAATGATTTTGAAAAGATTCACCTATCCTATAACGAAGCATTAATTGGCTTGAAAAACGGACGAATTTTCTTAGGTGATGGAATAAATATAGTAAGATATAAAGATATTGATATGTACTGGAAATTTATTAATTTTAATAAATATAATAATTATCAAAACAATGAATTACTTGCCAGTTTTAAAAAACTTAAATTCTATGATTTTAATAATAATACAGAATATTTAAAGACTTTAAAGTTTATTATTCAGTCTGATTGGAATTTAAAAGAAGCATCTGAAAAAATGTATATTCATTACAATACGATAAAGTATCGATTTACAAAGATAAAGGAAATATTAAATAATGATCTTTCAGATAGAGTATCTAAATTCAATTTGGAAATAGGGTTGTATATTCATGAAATTGAAAATATTAATGCTTAATTTTATAGATTCCCTTTATTTTTAAATTTAATAAGCTAATTTATAATAAAAAAGAGCAAGGTTACCCTTGCTCTTGAATACTTTTAGATACTGTTTAATTACTTGATTATCTTAGTAACAACTCCAGCTCCTACTGTTCTTCCACCTTCTCT
>CAYFSP010000046.1:0-10613 GCA_964345925.1 uncultured Gallicola sp. | reverse complement strand
GTAGACTTTAGAGTAAAATTCATCAGATAAAGATGAATAAGGTGCGGTATTTACAATAACCTTGCAATTATACTTTTGTGCAAGATCTGCCACCATATCATTTGCTTCTTGATTAATTTCTAATTGCAGTAAAATATATTCACATTCCTTTAAAACTTCTTCTACGCTACTTATTTCTTTTTTTGTAATTGTATCACATGCTCCAGGAACAATTATTATTTCATTCTGTCCGGAATTATCATCTACTAATATTAATGCTATTCCTGTTCCTGCTTGATCTGTAGAAAAAATATAATCTTTATTCATCCCTAATTCAGTCATTGTATTCAATGCAACATTTGCAAAACTATCCTTACCTAATTTTGTAACCATTGTAATATCTGCTCCAGATTTATGAGCAGCAACCCCTTGGTTGAAACCTTTTCCTCCAGGTCCCATTTTAAACATACTGCCTTTTATCGTTTCACCTGGTGTAGGTAAATGTGGACTCCTTGCCATTAAATCCACTACAAAACTACCAAATACCATTACTTTACCCATATCTACCCCCAATAAATACTATATTATAGATTTAATATGAACCTATATTTTCTCCATTTAAAATTTTCAATGCAGAACTTGTACCCAATCTATCACAGCCAGCTTCTAGATATGCGATCATATCCTCTCTTGTCTTTATTCCACCTGAAGCTTTCATCTTTACATTTGGTCCAATGTATTTCTTTAATAATAATATATCATCTAATGTAGCACCAGCTGTACCAAAACCTGTTGATGTTTTAATATAGTCTGCTCCGCCATCTGTTACACATTTACACAATTTTATTTTTTCATCTTCCTCTAAGTAACATGTTTCTATTATTACTTTTAATATCTTACTTCCAACAGCTTCTTTCATCTGTTTTATCTCATTAGTAATTTTATCGTAATCTCCATTTTTAACATCCCCAATATTGATTACCATATCTACTTCATTGGCACCTTTTGATATTGCATCTTTAGCGGAAAATACTTTTGTTTCCGTATTATCATAACCTAGAGGAAATCCTAACACAGTACAAATATTTAATTTATCACCATATTTTTCACTGAGTCTTTTTATATAGGCTGGTGGTATACAAACACTTGCCATATTAAATTCTATTGCTTCATCACATAATTTTACAATTTCTTCCCAGCTTGAAATAGCTTTTAAAAGTGTATGATCTACATTTTGTAATATTTCCTTGTTTTCCATATATCCTCCTTCTTTAATGTATTTGTTCTTGTTCATATCGTAACATTTTTATGTTCCTTAGTCAACACAATTGTTGACTAAGGAATATAAATAAAATATAAATTTCTATTAAAATATAATATATTAAATCATATTAACTGAATCTTCTGTTACTCTTGCAAATATATGTTTTTTAACCTCTATTTTTTCTTTTCCAATTTCAAAAGCATTTAAAAGTATTTCCTTTCCCTCATCCATTTTGTTATTTGAACAATATAGCTCTGCTAAAATATCACCTTTGGAAACTCTATCACCAATTTTTTTCTTTAATACAATTCCAGCGCTATAGTCTATACTATCTTCTTTTCTAACTCTACCTGCTCCTAAAGCAACAGATGCAACACCACATTTTTCTGCATTTATATGGGTTATAAAGCCTTCTTCTTCTGAAATTAACTGAGTTATATCTTTTGACTGTGGAAATAATGAATAATCTTTTAATACAGAAATATCTCCACCTTGAGCTTTGACCATTGCACAAAATTTATTAAACGCAGTTCCTTTCTTTATTGATTCTAATACCATTTCTCTACATTCTTCCATTGTTCCCTTATTAGCTAGTAATAGCATATTTGCTGCAAGTTCTATAGAAACTTCAGTTAAATCCTTAGGTCCTTTTCCTTTTAAAGTGTCTACAACTTCCATTATCTCTAGAGTATTTCCTATTGCATATCCTAATGGTACATCCATATCAGTTATAATTGCAACTGTATTTCTACCTATATTAACACCAATATTGACCATTACCTTTGCAAGTTCTATGGATTCATCCAAAGTCTTCATAAAAGCACCACTACCCGTTTTTACATCTAGCAATATGGCGTCAGAACCAGCTGCTATCTTCTTGCTCATTATTGAAGAAGCTATTAAAGGTAGACTGTCTACAGTTGCAGTTACATCCCTTAAAGCATATAGTTTTTTATCTGCTGGTGTAATATTTCCAGTTTGACCTATTATTGAAATACCAATATCTTCTACTATTGAAAAGAATTTTTCTTTTTCAAGAGAAGTTTCAAGACCTGGAATGGACTCCATTTTATCGATTGTACCTCCAGTGTGACCCAGCCCTCTACCACTCATCTTAGCAACTTTTACTCCACAAGCAGCCACTATTGGACCAATTATTAAACTTGTTTTATCTCCTACTCCCCCCGTACTATGTTTATCAACTTTTATTCCCTTTATTGGCGATAGATCTATTATATCTCCAGATTCAGCCATAGCCATTGTAAGCTTAGCCGTTTCTCTTTCAGACATACCATTAAAGTATATTGCCATTAAAAGTGATGAAACTTGATAATCCGCTATTTCATCCTTTGTGTAACCTGAAATAACAAAATCTATTTCTTCATCTGTTAACTCATAACCATTACGTTTTTTTAAAATTACATCATACATTCTCATAGTCAATGTCTCCTTAATATAATTCACTTAACACATTCTTTAATTTACATACAAAAATATATATTTATATATAATATAACATAGCTTACTTTACTAATGTCAAATATATTTTGTTGTATTTCTTACATATTTTGTTTGAAAATTTACATTTTTCTTTTATAATGCTATAATCAAATTATGATAAAATGAAAGGAAATACAGTTATGGGAAAAAAAGAAAAACGCTTAACTGAATTTGTAGATATATTAAAAGATAAGAAATATTTGCCCATTAGGGAGTTAGCCGAGCTATTATCAGTTTCTGAAATGACCATAAGAAGAGATTTAAATATATTGAAAGATAAACAAATACTCAAAAATATCGATGGTGTAATAATATATGATCCTATCTCTTTTAAAAATGAAGAAAAACAATATGATTTAACTACTGAACAGGATAAACAATTCCACCAAAAAGTAAGTATCGGAAAATATGCCGCTTCATTAATAGAGGATGGCGATACTATAATGATTGATACTGGAACAACGACTCAACATATACCATCAAACATATCTTCGAATTTAGAAATAACTGCTTTAAGTTATAATGTAAATATTTTGTCAGAACTTAGAAAAAATTCAAAAATCAAGATTTTATTTGCTGGTGGATATTTTTATCCTAACACTGAAATGTTTGCAAGTAAGCAAGGAGTCAAATTTATTGAGGGAATTAGAGCTCAAAAGGCATTTGTATCTGCTGCAGGTGTTCATGAAAATCTAGGGTTAACATGCAGAAATTCTTATGAAGTCTCCACTAAGAATGCCGTTATTAGAAGTTCTATAAAAAAAATATTGGTGGTGGATTCAACTAAATTTGGTATTATAAGATCTGAATTCTTTAATGAGTTGGATATTATTGATGAGGTGGTTACTGATTCAAATATCTCTAATGAATGGGTTAAAATTTTAGAAGATAAAAAAATCAAACTACATATTTGTAATTAATTTATAAAAATCCAGTATAATACTGGATTTTTATATTTCTATTAAATTTTCATCTTCCTTATTAAATAAATTATATTTATCTTGACTTTCTTTGACTTTAGTAATAATATAATAATTGTAAAGAGACATTAAACATGTCAGGTATATTTATAAGGAGTTGATATTATGTTTAACAAAATAACACCAAGAAAAAATGAATTTTATAATTTAATGGATGATTTTTTTAATGGTAGTTTTGCTCCAATAAAATATGACAATGAGCCAATGTTTAAGATTGATATTCAAGATTTAGATGACTCTTATTTAGTTGAGGCTGAATTACCAGGATATGAAAAAGATGAGATCGATGTTAAATTTGAAAATGATAATTTAATAATCTCTGTGAACAAAGATGAAAAAATAGATAAATCCGATGTTGAAAAAAATTATATTCATAAGGAAAGAAAAACTTCATCTATGAGAAGAGTAATGTCCTTTAATAATGTTGATGAAAGTAAAATTAAAGCAAAACTCAATAATGGAGTATTGGAAATCAAAATTCCAAAAGGAACAGATGATGAAAAAACTAAAACTATTAGTATAGAATAGTAATTTATATTAAAAATGAAGCCAATTGATAAGTGCACCCTTTATGTTTATTATTTAAGATAACATAAAGGGTGCACTTCAAATTAGGCTTTCTTTTTTTCATCTAATGCTTCTTTTAAAGTATGCCATGCAAGTACAGCACATTTTACCCTTGCTGGCATTGTTGAAATATTTTTAAAGACTATTCCTTCTTCTAGCTCTTCTTCAAGAAGTTCTTCATCTGTAACTTCTCCTCTTATCATATCTAGAAAAAGCTCTAGTTTTTTAAAAGCTTCTTCTACGGTTTTTCCCTTTATATCATCTATCATAATTGAAGTTGAAGCTTGACTTATAGCACATCCAAGTCCAGTATATGCTGCATCTTTTACTATTCCATCTTCAATATTAAGTCTTAGGGTAATATCGTCTCCACAGCTTGGGTTATGTCCTCTTTCTTCCATTGTATAAGGATTTAACTCTCTTTTATTTCTTGTATCCTGATTGTGTTCAAGTATTACCTCTGAGTATAGTTGATTAAGATCCATATCCCATAACACTCCTAACTGTTTTTAATTTCTCTATAAAGAATTTTGCTTCATCTAAGTCATTGTAAAAATATGGACTTATTCTATTTGAAGCTGGTACTCCTAAATATTTTCCTAAAGGCTGTGCACAGTGATGTCCTGATCTTATGGCTATTCCAAAGGTATCAAGTATTGTTGCCACATCATGTGGATGCACATCGTCTATTGTAAATGCTATTGCACCATATTTTTCTCTATAGTCTTTACTTCCTAATATATTTACATGAGGAATATCTTTCATTTCTTCCATTAGATACTTCATCAATTCCTCATTATTTTTTTCTATAAATTCGTATCCTACATCGTTAATATATTTTATTGCTGCATTTAGTGATACTGCTCCTTCAACATTTTGTGTTCCTGCTTCAAATTTAAAGGGTATTTCTGCAAATGTTGTTGTTTGTTCCTCAACATATTCTATCATGTCACCACCAAGTATAAATGGTTCTATACTGTTTAGAATTTCCTCTTTACCATAAAGTACACCTATGCCTAATGAAGACAACATCTTATGTCCTGAAAAAGTATAGAAATCACAATCCATTTCCTGTACATCTACTTTGATATGAGGAACTGCTTGAGCACCATCTAAAATAGTTATTGCTCCAACGCTATTTGCTCTCTTTATCAATTCCTTTACAGGAAATTTCATTCCTAGTACATTGCTAACATGTGTAAATGAAACGATTTTGGTATTTTCATCTATTTTATTAAAATCCTCTTCTTTTAATTTTCCCGTTTCTTTATCAATATAAATATATTCTAATTTTGCTCCAGTTTTTTCTACAACTCTTTGCCAAGGTACAATATTTGAATGATGTTCTGCAATTGTAATTACAATTTTATCACCTTGTTTTAAATTGTTTTCTCCATATGACCTAGCTATTAAGTTTAAAGCTTCTGAACCATTTTTAGTATATATAATATTTTTTGTGGATTTTGCATTTATAAATTTTTTTACCGATTCCTTAGACGCTTCATATTCATCTGTAGCTTTTACAGAAAGTATATGAGCTGCTCTATGAGGATTACCATTGGAATTTGTATTGTATTCATAAACTGCATCCAATACTGCTTTTGGTTTTTGAGAAGTTGCTGCATTATCAAAATATACAAGCTTTTTACCGTTGAATTCCTTATTTAAAATAGGAAAGTCTTTTTTAAATTTATTCATAAAACCTCCTATACTTCTTCTAATTTTTCATCTAAAGCCTTTATAATGTAATCCCTTAATTCCTCATTATCTATTTCATCTACTATTGGTCTAAATGAACCTTCTACTACTATTTTTTTAGCCTCTGTTTCATTAAAACCTCTAGACATAATGTAGAATAAAATATCTTCATCCACTTGGCCTGCTGATGCAGCGTGATTACCTATAACATCATCCTCTGCAGCTAAAAGAATTGGTATTGCAAATGATTTTACCTTATCGCTTAACAGAATTACATTTTCTTCTTCATCACCTGTTGAACCAGAACTTCCCTTAACATAGTCTAATGTTCCCCTAAAGTACTTCTTAGCCCTGTCCTTTAAAGCCCCTTTAACCATAAAATCTCCATTACAATCTTTACCGAAAAATCTAATATTATTATAAATATCCGTTATAGAATTTCCTTCTCCAATATAAATTGTCTTTAAGTCGGCATTGGCTTTTCTTTCTTTTAAGTCTGTAACATAATGGTAAAGTGATTCCTGACCACCAAGATCTACAGAAATATATTCAACTTCTGCCTCTTCTAAAACTTCAGAATATCTATGCTCAATATGTCTAACTTTACCTTGTCTTTGAACTTTCACAATGGTAATTTCAGAATTTTTTTCTGCTTTTATCCTTGTTAATATATTTGTTATGGACTTTTCATAGTCACCAGTATAATCCATTATTATCTGAATCTTAGAATTTTCCTTTGCAAATATTGAAATATCTCCAATTAATACAGGATTTTCTTCATCGGTTAAAAAGTTAAAATAAATATCTAGACTCTCTCCAGACTTTGCAACAATATACTTTTTATAATTGCTTTTACTTTTTACTTCTTTTAAAGATTCCTTACTTGCCCCTACAAAATTATCAGGTAATATTATTTCTTCATCATATTCATTTAAAACAAAATCTTTTCCCGTTTTAACAACATTATAATTATATGGTTTACTATCTATATTTAAATCACCTAAAACTAAATGATTTGCCTTTGTCCATCTAAAGGTTGTTACTGGAAGTTCATTATAAATTGTCATATTCTTCCTCCTAACCTATTGTGCCTTTAAGTTCTAAATTAATTAAATTATTCATTTCAACAGAATACTCAAGAGGTAATTCCTTTGAAATTGGCTCTGCAAAACCTCTAACAACCATGGACTTTGCTTCCTCTTCACTAATTCCTCTACTCATAAGGTAGAATATAACCTCATCAGAAATTCTACCAATTGAAGCTTCATGTCCAATATCCACATCATCATTCTCAATGATTATAACCGGAACCGTGTCCGATCTTGATTCATTGTCGAGCATTAATGATTCACAGTTAGTTGTTGCCTTCGCTCCTGTAGCTTCTGGAGTGATCTTTAGCAATCCTCTGTAAGTTGCAATACCACCAGATTTCGAAATGGATTTTGAATTTACATTTGAACTTGTATTTGGAGCTGCCATAACTACTTTTGTACCAGTATCAAGATTTTGTCCTTCTCCTGCAAAAGTAATTCCTGTAAATTCAGATTTAGAACCCTCTCCTCTTAAAATACTCATTGGATATAAATATGAAACCTTTGAGCCAAAGGAACCACTAACCCATTCTATAGTTCCATTTTTATCAACAACGGCTCTTTTAGTATTTAAGTTAAACATATTTTTAGACCAGTTTTCAATTGTAGAGTATCTTAGATGAGCACCTTCTTTAACATGAAGTTCAACACAACCAGCATGTAAGTTGTTTACATTATATTTTGGAGCTGAACAACCTTCAATAAAATGACAGTAAGCTCCTTTTTCAACAATTATTAAAGTATGTTCAAACTGTCCTGTACCTGGGGCATTTTGTCTAAAGTATGACTGAATTGGAATATCTAAATGAACTCCTTCAGGAACATATACAAAAGACCCTCCTGACCAAACTGCACCATGTAACGCTGCAAATTTATGATCTGATGGTGGAACAAGCTTCATAAAGTACTCTTTAATCATCTCTGGATATTCCTTTACAGCAGTATCAAAATCAGTATAAATAACGCCTTGCTTAGTTAAATTTTCTTGAATACTATGATAAACAACCTCTGAATCATACTGTGCACCAACACCTGCCAATGACTTTTGATCCGCTTCAATGATTCCAAGACTATCAAATGTCTGCTTAATATCATCTGGAACATCATCCCAAGAATAATTTAAACCTGACTTAGGTTTAACATAGGTAACTATATTATCTATATCCAGTTCAGAAATATCCGCACCCCAAGTAGGTACTTCAATTTCATTATATAATTTTAAAGATTTTAATCTAAAATCAAGCATCCAATCAGGTTCATCTTTTTGAGCAGATATTTCTCTAATAATATCCTCAGTTA
Organism: uncultured Gallicola sp.; assembly: GCA_964345925.1. Lineage (GTDB taxonomy): Bacteria > Bacillota > Clostridia > Tissierellales > Peptoniphilaceae > Miniphocaeibacter. Next base: position 2,235 of record CAYFSP010000046.1, on the reverse strand, counting down.
AACCTGCATTTGTTTTATAATCATATTCAAATTTATTTTTAACATCGTAAATTTCTCTATCTATATTTTCAACTTGTGTTTTTTCTAAAGCCATTAGATCACTTCCCTCTTGTAAGCATCGAATCCATTTTTTTCAATATCTAAAGCTAATGACATATCTCCTGATTTAACAATTTTTCCATCTACAAAAACATGGACAAAATCTGGTTTTATTTTTTCAAGTAATCTTATTTGATGAGTTATAATAACAATTGCATTATTATCATTGTGAAAATTATCTACTCCTTCAGAAACGATTCTTATAGCATCAACATCAAGTCCAGAATCAGTTTCATCTAAAAATGCCAAAGTAGGATTTAAAACTGTCATTTGTAGTATTTCATTTTTCTTTCTTTCTCCACCACTAAATCCAACATTTAAATATCTGTTAGCATAGTCACTTTTCATTTCAAGTTTTTCCATTTCCCTTTTTAACTCTCTTTTAAAAGGTAAAACCTTCTGTACTTCACCAGTAATAGCAGTTTTTGCAGTCTTTATAAAGTTTTCAACAGTAATACCTGGTACTTCAATAGGAGCTTGGAAGGACATGAAAATTCCCTTTCTAGCTCTTTCATCAACTGCTAAGTCATTTATTAATTCACCTTTATAATAAATTTCTCCTTCTGGTACATCATAAATTGGATTTCCCATAATAGCATTGGCAAAAGTTGTTTTACCTGCTCCATTTGGTCCCATAAAAACGTGAATCTCTCCTACATTTATCTTTAAATCTATTCCTTTTAAAATCTCTTTGTCTCCAACTTGAGCTTTTAAATTTTTAACATTTAATAATTCTTTCATAAGTCCCCCTAAAATCTATATATAATAATTAAAATAAAATACATTTAATCTCTAGTAATACAGTCGAGTATGTTATTAAAAAAATACTCGCATATTCCTAGTACTTAATTATAATATATTTTTGAAAATTGTTAAATAGCTAAACAAAATTTTTTCCAATAAAATAACTAAGTTGTTAACTTAGTTATTTTTTAGAAATTTACTATTCTATTTTTTGTTATTCAATTTTTTATTTTTTACAACATATATAATGTTCAAAATATTTGCTATAACTATAGTAGAAATTCCTATTATCCCAAATAGTAATTTCATATTATCATCAACAATAGCAGATAAGATACAAAAAACCATCGCAAAAAATAACACAATATTTCTTATATTATCAAGTTTTTTTATATTTTTCATATATAGTAATCCTCCTTCAATCAATGAGATTATATCAATTAATTAAGATTAGATTATTTTATTTCTCAAATAGTGTAAAATCTTTCCTGAATTGAAAAAATACCCAATATGAAATTGTTAATTATCTTATCCTATCTTTAAAACATGATTAAATTCTTCTTCTGTACTTATGGTTTCTCTTACTATATTTTCATAATTTTCAATTATTTCCTTATAGTTAGAAAGCCCCAATCCTCTCTTTTCTCCTTTTGTTGAAAAACCTTCTTCATAAATACTTTGTATATTTATTTTTTCTGTTACTGGATTTTTCACCATTAAAGTAGTAAGTTTTTCTTCTTGTAAAATTATAAGTTTAATAATTTTTTCTTCCTGTTTTTCAACTTCTTCTATGGCATTATCAAGTAGTATTCCTAAGCATCTTACAAGGTCAGTTGACTTCATATTTATTTTATCTACTTCATTTAGTACTTCTAATTGAAGTTCTATTCCTCTTTCTTCCATTTCTGAAGTTTTTGAAAGTATTATTCCTTTTAATTCATTGGAGTTTATTTTCATTAATTGAGTGTTTTTATTAATCTGTTTTCTAAGTTTTAATTCAAACTCATCAAGTACATCTTGCAAATATTTTTGTACTCCTTTATAATCTCCTTCTTCTGCCTGAAGTAGCGCTCCTGTTAATAAATTTTTATAGTCATGGTTATATTTACGAATATCCCCTTGCATTTTTTCTAGAGATTTTATATATTCCTCTTGTTGTAATTGCATACTTTCTTTTAGTTTTTTATTTTTATTTGATAATATTACAAAAGCAGATATTATTAAAACAATTGAAAGTAGTATAGAAAAGGAAGTAATAAATATCATATATAGTAATCTATAATTACCCTTGGAAACATCTATCATTGGATTATCTACTATAACAATAGATACTAAGTATAATATAATAAAAAATACTTTTATTTTTATACTTGTAAATATATTTAATATACT
>CAYFSP010000045.1:0-12318 GCA_964345925.1 uncultured Gallicola sp. | reverse complement strand
ATAATATAATAAAAAATACTTTTATTTTTATACTTGTAAATATATTTAATATACTTAAATATTTTTAACAATTACATCAATAATATCATAAAAAAAAGATACTGACCATTGAATTATCAGTATCTTTTTAAGTTTTATACAAGTTTATTTCAATATTTTATTTAATAGTCCAATTCACTTTTCTTATATCCAATTATTGCAAAAATCAATGGAATTACTATCCATGCTGCTAGAACAATCCACTCTTTTAAAGGTAGCATATAATTTATTTTTCCGACATACCCATTACGTACATAGACATTACTCCAGAAATTGTATATGAACTAATTTTAGCAAATATAGGTATCATATTTCCTAACATCGGAATTAACATAAGCCCAAGCATAATTGGTAATGAAGCTATATTAGCTTGATTTTGTGTTTTTGAAAATACTCCAATTGCAAATCCTATTATTACTCCTGAAAATGTTCCAAGTGATGATACCAATAATAACATTGGAATATTTATCATATTATATGGAAATTTAAGTATTAATGGAAATATAAATATTACTGCTAAATTCAATATAAACGGAATTATTATTGTACCTAGTAAATAATCCGTTGTTGTTACAGATGATGTCATTAAAGCTCTTAATGTATTCTTCTCTTTTTCCTCTGCTATCATTAAAGCAACCAGTGGCATTCCTACCATTGTAAAAGAGATACCGATTTCCATTCCAAACATTGCAGCAATCATTATTATTTTTGCATCTGCAGGAATTTGTATCTTAATATATAAAAGTTAATCCTATAGCCATTAACGGATATACTAAAAAATGCGTATTCCTGCTAATTAATTTCATTTTTAAATCTGCTATTGCAGAAATTTTTCTCATACTAATGTTCATTACTTAGTACCCTCCCTGTTAATTTTATAAATACATCTTCAAGTGTTGGCTCCGATGAATGAATTGACTTAACTTTTCTTTTTCTTATTAAATCAAAAAGTGTTTCCAATTCTTCTGAATCCTTTTCAAAAGAAAGACTTTCGTCATTTTTAAGTAACACTTCAAAGGATTGTTTTTGATTGTGTTTTAATATTATATCCTTTGGTCTACCCTGTTCAACTATTATACCTTCATTTATTAATGCAAGATTATCACATAGTTTATATGCTTCTTCCATATTATGTGTAGTTAAAAATATTGCTGTACCTGAATTTTTTATTTCTACTAATAATTTATGGATATCCAATGATGTACTTGGATCAAGTCCACTTGTTGGCTCATCTAAAAAAAGTATTTCTGGACTATGAATTAAAGCTCTTGCCAATACAAGTCTTTGTTTCATTCCCTTTGAAAGCTTTTCAGCTAGTTTCTTCTTATCCTTTTCAAGTCCAACCCTCTGCAACAATCTATTTGCTTCAGAAACTGGAACCTTGTGTATTTTACAATATAGTTTCATATTTTCAATTACTGTTAATTTATCGTAAACTCCACTATTATCCGTTACAAGACCAATTCTTCCATAGATTTTATAGTCTATATTCTCAGCATTTCTTCCAAGTATAAAGACTTCTCCACCTGATGGTTTCAATTGTCCTGTCATCATTTTTATCGTAGTTGTCTTTCCAGCTCCAGAAGGTCCTAAAAAGCCAAAAATTTCTCCATATTTTATTTTGAAATCCAACTTTTTCAGTGCTGGTTTTCCATTAAATTCTTTAGAGATATTTTTTACTTCTAATGCATTTAAATTTTTATCCATAACTTCCTCTCCTAAATGTTATTTTTAATATTCTTATAATATCAATAGGAGTTTACTTTATGATTCTTTCTTCTTAAAATGTATATTTTCTTTCTCGATTGGTATCATTATAATAATTTATATAAATTATATGTTTTAGCCTATGAATATTTTCCATTATAGTATATTATAATTATTGAAATATTTTTAAGGAGGATATAATGTCGATTACTTATATATTTGCTCTTTTAGGAGGACTTGCCCTATTCTTATATGGTATGGACTTAATGAGCGAAGGTTTAGAACTAGTTGCAGGTAATAGATTGCATAAAATAATTGAAAAACTTACTTCTAGTACTTTTAGAGGAATAATAGTTGGGTTGGTGGTTACGGCTGTTATACAAAGTAGTTCTGCTACTACGGTTATGGCTGTAGGATTTGTAAATTCCGGTTTAATGACTTTACAACAAGCTGTTGGTGTAATTATGGGGGCCAATATTGGTACTACCGTTACAGGGCAATTAGTTGCACTTAATATTACGGATTCAGCACCACTTATAGCTTTTGTCGGCTTTATTATGTATAAATTCATCAATAAAAACTCTATAAAATATCTTGGTCAAGTTATTATGGGACTTGGAATTCTTTTTATGGGAATGACTTTTATGTCAGACTCTATGACACCTTTACAAGAAAGTGAAGCTTTTGTTAGTATGATGACTAAAATTTCTAATCCATTTATGGGTATTTTAGTTGGAACAATTTTTACAGCAATTTTACAGTCTTCCAGTGCTTCATTAGGTATTTTACAAGCTTTGGCAAATAAGGGATTAATTGCTTTTCATGGTGCAATTTTCATAGTTTGTGGTTTTAATATAGGTACATGTATTACAAGTATATTATCATCGTTAGGAAGTTCAAAAAATGGTAAGAGAACTGCTGCAGTCCATGTTCTTTTCAATATTCTAGGAACTATAATTTTAATTATATTGCTTTATATTTTCCCAATAGAACAGTTAATAATTAAGTTTTCAAAAGACCTTCCTGCTGCACAAATTGCTAATATGCACACATTATTCAATATTTTAGCTACTGTTTTATTATTACCATTTTCAAAATTCTTAGCTAGTTTAGCTACAAAAGTTATACCAGGGGAAGATCCTATTTCAGAAGATTTGGCGTTAAAATATATTAACCCAAAAAAACTTACAGATATTCCTTTGCTATTATCTGATGTTAAGGGAGAGCTAATTAGAATGGTTGATATTTCTAAGGAAAATTATGATTTATCAGTAGAGATATTCAACAATTACAATGAAAATAAATATAAGAAAATTCTATACAATGAAAAAATAATAAATTATTTGAATTCCAAAGTTACAAGATATATTATTGATCTTCTAGGTAAACCAATGGACGAAGGTACAGCTGCAATACTAACAGCCGATATGAGAATGGTTAGGGATATTGAAAGAATTGGAGACCATATTAAGGCAATTGGAGAATATGCCAAGGAATCAAATGATAGAGAATTAGTATATAGTCAAGATTTCTTCAATGAAGTAGATGTATTAAATATATTGATAAATAATTTATATGAAGTAGTAGAAAAAGAAGAACTTAGTGAAAATAGACGTATTTTAAGCAACAAATTATTTGTTGATGTTGAAAACACTATATTTGAATTTAGAAACCGCCATATTGAAAGAATGAAAAATGGTACTTGTGATCCTGAAAGTGGTTTATTCTATGAAAAGGTGCTAAGTGATTTTGAACGTATAGCTGCATATATAAACAATGTTGGAAAATTATTAAGTTAGTAAGTTTTCGGAGAAAAAATGAATAAAAAAGTAATATTTTTAGATATAGATGGAACCATTGTAAATTATAGTGGTGAAATTCCTATATCAGCTGTTAAAGCCATTAAAGAGACTAGAAAAAAGGTAATTTAGTATTTCTAACATCTGGCAGAACTAAATCCGAAATCTATCATGATTTATGGAGTATTGGTTTTGATGGACTAATTGGTGGAAATGGAATGTATATTGAATACCTTGATAAAGTTATACAAGATAATGTTATGAGTAAATCTCAAGTAGAGGTAGCAGTAAACTGGTTACAAGAAAATGAACTTGGATTTTATCTGGAAAGTAAAAATGGATTATTTGCAAATGAGCATTTATTAGAAAAGGGATCTTTTGTTTTCGGTGAAAATACAAAGGAGAATAGAGATAAATTGTTATCTGCCATGCCTAATTTAATATTTGGAGAAAATTTATACAGAGATGATGTTGCAAAAATTAGTTTTGCATTAAATCCAAATTTGCTAAATGAAGCTGAGAAAAAATTTTCAAAGGATTTTAATATAGCCGCTTGGACAGCTACTGGTAAAGAAAAAGAGTTTGGCGAAATTTCACTGATTGGCAATGATAAAGTTAATGCTATAAAAACATTATTGGATTATCTAAATATTACAAATGATAATACATTCTCCTTTGGAGATGCTTATAATGATCATCTTATGATCGAATACTGTAATATTGGTGTTGCAATGGGCAATGCTCAAGATGGTCTAAAGAATGTAGCAGACCATATTACAGATCATGTGGATAATGATGGACTTTACAATGCTTTTAAATATTTTAATTTAATATAGTTTAATAAAAATAAAGGTGCATTTAATTTGCACCTTTATTTTTTAACTCCTTTAAAAGTTCTTTTACTGTCTTATTTTTTCTTGGGTCTACAAAGTCTTTATCTAATTCATATATCGGTTTTAGTACAAAGTCTCTATTATACAAATCTATATGAGGTATTTGCAAATCTGGTTCATCTATTATTTTATCTTCATAATAGATTATATCCAAGTCAATAGTCCTTGGTCCCCAAGTTATTTTTCTAACCCTACCAAGTTCTAATTCTATTTCCAATAATTTTTCTAGCAATTTTCTTGGAGAAAGTTCTGTTTCCACTTTTATTGCCATATTTAAAAACTCATCTTGGTCTATATAACCATATGGCTCTGTTTTCAATATAGTGGATTTTTTTAATATTTTTCCAACTCTATCCTCTATTAAATCCACTGCCTTATTTAGATTTTCTTCTTTATTTCCCATATTTGAGCCTAAAGCTATAATGGAAATCATAGGAATTTCTCCACCATTCTAACGGCTTCTAGGTTTTCCTTCACATCATGTACTCTTGCCATTTCAATTCCCTTTGTTCTAGCGTATACGGAAATTCCTATAGTTCCAAAAAGTCTATCTGAAGCGTCTTCATGTCCTAATGTATTTCCTATAAATTTCTTTCTTGATACTGCTAGTAAATGTGGTAATTCTAATGAATCAAAATAAGAAATATTTTTTAATAGCTCTATATTATGATCTCCCGTTTTTCCAAAACCAATACCTAAATCTATTATTATTTTATTCTTCTCCACACCATTTTCATATGCATAATCAATTTGTCTTTCTAAAAACTCATATACTTCTTTTACAACATCATCATAATGAGGATTTTTATGCATTGTCTTAGGTTCACCTTTTATATGCATTAATATTAAAGGTACTTTTGTCTCTGCTAAGACATTAACCATATTTTTATCAAATGTAAGTCCTGAAATATCGTTTATAATATCGGCACCACTTTCTATGGTCTTCATAGCAGTTTTAGATCTGTAGGTATCTACAGATATTAAAACATCTGGATATCTTTTTTTTATTTCCTTTATTACAGGGCAAACTCTGTTAATTTCGTCTTCTTCCTCTACTGGATCAGAACCTGGTCTAGTTGACTCTCCTCCAACATCAATAAAAGTTGCACCTTCTTCAATAAGTCTTCCAGCTCTTTCTACAGCTTTATCTACATCATAAGTTCGTGAACCCTCATAAAATGAATTGTCTGTAACATTTATTATTCCCATAAAATCCATTTTATCATTAAATTCTTTTTTTGTTCCATCTGCCAATATAATATATTTCATTAATTCATTTCCTCGCTTTTAATCTTAGCAAAGGCATTATGATTGTGAATACTCTCGTAACTTTCAACTAGTATTTTATATTTTTTAGTAATATTTTTTTCGTCCAAACGTATTTTAACTTCTCTACATACGTCTTCGACAAATCTTGGATTTTCATATGCAAATTCAGTTACATATTTTTCGTCTGGTCTCTTTAATAATGAATATACTGGTGATGAAGCTGACTCCTCAGAAATCTGTACAAGATCTTCTATCCATATGAATTCATTTGATCTTACCGTTATGGCAATATTCGCTCTTTGGTTATGAGCACTATATTCTGAAATCTCCTTTGAACATGGACATAATGTTGTTGCAGGTGTTTCCACAGTCATTTCAAATTCGAAAGTTTCTCCTAACCAAGCCTTGTAAATAACTCCTACGTTAATAAAGGACTGTTTCTTAGAAACTGGAGCTTCTTTCTTTATAAAGTATTCAAAGTCCAATTCTATAAAACTTTTTTCAGCATCTAATCTTTCTTTCATAAGTTCTAATATATTTTTTATATGTTTTAAATCTATTTTATTATTGTCTTGAATAAGGTCTACAAATCTTGACATATGTGTTCCTCTTTGAGAAGGATCCAAATCTACAGATAAACTTATTTTAGCTGCTGTATTTTGCCATTCTCCTTCCTTATTCTTTATCTCTATTGGAAATACCAGATTATTTATTCCCACTTCATTTAAATATATATCTCTTTCATCTACTTGTTGTTGAACGTCTTTCATAATTATTCTCCTCTATATACTAAACCTGATGTTTTAGTCTCCCAAACTTCAATTTCATATAATCTACAATTATCTCTTTTTACTAAAGGTTCTAATTTATTCCAAATGTATTCAGCAATATTTTCAGCTGTTGGTTGTTTAATAAATTCATTAATATAAGCATGGTCAAATTCTATTAGAATTTTATCATTGACTAAATGTTTTAACTCAACATAGTCAAAAACCATATCCTCTCCATCTCTACTACCTTCCAACTTAACTACTAATTTATAAGTATGCCCATGTAATCTTTCACATTTTCCTTTGTAATGTACAAGATTATGAGCTGCATCAAATTCAAATTCCTTAATTAATATCATAAATTCCTCCTATATTAATACTATAACTATATTCTACCATTTCTTCTTAGAAAGTATCATTTTACTATTGCTTTTCTAGTTAATTCGTTATTAATTCCTATAATATTTTTTCTTATTTCTGAAATTAAGTATAATGAACCGGTTATAACTATTAAATCGTTATCTTCTCTATTCTTTAAAATATTTTTTATTCCCTTTATAGGATCTTTAAATGTCTTTATTTTATTCGTATAGGGAAGTAACTCCAGTTTCATCTCCTCAACTTTCATCTCTCTACCCTTAAATGGAACTTCTGTTAAATAATACTCTCCATTTAGGCTAGCAATTTTTTTAAATATCTTTTCATGTTCCTTGTCCTTTAAAACTCCCATGAAAATTTTTAATCTTTCATAATCCTGTTTTTGCAAAAATTCTACTAGATTATTTATAGAATCTTCATTATGTGCTCCGTCTAATAAAATATTTTGTGATTTAGAAATCCATTCAAGCCTTCCTGGCCATGTGGTCTTTTCAAATCCAATTTTTATTTTTTCTTTATCTATTTTTATTATATCTCTATTTATTAAATTATTTAAAGCCAGTAACGATAGAGAAGCATTGTATACTTGATAATTACCTACCATATTTATTTTTATATTTTCAATTCCACCATATGAGAAAATAGAGTAATATTTTTTCTGTTCAATATTTTTTATATCACCTATGTCCAATATTTCCAATTTAGAATTTTTTTCTTTAGAAATATCCTTTAATACATTCAGTGCATTATCTGGTGATGGATACAGAATAACATTGTCATCTTCTTGAATTATTCCACCTTTTTCAAAGGCTATTTCTTCTAATGTATTTCCTAAAACTCCTATATGGTCTATTCCAATATTTGTGATTATGGAAAGAATTTTTTTATGAAATACATTAGTTGCATCATTTCTTCCACCTAATCCAACTTCAAATATGGCAAAATCAACTTCATTTTCAGAAAAATACATTATGGATAAAGCTGTAAGGCATTCAAAATAGGTTATAAAGTCCTCTGTTCCAAATATATTAATCCATTTTTCCTTTATATAAATAAGTAAATTATACATTCTATTAAAACTTATATATTCATTATTTATTTTTATACTTTCATTTTCAGAAATAATGGAGGGACTTGTAAATAATCCTGTCTTATAATTTCCCTCTATTAATATGGAGTTAATATATGCACATGTAGAACCTTTTCCATTAGTTCCACCGACATGTATTACCTTTAACTTCTCCTGTGGATTATCCAGTATTTCTAAAAGTTTTTTCATTCTAGTCAAACCTAAATCCATACCAGGTTTTATCCAGTTATCCTTTTCATAGAAAAATAACTCTTCACTTATTCCATTTACAATATCATTAAAATATTCTCTTTCTTGCTCTTCAATATTCTCAATATCAAAATTACTTATCTCTTCTAATATAATTTTTAAACTTTTAGAATAATCATTATTTAGTTCTATATTAATGTCTATTTTTATTTTTTTTAGAGATTCTATATAGTATTCTATACTTCTATTACTATTATCCATAACTACCCCTATTATAAGTTAAAGAGGACATCAAAAGTCCTCTTTGTTTTATTTCTATTATATTTTAATAAGACTATTATATCATGGAATGCACCTAATTATTAGTTTTAATTTAAATGTAAATATCCTTTTTAGAATATTTTATAAATCCTATTATTAAAGACGCCAATCCATATATTAGGCCAATTCCAAGTAGTTCCCATTCAATTTTTCCCTTACTGACAATATAGGATACTTCTGCGTATCCGTAAGGAGTAATATATTTTAAAAAATCTGCAGAATCGATTATATTCTTTACAATATTTAAAAAATATAGTATTGCTGTAAAGCCAAGTCCTACTCCAATTCCACCTTTTCTAAAAAATGATGATATACCAAAACAGATTGAAGCTATTTCAATTTGTAAAATCGTATATGCAAAGTGAAGCAATATTATTTCCTTAAATAAAATTTTCTCTTTAATAAATATAAAGGAAAGTATTCCCACTATAAAAATTATTAAATTTAAAAATATAATTTGAATTATAATTGCCAAGTATTTTTGGAAAATTATTTTACTTCTACTAATAGGTTGACTTAATAAAAATTCTGCCGTCTTGTCCCTTTCCTCTTTTAATAGGGAATTGATTCCTAAATAGGCAGCAAAAAAACCACCCATTAGTCCAAGAATATTTCCTATCTCTATACCATAATAACCTATAGCCGTTGCAATATTTAACTCCTTCATTCCAAATGCTTCTGTAAAATTTCCCATATTTTCAAAAACATTTGTCATTTCATCCATACTCTTAGACATTTCAGGATATATTAAGACTACAAGAAATATCATTCCACTTAAAATACTTGTCCATACTATTAGTGAAATTAAAGACTTTTTTAATTCGTGTTTTAGTATTGTCATTATACTTCACCACCTTCACTATAAAAATGCATAAATACTTCATCTAATGAAGGTTCTGTAATGGTTATATCCTTTATTTCCAATTTGGATAAATAATTTATTAAATTATTCATATCTCCGCCAAAAAGGAAGTTTATATTGTTAATATCCCTATGGATATCTGCAATTCCATCAATGTATTCTATATCATTTACACCGAATAATGTAATCCTTTTTGCTTGTGTCTTTGAAAGATTTTCAACAGTATCATCTTTTATGAGTTTACCCTCTCTTATTATTCCAGCTTTATTACAATGGCTTTGAATTTCTGAAAGAACATGAGATGACAGAAAAATAGTTGCTCCTTCTTTATTTCGCTCCCTTATTAACGAAAAGAATTCCTTTTGCATTAAAGGATCCAGTCCAGACGTAGGTTCATCCATTATATATAATTTGGGTTTATGTTGAAATGCACAAATTATACTTACCTTCTTTTTATTTCCAAGGGATAGTTCATCAACTTTTCTATTGATATCAAGTTGAAATCTTTCACATAATTTTTTCGCTTCCATCTCAAAATTTCCACCGTGTAAATCGGCTGATAACTTTATTATATCTTTAACCTTCATTCCCTTGTAGAACATAACTTCTGAGGGAATATATCCAATGTCTAGTAAATTATCATATCTATATTTTTTTATATCTTTCCCAAATATCTCCACTTTTCCTTTAGTAGGGGATATTAAACCTAAGAGAGTTCTTATAGTTGTACTTTTGCCAGAACCATTTGGTCCTATAAAACCATATACATCCCCTTCTTCAATATGCAGATTTAAATTTTCAATTCCTCTTGCTCTACCATATTTTTTAGTCAAATTTTCTGTATTTATTATATTCATACTACCTCTCATTTATACATATTTTATCCATTTCAGATAAAATGAAATCCATATCCATATTTATATTTGAGTATATTGAAGCCGAAATCAATCCTTCAACTAAGGGAGCATCAATAATTTTTACATTTTTCTTCTTTTCTTCATCTAAAAATTCCAATGCCATTTCTGCATTCATCATAGCTGATCCTAAGTCATAAAAAACCAGTACTCCATCTTCTGAATACACTTTATTAATAGAATTTAATATTTCATTAATATCAGTACCAATCCTACTGTCATTTGTTCCCCCAGTTATAGATATCGGTGCATCAGCTGCCATTTGCTTTGCCATTTCCAACAAGCCCTCTGCTATTTTTCTGCTGTGAGAAACTCCAACAATTCCTATCATATGCTACTCCTATTTGAAAATATAATCCCTAATAGTTTTTAATATTAAATAAGTGGACATTGAGCCTGGATCAATATGGCCAATGCTTCTTTCACCTAAATAACTAGCTCTTCCTTTTTTAGCTATAATTTCCTTAGTATGATCTACTCCAGATTTTGCGGCTTCTATCATATTGTTTAATATTACATCCTTATTGAGCCCATTTTCTAAATCATTTTTAACTGAAATATATGAAGGCTCTAAAGAGTCTACAATGGTCTTATCATCAATTTCAGCCTTACCTCTATACTTTATACCCTTAAGGGAAAGTTCAAGCACTTTACCCAAGTCAGAAATATGAATCTCCGATACATTGGAAAACCCTTTACCCAGCTCCATAAAAGCCGTTCCATACAAAGGACCTGATGCACCTCCTACATTGGATATTAGCACCATTGCAACTTTTTTAAACAATATTCCTAAATCATTATATTCATTAATACTTAAATCTTCAGCAACTTTAGAAAATCCCTTCGCCATATTATGACCATGGTCTCCATCTCCTATAGCAGCATCAAGTTCTGAAAGGTAATTTTTATTTTCATCTAATACGGTATTTATATCCAGTAAAATATTTTTAATATTTTCTATATTCATAATCTCTCCTATTTAAACGAAGGTGCATCTGTTTCCAAATCCAACAATTCCTTTAATTCATCATCCAGCTTTAATAGAGTAATAGAAAAACCTGCCATCTCTAAAGAAGTCATATATTCACCAACAAAAGTTTTATAAATTTTAATATTCTTTTTATTTAATATATCATGAACTCTATTATTTACAATATATAATTCCATTAAAGGAGTTGAACCCATTCCATTTACCATTACTGCAACTTCTGAATTGGAATAATCCATATCATTTAAAATATGATTTAAAAGTTCATCAGTTATTTCGTCAGCTGTTTTCATCTTTTCCCTACTAACGCCAGGCTCACCGTGAATACCTGTACCAATTTCCATTTCGTCGTCAGCTAGTATAAAGTTCGGCTTACCAATAGCAGGTACTATACAAGGACTAATGGCCATTCCCATACTCCTTACATTATTTATAACCCTATTTGCAATAGTTTTAACCTCTTCTAAACTACCACCTTTATATGCTTTTGCTCCTGCTATCTTATGTACAAAAACAGTTCCAGCAACACCTCTTCTACCTGCTGTATATGTACTATCCTCAACAGCAACATCATCATTTACAATTACATAGTCAACGTTAATACCCTCCATATCAGCTAAATCTTTAGCCATTTCAAAGTTCATAACATCACCTGTGTAATTTTTTATAATAAGTAGCGTACCTTTACCAGAATCCACTTCCTTAATAGCCTCAAATATTTGGTCAGGAGTTGGAGATGTAAAAACAGAACCACAAACTGCACCGTCTAACATACCCTTTCCAACAAAACCTGCATGAGAGGGCTCATGTCCACTTCCTCCACCTGATACGAGAGCAACTTTATTTTCAATAGGAGAATCAGAACTTACAACAACATTTGTCCCCTCAACTCTTCTTAAATTATTATTACTGGCTTTAACTAAACCATTTACCATTTCATCTAAAATATTTTCAGGATCATTAATTATTTTTTTCATATCTACCTCCTGCTATCATTATATCATCTTAAAAACAGGTAAAAAAATAAAGAAGGAACTTTCTCTTTGAAGTGCACCCCAAATGTTAGACATTTATGATAACATAAATAAAAAACATAAGG
>CAYFSP010000044.1:0-12767 GCA_964345925.1 uncultured Gallicola sp. | reverse complement strand
TAACATAATAAATATATTATAAAAAGTATAAATGAATATATCGTGAATTTTCTATATATATAATTGTAAATTATCACTATTAAATAATTTCTACTTTTATAGAAGATAAAAACTGAAGTATATTTATTCAATATTAAATTCTTAATTAATAATATTTTCAAATATATTTTCTGCTATTTTACTCCATGAGTTCTCTGCAACTATTTCAAGAATTTCCTTTGATGGTTTCTCTCCCGTTATAACCTTTTCAACTTGTTTATCAATAGCTTTAGCAAGTCTGTCAACAAATGAAGGTATGTCCTCTTCAACTGGAGTATCAACATTTTTAAGCCTTGGAAGTTCTACATATTCTATTACTCCAGAACTGTTTATATCCTCTCCTAAAACTTCCATCAATGGAGGAAGTTTTGATGAAACTACAAACATACCTGAAGCTAAAGCCTCTATGGCAACAAGTCCCAGACCTTCAAAATATGATGGTAGTATAAAAATACTGGAATATCTAAATAATTCAGCTAAGGATTCTTGGTTTTTTGCATTAAATAATTTTATATTGGAAGTATTTTCAAGCTCTCTGTAAATTCTTTCTATATTATCTCCTTGAGGAGTTCCAATAATATTTAAAATTATATTATCACCATATTTTAATTTTTTATATGCTTTTATTAACTCATAAACTCCTTTAGAATTGGAAATCTTTCCAGCATATACCAAGTTTATAAATCCATTATCATCATTTTTAATTACTTCATCTTTAAAGAAATAGTCTTGGTTATAACCTCCACCTGAAACTATGATCCTTTCTTTATCTATATTGTATGCATCATGTATTTCATCAACTTGATTCTTACTAAGGGCAAAAACCTTATCCAGTTTATCTAAACTAGTAACATATTTCTCTTTTAATTCAGGGTTTTGTAGAGCTTGTCTAATATCTGTACCATGGCAAATTCCAACAATTCTTTTGCATTTATCCCTTAGCATGTCAACAGCTAAAGAAGTTAGTATCCATAGATGATGACAAATAACAATATCCGGCTTTATTTCATCAAATGCCTTTAAAATTTTTTCTTTGAAACAATTTAACCAAGTGTTTATCATTTCTTGTGTCATATCCTTATACTTTGTACTATTGTAAGGCATAATATCACTCATCCCTACAATATGAAATGAAATCTCATCATTGTTAAAATGTATAGGATACTGTCTATTTTTATCTATTAAATCAAAATCGTATTCACAACATTCCTGTGTTCCATAAATTGCATAATTTTCATGATTATCATTTAATTCTTTAATTAAATTTGAAAAATAAACACCACTTCCAGTCTTAGCGGGAAGTTGCGCTATAATATGTAAAATTTTCATTAATTCTCCTTTAATTTTATAAATTATATTTTATAAAAACCTTATAAATAATATTGTAGTCTTTGTCGTTTAAAGTTATTACTGTAAATATATTTTCTTTTTACTTAAGCTTGTAAATTATATATGAACCAGTAAAGGATTTTTCTATAATTTATTCTAATAATAATTCAATCTGAATCTAACACTACACAGAAAAAATGTCAATGGATATATTAAAAAAAACATATAATATAAAAACAAATTATATAAATATATATTAATATATTATGGAAGGATTTTCTTTAATTAAAGGCTTTATGTTACAATATTAGTAAGAAATTTTAGAAAGTTGGTGGGAAATGAAGGTTTTAATAGACAAGTTTAAAGAGGTATCCCTATCGGTTTTACCTATAACATTAATTGTACTAATGTTAAATTTTACAATTACTCCTTTAGAAAATGATCTTTTGATTAGATTTTTAATTGGTGCAGTAATGATTATATTGGGTTTAGGCATATTTCTTTGGGGTGCTGATATAGGTATTTCGGCAATAGGTACAATAGTGGGTGAACATGTTGCAAAGACTAAGAAAATAGGCAAGGTTCTAGGATTAGGATTTATTTTAGGATTTTTAATTACAGTAGCAGAACCTGACTTATTAATACTTGCAACTCAAGTATCAGAAGCGATGGGTGGAGCAATAGCACCTAATTTTATAGTAGGAGTAGTTTCTGTTGGCGTAGGTGTAATGATAGCCATAGGATTTTTAAGAATACTATTTGATATAAAATTTAGCTATACTTTCACAATTGTATATTTATTGATTTTTACTATATTTTCCTTTGTATCAGAGGAATTTCAAGCAATAGCCTTTGATGCTTCAGGAGCAACGACAGGGGCGATGACAACGCCTTTTATACTTGCAATGGGACTAGGAGTATCGAAATTAAAGGGTTCTAATGCAGGAGAGGAAGATAGTTTCGGTTTAGTTGGAATGGCTTCATCAGGTCCAATATTTGGAGTTATGATAATGAGCCTTATACTAGGTGCAGATAAAATTCAAGGAACAGCAGAAGTATTTGAGCCTGAAAGAGGAATTATAGGACCAATACTTGAAATATTAGGAGAAACATTTTTAGATTCATTGGTGGCTCTTTTACCAATAACATTATTATTTATAATAATGAATATATTTATTTTTAAACTTCGAAAAAGGGAATTTTTAAGAATAATGATAGGAATGGTATATACCTATTTTGGATTAGTACTGTTTTTAGCAGGAGTAAATGCTGGGTTCTTCGATGTAGCTAGGGTAATGGGAAATGAAATTGGAATTATGGATAGTAAATTAATACTTCCATTACTTGGACTGATAATAGGAATGGTCGTAGTTTTAGCAGAGCCAGCAGTATATGTATTATCCAATCAAGTAGAAGATGTAACATCAGGTTATATACCTAAGAAGATGATACTTGCAACATTATCAGCAGGAGTGGCATTAGCTGTATGTATGGCAATGCTTAGAATAGTAATTCCAGAATTGAAGATATGGATGCTTTTAGTACCAGGATTTATATTGGCATTGATGCTTAGTTTCTTTGTACCTCCATTGTTTGTAGGTATTGCCTTTGATTCAGGTGGAGTAGCATCAGGACCTATGACGGCAACATTTGTACTTGCTTTTACACAGGGAGCAGCAGATGCAATAGATACAGCAGATGTTTTAGTAGACGGTTTTGGAGTAATAGCATTGGTTGCTATGATGCCGATAATTGCTATAATGGTTCTAGGACTACTATTTAAAATAAAGAGCAAAAAGGAAGGTTTAGAAGATGTATAATAAAGACGATTCATACAGCGTGTTTTTTGTAATAGTAGATAAAGGTAAAGCTAGTAGGATACTAGAGGATTCCAAAAAAATTGGAGTTAAGGGTGGCACTATAGTATATGGTAAAGGAACTGCAAGTGGTGGTTTATTGCATATATTAGAATTATACGAGATTAAAAAGGAAATACTTTTAATGGTAGTTGAAAATAGTATGATAGATAGTCTATTTGAAACCATAAATAAAAAATATCATTTAGATAAGCCAAATAAGGGAATAGCGTTTAATATTCCATTGAAAAGTGTAATGGGAAATCTTTGTAATGAAAATATAAATAGTATTACAGATAGGAGAGATAAAATGGATTACGAAGCAGTATTTGTAATAGTTGAAAGAGGAAATGCAGATGATGTAATAGAATCAGCTGATAAAGCTGGCGGTAGAGGTGCAACTGTAATACATGGAAGAGGTTCAGGAATTCATGAAAAAGGTTCTTTATTTAATATAGTAATAGAACCGGAAAAAGAAATAGTATTTATGCTTGTAAAATCGGATAAAACAGATGAAATAATAAATAATATAAAGAAGGATTTGGAAATAGATAAACCTGGAAAGGGAATAATATTTGCAATGGGTGTGGAAAAGGCAATAGGTCTTGCATAGAATTAAATAGAACAGGGGGAATAGTCTTGAAATGGTCAAGACTATTTTTTGTATGAAAACGCAAATTGGAATTAGGATATAACAGTAGTATAAAAAAATATTAATTATATTATTCTTTAAAATATATTGCTGGAGTGATGAGTTCATGCCATATTCCTATAATATATGGTATAATTTTTTAGTATTGATAAATTTAATTACAATAAGGGGGACTATTTGTTTACTTTAAGATAACTATACAAACCAGATTCCATTAAAGATGCATATGAGACTTTAATTAAGTCGAAGAGAAATATGATAATTGGTGGAAATATGTTTTTAAAGATGAGCAATAAGAAATTAGGTGTAGGAATAGATCTATCCAACTTACATTTAAATAAGATAAATATTAATGACAGGGTTATATCCATTGGAACATCTGTTACATTATCACAATTAGAGGAGAATACTTTTTTAAACAATTATTCAGGTGGCGTTATTAAAAAGATGATAGAGAAAATATCTTCAAAACAGTTGAGAAATATGGCAACTGTTGGTGCTTCCGTATACGCAAATTACGGTTTTTCAGATATTGTACCGGTTTTTTTAGCATTAAATGCTAGAGTACATCTTTACAATGCTGGCTGGATGAATTTAAATGATTTTATAAATATTAAGAAAACAGCTGCTAATAGAGATATATTAGTGGAAATTGAAATCCCTATAGAGGAGAGTTTTGCCCATTATTCTGGACTAAGAACTACTGCTGGGGATTTTTGTATTTTAAATTTGGTGATTTCAAGAATTAAAGATGAGATTAAAGTAGTCGTAGGTGCAAGACCTATGAAGGCTATTGTGGCAGTAGAGACTTCAAAATATATCAACGATCATATTGATTTTTTAACTACAGATGAATTAATAAAAAATGCAGGAAATATTTTAGTTGAGGAAGTAGATTTTGGTAATAATATGAGAGGTTCTAAGGAATATAGGAAAAATCTATCTAAGGGTTTACTTGCTAAGGCTTTAAAGGAGGTAGTCAATGAAAATTTCGCTTATGATTAATGAGAAGGAATATATAACCCATGTTAAACCTGAGGGGATGTTAATCGATGTTTTAAGACATCTTGGTTTTCATAGTGTTAAAAGGGGATGCGACTCTTCCAGTTGTGGCCTTTGTACCGTTTGGGTTGATGGCAAGCCAATTCTATCATGTGGTTACTTGGCTTTAAGAGCTTTAGGAAAAAATATTACCACAATTGAGGGTTTACAAGATGAGGCCAAAAAATTTGGAACTTTCTTAGCAGAAGAAGGTGGAGACCAATGTGGTTTTTGTAATCCAGGATTTATAATGAATGTTATTGCCTTAAAAAGGGAGAATAGAAAATTTACAGACCATGAAATTAAAACTTATTTAATGGGAAATCTTTGCAGATGTACAGGTTATGAAAGTCAAATGCGTGCAATACAAAATTATTTAGAGGTATAGTATGACCAATATTGGAAAGAGAATAAAAAAAATTGATAGTGAAGCTATAACTTTAGGTAAACCAATATATACTGAAGACTTAGCTATTAAAAATACTCTATGTGTAAAACTTCTAAGAAGTCCTCATGCCAATGCAATTATAGATAGTATAGATATTAGTAGAGCAGAAAAAATTGTTGGAATTGAAGGTATTTTTACATACGAAGACGTTCCTAAAAATAGATTTTGCATGGCAGGACAATCATATCCAGAGCTTTCCCCATATGACAGATTGCTTTTGGATAGACATGTTAGATATGTAGGTGATCCAGTGGCAATAGTTGTTGGAGCAAATGAAAAGATATGTATTAAGGCTTTATCCATGATAAAGGTAAAATACGATGTACTTGAACCATTACTGGACTTTGAAAAATCTATAACATCTAATATAAAAGTTCATACAGAAAAAGATGGAACTTTTTTCAAAGCTAGCAAGGATTTTGTAAATTATGATCTATCTAGAAATATTGTTGGAGAGAGAACTGATGTTTTTGGCGAAGACCCAGAAAAGACATTTAATGACTCACCAATAAAAATTGAAGAGGAGTTTACAATGCAGGAGCAAGCTCATAGTATGATGGAAACATACCGTTCCTACTCATATTATGATCATTTAATGCGACTTACAGTAATATCTTCAACACAGGTTCCATTTCATATAAAAAGACAACTATCAGTTGTACTAGGAATTCCTTCATCAAAAATTAGAATAATAAAACCTAGAATAGGTGGTGGCTTTGGTGGAAAACAAACTTCCGTAACTGAAATGTATGCGGCTTTTGCAACGGTAAAAACTGGAAAGCCATGTATGATAAAGCTGGATAGAAAAGAGACCTTTATCGGTACGAACACAAGACATAAGGTTAAGATGAAGGTGAAAATTGGTGCAGAGAAAGACGGTACCATAAATGTAATAGATTTAGATGCACTGTCCGACCAAGGGGCTTATGGCGAACATGCCTTTACAACATTAGGACTTGTAGGGGAAAAATCTTTACCTTTATACAATAAATTGAAATCAGCAAGATTTCATGGTGTAGTTGTATATACTAACAAGGTACCAGGAGGAGCTTTCAGGGGTTACGGTGCAACACAAGGCTGTTTTGCAGTGGAGTCAGCTGTTAATAAATTATCTTATGAGCTTAAAATGGATCCAACGGAATTAAGGCTTAAAAATATTGTTAGAGAAGGTAAGACGACTTTAGCATTTGATAAGGAAATCCTTAGTTCAAAACTAGATGAATGTATAGAAAAGGGTAAGGAATTAATAGGATGGAATGAAAAATATCCTTCAAGAGTTACTAATGATGGCAATATTCGTTCAGTTGGTATGGCGATTACAATGCAGGGATCGGGAATTGCCAATATAGATACTTCAACAGTTAATATAAAATTAAACGAAGAAGGTGACTTCTCCCTTTTAATGAGTCCAACAGATAACGGTGCTGGTTGTGATACAGCCCTTACACAGATGGCAGCAGAAATTTTAAAATGTGAAATAGATGATATTATTACAATAACCGCTGATACGGATATTACGCCATATGATCCTGGTTCATATGCTTCAAGTGCAGTTTATGTAACAGGTGGAGCAGTAGTAAGAGCAGCCAATAAACTAAAGAGGGATATTTTAAAAGAAGCTGCAGAAAAAACTGGAATATACTTTGGTGATTTGGATTTAGTACAAGGTATAATTAAAACAAATACCGGTACAGAGGTTATGACCTTAAAAAAACTTGCAGAGGATTTAAGTACAGGCGTAGGTGGTAAAACAATAATTGGAACTGGTTCCTTTGGTTCAGAAACATCACCACCACCATATATTGCAGGTTTTGTAGAAACAGAAACTGATATTTTAACGGGACAGGTTAAGGTTATAAACTATATTGCCGTTACAGACTGTGGAACAGTAATAAATGAAAATTTAGCAAGGGTGCAAGTTGAAGGTGGAATAGTGCAAGGAATAGGACTTGCTCTATACGAAAATGTTATATACAGTAAAAAGGGAAGACTTATAACAGATGAGTTCCTACAGTATAAAATTCCAACAAGACTTGATATAGGCAACGTAAAAGCAGAGTTTATAGAAAGTTATGAGCCAACAGGTCCTTTTGGAGCAAAATCCATAGGAGAGGTTGTAGTAAATACACCTCCACCAGCAATTAATGGAGCGTTGTTAAATGCAATAGGTTCACAATTTAAAAAATTACCAATAATGCCAGAGGATGTACTAAGAAGAATATTAGAATTTTAAAATATATTGAAAGACCTTCATATAGATTATGAGGGTCTATTTTTATGTATAAAACAATACGGCAAAGAAAAGAAGGGGAAAGTATTCCTTTAGATAATATTTATACAGACAGTAGTAGAATAAAAATTATTATTTTATTATTGAATTAGCAAATATCTGTAAAAGAAAGACAGTGACACTATATTTTAGATAGTAGTATTTAATACAAATATTTCAAATACATTATTGACATAAAGTAGATTGAATGATAGTGTTTCAGGAATACGGAATTTATAATAAAATTTTTGAAAAATTATTCATAGATAATATAAAATGAAAGAAAAGCAATAAAGGAGAGACATTATGCAATTTGCACGAAGAATGAAAAATATTCCTAAATCTTTTGTTAGGGAAATATTAAAAGTTACAGAAAATAAAAATATTATATCATTTGCAGGAGGACTACCAAACCCAAACTTTTTTCCAATTGAGGAAATAAAAAAATCTTCAGTAAATGTTTTAGAGAAAAAAGGTAGTAGTTGTTTACAATATGGTATAACAGAAGGGTATATGCCTTTACGAGAATATATAGTAAATAGGTATTATAAGGATTTAGATATTACTCCAGATAATATTTTAATAACAAATGGCTCTCAACAGGCATTAGATTTAATTGGAAAGGTATTTTTAGATATTGGTGATGAAATAGTTATTGAAAAACCTGGATACTTAGGTGCAATTCAGTCATTTTCAACATATGAACCAAATTTTAATGTAGTTGAGCTAAAAGAAGATGGAATAGACTTAGACAAATTAGAGGAAACTTTCAAAAATAAGAATCCTCAATTATTTTACGCTGTAACAAATTTCCAAAATCCATCTGGGCTTAGTTATTCATTGGATAATAGAAAAAAACTTGTAGAATTATTAAAAAAATATAATGTTTTAATGATAGATGATAATCCATATATGGAGTTAAACTTTATAGATAAGAAAATGGACTCAATGATTTCTTTACAAAAAGATAATATTATTGCATTAGGTTCTTTTTCAAAAATCTTTGCTCCTTCTATGAGAATTGGGTGGGTTTGTGCAAATCATGAAATAATTGAACAGCTAAATATAGTTAAACAGGCATCGGACTTACATACAAATATGTTTTCACAAATGATATTAGAGGATTATTTATCAAATAATGACCTTGACAATCATATTATAAAAATAAGTGAGTATTATAAAGAACAGAAAGATTTTATGTTGTCATGTTTGGATAATGAAAAAATAGAATATATTAATTATACTAGGCCAGAGGGAGGTATGTTTATTTGGGTAACTCTACCAGAGAATATGTCATCTGCTGAACTATTTGAATATACGATAAATCGTGGTACAACATTTGTTCCTGGCAACCCTTTCTATTTAAAAGCTAAGGATACAAATACTTTAAGATTAAACTATACCAATTCCTCTAAAGAGGATATAGAAAAGGGAATTAAAGTCTTAGGAGATGGAATAAGGTATCTATATTCAAAAATTAATTAAAAATAGATTTAAATCTCAATTTACTATATTATGTAGAAAATTGGGATTTTTTATTTTTTAAATATTATAATATTAATCAAGGGTGAAAGCGGATTTAGAATGATTAAAAGGGGAATAAAATGAAAAAATATTTTAAATATAACACAATTGTTGGTGATTTATATATTGGTGAGGAAGACAATCATATAACTAATATTACCACTATTAAGAATTTTGAAGGGGAATTAGAAGAAGTAGAAATTATTAAGAAAGCGTATGAGCAATTACAGGAATACTTTAATGGAGAAAGAAAGTCCTTCGATTTACCATTAAACCCAAAAGGAACGGATTTTCAAAAATCGGTTTGGAATGCTCTATTACAAATTCCCTATGGAGAAGTTTGGTCATACAAAGATGTAGCAAAATATATTGGTAATGAAAAAGCCTGTAGAGCTGTAGGCAATGCTAATAATAAAAATCCAATAGTTATAATTATTCCATGTCATAGAGTAATAGGTACAAATGGCAAACTTGTTGGATACGGTGGTGGACTTCCTATGAAGGAAAAACTATTGAAATTAGAGGGAATTAAATATGATAATTAAATTAATAGAAGGCAATTTTGTAATATGTAAAGTTGAAGACTATAAAGAAGCCAATTTAGAAAATGATTTTGTCTTTATAGCTAAAACAGATGAGGAGAAGTCTTTAGTATGTAAAGTGGAAGATATGCCCAAAAAATACTGGAAAAAGATGAAAACTGGTCATGTGTTGTAGTAGAAGGACTACTTGATTTCAGTTTAGTGGGAATAATTGCCAAAATCTCTGAAATCTTAAAAAGTATTGGAGTACCTCTTTTTGTCATATCCACCTATAATACAGACTATATTCTGGTTAAAGGAGAGAATTTGGAAAAGCATTAAAAGAGTTGAGAAAAAATGGATATGAAATCAAAAGGTAGAAAAAAGAAAATGGTTAAATGGATTTTATTAATACTTTTAATATTTACTATATTTACAATATACGAAAATTTATCTATTAAAATTACTAAAGTAAATTTAGTAGAAGGTGGTATGCTAAAAGATTTTAAAGGATTTAAAATATTACAGATTTCCGACTACCATAATAAGAAGTTCTTAAAAGAGGACTATTTTATAAACAGAGTTAAGGAGAGTTTACCAGATATTATAGTAATAACAGGAGATATTATAAATAGCAGAAAGCCAGATTATGATGAGGTAGAAAAATCCATAAAAGAAATTGTAAAAATAGCTCCAGTATACTATACGACAGGAAATCACGAACAGAGATTAAAAGAATTTCCTAAATTTATAGAGAAAATGAAAAGATTAGGAGTAATAGTCCTAGAAGATGAGTCGGTGGAAATAGAAGGGAAAAGTGGTGGATTAAATATAATTGGACTAAATGATCCAACTTATTACGGAAAGAAAAATTTGTTAAATAGTTTAGAAAAAAATATAAAGGAAGATAAATATAATATACTTCTATGTCATAGACCAGAATTATTTAAGGAATATGTAAAGAATAATGTGGACTTAGCCTTTACAGGCCATGCCCATGGTGGTCAAATTAGATTGCCAATAATTGGAGCATTATTTGCACCAAACCAAGGATTTTTACCAGAATATGATGGTGGAGTCCATAGGGAGAAGAATACTACAATGGTTGTAAGTAAAGGAATAGGAAGTAGTTTAATACCTTTTAGAGTATTTAATAAACCTGAGATAGTCCTAGTAGAAATAAATAAATAAAACCTATTACCAACCCATTAAATATATTACAAATTATAAGTAGTATATATTTACAAGATAAATAAATAATATTAGTGGGTATATTATAATGTAAGCTTTTTAACACTAATATTATAAGGGGGAATAAAATGAAAAATAGTATTATAGATAGTGGGAAAATAGGTTTTAGATTACCAGTTAAATCACCATATATTATTACGGCTCACCATTTAGACCATTATCCAGAAGGAAATGAACAAATGGGACCTGTTAAATTTTTGAAAAATCAATCAATAGGAAATGATTTTGATTTAGATGCACCTTGGCGAATGTACTACGGTGATATTGTTCCAGGATTTCCAGTTCACCCACATAGAGGATTTGAAACGGTTACTATAGTAGAACAGGGATTTGTTGACCATACAGATAGTCTTGGTGGTGCTGGCCGTTATGGTGAAGGAGATGTTCAATGGTTAATGGCAGGGAAAGGGGTACAGCATTGTGAAATGTTTCCTTTAGTCCATGAAGATAGAAATAATACAATGGAACTTTTTCAAATATGGTTAAATTTACCAAGTAAAAACAAGATGGGTGAGCCTCATTATAAAATGTTATGGAATGAAGATATTCCTATAGTTAAAGAAATTGATGATAATAATAAAGCTACGGAGATTAAAGTTGTAGCAGGTGACTATAAAGAAGTTAAGGCATTAGACCCTACTCCAGAATCTTGGGCTAGCAATAAGGAAAATAATGTTGCAATTTGGTTAATAAGTTTAGAACCAGGAGCAGTATATAATTTAAGAGCAACTAGTAAAACAGCAGGAAGAATGATCTATTTTTACAGAGGTGAATCTATTAAGGTAGATGGTCAAAAAATAGAAGGTGAATCATATGTAGAGTTAGTTTCAGATATGGTTATAAATATAGAAAATGGCAGTACTCAAAGTAAAATACTTTTACTTGAAGGTGAACCAATAAATGAACCTGTAGCAGCGTATGGTCCATTTGTAATGAATACTCAAGAAGAGATTAGACAAGCTTATTCAGATTATCAAAACACAGAATTTGGAGGATGGCCATGGGATATTGGCGGACCTGTAAATCCAAAAGACTCTGGTAGATTTGCAAAATTTAGTGATGGAACAGTAGAATATCCTAAAAAATAATATTTTTAAAGAATGGCAAAGTTTTTCTGAAGTGCACCCCTTATGTTTTTTATTTATGTTATCATAAATGTCTAACATTTGGGGTGCACTTCAGACTTGGATTATAATAACGGCGAAAAAATTGTAGGGTTTTACAATAAAGTTATAGGCGAAATAAAAGAAAATAAAACCATAGGCCATTTTGCAGCTTTCCCAAAAGGACGATATTTATTAGATTTATATTTTGTTGAATTAAGTAAAGAATTTTTCAAGCTGGACAAAGAAAAACAATTGGCATATTTAGGAGATTATATACCTGATAAAGCAAAAGAAAATCCAGAAAAAGCATTTGAAGAAATGATAAAGCCACAAAAAGAAATATATAAAGTAGCCGATAATAAAAAATCAAAAGAATTCTACAATGTTACAGATGAAGACTATAAGACAATTAATGAAGATATTAAATTAACTTTTAATACTGCTGAGGAAGGAACAATAAAGAAGACATATAATATAAAATTGGAAAATGGTATAAAAAATTCCATATACATAAAATTACCAGATATGAATTCAACTGATAAAGATGAAGAATTTTACAAGTCTATAGTAGATTATATTACTGAAAATAACAGTAGAGAGAATTTAATAATCGATATACGAGGAAATGGTGGAGGAAATTCAACTTATTGGATGAATATAATGAAATACATTGTAAGAGGAGAAGAAAAATATATTTCTAAAACCTTATTTAAAGAAAGTAGTATATTAGA
>CAYFSP010000043.1:0-13007 GCA_964345925.1 uncultured Gallicola sp. | reverse complement strand
TATTTTTTATCTTATCATAGAAGGCTTTATTTACAGACTTTTTTTCACAGGCTCACCTGTTATTTTATAATTATTTTACTTTTAAATTGAATATTTCTGATTCTCTAAATTATATTTAAAATCTTCATTTCCTCTTTTGTCAATTCTCTATATTCACCTAATTCCAACTCCTCTGGTAATTTAAAATCTCCCATTTGAATTCTCTTTAGGTATGTAACTTTATTTCCCACCTTTTCAAACATTCTCTTAACTTGGTGAAACTTCCCTTCATAAATTGTAAGCTCACAGCTTCTTTCATCTAAAATATTAATTTCTGCAGGTTTTGTAACTATATCCTCTGGCATAAGTTTTATACCCCTTTTAAAAATATCAATATAATTGCTTTCAATTTTAGATTCTAGTTCTACATAGTATGTTTTAGGAATATTTTTTTTTGGTGAAGTTATTTCATGATTGAATTTTCCATCATTACTAAGTATTAAAAGCCCCTCTGTATCTATATCAAGTCTACCTATTGGAGCTGGTTTAAATACTAGGTATTCCTCGTCTATTAAATCCATTACAGTTTCATGGTATGAGTCCTCTGTTGCTGAAATCACATCTTGTGGCTTGTTCATTACAAGATAAATATATTCTTTATATTCTATAATTACATTATTATATTGTACTGTATCAACATTTGTATCAACTATTTTTGCCGAATTCTTTTCTATTTTATCATTTACTAAAACCATACCCTTTTTAGCATCTTTTTTTATATCATTTCTACTTCCATAACCCATATTTGAAATCAATTTATCTATTCTTATTTTCATATTTTAATCCTTTTTCCTATATACCAATTTAAATTCTTCATATACCACTAAAGTATTTTCCGAAAATTTATCTTTCATATCCTTTAAACAATCTTCAAAGAAAATAATATGTTCATTTCTCCAGTATTCTAAAGACTTATCTCCTTCGCCTTCTTTAAAAGCATGTTCTTTCGTTACTTCACAAAATGGAATTACTTCTATATCTATATTTTGAATTATACAGCATGCTTCATTTTTAGAGTTTAAAATTATACTATAATCCCCTTTTTTAGGAATTGGTTCATTTTCCATTTCATATAAATTGTATAAAGATGAAGTTCCAGTTTTTTCTCCTTTTAAAACTAAGTCCAAAAGTTTGTCTGGACTAGCTCCAAATGACCATACGTCATATTTATTTCCTATACTATTATCTATATTCTTATATTCTTCCCATAGTTTTTTATCGTTCATAATATATTTCCATTATTTGTTTTCAAAATGACCCATATCCTGATTTTCCCAGTAATATCCTGACTCAAGTCCAAGAGACTCTCCTATTTCAGCACATTTTCTAAAGAAATCCTCATCGCCAAATTCATTACCCTTTTCATTTTTTGCTATGTCAAAAGCCTTTCTCTTAATATGATAGCTATTTCTAGTCCAAGTTACAATATTTTCGTCATTTGCTCTACCTTGAGCATAGAGAAAATCCTGTCTTTCCTGTGTTCTATAAGTTTCTATAATCATTACAGGAAGCCCCCTTTGTTCACAAATTTCCAAAAATTCATAACAAAGTTTTTTTGTTCCATTATCTAATTCTTCAATATCCCTTATTGCTGGATAATCATCAGGATTGTTTGACATTTCATCGTAATAACTTAAGTCATCAAAATATTCTATATCTCTACCACTTAAAATATTGGTAAATAGCAAGTATACTACTAAGACTACGCAAATTGTGCCTATGAAAATAATTATAGATCTATATTTTTTCATAATTACCACCTCTTACTTAGTATATACGAATAAATCTACAGTATTCTTACAAAAAATTAACGAAATATCTACAATTATTATTAAAATACCTACTTGTCCTTTTCCATATTTAAAACGGCTATTCCTATTATTACTAATATTAAACCAATTAATATATTAATTGTAAATTTCTCATCTGGCAAAAATATAGATGATAATATTGTTCCAAATATAGGAATAAATAACATATATACAGAAACTTCCCCTGCCTTGTTATATTTTAAAACCATATACCATAATGTAAATGCTGTTGCCGATAAAAAACCGCTATATAAAAGTAGTAAAACTCCATTAAATGTCCATTCTAATTCAGAAAACATTCCTATTTTTCCAATTATTATAAGGAGTATTGAACCTATTATAAATTGAAAACAAGTTGCAACTACAGCATTAGTGCTACTTCCTTTAGATTTCATATAAATATGACCAAAACTGCTAAATAATGCAGCTATAAAAAGAAATCCCTCTCCTTGTAATTTAAAGCTAAAGTCAAATCCCGATGTAATATTAGTTGAAATAATACCAATAAGACCAATTAAAACGGCAAATATTTTATATTTATTCAATTTATCATCCTTAAATACAAAAGAAGATAATATTACAATTATAAAAGTTCCTGACGACTGTAGTATTGCCGACTTTATTCCTGTTGTATTGGAAACACCTATATAGTAAAAAATATACTGTAATGTTATTTGAAACAGCGACAATATTACAAGAAATTTATAATCCAATTTTTTTAAATCTATAACTTCCTTTACAAAAATTCGCACATATAAAAAAACAAATAATCCTGAAATAAAAAACCTTATTCCTGCAAAATATATTTTTATAAAATAATCTGCATTGTTTATAGCAAACTCTTTATAGCTTAATTTTAAAACTGGAAATGCTGAACCCCATAAAAACATAACAAGCAATATAATAGGAATATAATATTTTTTCTCCTTAAAAAGCTTTTCTACCTTCATTAAACTTTCCCACCCCATATAAATTTTCTCATACCATAACCTGAATATTCATCAGGTATTTTCTTAAACCCAAAACCTTCATAGAAACTCTCTTTGCCAGATTCAGAAACAAGATGAACATTAACTCTTTCACCTTGTTCTACACCCTCTTCTATATATTTTAAAACTCTATTGATAAGTTCTTTTCCTATTCCCTTACCTTGAAAATTTGGTGAAACAACAACGTCCACTATTAAATAGTGTACAGTATCACCTATAACTCTAACCATTCCAACAGCTTCTTCCCCTTCAAAAGCTACAATACAATATAAGGTACTCTCTAAAAGATTTTTATTTTGCCTGTCGGAGTACAATCCCTATTTTACCGATTCCCTTAGATTATTATATATCTTAGATGTTAAAGAATTTTCTATATATTTCATGTATTCCTCCTAATAATAAATTTGTCAGCTATTACAATTATATACTATTGGACAAAAAAATATTCTACCGAAATCAATCGATAGAATATTAAAATTCATATTAGTCTTTTTTATTTGCTTTTTCTACAGAAACCTTTGAACCCTTAATATGCTTATCATTAAGATTCTTTACAACTTTATCTGCTGCTTTTCCTTCAACATCAACAAATGTGAATTTATCATATATATCTATATTTCCAACATCCTTTGATGAAATTCCAGCATCATTACAAAGAGCTGATAATATATGTTTTTGAGAAACACCTTTTCTTTTTCCAGTGTTTATAAATAGTCTTACACCATTTTTAAAGCTCTTACTGTTCTTACTATTTTTTCTATCACCTTTATTATCATTGCCTCTTCTGTCTCTTCTATCTCTTCTGTCATCTTTTCTATTTCTATCCCTGTCTCTTCCAAAAGATGCTTTCTTATTATTGTCTACGCTATCAATTTCCCTATGTCCATCAAGTTTATTATCCCTCATGTACATTTTCAATAATGCAGCTGCAATATGATTTGAACTGTAATCTTCACTTTCAATTAAAGATACAATTTCAATTTGTTTTTCCAAATTTCCATTATCAAGAATTTTTCTTACCATTTCAACTATTTTAGATGATTGCTTAGCCTCTAAATCCTTTAAAGTTGGTAAAGGTCTTCTATCAATTTTCGTCTTAGTATATTTTTCTATTTCTCTAAGCATACTATGATCTCTACCAGTAACAAAAGAAATTGCAGTTCCTTCTCTACCAGCTCTAGCAGTTCTACCAATTCTATGAACATAATATTCATTATCCTGTGGCATATCATAGTTTACAACTAAGTCTACATCGTCAACATCAATACCCCTTGCTGCAACATCAGTTGCAACTAGAATGTCAATATTTCCCTTTCTAAACTTATTCATAACTACATCTCTTTGAGCTTGCTTTAAGTCGCCGTGTAATCCGTCTGCAAAATAACCTCTGCCTTGTAATTCTCCAGTAAGTTCATCAACCATTCTCTTAGTATTACAGAAAACAACCGTCAATTTTGGATTATAAATATCAAGTGCTCTTGATAATACCTCTATTTTAATGTTATTTTTTAATTCATAATAAAATTGTGTAACTCTCGGTACAGTTAATTCTTTACTAACCACTTTTACAACTTTAGGTTCAGTCTGATACTTTCTAGCAAATTTCATCATTTCCTTATCCATTGTTGCAGAGAAGAATAATGATTGTCTAGTTTCAGGTACATCTTGTAAAATTAATTCGATATCCTCTCTAAAACCCATTGCAAACATTTCATCAGCTTCGTCTAAAACGAACATATTTATATTATCTGTTTTTAAAGTCTTTCTCTTAATATGGTCAATAACTCTACCAGGTGTTCCTATAACTATTTGTACACCTTTCTTTAAAGCTCTTAACTGTCTTTCGATTGGTTGGCCACCATAAATAGGTAATACTTTTACATCTTCTTTATACCTAGCCAATTTAGAAATTTCTTCAGATACTTGAATACATAATTCTCTCGTTGGACAAAGTACCATTGCCTGTACTTTTCTACTTTTCGGATCAACTTTTTCTACAATTGGAATACCAAAAGCTGCTGTCTTTCCTGTTCCTGTCTGTGCTTGACCAATTACGTCGTCACCTTCCATCAAATAAGGTATTGCTTGAGCCTGGATTGGCGACAATTCTTCAAAGCCCATATCGAAAACAGCTCTTAATACCTCTTTTGACAGGTTAAATTCATTAATTTTTTGTTCTGTCATTAAGTTTTTTTACCTCTTTCTTTTTTTCGTCCTTGACTAATATATCACTAAAGCTTGAAAATTACAAATAAAATATATATTTTTTATTAAAACTTGAGAAATATTAATATATATAAGAAGGAAATAAAAAAGTAGATATTTCTATCTACTTTTTAAACTATTCCTAATTTCTAAAGCTCTTTTTGGGTAATCTGTTATTAGTCCTTTAAATTTTTGATTTATACAAAATAATATATCCTCTTTAGAATTAACCGTCCAAGGAATTATATTCTTTGTAAACTTCTCTAAAAACTCATGAGAATTTTTTATTTTTTTAATACTAGGGTTTATTCCTATAAATATATTATCTTTTTCTAGTTTTTCTATTTCCCTTCTATTTAGCTCTACAGATTTTACAAGATAAGCCTTTGGAGTTTTCTTATCGTATTTATTAATTTTCTTTAAAGTTTTTATATTGAAACTAGAATATAATACATTGAAGGAATGTTCTTTAGCAACTAATTTTGATAATGCTTTTTCTATTCCCCAGTACCTTGTTTTGTCGGTTTTTATTTCTATATTGAGTATTCCTTTAAAATTCATTTCATTTAAAAGGTTAAATACTTCTTTTAATGTAGGTATTTTTTCATTATAATATTCTTCCTTAAACCAAGATCCTGCGTCAAGTTTTTTTATATTCTCCAGCTTCATTTTCTTTACAACACCTGTTCCATTTGTTGTTCTGTCAACTGTTTCATCATGTATTACAACTATTTCTTTATCATGTGTCATGTGAACATCCAGTTCTATTCCATCTGAACCGACTTTTACAGCCTCTACAAATGATGCTAAAGTATTTTCTGGTTTTGTTCCTTTACTTCCCCTATGAGCTATTATTAATATATTTTTACTTTCCATTTTTCTTTTTACTACAGTAATTTAAGTGGTCATCAATTATTCCTATTGCCTGTAAGTAGGAATATATTATTATTGGTCCTACAAATTTAAAGTCACGCTTTTTTAAGTCCTTACTAATTTTCTCTGATAGTTCCGACTTTGCTGGCATTTCTTCTATATTTTTCCAATTGTTAACTATTTGTTTTCCCTCTGTAAAAGACCATATATATTTATCAAATGTACCGTATTCCTCTTTTATTTTTAAGAACTCTTTTGCGTTTTTTATCGCTCCATTAATTTTCAGTCTGTTTCTAATAATTCCAGTATTTTTCATTAATTCTTCAACTTTTTCTTCACCGTACTCTGATACTATTTCCGGTTCAAAATTATCAAAGGCAGTTCTATAATTTTCTCTTTTTTTAAGTATTGTTATCCAACTAAGACCAGCTTGTGCACCTTCTAGTACAAGCATTTCAAAAAGGTACCTGTCGTCATGACTTTCAACTCCCCATTCACTATCATGATAATATTTTTCTATTTCTGAACTTTTAGCCCAATCACATATTATATCTTCCACGTTATTTCTTCTTTGGCATGGAGTAAAATTCATCTACTAATGGTTTCATATCGTCATCAGTTACTACATAGCTAATGCCAACCTTATGGTCTGTTAACTCTATAAGTTCCCTTGCCTTGTCCTTTCCAAAAGCTCCACATAGTTCAAAATCTTCAACGCCTTCTTCTACAAATTTCAAAACATATTCCTTTGCCTGTTCAAAATCTTTTACGGTTTGAACTATTGTCCAAAAGTTTTTACTTCCAAATTCAATTCTATCACGCTCTGGATCGTAAATTTTCCCCATAATCATAGTTACAGATTTTTTCATTTTAAAGCTCCTTTCTCAATATCCTTACCTATATTATAATCTATTATATTAAAATTAATTTCTTTGGTATTTCATCACTATACTTTATTTGAATTGTACCCTTAGAATATTTAAAATCTTTAATATCATCTTTAAACTTTTCAATTGCGTCAGCCCCTGGATGAATTCCAACATGATTTTTATTTCCTGCAAAATGAATTATATTCTTATTTATATAATAAGTTGGCATTCCCCAAGAGATTTTCTCCTTTAATAATTCTGATGATTCCAGTATTATTTTTCTATATTCCTCTAAGATTTTCTTTTTATCACCTTCAAAACCCAATATATATTCTTCAACTTTATTTTCCATAATTTCTCCTTATGATATAATTTTTTAGATAGGAGGTTTCCATGACAATTATACAAATTATTTTCTGTTATTTTATATTAATAAATTTAATATCTTTCTCTATTTTTGGTATAGATAAAAGCAAGGCTAAAAATAATAAATATAGAATTCCTGAAGCAACGCTTTTAACAACCGTTTTAATTGGTGGCTTTATCGGTGCTTCAATTGGGATGATTTTATTTAAACATAAACTTTCCAAAAGGAAATTTATTATTACAATTATTATTTCCACAATTCTTTATTTGTCTTTAGCTGGACTTGTAATATTTAACCAAGTACCTTTTTTAAAATAGAGAATTTATTTTTAGTATATGGTGGATATCTTAAAAAATTTGAAAACCCAGTAGGTGACTGTATTACACCGGCATTATGTGTAAATACATCTATACTGTATTTTCCATGATATCCTCCTATACCAGATTCACCCATACCTCCAAAAGGTATTTTATTTTCTGATACATGTACAATTACATCGTTTATACATCCTCCACCAAAATTCACCGTATTCATTATACTCTCTATGATTTTATCGTCTTTACTAAATAGATATAGAGCAAGTGGTGTTGGTTTTTCTTTAATATATTTAATTATTTCTTCAATTTCCTCGTACTCTATTATTGGTAAAATTGGGCCAAATATTTCATCTTCCATAACAGTATCATCATATTTAACATTTGTTAAAAGAGTTGGCATAAAAACTTTTTCTTCTATACTAAATTCTCCGCCTACAATATCTGTTCTGTTCTCTATAAAAGTTCCTAATTCTTTTACTTTTTCCTCTGTT
Organism: uncultured Gallicola sp.; assembly: GCA_964345925.1. Lineage (GTDB taxonomy): Bacteria > Bacillota > Clostridia > Tissierellales > Peptoniphilaceae > Miniphocaeibacter. The sequence continues at coordinate 5,046 of CAYFSP010000043.1, read as the reverse complement.
ATAATTTTTGTTAAATTATCTTTATTATTATATTTTTCCTCTATTTCCTTAGAAAGTCTACTAACTAATTCCCCTTTCTTACTTTTATGAACTAGTACATAGTCTGGTGCAACACAAGTTTGACCAGAATTTATAAATTTACCCCAAGCTATTTTTTTGGCTGCATCCTTTATATTTGCTGATTTTTCTACAATACAAGGACTTTTTCCACCAAGCTCTAAAACTGCTGGTGCCATATTCTCTGCAGCAATTCTATATATTTTTTTACCTATTCTCTTACTTCCCGTAAAGAAGTAAAAATTATATTTTTCCTCTAAAACTTCATTATGGGAAAAACTATTAGCAAAATATAGTAAATCATTAGGTAATGTATTGATGATTTCCTCTAATACATTGTTTAAATTAGGAACTTTCCCCGATGTTTTTAACACTACAGTATTTCCCGCTGCAATTGCCCCTATAGCCGGAAGTAAGGAAAGCTGTAAGGGATAATTCCATGGTGACTGAACAAGAACTATTCCATATGGTTTCTTTATCACCATTCCAGTACCAGGCATAATATTTAAAGATGTTCCCACCTTTTTTACCTTTGTTAATTTGTATAGATTATTCACAAGATAATCTATTTCTCCTATTACCAATTGATATTCTGTTAAAAAACTTTCATAAAAACTTTTACCTAAGTCAATTTTCATTGCTTCAAGTAATTTATTCATATTATTCTTTAATGATTTTTTAAGTATTTTCAAATTATCGATTCTATTTTCAATATTACTATTTTTATTAGTAAATAAATAATTTCTTTGTTTGTCTATTATTTCATTTAAATTCATTATTAACACCTCTATATATAGTTACTCTTATCACTGTAAATTATAAATCACTATGATATAATTATTACCTGAAAGGAGCAAAAATGGAAGTAGTTTATAATAGAAAAAAAGGAATTATATACATGCTTTGGTCATGTTTATGGTTTGCTATAATGCAAATGTTCGTTAAATCAACTGGTAGTAGGATTCCTTTGTTTGAACAGGTATTTTTTAGAAACTTTGTCACTTTTCTTCTATGTGGATATTTATGTTATAGAGGTAATGAAAAGTTTTTTGGAACTAAAAAAAGTAGACCTTATTTGAATTTAAGATCTATACTTGGCTATTTAGGAGTTGTATTAAATTTTTATTCCATAAATAAAATGAATACAGCCGATGCAACAATTTTACAAAAGAGTTCTCCAATATTCGTAATTATATTTTCAGTTTTATTTCTAAAGGAAAAACTTACCAAAACAAAGATTATAACATTAACACTTTGTTTCATAGGCGCTTTATTCGTCGTAAGACCACAATTTGACTCATCTGTATTTCCAGCTTTAATGGGACTTTTATCAGCTGCCTTTGCCGGCGGAGCATACACGGTTTTAGCCTATGTAAATAAAATGGAAAGCTCCAATACAATAATATTTTACTTTTCGTTGTTTTCAACAATTGTAAGTATTCCCTTTGTAGTAATGAACTTTGTTACACCAACTTTAATGGAATTTGTATTCCTAATAGCAATAGGTGTATTCGCAGGACTAGGTCAAATATATTTAACATTATCATATAAATATGCATTGGCAACAGATGTTAGTATTTATAATTATGCTACAATAATTTTCACATCCATACTTGGATACTTTATATTTGGTGAAATTTTAAATATATTCAGCATTATTGGTATAATTTTAATATTTACTTCATCATATTATCAATATAAAAGAAGATAAAAAACACCAGTTAAATGTACCAACTATAATTTTGGCATATTTAATACTGGTGTTTTCTATATAAAAATCTCAGGTTCTTTTCTTTTACCATTATCTATTTTAAATTTTTCATATACATTTTCATATATTTCCATATGGTAATTTCTTGAACCATTAGGACATGTATAAATACAAGCAGTACAATTAATACATTTTTCCTTGTCGGTTTCTCTTGGATCATCTAAGGATATTGCATATACCGGACAAATTTCCACACAGTCCCCACATTCTATACAGCTTTCGTCTCCAGTTGGCATCAAAGGAATTAATTTCGGCTCTTTATATGGTCTACTTCCTTTAATCACAAGATTATTAAAAATATTATTGTTCAATTTATTATTACATTTACTTATAAAATTTCTGATTATTTCTTTATCCTTGTTATCTGGTCTATTATTTGCTACTTCTGGGAATATGGAATGTCTTGAAATAAAAGCTCCTGCTCCCAGTATTTTAAACCCTTGTTCCTTTAAAAGGTCAGTCAATTCCAATAAAGAATCCTCATAATCCCTATTTCCATAGGAAACCATAGCTATAGCTGGAGTATTTTTTCCTTTTATATTCTTTAACTTCTCTCTAGCAATATTTGGAATTCTACCAGCAAATACCGGAAGGTTTATTATTACTAAATCCTTCTCATCATAATTATGTATTTCTAATTCTTCTCTTTTGAATAAATCTATATATTCTTTTTCGCCATTAAATTCTAACATGGCAGTATCTAGAATGTTTTTAGATCTACCGCTTGGACTAAAACAAAATCCTGTAATTTTTTTAGACATTACTTACTCCTATCTTTTGTTATTTCTAAAGATTCAATTGCCATATTTTTTATAATATTCATCAAATAAATTTCTTCTTTAGATGAAATATCTTTAAACAATCTTTTTTTCCAATATTTTCTTACTTCTAAGCCCTTTTCCTTAATGCTTTCCCCATAATCCGTTAAAGACACAAGGACTTGTCTTCCATCTTCTTTAGACTTAATTCTTTTAATTAACTTTTTACTTTCCAATGACTTTAAACTTCTAGTTCCAATAGCATAATCCATGTGTAAAATATCAGAAATATATTTTTGATTTAAAGGATATGTCTCTACTTTAACCAAAAACATAAGTTCAGAAGAATTTATACCATATTTCTTCATTTCGTTGTTTATGAAAATTTGAAACTGTCTATAAATAATTGAGTTTAATTCACATAAATTTAAATTTTCTAAATTATTTTGATTCATTTTACACCCCTTACTTGACTAGTCAACTTAATTCTAACGCAGTTCTCCTAAATGGTCAATAAAATTTTTATTACACAAAAAAATAGATATGAGTAATCTCATATCTATTTTTTGTAATTTACTTACCGTTAATATAGTTCATTACAACTTCTGGTACTGAATTACCTCTTGATAAAACTATTGGCTAACCATTCTTAGCTGCATATGAAGCACCTACTATAGCGTCTTGGAATATTTCTCCACTTGCTATTACTCCATGTACTGGATTTTCGTAAGTTGCTTTTACTACTATACTGATGTTGCATAACGGTCTTTTCCTGCTATTCTCTCTGTAGCTACTGATTGTTTTAATGCACTTTCTACTGATGCTGATACTGAATTAGTACCTCCACCTATTGTTACATTTTTTAATTTCCAATCCTTAACTGCTTTTGCTGTGCTACTGTTTAAGCTTCCTGGTGCTGTTAGTAGTATTGGTGCTCCCTTTTCTACTGCCATTCCAGTTACTGCTATAGCATCTGCAAAATTTGTTCCGTCTACTAATATGGCTTCTGTATTATTTCCTGTTAAAGCTCTAACTTTATCTCCAACTAAAACTGCTGTATCGTATCTTGTTGCTCCACCTATACGACTTACTGCATATTTAGCCTTTAATATATTTTCTACTTCAACAGAAATTGTTCCGTTTCCACCTATTAAAATAATATTTTTTACACCTAAACGAGTTAATTCGTTTAATACTACTTCAGGTATATTATTTTCTGATACTAATAAAATAGGTGTATCCATTTTACTTGCTAATACTGTTGCTGCTAATTCATCTGTGTATTTTTCTCCACTTGCTAGAATTACTGTATCCCTACTACCATATTTCTTACTTAATTATACTGAAGTATGGTATCTGTCTTTACCTGAAAGCCTATCTACATCAAAGCCTTTTAATATTTTTTCAATATTTTCTGTTAATGTAGCTTTTCCACCAACTAAAGTTATATCCTTAATTGTTCCTGATGGTTTTTCTTCTGCGTCTGTTTCATCACTATTAGCTAAAACATTTGTACTAAATAATGATAATAACATTATTAATAGCAACAATACAGATATTTTTCTATTATATTTTTTCATATTCTCTCCTAATTTATTAATTATTTCAACACGTTATATTATTAACTTATTTCTAGTACAATAAAACTTTATTTAAAATAAGGCAATATAATTGAAGTAATACTAAAAACTGTTTTTCTACCAATAGTAGAACCTACTTTGTAATATTTTTATATATTATTACTAAATATTAAGTAGTATAAATAACTTATTAGACTTTATATTTATGTCCAATTTTTCTATAATATACATTTATTCAAATCAATTTACTATTATCTATATAAACTAAATAATAAAATATACCTCTTGAAACAAAAAAAGAAGTGGAATTTTGATTCCACTTCTTTTACTAATTATCTATTACCAAGAATATAATTCATTACAACTTTTGGTACATTATTACCTCTTGATAATACTATTGGGTATTTATTCTTTGCTGCATATGGTGCTCCTACTATTGCATCTGGGAATACTTCTCCACTTGCTACTACAACATGTGTTGGATTTTTGTAAACCTGTTCTGCTACTAGTACTGATGTTTCATATCTGTCAGAACCTGATATTCTTTCTACTGATGCATATTTCTTAGCTTCTTTTTCCACATTTGATGATACTGAAGCTATTCCTCCACCAATTGTTATTTTTGTTAAACCCCAATCCTTTATTGCTTTTGATGTTGTTTCTTCTAAAGCTGCTGGCTTTGTTAACAGTATTGGTAGTCCTTGTTCTACTCCCATGGAAGTCATTGCTATTGCGTCTGGGAAATTTGTTCCATCTACTAATATGGCTTCTGTTTTATTTCCTGTTATTGTTCTAATTTCATTTCCTATTAGAACTGCAGTTGCATATCTGTCTACTCCACCTATTCTTTCCAATTTATACTTGGATAATTGTGTTTCTA
>CAYFSP010000042.1:0-13572 GCA_964345925.1 uncultured Gallicola sp. | reverse complement strand
GTTATTTCTGTTCGGTATAAAACTGTCTAAAAAAGAGTTGCCATTCCAGTAATTAGTCCATATTTTACTCTATTAAAACTATAAGTAAGACTAAATATACAACAATCGACTATTAAACTGTTAACATAATAACCATAACTTTCAACATATCCGCTAAGAGAAATTGCATGATTAAACCTTATTGTTGTAATAACAGGTTTATATTCTAGGTTGAAAATCATCAATATCAACTGTATTAGATGAATTACAATTATTATAACTGCTGTAATAGCAAGGCTATCTACAATAGATTTTTTCTCTAATTCATCATATTCTTTTCTTGATATGTTTATTGTAGTCTTTATTAAAACCACTATACTATACAGAGAGTAAAAAACTATAGGTATTAATAAATTGAAAAATTTCATATTAATCTTCCTCCACTAATTCAAATATTTCTTCTACTGCCATTTTAAAATATTTTGCTATTTTTAAAGTTAATTCTAAACTTGGATTATACTTCATATTTTCAATGGCAGTCATTGTTTGTCGAGATACACCAAGGGCTTCAGCCATATCCTTTTGAGCAATACCACGACTTTCTCTTATTTCTTTTATTTTATTATCTACTTTCATATTCTACCTCGTGAGTAAAGATATCTTTACATTCAGTATACAGCTATTTTCTTATCATATAAAGACTTCTTTACCTTGAAAATCTATAATATTACAAAAACTACTCAATTAACTCAGTTTAAATGATGATAATACCATGTTTTTGATAGAAAGATAAATAAAGTGGGTAGTAAATAAGTGAAAGCATTTTAAAAGTAGAGGAGTTGAGAAAATGTATAAAAAAATACTAGTACCTTTAGATGGATCGGAATATTCTTTACAAGCACTTGATGCTGCTAAGGAAATTGGAGAGAGGTTCCAATCAGAAATTCATATTTTAACGGTTTTAAATGAATCTTCATATTATTTTGCCGATAGTGACAAGTTTAAGCAAGCAGCAGTTGAATCTGCAAAAAATGCTTTAAAAGAAGGCATTGATAGAATTGCAGGATATGAGTATGGAGTAATAGAATCATACTTAGGAGGAAAGGTTTCCGAAATCATTGTAGATTATGCCGAAGAAAATGATATAGGTTTAATTGTTATGGGTAATCGTGGTCTAGGAGCATTTTCAAGAACGTTTTTAGGGTCTGTTTCTCACAAAGTTTTAAATGCTACTCATAAATCCGTTTTAATAGTTAAAGATTAGAAAATATTTATATTTAGATTAATATATAAACTGCTTAATTGGTTTTACATAAACAGAAAGGAGATAACATTATGTATAAAAAAATTTTAGTCCCAATAGATGGATCAGACCATTCATTAAAAGCTTTACAGGTGGCTAAGGAACTGGGAGAAAAATTTCATTCTGAAATATATATTCTTTCAGTTATACAGGAAATTACAAGAATTGATCCTGTTCCTGCATCATATGCAGTTGTTGATGTTATTCCAGAAGGAGCAGTGGATATCACTACAGAAATATTGGAAAAAGCTGAAATGAGTATAAGGCCATATGATAATAAAATACATGTAGAGTATAAGATTGGTAAGCCAGCTGAAGAAATATTAAAATATGCAAATGATAAGGATATAAGCTTAATTATAATAGGAAATAGAGGTTTAGGAGCCTTCTCAAGAACATTTTTAGGATCAGTATCCAATAAAGTTATAAATAATACTAAAAGACCGGTATTATTAATTAAATAATGTTTAGAAAGGAGATTGTATTATGTATAAAAGAATTTTAGTTCCAATAGATGGTTCAGACCATTCATTAAAAGCTTTAGAAAAGGCTAAGGAGTTAGGAGAGAAATTTCAATCAGAAATTTATATTTTAACAGTACTTGATGTAGTGGCAATTCCTTATGTTGTTAAAGTTGAAATTCCAGAAGAAGCAATAGAGTCAACAGGAAAGATATTAAACGATGCTAAGAAGAGCATAATGCCATATGAATATGATCTTTACACAGAATATAAAAAAGGAAGACCAATAGAAGAAATTATAAAGTATGTAGAAGAAAAAAATATAGATTTAATAGTAATAGCAAATAGAGGTTTAGGAGCATTTTCAAGAACTTTACTAGGATCAGTATCCAACAAGGTAATAAATAATGTTGAAATACCAGTATTATTAGTTAAGTAAATAAAAAGTTTGTATATTGTAAAATATACAAACTTTTTTTGTGGTCTTATTTCTTATTTAATACCTTGTCTACTAAACGCAAAAAGGATCTAATTCCTTTCTCCAGTTTTTCATCGGGAGTATTTTCTTCTTTTGTATGGGATAAACCATATTCAGACATTACAAACATCATTACCGTAGGAACGATTTTAGATACTTCAACAGCGTCGTGTAATGGTCCTGAATACATATTGGTTCTTTCACCGGTTTCTTCAAAAACAGCCTCTTTACAAATCTCAATTAGTTCATCATCAAAAAGCTGTACTGGAGTTTCATGCATTTTTCTTATTTGAACTTGTAAATTATTTTTCATAGCAATATTTTTAGCTGATTCTTCAGCGTCTTTAAACATATTATCAAGATCATCTTGATCAATACTACGTTGGTCTAGAGATATGGTACATTTTCCAGGTGATATTGTTGAAACATTTGGATTTATAAATACTTGTCCTACTGTACAAACAGCATTATACTTTAATGCAATTTCTCTAAATTTTAATGATGATTCAGCAGCAGCTAAAAAAGCATCCTGTCTCATCTCAGTAGGGAAGGAGCCAGCATGAGATGACTGTCCAATAAAATCAAAATAATGTCTTTTTACACCAGCGGCGCCATAAACACAAGATACATCCTTATTGTTTTTTTCTAAAACAGGACCTTGTTCAATATGCAGTTCTAAATATGATTTTATATTCCTATTATTAAAGTAGTTTACTGCTTCATTTACTCTATTTAAGTCAATATCATATTCACTAACTGCATCTTCAAATTTTATACCATTATAATCTGTGCGACCTATCATTTCTGAAATATCTAAACTTCCAGTACTTGCAGCAGAACCAAAACAGCTTCTTCCAAATCTTGCTCCTTCTTCATCTGCCCAATTGATAATTTGAATTGTCTTTTTAGGTTTTATATTATTTTCCTTATATCGTCTAATTACTTCAAGTCCAACAACAATTCCTAAAGCGCCGTCTAACCAGCCTCCATTAGGCACTGAATCTAAATGACTACCTAATGAAATGCTTTCAGAACTTTCTCCTTCAATGGTAATCCAAATATTTCCAGCAGTATCAATGTCGGTTAATGCACCTAAATCTTTTGCTTTTGTAATAAACCATTGTCTTGCCTTTTCCCAAGTAGGAGTCCAAGCAACTCTCTGTGCTCCATTTTCATCAGATGTAAGTTTTGCCAATTCTCTTAAATTAGCAACGACTCTTTTTGAACCAATATTTAAATCATAAATCATTTATGTCTCCTTTTAGTTTTCTATTATTAAATACAATTATATATAAAAAAATTGAAATATATAAATTTTAAATGAATTAATATAAAAAATCGAGTAGATAATCTACTCGATAAAATATTGTTTTCGCAATGATACTAACTTTTCTTAATCATATCATTACCACATCTTTTACAATGTACTTTTATTTTTCCTTTTCCTCTAGGTACTCTTAAAATAGTTTTACAATTTGAACATTTAAAGAACTTAAACTCTTTTCTCTGTTTCCACATCATTTTACCATTTGTAAATTTACTTGTAAATTTATTTCTCAAACGTAAATAGTCTTGGTTTTCAGCCCTTCTCTTTGTTAAGTTTTTTGAAAATATTATCATATTGGAATATATCAACATTCCAAATCCGAATAAAACCAATATAGTCCCGAATTTATTTTTTAAGAATAAACTAATAATTACAACTATCATTGAAAATATTGACAAAAACCTAGAAAGTTCGTTAACTCCATTACGTCCTATCATAAATTTATACAATTTGTCCTTCATTTATAATCCCTTCCTTAACCAGAGTAATTACACTAATATCATTTTAATACATAATACTAAAAATAATCTTAAATTTATATATAATTATTATAAATATCTAAAATTCTATTAGCAAAAGTATTTGACGAGAACTTTTCCTCTGCTAAAATTTTTGAATTTTTAGAAAATTCTTCGTATAAATCATTATCTTCTAATAATAATTTCAATTTATCATAAAATTCCTCATAGGAATTATATCTAAATCCATTATAGCCGTTTACTACAGTTTGTTTTAAACAAGTGTCATGTCTACATATAATTGGAGTATTGTTTGCTAAGGACTCAACATATGTAAGACCTTGTGTTTCACTTGTAGAGGCACTTAAGAATATATCAGCCATTTGGTAGTATATATTAAGCTGGTCATTAGGTATTAATCCTGTGAATGTTACTATATTTCTAATATTGTATTTATCTACTAGATTTTCTAGATTTGTTCTATTTGGACCGTCTCCAACAATTACAAAATGTATATTTTCAAGTTTTACTCTACTTATATATTCTATTAATTCTTCAATATTTTTTTCTTTACCAACTCTTCCTACTGAAATCAAAATTTTTTTATCAGTTGGTACATTTAAATCTTCTTTTAAAATATTCAATTCCTCTTTAGAATATTTAATTTTGAATTTTTCCATTGATAGTCCAGTTGGAACAATGTACAAATTATCATTTATTCCATAGCGATTTAATACGGCTTCAGTCTTTGATGTAGGTACAATTATACAATCCGATTTTTTCGAAATAAATTTTGTAAATCTTTTTGCAATTATCTTTCCAACTTTTTCACTTGGAGAAAAATAATGAGTATACTCTTCATACAATGTATGATATGTGTGCACTATAGGAATATTCAATTTTTTTGATATTTTTTTAGAAATATAAAAAGTTGTAAATTCACTTTGACTATGTATAATATCTGGTTTCCATTCTAAAATAGACTGAATGGAAGTATTTGAATAAGATTTTGATACCCTTGCATCAGGATATATCTTTGATATATCATAAGAACCAAGGTAAATTACATTATCATCAAAATCGGTATAAGAATGTTTGTTATTAGACAGTGTAAGTATTTTCACATCATGTCCCATACTTATTAATTCTTTTCTTAAGTTTTTTATTGACGTAGTTACGCCGTTTATTATTGCAGAATAAGCATCTGTTGTAATTAATATCTTCATAATATCCTCTATAATAAGTAAAAATAATTATTGCCATCCCTACTATTATACAGTAAAAAAATGAATAATAATAATTGACAAGAAAGTATTTTTGTTATATACTCATTTGGTGTTAAAAACGACTTCTCCAGTCCTTTTTAACAATATTCAAACAATCGCCAGTGGCCAGGGGTGCGATTAACAAATGCTTGGTGGGAGAACAATCGCTATTTGACAGCGATGTCTAAATAGTCAAAAATATTGTAAAAAGGAAAGGAAAGGTAAACAATGAAAAGCTATGTTGCTAAAGCAGGAGACATACAAAGAAAATGGTATGTTGTAGATGCTACAGACAAAGTTCTTGGTAGACTTGCAAGTGAAATTGCAGCTGTATTAAGAGGAAAGAACAAACCAATATTTTCACCAAATATTGACACAGGAGATTACGTAATCGTAATCAATGCTGAAAAGGTGAGATTAACAGGAAATAAATCAAATCAAAAGGTGTATAGACATCATACTGGATTCCCAGGTGGTCTTAAATCTATTTCTTATGAAGAGTTACTTGAGAAACATCCTGAAAGAATAGTTGAAAGTGCTGTTAAAGGAATGTTACCACCTAACAGATTAGGCAGAGATATGGATAGAAAATTAAAAGTATATGCAGGTCCAAACCATGATCATGAAGCTCAAAAACCAGAAGTTTTGGATATATAGGAAATAGGAGGGATATAAAATGGCTAACGTACAATTTTTAGGAACAGGAAGAAGAAAGTCCTCAGTTGCTAGAGTTAGATTAGTTCCAGGAACTGGACAATTTATTATAAACAAAAGACCAATCGAAGAATTTTTTAACTTTGATACATTAAGAGTAATAGCTAGAGAACCATTAACATTAACTGAAAACATTGGTAATTACGATGTATTTGTAAATGTTAAAGGTGGTGGATACACTGGACAAGCAGGAGCAATCCGTCATGGTGTAGCAAGAGCTTTATTAGAAGTTGATGCTGAATTAAGACCAACTTTAAAAAGAGCAGGTTTCTTAACTAGAGACCCTAGAAAAGTTGAGCGTAAAAAATACGGTCAAAAGAAAGCTCGTAAGAGCCCACAATTCTCAAAAAGATAATATTTTTGAATTTAAGCTTCAGTCTATGGACTGGAGCTTTTTTATATAGTATTTAATATTTGTTATAATATTTTTGTAATGTATAATTTATATAATGAAATTATAATTAAGGGGATAAAATGGAAGAGCTGAAGAATGTTTAATTTGTAAGGAAGAATTAATATATTTAAATAATTCAGAAATTATGAAATGTAAAATATGCGGAAAAGAAGAAGAAAGTACAGCAAAATGCAAAAATAATCATTATATATGCAATAGCTGTCATAATAAAGGGGTCTACTTAATAAAGGATATTTGTAAAGTTAATAAAAGTAAGAATCCGTATAGAATTATGGAAGACATTATGGATAGATCATTTATTCATATGCATGGACCAGAGCATCATATTTTAGTAGGCTCAGCCTTATTAACATCATTTAAAAATGCAGGTGGAGATATAGATTTAGAGAAATGTTTAGTTGAAATGGAAAGAAGAGGAAAACAGGTACCAGGAGGTACTTGTGGATTTTGGGGAGCTTGTGGCGCATCTATTTCATTAGGGATTTTTATGAGCATAATTACAGAAGCAACACCACTTAAAAACACATCGTGGAAATTATCTAATTTAGCCACAGCTAAATCATTAGAAAGAGTGGGAGAAGTAGGTGGACCAAGATGTTGTAAAAGAAATTCCTTTATTTCCATTGAGATGGCTATAGATTTAATAGAGGAAAATTTTAATATAGTCTTAGAAAAAGAAGAGATAAATTGTAAATATAGCAATTATAATAACCAATGTATAAAAAATAGATGTCCATATTATAATAATTAGAAACCAGTCAAAAAATTATTGGCTGGTTTTTAATTTGCAAGAATATAGATTAAAAAATAAAAAGAAAATTTATAAGTATAGAAAACTATTAAAATAGAATACTTATTTAAGGAAGTTAACGAATATTATTAAATTAAATTCTTAAATTGACCATATTATTAAGAATTATATTAAATTTATTAGTGGAATTATATTAGCAGTGAAAAATTTATATATGTTTTTTCAAATCTTTAATATGAAATTATTACTCTAATAAAAATATACTGATTTAAAACCTATAATATCTACAAAAAAATCATATAGTAGCAAATAATCTTTTAAAAGGATATTAATTGGCTAAAAGTGAAAATATTATATATTCTATAAAAATACAACCAAATAATGATAATATGTATCAATATCGTTGATTTTGAAATTTGATTACTGTATAATAAAAAACATTGATGTGATATTCGTTATCAATAACAAGTGAGTTTAATGATTTTATTGTAGTAATTGAATTTATAAAAAAGCGAATATAAACTAAATAACTGTAGAATATGATTAGCGCTAAATATTTTAAAGTATTATTTAGAATAAAATTCAATTTAAAATTTATTAATTTAAAACTTGTTTAACAAATTAATTATTTATTTATGAAATTATTATGAGGAGAAGATTATGAAAAATAGAAAGATTTTTAAATTTGCAACATTTATTATGGCTTTAGCCGTTATTATAACAGGATGTGGAAATTCAAATAAAGGAAATGATAATGCAACAGACAAGGTTGCTGTTGATGAAAAGCAAAGTATTGAAACCGTAGAAATTAAGGATATACATGGAACGGTAGAAGTTAAAGTAAACCCTAAAAAAGTTGTTGCTTTAGATAATAGAACTTTTGAAACACTTTCAGATTGGGGAATTGAATTAGTAGCGGCTCCTAAAGCTGTTATGCCTGATGATTCACCTTATGTAAAAGATGAAAAGGTTGAAGATATAGGTGATCATAAAGAACCAAATCTTGAGTTAATAGCTGCGGCAGATCCAGAACTTATAATAGTAGGTCAAAGATTTGCAAGTTTCTATGATGAAATAAAGAAATTAGCTCCTAATGCAACTATTGTTGATTTTAGTTTTGATGTTTCAGGAGAAAAGGAAGCAGCAGGTAAGAGTTTAGAAGATGGATTTAAAGATACAACTCTATCATTAGGAAAGATATTTGAGAAGGATGCAGAAGCAAAGGAATTAATTGCAAAATTCGATAAATCAATTGAAGAAGTAAAAAAAGCTTATGATGGAAATTCAACTATTATGTCAGTTGTAGTCTCTGGTGGAGAAATTGGTTTTTCTGCTCCTACTTCGGGACGTGTTTGGGGTCCATTATATGAAATATTTGATTTTAAGTCTTCATTAGAAGTTGATGGATCATCTTCAGATCATAAAGGTGATTCCATATCTGTTGAAGCTATAGCAGAAAGTAATCCAGATTGGATATTTGTTTTAGATCGTGATGCAGCTGTTTCATCTGATGAGGATTCAGTTCCAGCAAAGGATGTAATTGAAAATTCACCAGCACTTAAGAATACTACTGCTATAACAAAAGGACAATTGGTATATGCACCTAATGATACCTATACTAATGAATCGATTCAAACATTTATAAAATTATTTGAAAATATTGCGAATTCTTTCAACAAGTAATTTAAGGAGTTCTTAAACAATGAAAAATATTACTGGGGCTGAAGTTATTCAGCCTCAAAATTTTAATAAAAATAAGATATGGACAAAATCATTTATACTTGCAATTTTTATAGTAATCATTCTAGGCGTAGTATCTTTATTTACAGGAGCATATGATATAAAAGGAAAAAGTGATGGAATGGATATGTTCTTTATAACTAGGGTACCAAGAACTGTTGCACTTATGTTAACAGGAGCGGCAATGTCCATCTCTGGTCTTGTTACACAACTTATTACACAAAATAAATTAGTTGAACCAACTACTTCAGGTACTATTGAATGGGCTGGTTTAGGTCTTATATTCGTCTATCTGATATTTCCATCTCCATCATTATTACTTAGAATGACGGGAGCAATTATCTTTTCTTTTATAGGAACTATGGTTTTCTTTTTATTTTTAAGAAAGATCAAACTTCGTTCCTCTTTAATCGTTCCAATCGTTGGAATGATGATCGGTGCAGTCATTTCTGCAATTTCTACATTTGTAGGACTTGTATTCAATATGACTCAAAATATAGAGACCTGGTTTGTAGGATCTTTTGCACCTGTGCAAATTGGAAGATATGAATATTTATGGTTAATTGTAGTAGCAACTATTTTAATATTTCTATTTGCTGATAGACTGACATTAGCAGGACTTGGAGAGGATATGGCAACGAGTTTAGGTGCAAATTACAATAGTATTATTATTTTAGGAACTGGTTTAATTTCATTAATAGTGGGAATAGTAGCAGCTGTTATAGGAAATTTACCATTTTTAGGATTAATAGTTCCAAATATTATATCCATGTATAGAGGAGACGATTTAAGAAGCAATCTACCTTGGGTATCTGTGCTAGGAATAGGGATAATAACTCTTTGTGATATTATCTCGAGGACTATAATAATGCCTTTTGAAGTACCAGTATCATTAATACTTGGAACATTAGGAGCAATTGTATTTATATTAATCCTATTAAAACAACGGAGAGTAAAATGAGCGAATTAATATTTAAAAACAAGGATAATATTAGAGTAAAGCTTAAAGATGTAAAAGAAAATAGATCAGCAAAAGCTTTTAGGTCTAAAAGAGAAGCTAGAAAATATTGGATATTATTAACATTTTTCATAGTTTTAGGAATCTTTTTTTCATATGGACTTCTTGTCTACAATAATCCTGTCCCAATTGACTCACCATCCTTTTTGCCAGTTGTAAAAAGAAGAATTACTTCACTAACTGCAATGCTTATTGCAGCAATATGTCAAAGTTTGTCAACAGTTGCATTTCAGTCCAGTACTAATAATAAGATAATAACTCCTTCACTTTTAGGATTTGAAGCATTATATTCTACTATTCATACTGCAACTATGTTCTTTGGAGGAATAAGCATATTTGTAAATTCGAAAGGAATAGAATCATTTATATTTCAAGTTGTATTAATGGTTTTAATGTGTTTAGTTCTATATGGATGGTTACTATCTGGAAAATATGGTAATTTACAACTTATGCTATTAATAGGAGTAATAATGGGAACGGGTTTAAAATCGGTATCATCATTTATGAGAAGGTTATTAGCTCCTTCAGAATTTGACGTATTACAAGCAAGGCTATTTGGCTCAGTTAATAATGCAGATGTAAGTTATTTTCCGGTTGCAATTCCCACAGTGATTATAGTGGCAACATTATTAATACTGTATTCAAAAAAATTAAATGTAATATCACTAGGTAAGGATACAAGTACGTCAATAGGTGTAAAACATAAATTTGGAGTAATTTATACATTGGTTCTTATTTCCATATTGATGTCAATTTCTACGGCATTAGTAGGACCATTGACATTTTATGGTTTTCTAGTGGCTATATTAGCATATCAGGCAGCACCAACATACGATCATAGATATATATTTCCAATGTCTTTATCAATTGGATTTTTAGTGATTACAGGAGCGTATTTCTTTATGTATCATATATTTAATGCTCAAGGCGTAGTTTCTATAATTATAGAGATATTTGGTGGAATAACATTTTTAACAATAATGTTAAGGAAAGGAAAATTATGATAAATATAGTAAAGGCTAGAAAAAATTATAATAGTGAAGTAAATATTGGTCCTATAGATATAAAAATACCAAAAGCTGGAATCACTTCCTTAATTGGACCAAATGGTGCGGGTAAATCTACAACTCTTTTAATGATAGGCAGATTATTAAATATGGATGAAGGCACTATTGAAGTGGCAAATATGAATGTATTTGAATCGAAATCTGAGGATTTAGCAAAAGTTTTAACTATATTACGACAAGAAAACCATTTTGTAACAAGGCTTACAGTTAGACAGTTAGTGGGCTTTGGCCGTTTTCCATACACAAAGGGAAGACTGACAACGGAAGATGAGTTTATAATATCAAAATATATAGATTTTCTCCATCTTTCAGATCTTGAAAACAGATATTTAGATGAACTTTCTGGAGGGCAGAGACAAAGGGCATATGTTGCAATGGTTCTATGCCAAGAGACTGAATATGTACTTTTAGATGAGCCATTAAACAATTTAGATGTGGCCAGATCAGTTCAAATGATGGAACATTTAAAATATGCAGCAAATGAATTTGGAAGAACAATACTTATGGTAATGCATGATATAAATTTTGCAGCAAAGTATTCAGATAGAATCTGTGCAATGAAAGATGGAAAGGTAGCTGCCTTTGGTAAGGTAGAAGATATTATGGATTCAAAACTTTTAACGAATATATTTGAAACAAATATTGAAATAATAAAAGGACCATATGGACCAATAGCTATTTATTAGATAATTTATAGTATGTATTTTAAATGTTAGGGAAAATCCCTAACATTTTTTTATTTTAAGAAATAATATTCAAAATTTGATATGAAATAAAAATTTAACAAATAAATTAATATACATATTAAAAAAATAGAATTGTTTATTCTATTATATTAACAAAAAAATCAAACAGACAAAATAATTATCGAACATAATATCTAACAATAAATGTTTGAATATAAAATGATATAATACATACATGAATAAAGTTTCATAATTAATAGAAAAATATGAATAAAACGCATAAATTAAGAATAAATAATCATTGACATTAATAAAAATAAACAATATAATTTGTTTACAAAGGTGATACTTATATGAAAACAAACAATAGAATTGATAGTATAAAAAAATATTTAGAGGAAAATGGTTTTACAACCGTATCAAAACTCGCTGAATTATTTTCAGTAAGTACCATGACAATTAGACGAGATTTAAATTATTTAGAAGAAATGAGTTTGGTAAAAAGGGAGAGAGGAGGAGCTATATATAAAACTCCAGCTTTCATGGAAGAAAGATATGAGAAGAAAAAGATAGAAAATGTTAGGGATAAAAGAAAAATTACAAATGAAGCAATTAAATTAATAGAAGAAGGAGATGTGATTTTTTTAGATGCTGGTTCTACAATGTTTATGTTAGCGGAGTTAGTTGTAGAAAGTAATTTTAAAAGTCTTACAGTAGTCACTAATGATGTAAACATTGCTTTTTACTTAATGAATCAAGATAATTTGAATTTGATATTTGTAGGAGGTAGTATTTCTAAAACTACACATAGTGCTTATGGAGACATAACAGCCAATACTATTAAAGAATTGTATTTTGACAAATCATTTATGGGGATTTCTTTTATAGGTAATGAATATAAATTATTTACTCCTAATGAAAGAAAAGTTGAGTATAAAAGATTAATTTTAGCTAATTCAGATAAAAAAATATTACTAGCAGATGAATCGAAATTCAATAAAAATAGTTTGTACTATATAACAAATTTAGAAGATCTAGATATATTAATAACCAATAAAGAAAATAATGCTATTAAAGATGACTATTTTAATGGGAAAAATTTAGAAATAATACGAGCATAAAGGAGGTAATATGCCAGATTATGTAATGATAGCTGATGATTTGACAGGTGCAAATGCCAATTGTTCTTTAATGAAGAAAATCGGCTTAAATAGTGCAAGTGTCCTAAGCGTAGATAATTATAAAAATGAAGAGAGCATGCAAGCGATTGCAGTTACAACTGATTCAAGATCAATGTTTGAACAAGAGTCTTATGATGTAGTAAAAAAAGCAATGTCAAAATTTAATAAGGAAAATGTAACTTTATTTAATAAAAGAATAGACTCTACTATGAGAGGGAATATTGGAGTTGAAGTACAAGCAATGCTTGATAGTCTTGGAGAAGATTACATGGCAATAGCAGTCCCAGTATATCCAGCAACAGGAAGAATTGTAGTAAATGGAACTATGCTTGTAAATGGAACACTTTTATTAAATACTGATGCAGGTAAAGATACAAAATCACCAGTAGATTCTTCAAATGTAGAAAGTATATTAAAAAAGCAATTTGAAGGAAAGATAAAAAGTATTTACTTAGAGGATGTTCAAAAAGGAATAGGTAATTTAGAAGAAATAATAAAAAAAGAATATGAAAGTAAAACAAAACTTTTAATATTTGATGGAGTAACAGAAAAAGATTTAGAAAATATAGCAAATGCAACTATAAATAGTAAGATTAAATATTTTTCTGTAGATCCTGGACCTTTTACAAGTAAGATTGCAGAAATAAATTTAAGTACAGCTGAGACTTTTAGTAAAGTTATAATGACAGTTGGTTCAGTTACAGATATAAGTATAGAACAAATTAAAGA
>CAYFSP010000041.1:10994-14598 GCA_964345925.1 uncultured Gallicola sp. | reverse complement strand
GCATAGTTATTTCTGTTCGGTATAAAACTGTCTAAAAAAGAGTTGCCATTCCAAGATAAGGAATTAGCAGTAATAGTTAGAGGAGGAAATATCATAACAGCATATGAACCTTCAACTAAAAAATTGGAGAAAATAAAAGAAGGAGAGTGTATTTATGAATACTAGAACAATTAAAGATATACATTTAACTTGTACGGAATATGATGAAAACATATTAGCTATTTGGATAAGGATAGAGAGTAGGAAAGGTTATTACGATGATGAAGATTCGGAAATAGGTGAACATAGCTATGAAATGAAAATAGCAGAATATGATGTATATCCTGGAACTGTAATATGGTTAAAAATTAATGACTACAAGGAAGCTTTCAAATATGATCTAGTCGATATACCAGACTGTGGACTATTGAATTATTACCAATATGGATACAAATTAGAGAACATGACCATAAAAGAAATACTTACAGAAATATTTATTAATACTAATGGTGAAGAAATCTTACTAGAGGAATACGAAAAGGACTAATATAAATAAGCGTATCTATAATATCTAATATAGGTATGCTTTTATTGTTTACAATAAACATTATAAATATAGTCATATAAGTGCATATACTGACTGCATGTGCCTATATATGAGTATACTTATAGATTCTAACAACAAGAGCTTAAAGGCTCTTTTTTTGTTACAAAAATAGAGGGTTTAACATGACAAACAAGCAGAAGATAAAAAAATTACAAGAAATTATAAATAAATATTTAGATATACTTCGTGTATTGCCAATAGGTGGAGAAGTAGATGAAGAATTAGCAAAAAAACTAGGAATACCTAAAAATATTAAATCCTTTATAGATCATTCATACAGAAGTGGAAAATTAAAAGGAATTACAAAAAAGAAAATAAAGATAGAAGACATGGAAAAGTATTTGCCTGAATTAACAATATCAGATAATGAATTTCTAAAACTGGCAATGGATGATTCTGAACAAGACTTTACTTTATTATTAGAGAGAAAAAATGTAAAGCTAAATAAGTTAGCGATAGAAACTTTAAAGAGAGAATCAAGATTAATCTCCACAGCATTTAAAGATAAACCAATTCCAAAAAGATGGATGGCCGAAGAGTTGAGAAAAATTGCTAATGATACAAGTCAAGATTGGGACATGGTGATTAGGACTGAATTAGTAAATGCTCAACAAGAAGGTATGGCAAATGCGATTTTAGAAGGGGAAAGTCCTTATAGCAATAAAAAGGGAGAAACTATGGTGTTTAAAAGACCTAATCCTGATGCTTGCAAACATTGTAAAAAACATTATTTAGAAAAAGACCAGGTAATACCTAAGTTATTTACATTAGATCAACTAATAGCAAATGGAACAAATTATGGCAAAAAGGTACAAGACTGGAAGCCGACATTATCCGTTATGCACCCCCATTGCCAATGCCAACTACAAGTAATGCCTGAAGGTTGTACTTTTGATAGAAATGGATCAATAGTAATAGATAGGAATGATAAAAGATGAATCAAGGAAAATTTAGAGTTAAAGCAGATCCGATAATATTTAATCGTGGTGGGACTAATAATGCTAATAGATTAAAAGATATGGAAAATCCTAAAGCTGTATATGATGATACAAGTAATAACGTCTTAATGTTAGCTGGAGATTATAAAGAGCGTAATAACAAGTTATCATTTCAGTTGTTGAAAATCATTTCAGAGAATGTAGCTCCTATTGCAGCTATACTAACAACGAGAATAGAACAAGTAGGAATGTTTGCTAGTCCAGCTAGATATAAGGATAACGGTATAGGATATAGAGTTAAGTTAAAAGACAACGGAAAAGAATTAACTGAAGAGTATGACAAGTTACTAAAAGAAAAAGCAATTGAAATAGAGGAATTTATTTTAAATTGTGGAAGTAATAAAGATTCAAGAAGAGACGATTTTGATACATTTATACGTAAACTAATACGTGATTCATTAACATATGATCAAGCAGTATTTGAAAAAGTTAGGGATGAAGATGGAAACTTAGCTGAAATAGTAGTGGTAGATGCTTCTACTATAAGAGCAGCAACTAAAAACTATAAACCAGATAAAGAAGTAGATGAATTAGAAGATACTGAAGAAGAAATTGCCTTTGTACAAGTAGTACAAGAACAGATTGTAGCTCATTTTACTCATGAAGAGTTAGCCTTTTCAGTCAGAAATCCACGTTCAGATGTGGAACTCCAACCTTATGGACTATCAGAAATAGAACAGATAGTTAGGCAACTATCCTCATATTTAGATACAGAAGAATATAACATGAGATTCTTTAGCCAAGGCGGTATGGCAAAGGGTATTTTAAACATTAAAGAAGGTGCTGCTGGATTTACTAACCAACGAGGAATAGAGTCGTTTAAAAGACAATGGAGAACACAAGTATCAGGACAACAAGGTGCTTGGAAAATACCAGTCCTTCAATTACCTGGAGAATTAGAGTTTATAAACATTGCTCAATCAGGCGGAGAAATGGTATTTGAGAAATGGATAAACTACTTAATAAATATTTGTTGTGCTATTTACAAGATAGATCCAGCAGAAATCAACTTCCCAAATAATGGTGGAGCTGGTGGTACTGGTGGAGGTATATTTAATAGTTCTAACGAAGAGAAGTATAGACACTCAAAAGATAAAGGTTTAGTACCTCTATTACAATTCATTCAAAACACAATCAACAAACAAATAGTTGCAGAGTTTGGCGAGGAATTTATTTTTGTATTTGAGGGGATAGATGATAAGAGCGAAGAATCTATCATTGCAATAGACAAAGATAAAGTCGCTACATATATGACTATTAATGAATTAAGAGAAGAAAAAGGTATGCAACCATTAGATGGTGGAGATGTTATATTAACTCCTTATTATCAACCACAAGGACAATCAGGAGGGCTATTTGATGGATTTAATTTTGACGATGGTGAAGACAGCGAAGAGGAAACAGAAATAACTAAATCAATACTAGGTATAGATGAAATAATGGAAGGAGATATTTAATGATAAGGGTAAAGAAAGATGACTCTATAAGTAAAGCCGTAGATAGAAGTAAGCTTGTACTTGTAGAAGTAAATGTAAACGCGAAAACGGGACAGTACAGGGCTCATAGGTGGAAAAAGCCAACTGTGGCTATGGATGAAGTAAAAAAAGACTTAAAGAAACAAGGTGTAGATGAAAAAACACCTTTGATATTTGAGGACAAACAAGGTAAAAAGAGGACTGAAAAAGAAGTTCTTGAAAGCTATCAAAAATATGGTAAAGGCAAAACATTACAACAATTTATAAAAGAAAAATACAAAGGTATTGAAAAAGAAAAAACGGGAGTTAAGCAAAAAGAAGCTACATCAGAGAAAAAAACTAAAAATACATCAACTAAAGATAATGAAGTTGATAAAGAAAAATTCTTAACACATGCACAAAATTTTTTAGACGCAATAAATGGTGATACAACTGAAACATTTAACGATACAAAGCAATTTAAAAACCTTAAAAAAATGGAAGAAAAGGTTGGTGCTACGGATACAATAGAAGATACTTTGTTAAATACTGGTGAGTTTGAATCA
>CAYFSP010000041.1:8428-10894 GCA_964345925.1 uncultured Gallicola sp. | reverse complement strand
TGGTGCTACGGATACAATAGAAGATACTTTGTTAAATACTGGTGAGTTTGAATCAATAGATGGTAAAGTTCAACTAAAACAGGAATACAATACTCCTGAAAATAGTGAATTTTGGGAAGCATTTACAGATGCTGAATTTTATAGACATAAATTTGAAAAGAACTTTACAAGCAGGGTTGCTAAATACAATGGTAGTATGTTATATGATGCTAAACGATCACTTGCAAATTTAAGGTCAGCCACGAGAGTAAGAGATGGTGGAATAAATAAAAAAGATAAAGCTGAAATTGAAGAATATATTAAATTGATAGATGCAATAAGAGAAGAAGAAGTAATGAAAGCTAAGAGAAGTGCAAGTTATATGATACATAATATAACAAAAGATAAAGAAATACCTATTACTAACAACTATGAAAAAGTAAATAGTAATAGTGAGTTTTTACAAAAAGCACAAAGTATTAAAGATTTTAGCCAAACAGAGTTTGCAATAGCTTCTATGGATATGCTAAAGGTAAATATGCCTTTAATACTGGGAAGGTCAATGCAAACTAATGGAAGTGTTAATTATTTAGTAAACGTAATTACAAATGAACGAAGATTTGAGTCATTAAGACTTAATACGGCTACAAAATCATCTGAATTAGCTAAGAAAAGTACAGTTCTACATGAGTTAACACATACACAGTTTCCAAGAGGATATGATACAAGTTTTGAAGAACCACTAGTTGAAGCTTCAGCTATATATATGACAAGCCAAATTTATGGTAACGAAAAGAAAAAGCTACCAAGTTATAGTGAATATATAGTACCGCTATTACCAGTTCTAAAAGGACATCCAACATTTAGTGATTGTAAAAGTATAGGTGATTTTGGAAAAATAATAGCAGAAGCTACTTTTGGAGGAGATCATGATTTTATCGAAGGAATAAACGGGTATATTAAAGATAACCAAGATAAGATGACTACTGAATCTACAGTTAGATTAATGGATCAGTATTTATCTAATACTAGTATGACTAACTTGTTAGAAAAGCATGAACCTCTAGTGAACGAAAGAATTAAAAATTCTTATGCAGATGAAAATGCTACTATTCCTGGAATGGCGACTTTAATATCAGCTTTAAAATCTGGTTCTTTAACATTAGATAAGGCATTACACGATTCCTCACTAAAAGGCACAGCTTATATATTATTAGCTTGCATACTAGACGAAGAGGGTATAGAAGAAATAGAAGAGTTTTTAGCTTAAACGATTAAGGGGGATATTATGATAACAGGTATTAATTGGGAAGAAATTAAAAAAGATTTAAAGTATAAAGAAAATGCTAATGAAGTATATGACATATTAAGTTCTATACAAAGTGATGTTTTTTATCAAGATGAAGATGGAAAAAGAGTTTTCACAACACAAGAGGAAAAAGCGATAGAAAAACTTGTAAAATTAGGCGAAGATAAGATCGCTAAAATATGGGTGTAATACAACTATAAATAATATATAACTAATAGCAATTACCAAGAAGGTAGTTGCTATTTTTATGCTCAAAAAAGGGGGTGAGAACTTGAAAATATTTGTGCCAGCTGAATTTTGCAAATCTTCAAAAGACAAAGAAATGCGAATAATGGGGTTTGCAAGTACACCAAACATGGATAGACAAAACGAAACAGTAGTTCAACAAGGCCTAGATATAAAAGATTTTGTTGAATATGGATTTTTTAATTTAGATCATGACAATAGTTGTATTTTAGGATATCCAGACAAAGAAAGAACAAAGGTAACAAATGAAGGGTTATATGTGGAAGGTACTATATTACCAACAAAAGAAGGTAATAGGATATGGGAAACAGCAGTAGCTTTACAGAAAAGTAACGCTCCCAGGAAACTTGGTTTTTCTATAGAGGGTAAAGTCCTTGAAAGAGATACACAGGGAAAAATCAAGAAAGCAAAAGTGTATAACGTTGCTATAACAAGTACACCAGTAAATCCAGAAGCAACATGGCAGGCCTTAGTTAAAAGCATGACTACAGCAGATGATAGTGGTGGAGCTTTAATAGAGGAAAGCCTAGAGCATGCAACCAATTTTTTACAAAGAGTAAAGAATGGAGAAGAAACAAGTACATCAGTTTTAAATAGTCTATTAGACAATTTGAATAAATCCACCAATCCTAAAGATATTGAAACATATTTATCAGTATTTAAAGGATATTATGGTGACAATTTAAAAACTACAGTAGATAAAGTAGTTAAAGAAATGGAGGGCAACAAAGAATGAAAGAAGGAACATTTAAGAAAAACTTAAATAGTATCGAGGACACATTGAAAAGAATTTTCAAAAGTGAAAAAAATGAGGTACTAGATGAAGATGAAGAAATCACATTAGGTGATGAGGAAATCGAAAAATCAGAAGATGAAATCAACGAAGAGTATACAGACGAAATAGAAGAAGATGATTTTGAAGATGAATTTAT
>CAYFSP010000041.1:0-8328 GCA_964345925.1 uncultured Gallicola sp. | reverse complement strand
CACAACTAGAATCATTGCTTAAAGTTGTAGGCAAAACCACAGAAGCAGTAGAAAAATCAATCAAGACAACCTCAAAAGAAAATACTAACTTTGCCAAATCTATGAATGCAATAAACAAAAGATTAAACAATATTAGTAAAATGAGAAAATCAGTTTTATCTACTAAAGATATAGATATTAATGAAAAATACCAAAGAAAAGATGTAGATATTAATACATTAAGTAAGGCACAAGTTGCAACCATGCTATCAGATGCTTATGAAGCTGGAAATAGAGCGATAAGCGATATAGATATAACAAATGCAGAGCTTGGATATCCTATTTCAGAAGAAGCAACAGAATTTTTAAGAAAATCAATAAATAGATAATAAAAAATTAAAATACAAGGAGATTAAGAATATGGATTTTGAAAACATGAACCAAAGAGATATTGAAAACTTATACAAATCATTATCAACAAATAATTTCGGACAAATAGGCGGAAATGGAAGACATAGCGGAGGATCTGCTTTAATTCCACAATCACTAGAAAAAACATTAAAAACTATCACATTTAAAGAAAGTCATTTAAAACTTTGGAAAGAAATTCCAAAAGTAAAAGCATACTCAACAGTAGAAGAACATAATATAGTTGATAATTATGGTGAAGATCTATCAGGTTTCCAACAAGAAGGAATCGCTGGTATAGACACTACAGCTAACTATTCAAGAGATTTTGTTAAAGTTAAATGTATGACTACTACTAGATCAGTAACAGACTTAATCAATAGACTAGTTAGAACTACTGAAAATCCAGAAGCATTGGAAACAAAAAATGGTATCATGCACTTGCTAGGACAAGCTGAAAAAGCTTTATTCTATGGAGATTCTACATTAGCACCAGGTGGAGAAGAAGGTACTGAATGGGATGGACTTCTAAAGAAAACATATGAAGGAAATAACATTGACCTTAGAGGTGAAGATTTAACAGATAAAAACTTGAATAGAGCTTCTGAAATTATCTTAAACAACTATGGTATAGCAACAACAGCTTATATGCCAACAGATGTAGCATCAAGATTTTCAGAAAATTACTATCCAGATCAAAGAAAATTAATGAATGATAGAGCAGAAGAATTAGTAGGTGGAACAGTTCTAACTAAATTCAACACAGTAGGTGGAACAATAGGGTTAAAACCAGACGTATTTATGAGAAGAGGTTTAATAGCTTTAAATCCTAACGATATAGCATACGGACAAGAAGCTCCTACACCACCAACATTATCAGTTGATACAGACACAACAGTATTAGACGCTAAATTCACACCAGGTGAATATAAATATGCAGTTGTAGCTATGAGTAACAAAGGAAAATCAGTACCAGTTGAATTAGCTACACCAGTAGTAGTAACAGACTCAACAGCAACAGCTGGGGTAAAATTAACTATTACAAATTCAGCATCACAAACATTCCCACCAGATTATTTTGTAATTTATAGAACAGAAGCTAACAAAAATCAATTCTATGAAATAGCAAGAATTGGTGCAAAATCAAGAAATAAATCAGAAGAAACAGTATTTGTAGACGTTAATGACGTATTACCAAATACAGCTCAAATGATAGTTGGAGATTTCACACAAGACTCTCTAGCACTTAAAGAATTAGCTCCAATGTTTAAATTAGACTATGCTATGACAGCACCAGTTAAAAGATTTGGTTTATTCTACTACGCTACACCAGTTATCTATGCTCCTAAGAAATTTGTTGTAATTAAAAACATAAAAGTAGGACAATAGTTAACATTTATTTAAAGGAGATCAATAGATGAAAGTTAAAAATCTAAGATTAAAAAATAAAAGTATATTGTATGGCAACAAAACTATTGACTTCGATAATGAAGGTATTTCAGCAGAATTAACTGAAGAAGAGGTTAAGGAATTAACCTCTTTACCTTTTTTTGAAGAAGTGAGAGGAATTGTTGAAGAATCAAAAGATATAAAGAAAAAAGGAAAAGCTAAAAAGGAAAGTAAATAATGAAAAAGCTAGATGAAGTACATTGTCAGTATGATCCATCTTCCGAATCAAAAACAGTAGAAGAAGAAAACGAATATTTATTACCAGAAGATGAAGAAGCGGAGAAGTTAATATATATTGAAGATATTACAACTGATGAATTAATAGACATGTGTTTTCAAGGAATAGATTTAAAAACATATTCAGGCGATTACTTTACTAGAACATTTCTTGCTAAATCTATTAACTCCGCTATAGATACAGCGGAGCAATTATTTGATATTAAGTTAAAACCTACAGTAATTGAAAAAGAATTACACGATTATGAGGGGTTTGATATTAATAGATTTACTTATACAACTTTGTACTATAGGCCAGTAAAAAAGATTTTAAAGCTAGATTACTTACTGGGCAACAATCCAGTAATGAGCATACCTTTAAACTGGGTGCAATTGGATAAAAAAGACGGTTCTATTACATTGTTTCCTATGAGTGGAGCTACACAACCAATAATTCCAGCAATAGGGGCAACATTCCCGTTTTTTGGGTCAAGGAGCTATCTACCTATGGGGTTATCTGTTTCTTATGAAGCTGGTATGGATAAAGACGAAATACCTTATAATTTGCAAGAATTTATCTTTAAAAAAGCAGCAATCTCTATATTTGAAGTATGGGGAGACCAAATAATCGGAGCTGGTATTGCTAGTTCTTCATTATCTATAGATGGTTTATCGCAATCAATTGGGACTACACAATCAGCGATGTATGGTGGAGCTTCAGCAAGAATATTAGAGTATAGAAAAGACTTAGAGGAATTAACTCCTATAATTAGAAAATACTTTGCAAAAATCAATTCAGTAATACTGTAAGGGGGAATATATGGGAGCTAGTTTTATAGTTGAAAATTTTGAACAATTAATACAAGAACAAGGCTACAATATTAATTGGTCGCAAGCTATAGTTTGTGAGTGCTATGAAAATGGACAACCAGATATCCATTGTCCTTTATGTTTAGGTAGTGGATATAGATATTTGCCATATAAAAAAATAAAAGGTGTAACTACTTCACTAAGTGGTAAGTTGGAAGTTAAAATCCAAGGATTAAATGAACAAGGCACAGCTTATATAACTCCACAACTAGGTGTAATAATGGGATATCAAGATAGATTAGAATTTACAGATATTGAATGTAAATTCAGCCAAGCTATAACTATGGGAGATAAGAAAACTTCTTCTACTTATAGAGAAATAAGGAAAGTGTTATTTGTAATAGTTGAAGATAGTGTCTTTGAAGAGGGAAAAGACTTTAAAATAGCGAAAGACAGATTCCATTTAGAATGGATATGTAGCGAAAATCAGCCTGCAAAAGGTTCTAAAATAAGTATTCTATATCTAACTACTCCTACCTACCTTGTAAACGATATGGTACACGAATTAAGGAGCACAAGGGAAAATAGGGGCACTAGAGTTCCATATACTGTAGAACTTCCTAAACAATATCTAATCAAGAGAGAAAACTTTATTTATGGTAAAAATGTAAATGAAAAAAGAGAAGATGTAGGAATAGTGGAAGAAGGGTTGTCATATGAATGATTTTATTGATGATATAGCTTCTGAAGCATTAAAGGCTACATTAACATATGCTAAAGACAGTTGGACAGAAGAAGCACAAAAAGGGCTAAAATCTACAAGACCAGAATATATACCAGCAATACGTGGTGTCTTCATGGAAAGTCCTCTAAGTGGATATATCGAGCTAGTTGGTAGGTTTCCAGTAATGTTAGAAGAGGGTTTTAGTTCTTTTGATATGAAAGATGGTTTCATGAAATCACCAAAGAAAAAAGAAACCAAAGATGGAAACTGGTATTTAACTGTTCCATATAGGCACAGGACAAGTGGAAACACATCTGTAATGCCTAATAACATAAAGAAACATGCTACTAAATTAAGTGACGGAGATAGGTTATCTCAACTATTAGTTAGACAATTAGGTTATGAACCACAAACAAGCAAAACAGGTTATGCGTGGAAAAATTCAAAATTTGATAGCTTGCAAAGGATAGTTAAAGAATATAGTAGTGGAGCTAAAAGGTCACAATATATGACGTTTAGAAGAGTTAGTAGTAAAAGCGATCCTAAGTCATGGATACATCCAGGATACAAAGGACTTAAAGCGTTAGAAAAAGTATCTAAAAAGGCTGAAGAGTTCTTTTATGACTATATGGATTAGGGAGAAAAAATGATACCTATTATTGATTTATTAATAAAAAAACATGTTGAAGAAGGAATAGAACGACTTAGAGTAAATCCTAGAAAAATAAGAGAATACTTCTCCTTTGCTGGGGACAAGACAATAAAAAGTATAGAAAAGCTTATTAAGGAATATAATATAAAAGTCTTATCAGGATATCCTAGAGATGCTATACAGTTACCCTGTATTATCGTATCAATAGCAGGAGAACATGAAATGCCTTATGGTATTGGTGATGGAATAGACGGAAGTTATCCAGAGATGGGAACAGGGGAAGATAACTACTTAAATTGGACAGAAGAAGAGAATAGTAAATTCATTCAAGAGAGCATACAAATGAAAGCTCAAATTAGAGCGGAAATTTGGGCAACGGATGCAGTTATAACAGCTTTTTTATATGCGATAGTTAAATATTGTCTTTTATCATCAAGAGAAGACATGTATAGTAGTGGATTAATACTATTGGTATGAAATAAGGGAAAATATAAAATATTATATTACCGCTTATGGTATAAATATTATCCCAGTATGGTATATTGAAATGCTTTAAATAATTGGCAATGAGAACTGATATAAATGGTAATATTATTATAGATATAATAATAGATAAAATAAAAATAATTATCTTATGCGAATTAAATCCTTCATATCTTCTTTTAAATTTTTCTTTCATTTTATCCTCCTTAACTATGTATTTTATAGTAATTTATTTAAAAATAATAGGAAAAATTCATAAATTTAAGAGTTTTTTTAAAATAAGGAATAAATATGTAAAAAAGCCCTTAAAATAGTTGACTTTTCAATATTCTGATGATAGAATTAATTGGTGCAAAAAGGAAATGCGTATCGCATTTTATTTTTTTGTTTAAAAAATTTGAGGAGGTGGAATAATGCCAACAATTAACCAATTGATAAAACAAGGTAGACATGCAAGAACTTACAAGTCAAAATCACCAGCTTTGAGTGTTAACTTCAATACTTTAAATAAAAAGACTACAGAAGTTAATTCACCACAAAGAAGAGGGGTTTGTACTGCAGTTAGAACTGTAACTCCTAAAAAACCTAACTCTGCTTTACGTAAGGTAGCTAGAGTTCGTTTAACTAACGGAATGGAAGTTGCTGCTTATATACCAGGAATAGGTCACAACCTACAAGAACATAGTGTTGTACTTATTAGAGGTGGTAGAGTTAAAGACTTACCAGGGGTTCGTTATCATATAGTACGTGGTGCTTTGGATACAGCAGGTGTTGCTGATAGAAAGCAAGGTCGTTCTAAATATGGAGCAAAAAAACCTAAATAAATCAATTTAAAAGATGCTTTTATGTAATAAAATTAATATGATAAATACAGTAATTTATACTTTAATATATACATTAGAGCACAGCGGCGAGAGTCGAGTACCAATGAAACTACTAAAAACATGGTAAGGAGGGAAGTAAAGTGCCAAGAAAAGGACATGTACCTAAAAGAGAAGTAATGCCAGATCCAATTTACAATGATAAGGTGGTTACTAAATTAATAAACAATATTATGCTAGACGGTAAAAAAGGTACTGCACAAGGAATTGTGTATAAAGCTTTTGAACAAGTAGCAGAAAAATCAGGTGAAGATGCTTTAGAGGTTTTCTACAAAGCATTAAATAATATTATGCCAGTTCTAGAAGTTAAATCTAGAAGAATTGGTGGAGCTAACTATCAAGTTCCAATTGAAGTTAGACCTGAAAGAAGACAGACTTTAGGCTTAAGATGGTTAACAAATTATTCTAGAGCTAGAGGCGAAAAAACTATGGTTGATAGATTAGCAAAGGAAATCTTAGACGCTTCAAATAACACTGGTTCAAGTGTTAAGAAGAGAGAAGACGTTCATAAGATGGCTGAAGCAAATAAAGCATTTGCTCATTACAGATTCTAATTACTGTAAGTAGGAAGGAGTAGAGATAGATTTATGGCAAGAGAATATTCTTTAGCAAATACCAGAAATATTGGTATAATGGCGCATATAGATGCTGGTAAAACAACAACAACAGAGCGTATCTTATACTATACTGGTAAAATCCATAAAATAGGTGATACACATGATGGTGCTGCTCAAATGGACTGGATGGTTCAAGAGCAAGAGAAGGGTATCACAATTACTTCTGCAGCTACAACTTGTATCTGGAAAGATAATAGAATCAATATAATTGATACTCCAGGACACGTTGACTTTACAGTAGAAGTTGAGAGATCATTAAGAGTACTAGACAGTGCAATAGCTTTATTTGATGCTAAAAGTGGTGTTGAACCTCAATCTGAAACAGTTTGGAGACAAGCTGATAAATACAATGTACCAAGAATCTGTTTTATAAATAAAATGGATGCTACAGGTGCAAACTATTTTGAATCAATAAAAACAATTAGGGATAAATTAGGAGCAAATCCTATACCTTTAGAAATACCTATAGGTAGTGAAGATAAATTTGTAGGTGTAGTTGATTTAATAACTATGAAGGCTACAGTTTATAAAAATGACCTAGGAACTGATATAGATGTTACTGATATTCCAGATGACTTAAAAGAGTTAGCAGAGGAATACAGAGGAAATCTTCTTGAAAATATTGCAGATCATGACGAAGAAGTTATGATGAAATATTTAGAAGGAGAAGAAATAACAGAAGAAGAGATTAAAAGAGCTATTAAGACAGCTACTCTTAACTTATCAATAAACCCAGTTCTTTGTGGATCAGCATATAAAAATAAAGGTGTTCAACCATTATTAGATGCAATAATCGACTTCATGCCATCACCATTAGACGTTCCAGCAATAACAGGAACAGACCCTGATACTGATGAAGAAATCGAAAGAAAATCAAGTGATGATGAACCTTTTTCAGCTTTAGCATTTAAAGTAGTTACAGACCCATTTGTTGGTAAGTTAACTTACTTTAGAGTTTACTCTGGAACATTAGAAGCAGGAAGCTACGTATACAACTCTTCAAAAGGTAAAAGAGAGAGAATGGGACGTATCTTAATGATGCATGCTAATAAAAGAGAAGAAGTTGATAAAGTATATGCAGGTGATATAGCAGCAGCAGTAGGACTTAAAGACACTGGTACAGGTGATACTCTATGTGATAATGCTAATCAAATTATCTTAGAGAAAATGGAGTTCCCAGAGCCAGTAATCTCAGTTGCAATAGAACCAAAAACAAAAGCATCACAAGAAAAAATGAGTGTTGCATTACAGAAATTATCTGAAGAAGATCCAACTTTCACAACTCATACAGATGAGGAAACAGGACAAACAATAATTTCAGGTATGGGTGAACTACATTTAGAGATAATTGTAGATAGACTTTTAAGAGAGTTTAAAGTAGAGGCTAATATTGGTAATCCTCAAGTTTCATACAGAGAGTCAATTACTAAGGAAGCTGAAGCTGAAGGTAAGTATATTAAACAATCTGGTGGTCGTGGACAATACGGTCATGCTAAGATTAGAATAGAACCACAAGAACCTGGAACAGGCTTTGAATTCGTAAATGCTATAGTTGGGGGAGCTATTCCAAAAGAATATATTAACTCAATCCAACAAGGTATGGAAGAAGCAGCTCAATCAGGTATACTAGGTGGATACCCTGTACTAGATATAAAAGTTACATTATATGATGGATCATACCATGATGTTGACTCATCAGAAATGGCATATAAAATAGCTGGATCCATGGCGTTGAGAGCGGCATTAGCAAAAGCTGGCCCAACTCTATTAGAGCCAATGGAAAAAGTAGAAATAACAACTCCAGATGAATACTTAGGAGATGTTATGGGTGATATTAACTCTAGAAGAGGAAAAATTCAAGGAATGGATCCTAAAAATGGAGTTCATATATTAGATGCTTATGTACCTTTATCAGAAATGTTTGGATATGCAACAGATTTACGTTCAAACACACAAGGTAGAGCAACTTACTCAATGCAATTCGATCATTATGAAAAAGTACCTGCTTCAATAGCAGAAGAAGTACTTGGCGATAAAAACAAGGACAATTAGTTAGGAGGATTATAATGGGAAAAGAAAAATTTGAAAGAACGAAACCGCACGTAAATA
>CAYFSP010000040.1:0-15510 GCA_964345925.1 uncultured Gallicola sp. | reverse complement strand
AGTTGGAGAAGTCACAGGATTGCAATGGGACGATTTAGATTTTGATAATGGTCTTATAAATGTAAATAGGACTTTGGTATATTATAGTAAAGGTAAGGGATTAAATAACAGGTACGCTATTAATACACCGAAGACAGAAGCAGGTAAGCGAAGTATTCCTATGGTTCAAAAAGTGAAAGATGCTTTCCTTATGGAAAGAGAGTTACAAAACACTTTTGGAATCAAATGTTGTGATTCAATCGATGGATTTAAAGATTTTGTATTTTTAAATAGATTTGGAAAGGTTCACAATAATGGAACACTTAACAAAGCTTTAAGAAGAATTGTTAGAGATTGCAATTTAAGCATAATGGATAAAAACAAATCTAAATCTGAAGATATTTTATTAGTCCCACATTTAAGCAACCACATTTTCAGACACACCTTTACTACAAGGCTTAACGAATAAAATATAAATACAAAAGCAATGCAGTCTATTCTAGGTCATTCTGATATTAGTACAACAATGGATATATACGTAGATGCAACAGAAGACTTTAAGATAGAACAGATGGGAGAATTTGAAAAAGCAATGAAATTTATATTTTAGAATTTACGACAGCTTACGACAAATTTACGACAATTTGCTAGAAATCTATGGGCACTTATAGAGAGTTAGCAAATTGTCGTAAATGGAGAAGTACCATAAAATAGACTTTTATAGAGATTTAGACAATTATCTAAGGTAAAGGGGATTTTCCCAACAATGAAACCAATAGGAAAAGAAAAAGATAGTGAAGAAGAAAAAGAAGGAGAAGAGTAAGACAGAAATGTCTTACTTTTTTTATGACTAGGTAAATTTATTAAGTAAAATATTAGAGTTATAATAATGTATGATGTAATAATAGACTAGAAATATTTATTAAGAATATTGCTTTTATTAATGTAATTGCATATTTTAGATAAAAAATCAGTTTTATTTGGTATAATCTATTAAGTGATTTATTTTTAATAAAGTTAAATATATTGGAGGATTTATGAAGATACAATTTTCTCCACCAGATATTTCACAACTTGAAATAGATGAAGTTGTCGATACTTTAAAATCTGGTTGGATTACAACAGGACCAAAAACTAAAAAATTAGAAAAACTAATTACAGATTATTTGGACACAGACAAAACTATATGTTTAAACTCTGCTACAGCAGCTATGGAACTTGCACTGCGTCTTTTAGAAGTAGGAGAAGGAGATGAAGTAATTACATCATCTTATACCTATACGGCATCAGCAAGTGTAATAGATCATGTAGGGGCTAAAATAGTTTTAATAGATACTCAAGAAAATAGCATTATGATGGATTATGACAAATTACGTAATGCTATTACTGAAAGAACAAAAGCCATTATACCAATTGATCTAGCAGGCGTTCCAGTGGATTATGAAAAGATAAATTCCATTATAGAGGAGAAAAAAAGTCTGTTTAAACCAAATTCGGATATACAAAAGCTTTTAGGAAGAATAGCTCTTATAACAGATAATGCACATTCCTTAGGATCAACTTACAAGGACAAAAAAACAGGCTATTATTCAGATTTTTCAACATTTTCATTTCATGCTGTTAAAAATTTTACAACTGGTGAAGGTGGAGCATTATCATGGAATAGCATAGATGGTATTTCTGATGATGAAATATATGATAGATTACAATTACTATCTTTACACGGTCAGAATAAAGATGCATTGGCAAAAACAAAATTAGGTTCTTGGGAGTATGATATTATAGGACTTAACTATAAATTAAATATGCCAGATATTACTGCATCAATAGGATTAGCGCAGTTTTCAAGATATGATGAACTTCTAAAGAGAAGAAAAGAGATTATAAAAATCTATGATAATATATTTGAAGGAACCAATATTGATTATTTAAAGCATAGTGGAGATAATTACAACAGTAACGGCCATCTATACATGGTTAGAATAAATGGCATTGATGAGGAAACAAGAAATAGAATTATTGTTAAAATGGCTGAAAAAGGCGTTGCGACAAATGTTCATTACAAACCATTACCTATGTTTACAGCATATAAAAAATTAGGATTCAATATTGTTGACTACCCAAATGCATATAATCAATACAAAAATGAGATTACATTACCACTGCATACATTATTAACAGATGAAGAAGCCAATTATGTAGGTGAGAGTTTAAAGGAAATTGTAAATGAAATCAGTGGATAATTTAGGGAATGCTTTTGAATTTTCTAAAGGTATTGATAAAAGATTACATGAAAAAAGAATACAATTATTTTTCAAAAGACTGTTTGATATTATTATGTCGTTATTTGGTCTTCTTGTTTTAAGTGTACCTTTAATTATTATTTCCATAATAATTAAATTAACTTCAGAAGGTCCTGTATTTTACCGTCAAGTCAGGGTAAAAAGAAATGGCGAGAACTTTAATATTTTCAAATTTAGAACCATGGTTGTCGATGCAGATAAAAAGGGAATGTTGATTACCGTTGGCAAGGACAATAGAATTACAGGTATAGGTCGATTCCTTAGAAAGACAAAAGTAGATGAACTACCTCAGTTAATAAATGTTTTAATTGGAGATATGAGCTTTGTCGGTCCTAGGCCAGAGGTTAGAAAATATGTTGATATGTATGACGAATATCAATTAAATGTTTTAAAAATAAGACCTGGTATTACTGACTTAGCATCTATAAAGTATAGAGATGAATCATCTCTTTTAGGTGAAAGTGGCGACCCTGAAAAAACATATATTGAAGAGATAATGCAAAAAAAACTTGAAATAAATTTAGAGTATATACAGAATATTTCTTTTTTTAACGACATAAGACTTATTTTTATGACAATTGCTAGAATAGTTGGGAAAGGTGAAAATGAAGAACGAGATTAAAAATATCTGGATTATAAATCATTACGGAGATCCACCAAATATTGGTAAATTCAATAGACATTATAGTTTTGCCAAAAACTTGATAAGTAAGGGATATACTGTTAAAATATTCACAGCATCTACAATTCATACTACAAATATTAATATGATATCAAATGAAAAGAAATATAAAGTAGAAGAATTTGGTGGAGTTGAGTATATTTTTGTAAAGACATCAACTTATAATAATAGCGATAAAAAAAGAGTGTTAAATATATTGGAATACTATTTAAGAGTTCCATCTGTAGTAAAAAAATTTGGTGTACCGGATTTGGTTTTGGCATCTTCACCACATCCATTAACTTGGATGGCAGCAAGAAGGATAGCTAAGAGAACAGGTGCATATTTTATAACGGAGACTAGAGATCTTTGGCCAGAAACATTTGTTGTTATGGGTAAGATGACAAGAAAAAATATAATAGCTAAAATTCTATATAAAATTGAAAAAAAGATGTATGAATCAGCTGATAGAAATATTTTTACAATGGCTGGTGGGAAAGACTATATTAGAGATATAGGACTTGATACTTCTAAAGTGGATTATATAAACAATGGAATAGATTTAGAGAAATTCAATGAAAATTTAAAAAACAACAAGTATATAGACAAAGACCTTTCTAATAAAAAAATATTTAAACTGGTTTTCACAGGAGCAATAGGTAGAGCCAATGACTTATCAAGAACTATTAAAGCCTTTGAAATACTTAGGGATAAGGGCTATGATGACATAGAATTTTTAATCTTTGGAGATAGTGGTGAGAAAGAAGAATTGGAACAGTATTGTAAAGATAAAGGGTTAAACAGAGTTAAATTCAAGGGAAGGGTCAATAAATCAGATGTACCTTCAATATTGGTTCAATCGGATATTCTATTGCTTTCAGTGGCAAATTTACCAGAACTATATAAGTATGGAATGAGTCCGAATAAATTATTTGAATATATGGCAGCAGGTAAACCTGTTCTGTCAAATCAAAAATGTGGGTATGATCCAATTGAACAATATGAATTTGGCTATGTTGCAAAGGATAGTTCCAGTGAAGCCGTAGCTGATGGAATAATATATTTTTACAATATGTATAATAATGACAGAGAAAAATACAATGAATACTGTCAAAATGCATTAAATGCTTCCAAAGATTTTGACTTTAAAATTTTAACTGATAAATTAGTGGAAACTTTTAATAAATTAAAATAGGAGGAAATATGAATATTTCTTTAATTGATTTAAAAAGGCAATATGAGACTATAAAAGAAGAGTCAGACAAGGCGGTGCTAGATGTATTAAGCAATGCTCAATATATAATGGGAGAAAATGTTAAGTCCTTTGAAAAAGAATTTTCAGACTATATTGGTGTAAAAAATTCCATTTCAGTAGGAAATGGTACAGATGCTTTAATAATAGCATTAAGAGCTTTAGGAGTAGGTGAGGGTGATGAGGTAATTACAACTAGCTATACTTTCTTTGCTACAGCTGAAGCCATAAGCTATGTAGGAGCTAAACCGGTATTTGTAGATGTTGACTTGAATACTTACAATATAGATGTAAATAAAATCGAGGATAAGATTACAAATAGTACAAAAGCCATAATTGCTGTACATATATTTGGAAATCCATGTGATATGGATAAAATTAATGAAATAGCTAAAAAACATTCTTTATTCGTAATAGAGGACGCTGCTCAAGCAGTTGGAGCTGAATACAAAGGAAAGAAAATAGGTACATTATCTGACATTGCTTGTTTTTCATTTTTTCCAACAAAGAATTTAGGATGTGCTGGTGACGGTGGAATGATGGTTACAAACGATGATAATCTTGCTGTTATTTTAAAAGCATTACGTGTTCACGGTTCTGGAGAAAATGGGTTGAGAGCTTATAATATATTAAATAATATAGATGAGGTTATAGAAGAGGATAAATCAACTGATAATACTGTTTATAATCCGTTAAAATACTATAATTATATAATAGGTCAAAACTCTAGACTAGATGAATTACAAGCGGCTATTTTAAGAATCAAGCTTAGGAAAATTGCTGAGTGGACCGAAAATAGAATTGAAAATGCAAAAATCTATACTGAAAACTTAAAAGATACTGATTTAGTTACTCCAATCACAGAAAAAAACTCAAAACATGTGTATCATCTTTATATACTTCAATCAGAAAAAAGAGAAGAGTTATGTAATTTCTTAAAGGAAAAGGGAGTGGCTACTGGTATTTATTATCCTGTTCCAATGCATTTACAAAAGGTATTTATACCTTTGGGATACGTAGAAGGGGATTGCCCAAATGCAGAGTACTTATCAAAGAGAACTTTCGCGCTTCCAATGTTTCCTGAACTGACAAAAGAGGAAATAGAATATATTACAAATTCTGTTAAGGAGTTTTAATAATGGCTGATTACTTTGTACATGAGTCCAGTTATGTAGATGATGGAGCAGAAATAGGAGATAACACTAAAATATGGCATTTTTCTCATATTATGCCAGGTTCCATAATTGGAGAAAATTGTAATATTGGACAAAATGTTGTAATTTCTCCAGGTGTAAAAATTGGTAATAAGGTAAAGATACAAAATAATGTTTCAGTTTATACTGGAGTAGAATGTGAGGAAGGTGTTTTTTTAGGACCATCTTGTGTATTCACAAATGTGATAAACCCGAGATCCTTAATTGAAAAAAAAGATGAATATAAAAAAACCCTGTTAAAAAAAGGTGCTTCCATAGGTGCTAATGCAACAGTGGTATGTGGTCACACAATAGGAAAATTTGCCTTAGTTGGAGCGGGAGCCGTAGTTACAAAAGACGTTGGTGACTATGAATTAGTAGTTGGCGTTCCTGCAAAAAAAATAGGATATGTTTGTGAATGTGGCGAAAGACTTAAAGAAACTATGGATAATAATGAATATGAATGTGAAATTTGTGGTAAAATATATAAGTTAGAAAACGAAACATTAAGAGAGAAGGAGTAATTCAAATGTCAAATATTAAGAATGAATTATTAGAAAAAATTGAATCAAAATCATTAATAGTAGGAGTTATTGGTTTAGGCTATGTAGGCCTTCCATTAGCAGTAGAAAAAGCAAATGCTGGCTACAAAGTAATAGGTTTTGACGTACTACCAGATAAGGTTAAAATGGTTAATGAAGGTCATAACTATATAGGTGATGTTGTAGACGAAGAATTAGCTGAACTAGTTAGCAAGGGAATGTTAAGAGCTACTGATAACTTTGAAGAAGTTGCTTCTTGTGACTTTATAGCAATTGCAGTTCCAACTCCATTAGACGAGTATCAACAACCGGATATTTCATATGTTGAAAAGTCTACAAAGGATGTTTCGAAATATTTGAAAAAAGGCAGTATTGTTGTATTGGAATCGACAACTTATCCAGGAACAACAGAGGAATTGATGTTACCATTACTTGAAGAGGGATCAGGATTAAAATGTGGAGAAGATTTCTTCTTAGCATTTTCACCAGAGAGAGTAGATCCTGGTAATAAAATATATAAAACTAAAAACACTCCAAAAGTAGTTGGTGGTGTTGGTGAGGCTTCAACAGAGGTTGCAGCAGCATTATACAGAAATGTATTAGAAGGAGAAGTGTATACTGTTTCATCTCCAAAAGTTGCTGAAATGGAAAAAATATTAGAAAATACTTATAGAAATGTTAATATAGGTCTTGTAAACGAATTTGCTCTTATAGCTAATAAGATGGGAATAAATATTTGGGAAGTAGTAGATGCTGCAAGAACTAAACCATATGGTTTCCAAGCGTTCTATCCAGGACCAGGAATTGGTGGTCATTGTATACCACTAGATCCATTTTACTTAACATGGAAGGCTAAAGAATATGATTCACATATGAGAATTATAGAAGCTTCAGGTTCAGTAAACGACTTTATGCCTGAATGGGTAATTGAAAGATCGATGAAGATCCTTTCTAAAAACTTTAAGAAAGCTTTAAATGGTTCTAAGGTTTTAATACTTGGTGTAGCTTACAAAAATGATATAGATGATTTAAGAGATAGTCCAGCATTAGTTGTTATTGAACATTTCCAAGAAGAAGGTGCTGAAATAGAATACTACGATGGATACAATCATTCATTTAAAGACAAAGATGGAAATACTGTTTATTCATTAAAAGAATTAACACCAGAGGTGGTTAGCAATTATGACTTAGTAGTTGTAACAACTAATCATTCTAATGTTGATTATCAAATGGTAGCAGATAATGCAAAATATGTATTTGACACTAGATATGCAACTAAGGATGTAGTAAACAACAAGAATAATATAGAATTATTATAATTGGAGGTTTAAATTGCAAAAGTTAAAATGCGCAATAATAGGCTGTGGAAGAATTTCATACAAACATGTGGAAGCTATAATAAACAATAATGATGAAACAGAGTTAGTTGCTTTATGTGATGTTATAGAAGAAAGAGCTATTGATAGACAGAAACAATATAACGAGGCTTTTCCAGATGCAGAAGTAAAAATTTACACAGACTATATGGAAATGCTTGATAAAGAAAAAATTGATTATGTTTCAATAGCTACAGAAAGTGGATATCATGGAAAAATTTCTTTAGATTGTTTAAATAAAGGTGTTCATATAACAATAGAGAAACCAATGGCAATGACATTGGAAGAAATAGATGAAATAAACGAACTTTCTGATAAGACTGGCTTAAAAGTAGCTGTAAGTCATCAAAATAGATTTAACCCACCAATACAAAAGATGAAAAAAGCTATTGATGAAGGAAAATTTGGAAATATAATAAATGGAACAGCTAGAATATTGTGGACTAGAGATCAACATTATTATGATCTTGCTCCTTGGAGGGGAACTAAAGCAATGGATGGTGGAACATTGATGAATCAATGTATTCACAATATTGACTTATTGATTTGGATGATGGGTTCAGATGTGGTTTCAGTTAAGTCTGAAAGAGGAACATTTTTACGAGATATTGAAATGGAAGACTTTGGAGCAATTTTATTAAGATTTGCTAACGGATCAATAGGTATTATAGAGGGTTCAGCATGTGTTTATCCAAAAAACTTGGAAGAGACATTGAGTATTTTTGGAGAAACTGGAACAGCAGTAATAGGTGGTTTAGCAGTAAATGAAATAAAAACTTGGAATTTTGCAGATGAAAATGAAAAAATTGATGATTCAGCATCTGGAAAAGTAGATAATGTATATGGAAATGGACATACTCCATTCTATAAAGATTTCATAGATGCTATTAACGACAATAGACAACCGTTAATTAATGGATATGAAGCTAGAAAGCCAGTAGAAGTTATATTAAAATCCTACGAGGAAGAAAAAAGACCGTAAATAAATATTAAAACAAGATGAATACTCATCTTGTTTTTTTGTTTTATCAATTTATTAAAATATAACCCATTATTATAGGAAATTGGATTCATAGATTTAATTTAGAATTCTAAATTAAATACAGTATAAGAGTGTATAATAGCAATACTTTGGAATATAAAATTATTATTAAATACTACAATAAAATAGGCAAAGGTTTTTCTTTCTATTGCAATATATGAGATTTATTGCTAAACTATATCTATATTGGGAAAGATAGTTACTACTATTATACGATATATTTTTATAAAGATAAAGGGGTAATTGGAAAATATAAAAAATATACTTATTTTATTTACTTAGTTACATAGTTTGTTTTTATACTTAAAAAGTTAAAAAGTTAACAATAGTGAATAAATAAGAAAATTATTAAGGGGTATAAAATGGAAAAATACATATTAAGCATTAATGGTAAAACATATGAAACTGCAGAAGATATTTCATTACTTACATATTTAAGAAATGAACTAGGACTATTCTCGGTTAAAGATGGTTGTAGCGAAGGTGCATGTGGTACTTGTACAA
The DNA here is from genome assembly GCA_964345925.1 of uncultured Gallicola sp. Taxonomy (GTDB): domain Bacteria; phylum Bacillota; class Clostridia; order Tissierellales; family Peptoniphilaceae; genus Miniphocaeibacter. The sequence goes on along the minus strand of CAYFSP010000040.1, from coordinate 6,658 downwards.
TAATAGTTGATGGAAAGGCAATGCGTGCTTGTGTATTAAAAACAAGTAGAGCAGCAGGAAAAGAAATTATTACAGTAGAAGGAATGTCAGAACAAGAAAGAGAAGCATTTGTATATGCGTTTGGAGTTAAAGGTTCAGTACAATGTGGTTTCTGTATTCCGGGAATGGTGGTAGCAGGTAAGGCTTTAATCGATCAAAATCCTAATCCTACAGAAGAGGAAATAAAAAAGGCAATAAGAGGAAATATTTGTCGTTGTACTGGTTATAAGAAGATTATTGAAGGTATAGAATTGGCAGCGGCAATACTTCGTGGTGATGAAAAAATAAATAAAGAACTTGAAAAGGGCGATGTTTATGGAGTTGGTGACGGAGCTTTTAGAGTTGATGTAAGAGAAAAAGTATTAGGTACAGGAGAATATTGTGATGATGTTGTAATAGAAGGAATGACTTATGCTTCAGCTGTACGTTCAAAATTCCCGAGAGCTAAAGTAGTGGATATTGATCTTTCAAAGGCTTTAGCATTACCTGGTGTAGTAGATATACTTACTGCTGAAGATGTTCCTAACAATAAAGTTGGACATATTCAACAGGATTGGGATGTTTTCATTGCTAAGGGAGATATTACAAGATCCTTAGGAGATGCTATTTGTTTAGTTGTAGCTGAAACAGAAGAAATACTTAATAAAGCTAAAGCTATGGTAAAAATTACTTATGAAGAGTTAGAACCTGTAAGAAGTATTAAAGAAGCTATGGCAGAAGATGCTCCAAAGGTACATTCTAATGGAAATCTATGTCAACAAAGACATGTTACTAGAGGAGATGCTAAGAAAGCTTTAGCAGAATCTAAATATACGGTTACACAATCATACAGTACTCCATTTACAGAACATGCGTTTTTAGAGCCGGAATGTGCAATAGCTTTCCCTTATAAAGATGGTGTTAAAGTATATACTTCTGACCAAGGAGTTTATGATACGAGAAAAGAAATTGCTATAATGTTTGGTTGGGATGAGGAGAAAATTGTTGTAGAAAATAAGTTAGTCGGTGGTGGATTTGGTGGTAAAGAGGATGTTTCCGTACAACACCTTGCTTGTTTAGCTGCAAATAAATTACAAAAGACTGTAAAGGTTAAATTAACTAGACAAGAATCCCTTAACTTCCATCCAAAGAGACATGCAATGGAGGGAACATTTACACTTGGTTGTGACGAAAATGGTATATTTACAGCATTGGATTGTGATATTTACTTTGATACAGGAGCATATGCTTCACTTTGTGGACCAGTTCTTGAAAGAGCTTGTACACATTCAGTAGGACCTTACACATATCAAAATACTGATATTAGAGGATATGGATATTATACAAACAATCCACCTGCAGGAGCATTCCGTGGTTTCGGAGTTTGTCAAAGTGAGTTTGCATTGGAATCAAATATAAACTTACTTGCTGAAAAAGTTGGAATATCTCCATGGGAAATAAGATATAGAAACGCTATAGAACCAGGAAAGCCATTACCAAATGGACAAATCGCTGATGTATCTACAGCATTAAAAGAAACATTGGAAGCTGTGAAAGACGTTTATGAAAGTAATCCAGGACGTGCAGGAATTGCATGTGCAATGAAGAACTCAGGAGTTGGTGTTGGTCTTCCAGATAAAGGTAGAGCTAGACTTGAAGTAAATAATGGAATAGTTGAATTATATACAGCAGCTTCAGATATAGGACAGGGTTGTTTTACTGTATTCTTACAAATGCTTTCAGAAACATTGGATTTAAAATTAGAAAATTTAAAATATATGGGATGTAGTTCAGAAATAGCACCAGATTCAGGAACCACATCAGGATCACGTCAAACTCTAATAACAGGTGAAGCTGTTAGAATGGCAGCAGTTGACTTAAAGAAGGACCTAGATGCAGCTTCAGGTGATTTAAGCAAGCTTCAAGGAAAAGAATATTATGCAGAGTTCTTTGAACCAACGGATAAATTAGGATCTGATAAACCTAATCCAGTAAGTCATGTTGCTTATGGTTTTGCTACACATGTTGTAATTTTAGATGATGATGGAAAAGTTAAAGAAGTTCATGCAGCACATGATTCAGGTAAAGTAGTTAATCCTATAGCAATTCAAGGACAAATTGAAGGTGGAGTGTTAATGGGATTAGGATATGCATTAACAGAGGACTTCCCACTTGAAAATTGTGTTCCAAAGGTTAAATTTGGAACATTAGGATTAATGAGAGCTACTGATATTCCACATATAGAGGCTATATATGTAGAAAAGGATGAGTTGTTACCATTTGCTTATGGTTCAAAAGGAGTAGGTGAAATAGCTACAATACCTACAGCGCCAGCAGTACAAGGAGCTTATTATGCAATGGATAATGTACTGAGAACCAAACTTCCTATGGATGATACGGCTTATACTAAAAAGAAAAAAGTGGTTAAAAAATAGTTTCAATAAAAAAACTCTTAGCAAAAGCTAAGAGTTTTTTACTATTTAAAATCCTTTACAAAATAGTATAGAGTTTTTACTGGTATTCCTGTAGCACCATAAGGTATATAACTATAAGGTGTAGTTGTATGTGCAGGGCCAGCAATATCCATATGAGCCCAAGTCTTTCCTTCAACGAATTCCTCTAAGAACAAACCGGCTGTAATTGCTCCACCGAATCTTCCAGTAGAGTTTTTCAAATCGGCAACCTTGCTCTTTAACATATCTCTAGTTTCTTTAAACGAAGGAAATTTCCAAACATATTCACCAGCTTTTTCAGATGCTAACTCAATTTTCTTGTATAGTTTATCATCATTTGTAACTATTCCCGTAGTAATTTCTCCTAAAGCAACAAGACATGCACCAGTTAAAGTGGCAAGATCAACAATAGTGTTAGCATTTGTCTTAGTAGCAGCATAGTAAAGGGAATCAGCCAAAGTAATTCTTCCTTCAGCATCTGTATTTATAACTTCAATAGTAGTGCCTTTCATAGAGCCTACTATATCTCCATTCTTATAAGCGCCGCCAGAAATCATGTTTTCACAAGCAGCAATTACACCAACAACATTTCTTTGAACATTATTTTTAGCCAATGAATAAATAGTTCCAATAACTGTAGCTGAACCGGCCATATCTCCATTCATTGTTACCATTCCCTCAGCTGGTTTTATAGCATAACCACCAGAATCGTAAGTTAGTCCTTTTCCAACAAGGGCGATAGTTTCTGAATCATCTTCAATTGGCGTATATTCAATCCTTATAAAACGTGGTTCCTTACTTGACCCTTCAGAAACAGCTAAAAATGCTTTCATATCAAGTTCTTCTATTTCTTTTCTACCTAAGACAGTTACCTTAACACCTAATGGTTCAAGTAATTCAACTGCTTTATTAGCTAATGTTTCAGGATATAGATCTATAGAAGGTGTATTTACAAGCTCTCTAGTTATATTTATACCTTCTACAATATTTTCTATTTCCTTTAAAACATTATCAGATAAAGACATATTATTAGGTAAGTTAATATTTAATTCAAAATTAGTTTTTTCTGCTTTTTCCGTTTTGTAAGTATCAAAAGTATATTGGGATTGTAAAAATCCTTCAACAATAGCCGGAATTAAAACATTGCTTTCAAAATACTTAATATCTGAATAATTAATATTTACAGTACCGTAATTTTTACTATTTAAATCATTAGCAATTTCAAAACCTAGCTTTCTTAAGTCGTTAACAGAAAGTTCCTTTGTATCACCTAAATTAACTAAATATATTTTTTCATTTTCATTTACATAGAAGAATATTTTAAAGCTACCTTGTTTAAAATAATTAGTTCCTTCTAATACCTTTTTTAAATTTGGATTAATTTTCTCAACATCATAGTTATTATCAATAATAAAAATGTCCAAAGCATCTTTAATATTGTCATTAATTTTAAATTTCATTAAAACACCTCCAATAATAATATACCCTATTGCTATATAAATTGACACTTAAATAATAAATTGATATTATAAACAGCGAGGTAATTAAAATGAAAAAACGAATATTTACAATTATAATAATTATGGCTTTATTAATGCTTAGTTCCTGTAGTAAGACTAAGAGAGCTGGTACATATGAAGGAATAGGAAATGGTAGAAATGGTAATGTTAGAGTTTCAGTGACCATTGACTCAGAAGGAAATATATCAGAAATAGAATTAATAGATTTTACAGAAAACAGAGTTTTTGTAGATGCTTCCTTCGATAAATTAAAAAATGATATAATTTCAAAAAATAATATAAAAGTAGATACTGTTTCTGGAGCTACAGAAACTAGTAATGCTATATTAGAAGCAATAGAAAAGGCGATTGAGCAATCTAAATAAAGGTAGTAACAGCCTTTTTTTATTTTGCTATGGTATAATTCAACTATGAATAATAAATTAGAAATTAAAGATTATAAAGAGGCTAAATCACTAGCGGTATTGGTTGGAAATGTAGCACAAGTACTTGTGGAAAATGGTGCTGAAATATATAGAGTTGAAGATACTGCTTTAAGGATGTGTAGTATTTATAATGAAATTCGAAATGTAAATATTTATGCTACATACAATTTAATAATGGTTTCTTTTAACTATGAAGATGAAGATATATTGATTATGCGTAGAATTAGTAAATATACTTTTGACTTGAGCAAAGTCACTGAAATAAATAATTTTTCAAGAAAATTTGTAGAAGGAGAATATAATCTAAAAGAAGGCTATAAAATAGTTAAGGACATAGGATATGGAAGATACCAAAGTACAAGAGATTACTTGATTTTCGGAACATTAGGATCAGCTATGTTGATTTTTCACTTTGGTGGAAATATATTTGATTTTATTGTCGCGATTTTTGCAGGTTTTTCAGCGTTACTAGGTCTTAAGTTAATTGCTAAAGTAAGCTATTCATCCTTTTTCAATAATATGGCAGGAGCATTTATGGCAGCAGCTGTTGCTGTTATTGGAATGAAATTAAAAATAGGAACAAATATTGATATAGTCATAACAGGTGCAATGATTCCACTATTTCCTGGAATATCCTTTAATAATTCAATTAGGGATTTTATAAGTGGTGATATAATGTCAGGAGTGCATGGTTTAGCACAATCCATATTGGTTGCAGCAGGAATGGCAGTTGGTGTAAGTGCTGTATTATTTATGTATTATTGAGGTGGAAGATGATATTATTTAAATCTATAACATGTGGTATATCAAGCTTGTGTTTTGGTCTATTCTACAATTGTCCAAAAAAAGTTGCTTTTGGAAATTTTATACTAGGTACATTAGGGGTTTTCAGTCATTATATTTTAGTAGAATACTTTGAGATAAATTTTTTAGCTTTAGCAGTTAGTGCCTTTATAGTTGGATTAGGTTCTGAAATCTTTGCAAGGATTTATAAACACCCAGCGACGGTTTGTTTAATACCTGCGTTAATACCGTTAGTTCCAGGATTGGCATTATTTAAAACAATGCAGGGAATTGCAGTAGGAGATATGGCGTTGGCTTCAGAAAAAGCAGGAGTTGCTTTTATATCTGCAACAGCTATAGCGCTTGGAATAGTTATGGCCAGTATGTTCTCTAAATCTATAAATAGGACAAGAATATTTGGAAGAAAGTTTATTAGGTAAAATAATGAAAGAAAATAGAAAAATAATATATTTAGCTGGAGGATGTTTCTGGGGCGTAGAGGAATATGTATTAAGAAATATACCTGTAATAAATATAGAAGCAGGTTATGCTAATGGATTTACAGAAGAAACCGACTACAATAAAGTTGGAATAACAAATCATAGTGAAGTTGTAAAAATAGAATACGATAAAAATATAGTTGGACTTATAAAGATATTAGAAGAGTATTTTAAAATAATAGATCCAACGATTCTTAATAGACAGGGAAATGATATTGGCACACAGTATCGCACAGGAATTTATTATATAGATGAAGATGACAAGGTCATAATAGAAAATTATATTAACAGTATAAGGGAAGAATATTACGATGAAATAGTAGTAGAAGTAGAGAAGATAAAAAATTATGTAAGAGCAGAAGAATACCATCAAAGATATTTAAGAAAAAACCCCAATGGCTATTGTCATATAGACTTTAATATATATGAAGAAGATGTAGAGAAAAAGTATACGGTACCAACTGAAATAGAGCTGAGGAGTAAATTAACAGAAGAACAGTACAAAATTACAAAAGAGGAATATACAGAAAGACCATTTACAAATATATACAATAATGAATTTAATAAAGGAATATATGTTGACATAATAACAGGAGAGCCACTTTTTCTCTCAAAGGATAAATTCGATGCTGGTTGTGGATGGCCATCCTTTACAAAACCGATAAAAAAAGGGGTTATTATATACAGAAAAGACAATAAACTGTCACAAGAGAGAATAGAAGTTAGAAGTAAAAATTCAGACAGTCATTTAGGACATGTATTCGAAGATGGTCCAATAAATACTGGTGGACTTCGTTACTGTATAAACTCAGGTAGTTTAAAATTCATTCCCTTATCGGAAATGGAAGAAAAAGGATATGGTAAATACATACCTATAGTAGAGTAAGAAAAAAGCAAAAAAAGGTTGACAAAAGCAAATAGAATTGATAATATTAAAAGGCACTCATATGAGGTGCCTT
>CAYFSP010000039.1:0-15980 GCA_964345925.1 uncultured Gallicola sp. | reverse complement strand
AATAAAAATAAAATGTATAATTGAAACTACAAGGGGTAAAAAGAAGAATATTCTTATCTGTTTCCTTACAGTATTTTTTACCTCATTATTCGTCAATCCAATTCTTCGTAGCTTTTTTCATTGCTTTGCATCCTCATATCCTTCTAAATACTGCTTATAATAAATTACCATTAGAAGATTTATTAAAAATATTATTGCAATATTTCCATATCCTATTAAGAAAGACCCTGATATTATGACTAAAAATGACATATAATTTGAACCAGGATAACACTCTACTTCATCTACTGTTTCAATATCCATATTGTAGTCCCAATAATTATCCATATCATCTAAAGACCAGTTTTTATCCATTTCCATTAGAAAATTTTTAATCTCCTTCTTACTACCTTTAAATATATAATTTTGTACTATATTTATATCTAATTCATCCTTGAAATTGTTTTTAATATTATCGTATAATTTATCTTCCACTACTACAAGGTAGGAATCCACTTCATAGTCCAACTGCATATTACTAGATATATCCCTTATATCCTTTACCTCTAATTCATTTTCGTATAGTTTAATACTATTTGAAAAATTCTCTTTCATTTCCTTTCCATAGTATAATTTATTGCCTAGTATTATGGTTTCTCCTGTTGAAATATCCATATCTTCATATGTAAGAGATTTATAAGATGATTTTTTCATTATGGAAATATCTAAACCAATATTTCTTTCATTGTTAAGTATTTTTATACTATCATCTAAAATATCAGTTTTTAATACTTTATAAATATAATAATTATCTATTGGAATATCCTTATCTTCTGCCTTTTTGTTTATATATTCATTTACTCTATTACTATCTATCGTATTATGGGATATTGTATTTAAATCCATCTCTCTATATGATTTGGAATAACTTTCTTATGATAATAAACTAGTAAATAGAAATACTAAAAACATTGTACTTAATAATGTAATTATTGTTAAGCTTAAAGCATTCGACTTAAATCTATACAGCAAGTTGGATATTGCTATAAAATTTTTCTTCTTTTTATAAATTCTATTATTTCTTTTTAATATATTTAATATTAAGACTGTACAACCTTTAAATATTAAATACGTCCCCATAGTTAAGAAAACCGTTAAATATAAGACCTCATATAATTTCAAAAAAATTTCACCATCATTTGTAATATAATTTGTACCGTAATTTTTAGTATAGGAAAAATAATAACATATACCTATTAAAATACCACCTATAACCGTTATAATTACATAGTATTTATTATTATGAATAATTGTTTTCTTTTCATTTAATAATGAAAGGCCTTTTGCCCTATATATTCTTATTAAGGTCACCATAATGGAAATTGTACATATTATAAAGAATATTATAAGCGACATGACTACAGCTTCAATATTAATCTCTGTAGTTAAATCATTTTCAAAGCTCAACAGTCTTGATAATACTAATAGATTTAATTTATTCAATGTAATTCCCAGTAATATTCCAGATATTATTCCAAAAAGATTGATTATCATATTCTCTATTAATATTAATTGCATTATATGGTTTTTATCAAGACCTAAAATATCATATATACCATAATCTCTTTCTCTTCTCTTGTTTATAAATATATTGGCATATAGATTAAAGAACAAGTTTATTAACACCATTATTAAGCTAACACCTATCATTCTCTTCTTCAATTGATCATAGCCTGCTCCAATTCCCGTAACTATAAGGCCATCATCTGACTTAATATACGCCTTGTCTATTTCTAAATTTATCATATCGTTATAATTAAAATTGGATATAAGAAAAAACAACATTATTGAAATAACCAATGTTAAAATATACGGAATATAAATATCCCTATTTCTCTTAATGTTATTTTTAGCCAAATTAAACAATAATTTCATATATTCCCCTTTAATATAAAAAAGAGAACTATAAGTCCTCTGGAATTTTTATATAAACTTTTGTACCTTTTCCTGCTATAGATTCTAGTCTAATTGATGAACCCAATGTTGATAAAATCTTTTTGGACATATATAACCCTAGTCCCGTAGCTTTTTTTCAACTCTTCCCGTATAACCTGTAAAACCTCTTGTAAATAATTTAGGTATATCCTCTTCTCTAATACCAATTCCCGTATCTTCAATTATAAGGTAATTGTCATTTAAAGAAATGCTGACTTCACCATTCTTCGTATATTTAACGGCATTGGAAATTATTTGGTCTATTGCATATATGAACCATTTTTCATCTGTAACTATTTTTTTTGAAAATTCTTCTAAATTTAAAATATTTCCTTTGTAATTAAAATACAATGCATATTTTTTTATAGCTGTTTTAACTAATTCATATAAATCATGCTCTCTTATTTCCAAATCCTTATGTATATCCTGTAATCTAATATTTGTAAGCGCCATATCCGTATATTGATTTATTTTAAATAGCTCCTGTTTCATATCACTTTTTTCTTCTAAATCAATGCCGTCTATTATTAATGATAAAGCTGCTATAGGAGTTTTAGCTTGATGTATCCAAATTGTATAATCTTCTTTTAATTGATCCAAATCATTATTTCTAAGTATTATATTATTTGTATTTTCTATCATACATTTAGATATTTTCTTCAAATATTCTTCTTCTATTAAATTACTCGGATAAATATCATCTATATTGTTTATATTTATATTTTTCACTATTTCTAAATGTCTTTTGTATTTAAAGTATCCATAAATAAAATAAACCATGTAAAAGAACACTATTAAAAAACAGTATACAGGTAATTTTCATACATGCTATTACTTAAAAACATTATTAAATACATTAAAGAAAAAATTGATACAATAATAAATATTTCACCTTTTCTACTCTTTAAATAGTCTTTAAACATTTTTGCCCTCTATTAAACCATATCCTACTCCTTTTTTAGTGGATATAATATCTACAGCTCCCATGTCCTTTATCTTATTCCTAATTCTATTTATATTTACTGCAATAACATTTGCATCTACAAATGCGTCTTCACTCCAAAGCCTAGTAATAATATCATCCTTTGAAACATATGAATTGGCTTTTTCAAATAATACCTTTAGAATGACAAATTCCGTCTGTGTTAAATTCGCCGATTTATTTTCCCATATAATTTCCTTTTTATTGGCATCTAATGTAAAATTTTTAAATTGATATATTTCTAAATCATCATTAAAGGAATATGTTCTTCTAATTAAGGCTCTAATCTTTGTAATTAATAAATCCATATCAAAAGGCTTAGTAACATAATCGTCTCCACCTAAATTCATAGCCATAATCATATCCATTTTATCATTTTTAGATGATATAAATATTATTGGCACACTGGAAAACTCCCTTATCTTACTACACCAATAAAAACCATCAAAAAATGGCAAGGATATATCCAATAAAATCAAATTTGGATTATATTCCTTCACTTCCTCTATAATCCTATTAAAATTTTTTATTTCAAAAGAATTATAGTCCCATTTATCTAAATTTTTCTTTATTTCTCTTAATATTATATTGTCGTCTTCTATAATTAATATATTCATAATATACCTCTACTTTTTAATAGCAGTAGCATTTTCTTATATCAATAGCTATGAACATTTTTAATAATATTGTAACATTTATAAATAATAAAAAATCTCTACCGATTTTACCTAAAATATAATTATCATATTTAAAATCGTATAAATATTCTGTGATTTTCTTACTTTTATCAAAAAAATACATTTAGAAATTACTTTCTAAATGTATTTTAAATTCATATATTATTTTTTATAGTTTATTTATTTCTTTTACTCTTAAACAAGCAACAAAATGTCCTGGCTCTACTTCTTCTAATACAGGATTTGTTTCTCTACATAAATCTGTAGCATACTCACATCTATCCACAAATCTACATCCAGGTTTAGGATCTATAGGACTAGGAACTTCTCCATCTAGTTTTATCCTATGTCTAGATTTTTGTAATTCTGGATCCGCTACAGGTATTGCAGACAACAACGCCTTTGTATAAGGATGAAGTGGCTTTTCATAAAGTCTCTCACTATCGGAAAGCTCTACTAAATTACCTAAGTACATTACTCCAACTCTATCCGATATATATCTAACCATAGATAAATCATGAGCTATAAATAATAATGTTAATCCTAAGTTTTCCTGTAAATCCTTTAATAGGTTTACAACTTGCGCCTGTATAGAAACGTCTAGTGCCGAAATAGGCTCATCACATATTATGAATTCTGGATCTAACGCCAACGCTCTAGCTATACCAACTCTCTGTCTTTGACCACCAGAGAACTCATGAGGGAACCTTTGGGCATGTTCTTCACTTAAACCAACTATATTCAATAACTCAACTACCCTTTTATGTCTTTCTTCACCTTTAAGTATTCCATATATTTCAAAAGGTTCACCTATAATTTCTGCAACTGTAAGTCTAGGGTCTAAAGATGCATAAGGATCTTGGAATATCATCTGCATTTCTTTTCTAATATTTTTCATTTCCTTATTAGAGTATTTGCAAATATCTTTACCTTTGAATTTAATTTCTCCAGTTGTAGGTTCATAAAGTCTTAACATAGTTCTTCCTGCTGTTGATTTACCACAGCCTGATTCTCCTACAAGTCCAAATGTTTCACCTTTATTTATATAAAAACTAATTCCGTCAACGGCTTTTAGTTTTCCACCTGCTACATTAAAATACTTACTTAAATTATTTACTTCCACTAATTTTTCAGCCATTATTTTACCTCCTCTTTCTTTTGACACTGAGGATGGTTTAACCAACAACTACTGCAATGTTCATTTCCATGATCTATAAACTCTGGCATATGTTTTTCACAAATTACCATTGCTTCATCACATCTGTCGTAGAAAGAGCACCCCTTTGGAGGAATATATAGATCAGGTGGTGAACCGTCTATTGAATGAAGCATTTCGTTTTTATCCATATTTATCTTTGGTACAGATGCCAGTAATTTTCTGGTATATGGATGTTTAGTATTATAATAGATATCGTCAAGCTTACCTTTTTCTATGATTTGTCCTGCATACATAACAACTATTTCATCTGCAATATCCGCTACTACTCCAAGATCATGAGTGATTATAATAATAGACATATTCATTTCGTCTTTTAATTTTTTCATTAAATCTAGAATTTGTGCTTGTACCGTTACATCAAGTGCCGTTGTCGGTTCATCTGCTATTAGCAGTTCCGGTTTTGCAGCCATTGCTATAGCTATCATAACTCTTTGTCTCATACCACCTGAGAATTCATGTGGATACTGATTTACACGTTTTTCAGGCTGCGGTACTGAAACCATCTTTAACATTTCTATTGCTAATTTCTTACCTTCTTCATTGGAGATCTTCTTATGTCTTCTTACTCCTTCAATGATTTGTTTCCCAACTTTCATAGTAGGATTCAGCGAAGTCATAGGATCTTGAAATACCATGGAAATATTATTTCCTCTTATTTCAGTCATTTCTTTGTTAGATTTATTTAAAAGATTTTCTCCATTAAATAATATTTCTCCATTTTTATAAACTGCTGGAGGTTTTGGCAATAATTGTATAATTGAGTTTGCCGTTACGGACTTACCGCAACCGGACTCCCCTACTATTGCTACTGTCTTTCCCCTCTCTACATTGAAGGATATATTTCTAACAGCTTCTACCTCTCCAAAAAATGTTTGGAAAGAAACAGCTAAATTTTTTACTTCTAAAATATTATCCATAATTACCTACTTCCTTAACCTTGGGTCTAAGGCATCTCTCAAGCCATCACCAAATACGTTAAAACTAAACATTATAAGAGATATAAATATAGCTGGGAACAATACTTGGTAGAACAATCCTATACCCATAACAGATATACCTTCATTTGATAGTACACCCAGACTAGGCTGTGGAGGTTGTAATCCTAAACCTATAAAACTTAACGTAGCCTCTGAGAATATTGCTCTAGGTATTGTCAATGTAATATTTACAAGTATTGGTCCTAAAGAGTTTGGAATTATATGTTTTCTAAGTATATATACACTATCAGCACCTAATGATCTTGAAGCCAATGTATATTCACTTTCCTTTAACTGTAAAACCTGTCCTCTAACCATAATAGCCATTGGAACCCAGCCTGTTATACTCATTGCAATTACAAGAGTTAATAAACTTGCACCACTTTGATTACTAAATGTTACTGAAATCAATATTACTATTAACATATAAGGGATTGAATAGATAACTTCTGCAAAACGCATCATTATAGCATCTACTTTCCCGCCTACCATACCTGCTATACCACCGAAGGAAACACCTATTACAAAGTCAAATACAGCTGCTAATATACCAATTAACAGTGAGTATCTAGCTCCATAACAAACCCTTGTAAATAGATCTCTTCCCAAGTTATCAGTGCCAAACCAGTGGTCTGCACTCGGTCTCATATTCGTATTTACATAATCCTGTGTACGATAGTCGTAACCACTTAAATAAGGTCCTACTATTGAAATTAAAATTAATAAAACTAATATTATAAAGCCTGTCATAGCCAATTTGTTTTGTTTTAATCTTCTAACAACATCCGCCCAGTACTTAATAGTTGGTCTGGTTATTTTATCCTTACTAAAATCCTTCTTCGCAGGCTGAAACATATCTTTTGAATATTTTTCTGTATTATCCATTATGATTTACCTCCTGAAAGTTTGATTCTAGGATCTATAACTATGTATAGTACATCAACTATTACCAGTAAAGAAACCAATAATATTGCATAGAATACTGTTGTACCCATAATTAAAGTATAATCTCTGTCCGTTATTGATTTTACAAAGAAACTTCCAAGACCTGGAATTGCAAATATTTTTTCCACAACAAAAGAACCTGCAAGCAAGTTTGATAAAGTCGTACCCATTTGTGAAACTATTGGAAGTACTGCATTTCTAATAGCATGTTTCATTATAACTACGAATTTACTAAGTCCTTTAGACTGAGCTGTTTTTATATAATCCTGTCCTAATATTTCAAGCATAGATGATCTCATAAGCCTTGCTGTAGAAGCTAAAGGCATCATCGCTAAAGCTATTGTAGGAAGTATTGTATATTTAAATGATCCCCATCCACTTATAGGTATAAACGAAGACCCCTTTGCAATAAACTGAATTAAAAATGTTGCCAATATAAAACTAGGCACTGAAATTCCTATTATTGCAATAATCATCATTATATAATCCGGTATCTTGTTCTGATACAGTGCGGCAATTGACCCTAAAGCCAGTCCAAAAATCGTTGCTAAAACGAAAGCTTGAAGTCCTAGCTGTGCTGTAACAGGTATCCCCCTTTTGATCATATCGTTTACTGTTTCTGTTTTTGATTTCATTGATTCACCAAAATCACCTTTGGCTAAATTACCTAAGTATATTTTATACTGCTCACCTAAAGGCTTGTCTAGCCCATATTTAGCTAGTAAGTTTTCATATACATTCTGTGGCATCTTTCCCTCTTTCGCAAAAGGATTACCTGGAATTGAATGCATCATGAAAAATGTTACTGTTATTATTACCCAGATGGTAACAATACCCATAACAATCCTTTTTGTTAAAAATTTTAACATAATTTTTCCTTTCTAAATTTATTTAATGGTAAGTAAAGAAAGTATTTCTCTACTTACCATTATAATGATTACACCACACTATATTATATTATTTTTACCCTATATAAGTCAATGTTAAAAGCTTATTATATTAATATATACGGTTATATCCTTTGATTTAACCGTATATATTATCTACAAGTGACTATTTCACTCTTATTCTATTATAATATCCTTCAAACTAATATTGAATATTGTAATTATTATTCTATTTCAGCATATATAAATGATGGATATTCTGTACTTGCATTGTATACTCCCTTTATATTAGGTTTTACTGTATACTGTAATCTATTATAATATAGTGGCATAACAACAGCATCTTCCATTAAAATCTTCTCTGCTGCTTTAATATCTTCCCATCTTTGTACTGGATCGCTTCCTTCTTTTCCAGCCTTAATAAGTTTATCAAATTCTGGATTAGAATATTTACCCCAGTTGTTTGGACTATTTGTTTCCCATAGATCGATCATTGTCATAGGATCTTTAAAGTCAGCTATCCAACCATATCTAGCTATGTTGAAGTCACCTTTTTTTCCTCTGTCTATCATAACTTGGAAGTCAGTATTCTCTATTTGAATTTCAGCACCTAAATTCTTGTTCCACATTTCTTGAATTGCTTGAGTAATCTTTTTATGTGTTTCATTTGTATTGTAAACTAATACAAATCCCTTCTTATTGAAGTCCTCAACCGTCATACCTTCTTCTTTAAGTCCTTCTTCAAATAGCTTTTTAGCCTCTGCGTTATCCTCTTTTACTAAGTTACCGTTAGACTCTCTAAAATCTACTCCATCTTCATTTTTGAAACCAAAAGGAACTATTCCCTCTGCTATAATGTCGCGCATTTGTCTAACATTATTAGTAATAACATCTCTGTCTACTGACATGGAAAGAGCTTTTCTAACTTTTACATTATTAAAAGGCTTCTCCTGTAAATTGAAGAAGTAGAACTCAACACCTACTTTAGGTCCAATTACAAGTTCCTTATTGTCTTCTTTAATCATTTTACTTACAACATCATTTTGTGGAACAACCACTGCGTCAGATTCTCCACTGTCATATTTTGCCCATTCAGTGTTTTTATCTTCTATAATATCAAAGTCGATTCCATCGATTTTAACATTTTCTGCATCATAATAATTATCATTTTTCACTATTTGTATTTTAGAATCATGTTCCCAGTTCGTTAATGTAAAAGCACCATTAGAAACATAATTTTCACCATTTTCTGCCCATTTAGGATTTTCAGTTACAACTTTTTCATTTACTGGATACAATGAATAGTAAGCTGTTAAACTATCAAAGAATGGAGCAATATAATTTAATTGAACTTCTAATGTTGTATCATCTAAAGCTTTAACTCCTAATTCCTCTTTATCCATTTCACCTGAAACAACTTCAGGACCATTTTTTAAATATTCCATTTGGTATGCATAGTCTGATGCAGTTTCTGGATCAGCTAACCTTTTCCATGAAAACTCAAAATCCTTTGCAGTTAATGGATCACCATTTGACCATTTCAAACCTTCTTTTAATTTAAATGTATAAGTAAGTCCATCTTCTGAAATAGTTGGATAATCCGCCGCTACCCCTGGTACCACTTCGTCATCTTTGTTGTACTTCATCAATCCTTCGAAGCAATGTTGTAATACCCAAGAATCATGACTACCAGTTGCTAATCCAGGATCCAATGAACCAGGTTCACTTCCGTTATTAACCCTTATAATCTTTTCTCCAGATTTTGAATCACTTTTTTTACCACTGTCCTTGCCACCACCACAAGCTGTAATCGTTAACATCATCACTAAAATAAATGATACTACTGCAAACAATCTTTTCTTCATAATATTCACTCCTAATTATCCTTATGTAATTAGTATATTAAAATTTATACCTTTTATAGTATACTATGTTTTGTTTCACCAGTAAACAACAATTAGTCTATACTTTAACTAATTACTGTGAGTAAGTGTGCATGTTTTTTAATTTTTTTGTAAAATAATCGAATTTAAGACAAAAAATAACAAATGGAAAATTTCCATTTGTTATTTTTGTTTATTTCTATTTTTAGATAATTATTCTATTTCAGCGTAAGTTAATACTGGATATGATAATTTAGTATTATAAACACCTTTAATATTAGGCTTAACAGTGTATGGCATATTTGTGAAATAAATTGGCATAACTGGTACATCTTCCATAATTATTTTCTCTGCTGCCTTCATATCATCCATTCTCTGTTTAGCATCTGTTGCTGTTTTAGCTGAGTTTATCAATTTATCAAACTCTGGGTTAGAGTAACGTGGGTTGTTATTTGAAGCTCCTGTTAACCATAGGTCAATCATAGTCATAGGATCTTCGAAGTCTCCTACCCAACCAGATCTTGAAAGATGGAAATCACCTATAGGTTGTGCTTTTTCTCTATCAAGTTTAACTTGGAAATCCATATTCTCTAATTGAATTTCAGCACCTAAAGTAGTTTTCCACATTTCTTGCATTGCTTGAGTTACTTTTTTATGAGTTTCATCAGTATTATAGATTAATACAAAGTTTTTAGCATTAAAATCTTCTACTGTCATTCCTTTTTCTTTAAGTCCCTCTTCAAAAAGTTTCTTAGCCTCAACTGGATCTTCTTTAATTAAATTGCCATTAGCTTCTCTAAACTCTTTGCCTTCATCATCTAATAAACCAAATGGTACTATACCTTCTGCTACAGTATCACCCATTTGTCTTACTTTATTAGTTATAATATCTCTGTTAAGAGCCATAGACATACCTTTTCTAACTTTTACATTGTCAAAAGGTTCTACTAAAACGTTGAAGTTATAGTATTCAAGTCCTATATAATCTCCAGAAACCAAATCTACTTCTTTTCCAGCATCTCTTTCTTTTGCCAATTTATTTACTATTTCGTTTGTTGGTTTAACTACTATATCTAATTCGCCTTTGTCATATTTAGACCATTCAGTGTTCTTTTCGTCTATTATATCAAAGTCGACTCCATCTATTTTTACTTCATCAGCATTATAGTATTCGTCATTCTTAACTATTTTAATCTTTGAACCATGATCCCATTCAGATAATTTGAAAGGTCCATTTGAAACATGAGTTTCAGCATTTTTAGCCCAGTCTGCATTTTCAGTTACAACTTTTTCATTTACTGGGAACAATGCATAAAATGCAGTTAATCCTTCAAAGAATGGAGTTAAATTGTTTAATTGAACTTCTAATGTTTTTTCATCAATAGCTTTTACTGCTACATCATCAGCTTTGCCTTCTCCACTTGTAAATGCAGTAGCACCTTTTACATAGTCTAATTGGTAAGCATAATCTGATGCAGTTTCAGGATCAGCTAGACGTTTCCAAGAGAATTCAAAATCATTTGCTGTTATTGGGTCTCCGTTAGACCATTTAATATCATCTCTTAATTTGAATGTATAAGTTAATCCATCTTCTGATATTTCTGGCTTTTCAGCTGCCATACCAGGAACTAATTTACCATCCTTGTCATATTTCATTAAACCTTCAAAAGTATGGTCTAATATCCATGAGTCATGAGTACCAGTTGATAAAGCCGGATCCAATGAACCTGGTTCACTAGTGTTATTAGCTTTAATAATATTACTTGCTGACTTTTTACCTCCAGCAGCACCCGTTTCTTTTCCTTTGTCTCCACCACAAGCTGTGAAAACAAAAACCATAGCTAGTAATAGCGCAACTAACCTAAATTTTTTCTTCATAATCTTATCCCCTTTTTTGCTATATTTTATACATAATCAATGAATGTACTGTTTTTAATTATACTATAAAAAAGGTTTTCAGTAAATCACTATATAATTTAACATATTTATTTCTTATGATATATTTAACTGTTAATTAATAATTATACACTGGTATCTGATGTATTAATATTGAGATTTCAACATTTATATTCGTTATTGAAGGTACTGGTCTTTTATAATTCTAATAATAAAGTTATTAGATTGTTAACAAAAATAAAATCCACCAAGTTATATGTTAATAAATTAATTATTGAAATGTATAATAATACATTAATTTTACATTTATTATTTTTTGTTAATAAGTAAAAACAAATTATTTAAAGCAATATTTGTTATATTTTTTCTAATTTCATTTCTCTCTCCTAATAAATTCATCTTTAATATAGAGTAATAATTGAATAGATTTATTCCAATAAATGATAGTCCAGCATTTTCACCTGGACCAGCGTACCCTGTCGTTACAATAATGGCGTCAGAACCTGTAATCTTTTTTAAATTAACCATCATCTCAAAACAAACTTCTTTGCTAACGGCAGTATGTTTTTCCAACGTAGATTCGCTAACATTTAATACTTTATTTTTAATGCTGTCACTATAAGTAATATAGCCTTCATGAAACACATCACTAGAGCCAGGAATGTTTACGATACTACTACCAACCATGCCTCCAGTAATGGATTCGGCTGTAGAAATAGAAATATTTTCATCTATTAACTTTTTTACCAAAATCTCCTCTATATTATCTATCAATATTTCCTTTTTATTTTTCTCTATACAAAAAGCATAATTTATATTCATGTTAAACTCCTATTTGTATTATTTATTATCCATTTAAATACAACTTAATATTATCATATTCCTTTAGTTTTAGTAGTATTTGTTATATAATAAAATACTGTGAAGAATTGGAGAAGAATATGAGTTTAAAATTTGGTTCATTGTCTAGTGGGTCTTCTGGCAATGCAATGTATATAGAAACGGAAAAAACGAGATTATTAATAGATGCAGGATTTAGTGGAAAACAAATAGAAAATTTACTTCTTAATGCAAATATTTTACCAGATTCAATAGATGCAATACTTATTACCCATGAGCATTTAGATCATGTTAAAGGGGCAGGAGTATTGAGTAGAAGATATAATATTCCAATATTGGCTAACGAAAAAACATGGTTAGCAATGCTTAATAGAGTAGGTAAAATAGCTGATAACAATATAATAGTCTTTAAAAACGATATCGACTTTACATTAAGGGATATCGACATTCACCCTTTTAGCACCTATCATGATTCAGCAAATAGTTGTGGCTATGTAATAAACAAGGATAACAAAAAAATTTCCATCTTAACCGATACAGGTATAGTAAACGAAAGAATGAAGAAAGTAATAACTGGCTCAGATGTATTTCTTCTTGAAGCAAACCATGATATAAACATGCTTATGAATGGAAGTTATTCCTATAGTCTTAAGCAACGTATACGTTCTGTAAAAGGTCATCTATCAAATGAAGACTGTGCCTATACATTAGGAGAGGTATTAACAGGAAATCAAGAAAAAGTAATATTAGCTCATTTAAGTGAAGAAAATAATACTGAAGATTTAGCCTTTAATACAGTAAATAGTTATTTAACATCTATAGGGCTTGATACAAAAAGGGATATAAGTCTTAATTTAGCCCATAGAAGTAATGTAAGTAATGAAATTATATTGGAGCCATAATGAATATAAAAATAATAGCCATAGGATCAATAAAAGAAAAGTATTTAAAAGATGGAATAACAGAGTATATAAAGAGAATAAAAAAATATTCCAATATACAGATAATAGAAATTCCCGAAATTTCATTAGGTGACAATTCAAAAAAATCAATAGAAAATGCATTAGATAAAGAGGCTATGGAAATTATTTCCAAAATAAGCAATAAGGACTACGTAATTACCTTGGATATTGGTGGAAAGCAAATTGATAGCGTTGAATTTAGCAGTTTAATTGAAAACGAGAAAAACTACGGTACAAATGATTTTGTATTCATAATAGGTTCATCACATGGCCTATCGAATAAGGTAAGGGAAATATCAAATTACAGACTTTCCTTTTCAAAGATGACCTTCCCCCACCAATTGATGCGAATGGTACTCCTAGAGCAAATATATAGAACATTTAAAATAGTAAACAATGAACCGTACCATAAATAGGTACGGTTTTTTATTTAATAGCTCAAATTTAAATATATATAACTTTTAAAGGGTATTTTGAAAATGCGTAATATAAATTCTAGTATTGGTAATCATAGAATATATGTATTTTTTTGTTAAATACAGAATAATTTCAGATCTGTAACACCCTGAGTAATATCTAAAATATTAAAAATTTATCCAATTAAAAAAGCAAATACTCTTTTTTAGTAAAGAATATTTGCTTTTTCCTATGCTCCTGTAATCCAGAGTCCAATTTGTGAAATTAAAGCTGATCCTAAATATGTACCAATAAATACAAATATTGCTACAATACCTATTTTCCAAGAAGATTTTGTTAAGTCTTTTAAGCTATTAGCAACTGAAACACCTGCAAAAGCCAAAATAGGCGTGGTAATTGAAAGAAAATCTACACCATTTATAGCCTTCACAAAGAAATTTGATGCTAAACAACATAAAAATGATACTATTGAAACCCATCCCAAAATAGGAAAATCTGCTAATATTTTAATATTTGTTTTTTTTATTAAATTTGAAATTATTACACCTAAAATAGAAAATATCCAAAGAACCCCTAATCCTATAAATGTTTGATTAGTTATAGGAGTTGATTCTGGATTAAACAACAACTTCACCCATTGAGTAAATAATATCAAAGTAACACTTAATAAAAGTATTATACCTATTTTAAAATATTCTTTTTTAATCATTGTTTCTCCTCCTTCTTATGTGTAAGAAAATTATACATTTTTCTTTGAAGAGGTACAGCTAAAAATACCATAGTATATGTACCTAAGAAACTTGTAAGTAATTGACTTGCCGCGGCATAAGAACGAATAATCTCTGCTTTTTCAGGCATAACAGCAACTAATGAAGAAGATGCTGCCGTCATCATACTTGCTGAACCAACTCCTGAGCTCATTGCTAGTGCTCGGTAATCAATATTTAGTGAAATTAGCATTGGGGCAAAAACGCTAAAAAATATTGATCCAAATAAAGTGCCAATTAAATATATAGTTAAAACACCTCTACCTTCTGATGAATTTAATGTATATTTTTCAGAAATATACGCTAATTCACCTTCTCGCCCTAGTCCTAAAGTAGCTCCAATAGCCTCTCTTTTTAATCCAAGCAATAATGCAACTGGAAGACCTAGAATTATAGTTCCTAAATTACCTAGTTCTTGGAATAAAAAAACCCAGCCAACTTTCAGTATCTCTCTAATTTGTGGTGCAACATCCGCTCCATAGCGCGCCATTAACGGCAACATTATAAATAACAAATATTTACTTGCAAAGTTTATATTTCCATCAGTATATATTCTTTTTATCAATCCTTTTCTAATCTTAGGTATACCAAAAAACATAGATATTGTCACTGCAAATACTAATGGAAGTATACTTACGGTGATCTTTCCAATTGAAATAAACTGTATTCCTATAGCCTCAGAAATTGTTATTACTACTAATACAAATAAAACTAAAAACAGTAAGTTTTTTAATGAATTTTTATCTTTTTCCATTTACAACTCCTTTAAATTTCATCTATTAATTTTTTATATTCTTCATATGAGTTTCTATATAATTTGTCCTTTGAAAGTTTTTTATTTAATTTTCTGAATAAATTTACTAGAAAAATAGGAAATGTACTTAATACGAAGTCATAATCATCTATTTTAAAATCATCTCCATGTATAGTGCCTTTAAATCCACAGTAACTAATCTGAGCGCAAGGTATCATAAAAGATAAATCTCCAATATCACCGGCTGCAGCTATTCCACCTCTATCATCAATTAATTCTATGGAGTCTGAAAAATCTTTATAAGACTCCATTGCAAATGAACTCAAATAATTATTTTGTACAAAAGGTAAATATCCCATGTCAGTTTCAATATTAACTTTTCCTCCAAATGACAAAGCAGAACCTTCTGCTATTCTATCTAAACTTTTGGCTATTTGTTTCATATATGGTATCGTTTTACAACGTAAATCGGTGCCTACTTTAACTCTATTTGGAATTACATTTGTAGACATATCCGACTCCATTATAATAGGATTTATTCTAATAGATTGAGTATCTATAAATTGCTGTCTGTTTAATCCTACTCCAACATTGAACATAGTCGACATACTATAAGCATTCACACCACTAAAAGGATCAAAACCAGCATGTGAGGCTTTTCCCTCAAATGTATAATATTTATATAAAAATCCTGCTAAATCGCAGTATAATTCAATAGTAGGCTTTTCAAATTCTTCCCCTATTGAATGTGTACAATATACTGCATCAATATCATCAAAAACTCCTAACCTCATTGCTTC
>CAYFSP010000038.1:7661-16747 GCA_964345925.1 uncultured Gallicola sp. | reverse complement strand
AAATTATCTTGTTATAGAAAAATCTAATTTACAGAAAAGATTTCACATGGCCTAAAAAGAAGTGGTTAAAATACTATTACCAGTACCAACATAAATCTCTTTAGCATAGTTTTTATAATATTTTAAAATAATATCTATCATTTTGCTACCATATCCTAAATGTTGATACTTCGTAGGTACAACAATATTTTTAATTTCAAAAATATTTGTACCTTCCTTTGAGACTATAGCAAGGGATAAGAGATTTTTATCGTAAAGACAAATCATGGTTCCGTTAAATAAATATTTATAAATCATTTTTATATTTTCATCAGCAATAAAGAGTAAGTTTAAATAATGTAATCTTTTATAATCTTCAATGAACTTTATTTTATATCTAGACAAACCAAACCATCATTTCCCTTTTAGCACTTTCCGTCGAATCAGAAGCATGTACACAGTTTTCTTCAACACTGGTAGCATACTTACCTCTAATAGTATCTGGATCAGGTGATTTAGTAGAACCATTTAGTTTTCTTACCCTTTCAATAGCTGAGTTTCCTTCAAGAACAACAGCTACGATAGGACTTCTTGTAATATAGTTTACAACAGAGTCAAAAAATGGTTTTTCCTTATGTTCAATATAATGTTCTTCAGCAAGTTCTCTACTGGCATTTATCATTTTCAAATACTTAATCTTTAATCCGTTGTCTTCATAAATTGAAAGAATTTTACCAATTAAATTTCTTTCAACAGCATCTGGCTTAATTAAAACTAAAGTTTTCTCCATAACACACCTCTAAACATATTTTCAAGATTATATCATATTATCACAGAAAAGAAAATGTTTTCATAAAAATAAAATGCAAATATAATTTAATAAGTTATAATAATTTGAGGGGTGAATTATAGTATATATTTATTAGTAATATAGGGTAATATTAAAAGTAAAGCTTTAAACGACTTTATATAGGAAAGCAATAATGGGAAATATTATTATTTTATAGAGACGAAAGAAGAAGCTATAGAAAGGTTAGTTGGGTAATAATAAATGAATAAAAAAATATATGAATTTGAAGCAGTAATAAAAAAAGTTCCAGATATAAACGGAGCATATATAGACTTTCCTTACGATGTTAGAGAGGAGTTTGGCAAGGGTAGAGTAAAGGTTCATGCTACATTTGATTGTATAGTGCACTATAACATAATATATATGAAATAATCAAATGATTAATATTACTAATTAGGGGTATATATTTTTTGCAAATATTTTAAGAAGGTGAATATATGGAAAATAAAAAAATAAAAGTGGATATTTTCTCTGATTTTGTATGTCCTTTTTGTTATATGGGAAAAAGAAATTTAGATAATGCAATAGAGAATTTAGGTATAGAAGATTTGGTAGAAGTGAATTATAGAGCATATGAATTAGATGAAAATGCAGATAAGGATATATCAATTCTTAAATACGATTATTTGCAAGAGAATTCGGATAAGCCTTTAGGAATTATTATGTCAGAAATCAAAGAGGTTATTGAACAAGCAAAGGATATAGGTCTTGACTACAATTATGATATTATGGTGACTTCAAACACTCATAATGCACATAAATTAACTAAATTTGCAAAATCTGTAGGTAAAGAAAAAGAATTTATAGAAAACATTATGGATGGATATTTTAACAAGGGACTGAATTTAAATAGTGAAGAAGAAATTTTAAAAATAGTAGAGAAAACTGGATTAAATGTAGAAGATGCAAAATGTGTTTTACATTCTAATAAATTTGAAGATGAAATTGACAAGGATAAATATGATGGATATCAGTACCAAGTAAAATCTGTACCATTTTTTCTTTTTGACAATAGGTATGGTGCATCTGGGAAACAGGATGTAAAGGTGTTTGAAAATGCATTAAAACAATTAGCAGAGTTTTATGAAATAAAAATTTAAGATATATTTAAAGGACTGATACTATTTAGTCCTTTTTTTATAGATTTTAATATAGATTAAGTAAAACGATTATAATTTATATATTACCAAAAAAAGCTTTACATTCAAGAAATAAATTAAAAGGATTATTTTATTAATTTCTTGACAATCATAAATTGAACGATTATAATCGAGATAATAAGAACTAGTAAATTAGCTAATAAATACCTTATATGGCTTAGTACCATATGCGTTGTTTATTTGAGGACATAGTAGGAACAATAAGTGGAAAAGGAGGAAAAAGGAAAGGAAAAGGTTTCTACGTAAAATTCAATATATCGAAAAGTGAGGTTATTTTATGAATAAAAGTAAAAATATGCAGGAACTTTGTCTGCTAGATGGTAAGCCAAGTTGGGGTGCTGCATTTCCACAAGCATTACAACATATTTTGGCTATGTTGGCGGGTAATATTACACCACCAATAATAATTGCAAGTACTTTGGGATTACCAGAGACTGATAAGATAATTTTAATACAAGCAGCAATGCTTATAGGTGGTATAACTACTTTGGTACAGACTTATACCATTATGGGATTTGGTATGGGACTTCCAAACGCAATGGGTGTTGCCTTTGCATATATGCCAATATTACTTCTAGTAGGTAAGACTTGGGGTATTGGTGCAATATTTGGAGCACAATTAGTAGCTGCGTTTTTATCCATATTCTTAGGCGTTATTATGGAGAAGATAGCACATTTATTCCCACCAGTAGTTAGTGGTACAGTAGTACTCTGTATAGGACTATCCCTCTATGAAACCGGTATGAACTATATTGGTGGTGGAGTAGGAAATGAAAAATTCGGAGATCCAAAATTTTTAGCAATAGCAGGAATTGTTTTAATTATAACTTTAATTTGTAATTTCTTTGGTAAGGGAATGTTAAAAACTTTAGGCCTTTTAGTAGGAATGGTAGTTGGATATATCATTTGGGCAGTTTGGATTGGAATAGACTTTTCTGGAGTAGCAAAAGCTAATTGGGTAGCATTACCTAGATTCTTCCATTTCAAATTGGTATTTGAGCCTATGGCAATAATTATGATGATTTTAATGTACATAGTACAAGCAGTACAGACTATAGGAGACGTTTCTTCCACAGCAGTTGGAGCGTTTAATAGACCAGCAACACATAAAGAGCTTGGTGGAGCAGTTAAAGGAACAGGTATTTGTGGTATGCTTGGAGCTCTTATTGGAGGTTTTCCAACAGATCCGTTTAGTCAAAACGTTGGTATAATAGTTACTACGAAAGTAGTTTCTAAAAGAGTTTTTGGTATGTTAGGTGGTATGCTTGTTTTAGCAGGACTAATTCCTAAATTTGGTGGAATAATGACATCAATACCTTCACCAGTACTAGGTGGAGCTACAATTACAGTATTTGCAGCTATAACAATGTCAGGTATTCAACTTCTAACAGAACAACCAATGAACTATAGAAATAAACTAGTAGTTGGTATTTCATTAGCATTGGCAGTTGGTTTTACAAATGTACCAGCATTATTGGGATTCTTACCTCAAGAAGTAGGAGCTGTAATAACTGGATCACCTATAATAACAGGTTTCGTAGTATCATTTTTACTTAACTTAATTGTTCCAACAGATGATTCAGAGCCAATAGACGATTAATTTACTTTTAATACGGTATAAAGCCTATGATTATTCATAGGCTTTATTTTTTTGCCTAAAAATAATGACTTGTTATATTTTTATATGTGATTTAAGATATTTATACTAATGTCTATTTGATGTAATATATTTTTGGGGGAATGTAAATGGATAAGGATAAAATATTTGAAAATAAAATTACAGAGGATATGTTAAATTATCACGGTTTTTTACATGGTGGAGAAGCATTTAAACTAATGGATTCTACAGCAGGGTATATAAGTCGTGATTTTGTAAATGGAAGAACGGTTACAAAGGCTGTAGACGAAGTAATATATTATAAATCCGCATATTTAAATGAAACCATCATATCTACAGGTGAAATTATAAATATAGGAAATACTTCTATGAAAATTTATGTGGAAAATAAAATTAAGGAAAGGGACAATTTAATTAGTTCCTCCGGTTATTTTACTATGGTTTATGTTGATGAAGAATTTAGACCAAAAAAAATAGAGAATAATAAATGTATTTAGGCTATTTATCAGTTTCAAATTGAAATGATTACAAATTTGTGATAAACTGACTAATGTAAAAAGGGGATGATAATATATGGCTTTTAATAGTAGAGATGTTAAAATCCATTCAAATGCAAAGCTCATAAAGAGATTTGTTCCTTATTTTTCAGGATATAAATCAATTTTATTTTTCGACTTATTCTGTGCTAGTCTAACTACGGTTAACGAAATGGTGCTTCCTTTAATTTTAAGATATTTGACCAATATAGGCTTAAAAGATATTGGACTTTTAACTTATAATGTTATTTTTAAATTAGGAGTGCTTTTTTTAATTCTAAAGATAGTCGATGTTTTAGCTGGTTTCTATATGCAAAAGACTGGACATATTATGGGTGCAAGAATTGAAACGGATATGCGTCACGATGTGTTTAACCATCTTCATAAACTATCGGATAGTTATTTCAATGAAACAAAAGTTGGTCAAATAATGACTAGAATTACAAATGACTTATTTGATGTTACGGAATTTGCCCATCACTGTCCAGAGGAGTATTTTATAGCAGCAATTAAAATGATAATTTCATTTATTATTTTAATAAAGATAAACGTACCACTTACTTTAATTATCTTTGCTATTATTCCTGTAATGATAATTACATCTGGAAAATATAGAAAGAGTATGAGAAAAAGCTTTAAAGCTCAAAGAAATCATATTGGTGAAATAAACTCACAAGTTGAAGATAGTTTACTAGGAGTAAAGGTGGTTAAGTCCTTTGCAAATGAAGATGAAGAAATTAAGAAATTCAACAAGGGCAATAGGGAGTTTTTGGAAATCAAGAAGGAAACATACGGGTACATGGCAGGCTACCAAGCTGTAACAAAAATATTTGACGGATTTATGTACTTGGCAGTAATTGTACTTGGTGGAATTTTTATGATGAAGGGAACTTTGGATCCAGGTGATTTAGTGGCATATGTTCTATATGTTAATACTTTACTTGCAACAGTTAGAAGAATTGTGGAGTTTGCAGAACAATTCCAAAGAGGTATGACGGGAATTGAAAGATTTGTTGAATTGATGGATCAGGATATTGAAATATTCGATGAGCCAGATGCTATAGAGTTAAAGGATGTAAAAGGCGATATTGTAGTAGATCATGTTACATTTAAATATCATGATAACGATGAAATAATATTAGATGATATCGACTTAAGTATAGAAAATGGAACTAATGTTGCATTAGTTGGTCCATCAGGTGGAGGAAAGACAACTCTATGTAATTTAATACCAAGGTTTTACGATGTGGAAGATGGAGAAATTACAATTGATGGAAAAAATATTAAAGACTTTACATTAAACAGTCTACGTTCACAAATAGGAATGGTACAACAGGATGTTTATCTATTCTCAGGCACTGTTTACGATAACATAGAATATGGTAAGCCAGGAGCTAGTAAGGAAGATATTGTAGAAGCAGCAAAGCTTGCAGGTGCATATGACTTTATTATGAATTTGCCTAATGGTTTTGACACATATGTAGGAGAAAGAGGCGTAAAACTTTCAGGTGGACAGAAACAGAGAATATCCATAGCTAGAGTTTTCTTAAAGAATCCTCCTATATTAATATTGGATGAAGCTACATCAGCATTAGATAATAGAAGTGAAAAGATAATTCAAAGATCTTTAGAACAATTGTCTAAAGGTAGAACCACGTTGACAATTGCTCATAGGCTTACAACAATTCAAAATGCAGATAAGATTATAGTTCTTACAGAAAAAGGAATAGTTGAACAGGGAAATCATAAGGAATTAATGGAGAAAAAAGGATACTACTACAACCTTTATAATCAAGGTGGTATGAGCTTAGACGGTATGGACTTAAGCAATTTCTCAGATGACGATTTAATAACAGTATAAAAACAATTCAAGACTTATGTCTTGGATTGTTTTTTTATTATAGGAATATTACAAAATAATATACATATGAAATCCATATTGCAAATGTATAATATATAGAAGAAGGTGGTTATATGAAAATTTTATTTATGGAAGATGATTTAAATATAAGAGAAGTTTTAGTAGAATATATGAAAATGGCAGGTATGGAAATTATATCTGTTGAAAATGGAGAAGAGGCTATTAAAAGGTTGGATAATGAAGTATTTGATATAGCTATTTTGGATATTATGGTTCCTAAAATATCTGGTCTTGAGGTTTTAGATTATATTCATAGAAATAATTTTGATTTAGGTGTAATAATGTTAACGGCTTTAGGCGATGAAAAAACTCAACTAGAGGCCTTTAACAATTATGCAGATGATTATATTATTAAGCCGATTTCCCCCATTTTGTTGATTAAGAGAATAGAGACTTTAAAAAGAAGATTGAATTCATATAAATATAAGGATAGCAATGAAAAAAAAGAAGGATTATTAATAAATAAAGATAGATTTCAAGCTTATTATAATAATATTTCTTTAGATTTAACTTTAAGTGAATTTCTTTTACTTGAAACATTATACAGTAATAAGGATATGGTCTTTACAAGGGAACAGTTAATATACAAAATATTTAATGAAGATTATATTGGCAATGATAGAATAATAGATTCCCATATTAAAAATTTAAGGAAGAAATTGCCTGAAAATTTTATTAGAACTGTAATAGGCGTTGGTTATATATTCAATGGAGGAGAATATGAAACTCAATAGGAAAACTTTCATATACAGTATGATTTTAGCAGCTATAATAGTTATTCTATTCTTAGTATATATGCTAATTATGCTACCTTCGTTGTATGTTGAAGAAAGGGAAAGAAACAATATTGCAGAAACTATAGAAATTCATAAAGAGTATATAAGTAATGGAGAGTATGGTAAGGACGTAAAGTTTAATTTTATAAACTCTATAAGCTTAAATATTCCACAAAAGGGAAATACTGTGAATATGTCAAATTATTTTTTTAATAGCAGTATAGATATTAGAGATGAAAAATTAAAATCTGGTTTAAATAATATTAGAAATTTTACTAAGGAAAAAAAATATCTTAATAATATTTCAGAAAAGTCATTTAAAGATAGTTTAGAGAAGTATTTTCCAGAGGAATTATTGGATATTTCAAAGGAAAGTTTTAATAAATATTTAAAGATAGATGCAAAGAGTACGGAGTTTACAAAGGAATATAATAAGATAGTCAGTTCAAAAGGAGAGTTTAAAAATATTGATGACAATACTATATTGATGATTTCAAAATCAGATAATATAAAAAACTCCTTCACAAATAGTTTTTTGTTTACGAGTAAAGATGGTGAAATATTTATATCGTTTTTCTCCATAGTAACTCCATTAATAAGTGATATACAATCACCGATTTATACAAGTATTCCAATGATTATTATAATAATTATATTACTTTCAATTTTGGTTTCGAAATATTTTTCAAGTAAAATAGTAAGTCCTATAATAGAGATTTCAAAACATGCAGATAATAGTAAGAATCTACCTTTGAATGATATTAAACCGATAGACATAAGCACTGGTGATGAAATAGAACAGCTATCCATAAGGTTAAATGATCTATATGAAAATCTAAGGGATAGTTACAATAGACTTGAAGAGGAAAGTGAAAGAAGGGAAGTTTTTTTAAGAGCGTCATCTCACCAATTAAGAACTCCTATTTCTGCATCGCTTTTACTTGTAAATGGAATGATTGATAAAATTGGCAAGTATGAGAATAGAGATGAATATTTACCTGAACTGAAAAAACAAATTTTGGAAATGAATAAACTTGTAACAGAAATTCTTTCATTAAGTCATGTAGCTGAAAATATAGAATATATTAATGTTAATTTAAAAGATTTAATAAAAAATATTTTAGAAGGTTATAAATTTATAATCGATAAAAAAACATTAAAATAAATACATTTGAAGAGGATTACTATATTAACACGGATTATGAAATCATATTTAAAATACTAGATAATTTAATAAATAATGCAGTTAAGTATTCGCGAGAAAATGCTAATATAATCATAAGTTTGGGAAAAGAAAAGCTTGAGATATTTAATACAAAATCATCTATACCAAAATCAATTGAAGAAAATATTTTTCAGCCATTTATTTCAAGCAATGGAGAAGAAGGTCATGGATTAGGACTCTACATTGTAGAATACTATGGAAAGACAATTGGGTATGAAATAGAGGTTAAAAATATAGAAAAAGGTGTAGTATCAATAGTGAATTTCAAATAAATATATTATTTTAAAGAATGGGTATGGATATATGGACAATCGTTAAAATATTTATATTGAGAGGAATTTATATGGAAAAAAGAAAAAATAATTATTTAATTAGTATAATGACAATATTGATTATACCAATACAATATTTACTAGTTAAATTAATAGGTATAATAGGGTTAGAAGAAGGTAGTGCAAATTATATTTTAGCTTATACGATAATATCATATCTAATTTGTATTATTGTAATTATTTTAAATAGAGAATTATTAAAAAATGATTTTTCAAAATTTAAAGAAAAAATATGGACCAATATTTTATTGGCCATTGTACTGGTATTTGTAATGCATGGAATTTTATATTTAGTAAGAATTCCTCTAAAGAATTTAAGTGGTACAGAAATTGAAGAAATTTCTAACTTACCATTATACCTTACAATATTTTCTACAACAATACCTTTAACAGCACCATTTGTTGAGGAGTTGGTATTTAGATATCATCTGCTAGGTATTTTTGAAAATAGAGCTATCAAATTTATAATGTTTTTTGTATCAGCTATTATATTTGGTCTAATACATTATAATAATTTTCAAGGTAATCTTATTCAATTAATACCGTATATGGTAATGGGAATGGTATTCAATTTAATATATCTATATTATAAAAATATTTGGAATAGTATAACCGTTCATTTAATATTTAATGGAGTAAATGTTGTTGTAGGAATATTTAGTATAATAATTTTACAGTTTATATAAAAA
>CAYFSP010000038.1:0-7561 GCA_964345925.1 uncultured Gallicola sp. | reverse complement strand
TCTGTTACTTATAATAAGAAAAAAGTATTATCAATTAAAGATGAAATAGAGATAAACAGAAAAGAGCGAATAGGTATTATTGGTTCCAATGGTGCAGGTAAAACCACATTGGTAAATGCAATACTTGGACTTGTAAATTATGATGGAAAAATAGATTCTACCATAAGTCATGATGAAATAGCAGTTCATTTACAATTTAATAATTATAGCAATAATATGAAAATAAAATCTATTATTGAGACGATTTGTAATAGTAAAATTGCTAATAATAAAAAACTAAATGAATTAATAGAATTTTTTGAATTTGAGGACAGTTTAAATAAGAGGTTTCAAAATCTTTCAGGTGGTCAAAAACAAAGGCTTACTTTAATAATGGTAATGTATCAAGAGGTTCCATTGGTATTTTTTGATGAGGTTACAACAGGACTTGATTTTGTAACTAGAGAAAAATTAATG
This sequence comes from uncultured Gallicola sp., assembly GCA_964345925.1. GTDB lineage: Bacteria > Bacillota > Clostridia > Tissierellales > Peptoniphilaceae > Miniphocaeibacter. The sequence continues at coordinate 7,105 of CAYFSP010000038.1, read as the reverse complement.
GAAAAAATAGAAAAGTGGTATGAGGACAAAGATACGACTATTTGTATGATTTCTCATTATTATGAGGAGTTGGAAAATTTAGTAGATAAATTATTAATCTTAGATAAAGGCAATGTAGTGGCTTATGATTATACTGAAATACTCTTTAAAAAATACTGCGGTAAAAACTTAGTATTAATTGAAAATAATGAGTTTAACGAAGATATTACAAGGGAGTTTAATAGAATTTTATCACCAGAAAATACAATTGCAATTAGCAGTTCTGGAGAAGATGAAGAAAAAAAGATAGTAGATAAATTATTGAACAACAATATAGACTTTAAAAGAACGAGTAAGGATATTGAACTAGTATCTATAAATGCTATAGATGATTTTTATAAAAGAGGTGGAAACAATGAATAAGTTGTTATCAAAAAGATTAATAAAATATGAACTTAAAAATGCCTCAGGTAATATTTGGAGCATTATGTTTGGACTAGTTTTTCCAATTGCAATGGGAATTATGATTTATAAAGCATCCCTTTCTACAATACCTGAAGATTTTCATAGAACCTTTGGAACAATACTCTTTATTAGCTTTACAGTAATGGCAATAAATAGCATTCTTTTAATAGGATATGCTACAAATTTAAGCTTGGAATTAGAACAAAAGGTAACTTTAAGATTAAATTTATTTGGAATATCACAAAAAACATTGGTTTCATCTAAATTAATTGCTCAACTTATTGTATTTACAATTTGCTTCTTAATATATGCTATTACAATGTTCATAATTGTAGGAGTGGAAACACCAACAATATCTGGACTTTTAATATTTTTGATGAGTATATACTTGCTTTGTGGTATTTCCTTTGTATTTGGTCATGGAATAGCAAATATATTTCAAAAATTTGGTCCTACATATGCAATATCTATGGTTGTTATGATGGGATCAATTTTATTTAGTGGAATGATGGGAATAAAAGTGGAACAGTTTCCTAAAGTAGTCCAAAAAATTTCTTATACTTTACCATATACTTATATTGCAGAGGATTTTTATAAAGTATGGAAGGGAGAAGCATATAATTTCGTACCATTTATTCAGTCATTAATATTTTTTGGAGGACTGTCAGTAATAATATTATTATTCAGCTTTTACCATAGAAGAAGAAAGTAAAAATTTTCATAAGGGAAGTTATAGATTTTAGTATTTGTTCATAGGAATTTTACAATTATAAATATTTTAAGTTTATTTTACTACTAATATTATATAATATGATAAAATCTATATATAATAAAAATAAAGTAGGTAGAATTTTGAAAAAAAACAAAAGTATGATTTCAGAGGTTTTTGAATGGATAATCACCATAGGTATAACTATATTACTATCCTTCCTATTGATGAAATTTGTAATTAGTACGACTATAGTAGACGGAATAAGTATGGAACCAACATTAAAAACAGGCGATAGGCTAATGGTAAATAGAATAGGACTCAGGTTTAAAGATGTGGAATTTGGAGATATTATAGAATTTCATAGCCCTTACGATGAAAAGAAGGATTTTATTAAAAGGGTTATTGGAGTAACAGGAGATACTGTTGAATTAATAAATAGTAGAGTCTATGTCAACGGTGAAGAAATAAAAGAAGACTATATAAATGAACAGGATAGTACAAAGATAAAAAATGGTAGTAGTTGGGTTATAGGAGAAGATGAGGTCTTTGTCTTAGGAGATAATAGAAACCATAGTGGTGACAGTAGAGAGTTTGGACCTATTAAAAAGGATGCAATAGTAGGTAAGGCATTTTTTAGATTTTATCCATTTAATAAAATAAAATTATTTTAATAAATGACACAGGATATAAAATCCTGTGTTTTTTTGATTTGAAATCGTTATATAGTTATTTATTTAAAATAAATATTAAATATTTAAACTAATAATGATTAGAATAGAATATAAATGCTTATTAATTATACTCAATAATACATGTTTATATGGGATTTAATTATATTTTTCATGTAAAATATGCGTTTTTAAAATATAATAATATGGTTGTATTTTAAGGAATTTATAATGTTTTATGAAAATGTTTTTTTTACTTGATTTAGATTATAATATAAGTGTAGGAATTATTATATTATTTATTTTTAGGAGGACTATTAATGGCAACGGTTTTAATAACAAATGGTTTGGAACAGGAATATGTAAGTCAAATTGCAGCAAAAGGTCATAAGATAATAGATAAAAAAGTAAGTCAAGAAGAATTGATGGAACTTGTTAAGGAAGTTGACTGTGCTGTTATTGGCTATGATCTACAATTTACAAAAGAAGTTATAGATGAAGCTTTAAAGACTAAAAAGTTAAAGTTTATCGTTAGAGCAGGTGGTATACTTAGCAATATTGATATGCATTATGCAAAAATAAAGGGCCTAAGAGTTTACAATACACCTTCTGGAATAACAAATGCAGTAGCAGAAGTTGTTATAAGTCAAATGATAGCAATCTCAAGACATACTCATATTGCAAATGAGGAAATGAGAAAAGGTAAATGGGATAGAGAGAAGTATTTTGGTACAGAGATTTCTAGAAAGACTTTAGGACTTATTGGATTTGGTAGAGTTGCAAGAGCAGTAGCAGAAAAGGCTAAATCATTGAGTATGAATGTTATTTATTATGATAGATATAGCACAACAGAACTTTATGGATACACTCCAGTAACCATGGACAGACTTTTAACAGAATCTGATTATATATCCGTTCATATACCTAGTTCAAAAGAGAATTACCACACAGTGGATGAGAGTACTTTTAAATTAATGAAAGATGGAGTTTTCTTTATAAATTATTCCAATAGTGGAGTAGTTGATGACGAAGCGCTTTTAGATGCTATTGAAAGTGGTAAAATCAAGGCAGCGGCATTAGATGTATTCGACGAAGAACCTGTTACAAACGAAAGAATCTTAAATAATCCTAATATTGCATTAACACCTCATCTTGGTTCATTAACAGCAGAGGCGAGTTTAAGAATAGCTAAAGAAACAGTACGCTTTGTTGTAGATAATTTATAATATTTTAAATTTTTAAGACTATGGAAAAATTCTATAGTCTTTTTTATTGGAAATAAACAGCAAAAAATTGACTATAAGAAAGATATAAATAAAGTAGTTTTTGAGGTAATGTTAAAATAAATACATATATTATATATGATTTTAACAAAATATTATCCTAAGACCAGATATAAATTTCATTGTCTTATATTATGTAATTAACATAATATGGTATATGAAATTAGAAGGTTGAGAATGACAGATTAAAGTTAATAGAACAGAACATAAACCTATAGCTAAATAATGATATAAGGGAGAAGAATCATGAAAAGAAAGTTTGCAGGACTACTTTTAATATGTTTCATATTACTAACCAATAGTACTTTACTAACAGGATGTTCAGTAAATCGAGGTATTAATAATAAAGAATCTACAAAAAGTAGCAATAGTATATCAAAAAGCAAAAGTTTAATATCTACTTACATGGAAGAAAATGATGAGTTTAAGGCAATTTATATCGAATATTATCATATGCCAGATTATGAATACAATGTTGATACAGATATTAATTATGGTAAATTTTATTTAATTAATAAAGGGGCTATTTCTTGTAATAAAATAAAACTAGAAGGTAATAGAGGCTCTCACGGACATGAAGAAGATGAAATTGATTTTGGAGAAGAAGGAATATATATAGTGGAAGATTTAAATATAATGTCACCATATGCTACAAAAAAGACATTAGATTTGTATATAGATGATAATTTGGTATTTGAATTAAAAAACATTGATAAATTAAAATAATGTATGTTAAAAATTTTTATGATGGTTATTTTAATCAGTAATTGGGAAACATTTCTCAATTACTGATTTTTTCATTTTAAATTCTATTTTTAAAATATATTGATACTTGAGAATATATTTTATCCTCAAAAGTATTATACTTATCTATTCTATCAAATCATCAGATATTATTTTTTCATTTCAAATGCCGTATTTAATATTAGAATCTATTTATTAGGAAAATAATAAGCATATAAATGATAGGTATATACCTTAGGATATAATAGGTAAAGACTATACCTAGCAATACTATATTTATATAATATGAAAGCTTTATATTTAATGGATTCATGATAAAATAATAACCAATTATTGAATATGAAAGTGATTATTTTTTTATTTGTCCTATTAAATATCTTAAAAGATTTTATTGTTTATAACAATATGATATAATACGGTAAATGAAAAAATGGAAGGATATGAGAAAATATGGAAAAACCAATAGTAGTTAAATTTGGCGGAAGTAGTTTAGCCAATAGTGAACAGTTTAAAAAAGTAAAGAATATAGTAATGTCTGATAGTAGAAGAAGATATGTAGTACCATCTGCACCAGGTAAATCATATCCAGATGATACTAAGGTTACGGATTTATTATATATTTTAGAGGACTTATTCAATTTAGAACAGGATTATTCAAAGGTTCTTACTAATATAAAGACTGTATACAATGGAATTGCAGAGGGAATAGGCTTAGAAATCGACCTAGATCCATATTTTGATGAAATATTAAAGGAGCTTGGAGAAGGTGCTTCTAAAGAATATATAGCAAGTCGTGGAGAATACTTAAATGGTATTTTACTTTCTAAATATTTAGGATATGAATTTGTCGATCCAAAGGAGATTATATTTTTTGATGCTAAGGGAAATTTAGACTCAGACCTTACATATACAATAGGTGCTAAAAGGTTAGCAGGAATAGAAAGAGCTGTTATACCAGGGTTTTACGGTTCTTCACCTAATGGAAAGGTTAAAACTTTCAGTAGAGGTGGTTCAGATCTGTCAGGATCTATAATATCAAGAATTGTAGATGCATCACTTTATGAAAACTGGACAGATGTATCTGGCTTTTTAATTGCCGATCCAAGAATTGTAGACAAGCCAAAGGGAATTACTAAAATATCGTATCAAGAATTAAGGGAGTTGTCATATATGGGAGCATCAATACTACATGATGAAGCAATATTCCCTGTAGTTTCAAAGGGAATACCTATTAATATAAAGAATACAAATGCTCCAGATGATCCAGGAACTATAATTGTTGATGAGGATAGTTTAGGAGACGACACAACATGGATTACTGGTATTGCAGGTAGAAAAAGCTTTACTGTAATATATATTGAGAAAGTTAAATTAAATCAGGATAAGAGTTTTCATAGAAAGCTTATGTCCATTTTAGAGTCATACAATATTTACTTAGAACATATGCCTTCTTCAATAGACTCTATATCCTTAATAATAGATGATGATGTTGATGAGCCTTTAGTTAATGATATTATTCAGGATATAAAGGTTATATGTAAGCCAGATTCTATAGGATATACTAAGAATATATCCTTAATTACAGTTGTAGGTCATGGCATGAAAAATACTTCAGGTACTTCTGCAACTTTATTTACAGGGCTTGCAAAATCTGAAATAAATGTTAAATTAATAATACAGGGATCTAGTGAAGTAAATATAATTGTTGGAATCTCTGACGACGATTATGAGAAAGCTATAAGAGCCGTTTATGATGTTTTTATGAATGGTGATAAGGAGTAAGGATGACATTATTAGCAATGTTATTAATATTGGCTGCAGCAATAATAACAATATCTTTGTTGGCATCGGTTATTGGTTTTGCATTTAAAATAGCGATAATTGTTGTAGCAGCAGCTATAATTTACAGATTGTATTTAGATTACAAAAATAAAAGATAAAGGACTATTTAATTAGTCTTTTATCTTTTGTTTTTATAGTAATAAACTATTTAATTGTATTCTAATTTTTAAACAAGAAATCAAAATATAATATAGTAAATATTTTACATTACAATCTCATTAAAATATAAAAGTAAATTATAAATAAGTATAATTTTAAAACATATATTATAATTATATCTATTAGATAATTTAATAACTACAATAATTTGTATATATAGCCAATAAATGATAAAATAAACCATGAAAAAGTATGAGGTGAATAATGGGATTTTTTGATAAATTATTTGGCGGTGCCAATAAAGAGATAAAAAAAATAGAACCAATTGTAGAACAGATAAATTCCTATAATGATGAAATGGAAAGTCTATCTGATGAAGAACTACAAGGGAAAACAAATGAATTCAAAGAAAGAATTAAAAATGGTGAAACATTAGATAACTTACTTCCAGAAGCATTTGCAGTTGTAAAAGAGGCTTCATGGAGAGTTTTAGGAATGAAACAGTATGATGTTCAGTTAATGGGTGGTATTATCCTACATCAAGGTAGAATATCTGAAATGAAAACAGGGGAAGGTAAAACATTGGTTGCAACTTTGCCTGCTTATTTAAATGCCTTAACTGGTGAAGGTGTTCATATTGTTACAGTAAATGACTATCTTGCAAAACGTGATATGGAGTGGATGGGAAAAGTTCATCAATTCTTAGGTCTTACTGTAGGCTGTATTACTTATGGTCTAGATAATAATGAAAGAAAAGAAAATTACGCATGTGATATTACCTATGGTACAAATAACCAATTTGGTTTTGACTACTTAAGGGATAACATGGTTATTTATAAAGAAGAACAAGTACAAAGAGGGTTAAACTATGCCGTTGTCGATGAGGTTGACTCCATTTTAATAGATGAGGCAAGAACTCCCCTTATAATTTCTGGTAAAGGCGACGAATCTACGGATATGTATGTTAGAGCTGACAGATTTGTAAGAACTTTAAAAGGTAGAAAAATTGATCCTAATGAAGAGAAACCAGATATTTTTGACAGGGAGATTAAAGAGGAAACTGTTGACTTTATAGTTGATGAGAAGAAGAAGACAGCATCTTTAACAGAAAAGGGTACAATAGCAGCTGAAAAGTACTTTGGACTTGAAAACCTATCGGATATGAACAATATGGAGATTGCTCACCATATTAACCAAGCATTAAAAGCACACAACACAATGCATAATGATATAGACTATGTTATTAACGATGGTGAAATTCTAATAGTTGATGAATTCACAGGTCGTATAATGCAAGGAAGAAGATATAGTGA
>CAYFSP010000037.1:0-17092 GCA_964345925.1 uncultured Gallicola sp. | reverse complement strand
GATAATTTGGATACTGTTACTTACATTTACAGCTGGCTATGCAAATATACTATCCATATATACTATAGGTTTGCCAGTTACACATGTAACGGGAAGCCTTACAAATATTTCTCATGCCATATTTGAATTGAATTTTAATAAAGCTATAATGCTTACTACCTTTGTAACTTTATTTTTAATTGGGGGAGTTATATCTGGATTTATTTTTTCCTCAAAAGAATTTGCTAAAGGAAAAAGCTATGGAATAATACTTTTGGTAATGGGAATAGCAATAGCTACAATAGAATACTTTATTGGGAATAGGTATGTAATGGTATCTTTGATTGCCATAACAAGTGGTGTACAAAACGGATTAAATATTACATACAATGAAGTAACTATAAGGACTACACATATGACAGGGTATCTATCGGATATAGGTAGACTTTTAGGTTTGAGATTACATGGAAGAAAGATTGAAAATGATAAATTACTCTACTTGATTTTTGCGGTATTGATGTACTTTCTAGGAGGAGTAGTCGCAATTATAGTTTCTTTACCAGAACATGGCCATAATTTTTATGAAATATCCATCCTTTATATAGTGGCAGGATTATTTTATTTAAACACCATATATAATAAGGTAGGTTATGAAAAAACAAAAAAATATAGCAAGTAATTTTATATTAAAATAAATAAGTAAAATAAAGTTAAAAGAAATGCAGAAAAAGCTTGCATTTCTTTTTCTATTTGTATATAATGAATGAGTGCCTAAAAAGGATAAAGCGTTGAAACGAGAGGTTGCTGAGGTTTTAAGGAAATTTTCGTGGAGTATGTCTGATATGATTCAGGCGAAAGGTTACTTATTGACTTGGAAAAGTCAAATAAAAACATAGGCGCGATACACCCGGGTGGGTGTATGGATAAGTAAACCGACGCTTCCTGTAAATACAAGGAGGTGCCGAAATGGCAAAACAAAAAATTAGAATAAGACTTAGAGCTTATGATCATGAGTTAATTGATCAATCAGCTCAAAAAATAGTGGAGGCAACAAAAAGAACTGGAGCAGATGTTTCAGGTCCGATTCCACTACCAACAGAAAAGGAAATAATTACAATCTTAAGAGCTGTTCATAAGTACAAGGATAGCAGAGAGCAATTCGAACAAAGAACACATAAAAGACTTATCGATATTTTAAATCCTAACAAAAACACTTTGGAAGCTTTAAAAAAATTAAATCTACCAGCTGGTGTTGATATCGAAATTAAGTTATAAATCTTAGGATGATTGTAAATAACAATCCGCTGTAAGTAATTAGGAGGTGTGCTCATTGAAGAGTATATTAGGTAAAAAAATAGGAATGACTCAAATCTTCTTAGAAGATGGCAAGCTTGTTCCGGTAACTGTTGTAGAGGCAGGTCCTATGATAGTTACACAAGTTAAGTCAGAGGAAACTGACGGATATAATGCAATTCAAGTTGGTTATATTGAGAAAAAAGAAAAGAAAGTTAACCAACCAATGAAAGGTCACTTTGACAAAGCAGGTGTAGGATATAAAAAATATCTTAGAGAATTTGCAATTGATGGTGGCGAAAACTTTGAAATAGGTTCTGAAATAAAAGTTGATATTTTTGCTGAAAATGACAAAATAGACGTTTACGGAACTTCAAAAGGTAAAGGAACTCAAGGTTCAATTGTTAGACATAACTATTCTAGAGGACCTGAATCACACGGTTCAAAATCTCATAGAGTAGCTGGTGCTAGATCAGCTGGTGCTTACCCAGGACGTGTTTTCAAAGGAAGAAAAGGAAGCGGTAAAATGGGTAATGAGAGAGTTACAGTACAAAATCTAACTATAGTTAGAGTGGATGCTGATAAGAATCTTATTTTGGTTAAAGGTGCTATACCAGGACCAAAAGGTGGTTTAGTTACTATTAGAGAATCAGTAAAAGCAAAATAGTTATTTTCAGGAAGGAGGATGAAATATGCCTAATGTTGCAGTATATAACCAACTAGGAGAAAATGTTGGAGAAATAGAGCTAAGCGCTGATATATTTGGCGTAGAAGTTAATGAGCATGTTGTATATGAAGTAGTTAAAAATCAACTTGCTAACAAGAGACAAGGTACTCAGTCAGCTAAGACTAGAGCTGAAGTAAGAGGTGGCGGTAGAAAACCATGGAGACAAAAGGGAACAGGCCGTGCACGTCAAGGTAGTACAAGAAGTCCACAGTGGACAGGTGGTGGAGTTATATTTGCTCCAAAACCAAGAGACTACAGTTACCAGGTGCCAAAGAAAATTAAGAGAATGGCATTGAAGTCAGTATTAACTTCTAAAGTAAACGATGAAGAAATTATAGTTTTAGACGATATAAAATTTGATAATATTAGCACTAAAGTTGCTAAGAAGGTTTTAAATGATGTTAAAGCTGCTAAAAAAGCTTTAATAGTAATCGGTGAAGAAAATGAAACAGTTTACAAATCATTTAGAAATTTAGAAGGTGTAGAAGTTGCAGTAGCTAACTATATTAATGTTTATGACGTATTAAAATACGATTCATTTATAGTTACTAAAGAAGCGGTTAAGAAAATTGAGGAGGTGTTCGCTTAATGAGATCACCACACGATATAATAATAAAACCTATTATTACAGAAGATTCAATGGATAAAATGGATCTAGGTATATATACATTCAAAGTTGCTAAAGATGCAAACAAATCTGAAATCAAAAAAGCGGTAGAAGTTGTTTTTGGAGAAGGAATTAAGGTGTCAAAAGTAAACACGATGAATGTTAGAGGCAAAATTAAAAGAGTTGGAGCTAATGCTGGTAGAACACCAGGATGGAAAAAAGCTATTGTTACATTAGCAGAAGATTCTAAAGCTATTGAATTCTTTGAAGGATTATAAAAGGAGGTAAGAACATGGCAATAAGAAAATATAAACCAACCTCTGCTGGAGTACGTGGAATGAGCGTATTAGGCTTTGAAGAAATCACTAAGAAAGCACCTGAAAAATCATTAACAGTAAGTTTAAACAAATCAGGTGGTAGAAACTCATATGGTAGAATCACTAGTCGTCATAGAGGTGGCGGAGCAAAGAGAAGATATAGAATCATAGATTTTAAAAGAGATAAAGATGGAGTACCAGCAACGGTAGCTTCTATAGAATATGATCCAAACAGAACTGCTAATATTGCATTGTTAAATTATGCAGATGGAGAGAAAAGATATATTCTAGCTCCTAATGGATTAAAAGTAGGTTACAAAATCGAGTCAGGAGAAAATGCTGACATCATGATTGGTAACGCGTTAAAATTAAAAGACATCCCAGTTGGTACAACAATTCATAACATTGAGTTAAAACCTGGTAAAGGTGCTCAAATGGTTAGAACAGCTGGTGCTGAAGCACAACTTATGGCTAAAGAAGGAAAATATGCTCAATTAAGATTACCTTCAGGAGAATTTAGATTAGTTCTTCAAGAATGTCGTGCAACTATAGGTCAAGTTGGAAACTTAAGTAATGAATTAGTTACTATAGGTAAAGCTGGCCGTACTAGACATATGGGCAAAAGACCTCATGTAAGAGGATCTGCGATGAACCCAGTAGACCATCCACACGGAGGTGGAGAAGGTAAGGCTCCAGTAGGACGTCCTGCGCCATCAACTCCTTGGGGTAAACCAGCTTTAGGTTTAAAAACTAGAAAGAAAAACAAAAAATCTAACATGTATATAGTTAGAAGAAGAACTAAGTAGAAAGAGGAGGGGTTTTAATGGGAAGATCCGTTAAAAAAGGACCATTTTGTGATGACCATCTTTTTAAGAAGATAGAAGAGTTAAACGAATCAAGTAATAAAAAAGTTGTTAAAACTTGGTCTCGTCGTTCTACAATATTTCCACAATTTGTAGGACATACAATTGCTGTACACGACGGTAGAAAGCATTTACCGATTTATATAACAGAAGATATGGTAGGACATAAATTAGGTGAGTTTGTTTCAACTAGAACTTACAGAGGACATGCTGGCAAGAACGAAAAGGGCAGCAAGTTAAGATAATTAAGGAGGTATTATTATCATGGAAGCGAAAGCTATTGCAAAATATGAGAGAATTGCACCTCTAAAAGTTAACTTCATCTGTAAGGAAATTAGAGGGAAAAATGTCAATGAGGCACTTGCAATCCTTCAGTTTACTCCTAAAAGAGGAGCGAGATTGTTAGAGAAAGTATTAAAGTCAGCAATTGCCAATGCTGAGCACAACTTTGATTTAGATAGAGATATGCTATATGTTTCTGAAGCTTATGCAAATGAGGCTCCAGTTATGAAAAGATGGAGACCTAAAGCTAAAGGGGCAGCTTATCCTATATTAAAGAGATCAAGCCATATTGGTATTGTTGTTAAGGAAAGAGATTAAGGAGGCGAGCGAGAATGGGTCAAAAAGTTAATCCTCATGGGTTAAGAGTAGGTATTATAAAAGATTGGAACTCTAAATGGTTTGCGAATAAAAAAGATTTTGGCGATTTATTAGTAGAAGACCATAAAATTCGTGAGCTAGTTAAAAAAGAGGTTTATCTTTCAGGAGTTTCTGACATAGAGATCGAAAGAGCTTCTAATAAAATAAAAGTTACTATCAATACTGCAAAACCTGGAATGGTAATAGGAAGACAAGGTTCTGGAGTAGAGGTATTAAGAAGTAAAATAGAAAAAGCAACTGGCAAAAAAGTTATTATCAACGTTGAAGAAATTAGAAGACCAGATTTAAATGCTCAATTAGTAGCTGAAAATATAGCAGCTTCTCTAGAAAGAAGGGTATCTTTCAGAAGAGCTATGAAACAAGCTATTCAAAGATCTATGAGAGCAGGAGCAAAAGGTATTAAGACTTCAATATCTGGAAGGGTAGGCGGAGCTGACATGGCTAGAACTGAAGGTTATAGCGAAGGAACAATTCCTCTACAAACTTTAAGAGCTGATATTGATTATGGTTTTGCTGAAGCTGATACTACTTATGGAAAACTTGGAGTTAAAGTTTGGTTATACAAAGGTGAAGTACTTCCAGGAATGAAAGAAGCAGTGTTACCAGAAATTAAAGATAAGAGAAGAAATAATAGAAGAAATAACAAGAACTTTAATGCTAAGAGAAACAATAAGCAAGTTCAAGCAAAAAGTAATTAATTTGCTAGGAGGGAGGAATAATCTATGTTAATGCCTAAAAGAGTTAAATACCGTAAGGTTCATAGAGGTAGAATGACAGGTAAAGCACATAAGGGTAATACAATAACTTATGGAGAATACGCTCTTCAAGCTTTAGAACCTTGTTGGATGACATCTAATCAGATAGAAGCAGCAAGACGTGCGATGACTAGATATATAAAAAGAGGCGGTAATATTTGGATAAAAGTATTTCCAGATAAGCCAGTAACAGAAAAACCAGCAGAAGTACGTATGGGTTCCGGTAAAGGATCACCTGAGTACTGGGTAGCTGTTGTAAAACCAGGTAGAATTTTATTTGAAATGTCAGGGGTTTCAGAAGAAATAGCTAGAGAAGCTATGAGACTTGCTGCACACAAATTACCTATAAAAACAAAATTCGTAGCTCGTGATAATACAGATAAGGACGGTGAAGCTGATGAAAACTAATGAAATTAGACAAATGTCTGATAATGAATTACAAGATTCATTAAAGAATTTAAAAGTTGAACTATTTAACTTACGTTTTCAATTGGCTACAGGGCAACTAGATAACCCAATGAGAATAGGTGGAGTTAAGAAAGATATAGCCCGCATTAAGACAATCGTAAGAGAACGCGAACTTAATATTGGGAAGGAGGCATAATCCATTATGGAAAGAAATAAAAGAAAAACCATAACTGGTACAGTTGTGTCTGATAAAATGGATAAAACTATAGTAGTAGCAGTTAACACATTTGTTACTCATCCACTATATAAAAAACAAATTAAGAAAACAACTAAATTCAAGGCTCATGATGAAAACAATGAGTGTAATGCTGGAGATAAAGTAATAATAATGGAAACTAAACCTCTATCAAGAGAAAAAAGATGGAGATTAGTTGAAATCCTTGAAAAAGCTAAATAAATCTTATAACTAGAAAGGAGAAGTTAAATGATTCAAACAGAAAGTCATTTAGGAGTCGCAGACAATTCAGGCGCTAAGGAACTGCTAGTTATAAGAGTTTTAGGAGGTACTAACAAAAAGTACGCTAAAATCGGGGATATAGTAGTTTGTTCAGTTAAAGTTGCTACGCCTGGTGGAGTTGTTAAGAAAGGCGAATTAGTTAAAGCCGTAATAGTAAGAACTAAAAAAGGTGTTAGAAGATCTGACGGCAGTTACATTAAATTTGATGATAATGCGGCAGTTATAATAAAAGATGATAAAAATCCAGTAGGTACTAGAATTTTTGGTACTGTTACAAGAGAATTAAGAGCTGGAAACTTTATGAAAATTATTTCATTAGCACCTGAAGTGTTATAGTTGGGGGTGTATGTAAATGAAAATTAAAACAAATGATATGGTAATAGTAGTAGCTGGAAAAGATAAAGGTAAAAAAGGTAAAGTTTTAGCAACTTACCCAAAAACTAACAAAGTTATCGTTGAAGGCGTTAATATACAAACTAAACATGAAAAACCAAGAGGACCAGAAAGTCCAGGCGGAATTCAAAAGTCAGAAGGACCTATTGATATTTCTAATGTTATGTACTTCGACTCTAAAGCTGGAAAAGGCAGTAGAGTAGGATTCAAAGTTGAAAATGGTACAAAAGTTAGAATTAGCAAAGCAAGCGGTCAAGAAATTAAATAGTTAAGAGGGGGTATTTGAGTGACTTCCAGATTATTAGAAAAATATAGAAATGAAGTTATTCCTGCATTAACTGAAAGCTTTGGTTATAGAAATGTTATGGAAGTTCCTAAGTTGAACAAAATTGTTCTTAACATAGGACTAGGTTCTTCAAAAGATAATCCAAAAGCTGTTGAAAGTGCAGTTAAAGAAATAGAAACAATTACAGGACAAGCTCCAGTAGTTACAAAAGCTAAAAAATCAATTGCTAACTTCAAATTAAGAGAAGAGATGAGCATTGGTGTTAAAGTTACGCTAAGAGGACAGAAAATGTATGACTTCTTAGACAAGTTAGTTAGTATTTCATTACCTAGAGTTAGAGACTTTAGAGGAGTTTCATCATCAGCATTTGATGGTAGAGGAAACTATTCATTAGGAATTAAAGAACAATTAATTTTCCCTGAAATTGAATACGATATGGTAGATCAAATAAGAGGAATGGATATAGTAATAGTAACTACAGCTAATACAGATGAAGAATCTAAGAAGTTTTTAGAGCTTATGGGTATGCCATTCAAGAAGTAGTTTAAGGAGGAATATAGTGGCAAAAAAATCAATGATTGCAAAACAACAAAGACCTGCTAAATTTAGTACACAAGCTTACAATAGATGTAAAATTTGCGGTAGACCTCATGCTTACTTAAGAAAATACGGAATTTGTCGTATATGCTTTAGAGAATTGGCTTATAGAGGCGAAATCCCAGGCGTAAGAAAAGCAAGCTGGTAAAATTAGAGAGGAGGAAGCTTTTATGATGACTGATCCTATAGCGGATATGCTATCAAGAATAAGAAATGCAAACAATGCAAAGCATAAATCAGTGGAAATCCCTGCATCAAAAATGAAGAAAGACGTAGCACAAATATTACTTGATGAAGGTTTTATAGATGGATTTAATGTTACAGAAGATGATAAACAAGGCATTATTACTTTAGATTTAAAATATGGTCCAAAAGAAGAAAGAGTAATCTCTGGTATTAAGAGAATTTCTAAACCAGGACTTAGAGTTTATGTTAAATCTAATGAATTACCAAAGGTTCTAGGAGGACTTGGTATAGCGGTAATCTCTACATCAAAAGGGGTTGTAACTGATAAAGTTGCAAGAAAAGAAAGTATAGGTGGAGAGGTTATTTGTTACGTATGGTAACAGATAATATTTAATTAGGAGGTAACCATGTCAAGAATTGGATTAAAGCCAATAGAGATTCCTGCTGGTGTTGAAGTTAAGGTTAACGACGCTAACCTTATACAAGTTAAAGGACCAAAAGGTGAATTAGCTCAACAACTAGATAAGGATATGACTATTAATATAGATAATAATATAATTACTGTTTCCCGTCCTTCAGATAATAAAAACCATAAATCAATACACGGATTAACAAGATCTTTAATTGATAATATGGTAGTTGGTGTTACAGAAGGATACAAAAAAACATTAATTATAGAAGGTACAGGATATAGAGCAGCTAAAGCTGGTAATAAACTTACTTTAAACCTAGGATATTCTCATCCAATAGAAGTTGAGGATCCACAGGGAATTAAAGTTGAAGTTCCAGATGCTCACACAATTATTGTTGAAGGAATTGACAAACAAAAAGTTGGTAATTTTACAGCTAATATTAGAGACTATAGAAAACCAGAACCATATAAAGGTAAAGGTGTTCGTTATGCTGACGAATATATTAGACGTAAAGTTGGTAAAACTGGTAAGTAGAAAGGAGTAGACTATGTTAAAGCAAATTAATAAAGAAGCAAATAGAAAAGCAAGACATTCAAGAGTTAGAAAAAAACTTTCAGGTACTCCTCAAAAGCCAAGATTAAATGTATATAAGAGCAATACAAATATATATGCACAAATTATAGACGATATAGCTGGTAAAACATTAGTATCTGCATCAACATTAGATAAAGATCTTAAAGGTGTTTTAGATAGCACTTCTAACAAGGAAGCGGCTAAAAAAGTAGGCGAGGCATTAGGCAAGAAAGCTTTAGACAATGGAATCAAAGAAGTTGTTTTTGACAGATCTGGATATTTATATCACGGAAAAGTTAAAGAATTAGCTGAAGGTGCCAGAGAAGCTGGTCTGAAATTTTAGGGCGAGGAGGTAAAATATTGGAACTTTTAACAAATAATGTAGAAGGTTTGGAATTAGAAGAAAGAGTAGTTGCTATTAACCGTGTTACAAAAGTTGTAAAAGGTGGTAGAAACTTTAGATTTAGTGCCATAGTAGTAGTTGGTGATAAAAATGGTCTTGTAGGAATTGGTTCAGGTAAAGCACAAGAAGTACCAGAAGCAATTAGAAAAGGTGTACAAGATGCTAAGAAACACTTAATTAGAGTTCCTCTAGTAGGAACAACTATTCCTCATGAAATCATTGGAATTTTTGGCGCTGGAAAAGTATTCTTAAAACCAGCTTACGAAGGTACAGGAGTTATAGCAGGTGGACCTGTTCGTGACGTATGTGAGTTAGCAGGAATAAAGGATATTCGTTCTAAATCTCTTGGAACTTCAAACCCAAGAAATATAGTAAATGCTACAATGGAAGGACTTAAAAATCTTAAGAGAGCAGAAGATGTTGCTAAATTAAGAGGAAAGTCTGTTCAAGAAATTTTAGGGTAAGGAGGCTTATAAATAATGAGTAAGCTAAAAATAACTCTTAAAAAGAGCAGAATTGGTAGAATTGAAAAACATATTAAGACTATTGATGCACTAGGACTTAAGAAGATTGGTGATGTTGTGGAATTAGAAGATTCACCTTCAACTAGAGGTAAACTAGATCAAGTAGGATTTATGTTGGAAATAGAAGAAGTTAAATAATAAGGAGGTGTACTATGAAATTACATGACTTAAAACCAGCAAATGGTGGTGGTGTAAAAGCTAAGAAAAGAGTTGGTAGAGGTTATGGTTCAGGTTTAGGACATACTGCTGGACGTGGACATGACGGACAGAACTCTAGATCTGGCGGTGGTGTAAGACCAGGATTTGAAGGGGGTCAAATGCCATTATTTAGAAGATTGCCTAAGAGAGGTTTTACAAATATCTTCGCAAAACAATATGCTGAAGTTAATGTGGCTACTTTAAATAAATTTGAAGATGGTACAGTGGTAACTCCGGAACTTCTATTAGAAACTGGTGTTATTAAAAAATCGAGAGCAAAAGATGGAGTTAAGATCTTGGGTAACGGTGAGTTAGAAAAGAACTTGACTATAAAAGCACAAAAATTCACTAAAAGTGCAGAAGAGAAAATTACTAAGGCTGGAGGAAAGGCTGAGGTGATATAATGCTTCAAACATTGAAAAATGCTTGGAAAGTAGAAGAGGTTAGAAAAAAACTTATTTTTACTTTCTTAATGCTAGTAATATTTAGACTAGGAAATACAATACCTGTTCCGTTTATGAACGCTAATATGGTAAAAGAGGTTATGTCAGGTAATGAAATGGGACTGCTTGCAATGATTAACTCCCTTGGTGGAGGAAGTCTTCAAGGTATGACAATATTCGCTCTTAGTATTTATCCATATATTACAGCTTCCATTATTACTCAATTACTTACTATTGCAATTCCTAGACTTGAGGAAATGGCAAGAGATGGTGAAGAAGGTAAGAGAAAAATGGGTAAATACACTAAGATTATAGGTGTAATATTAGCATTTATTCAAGCTTATGCAGTTGTAAATATATTATTTGGTCAAGCTGTTGCAACAGGATCTGCTTTTTCAAAAATAATCATGCTTTTAACCTTAGTAGCTGGAACAATGTTTTTAGTTTGGTTAGGTGAGATGATCACTGAAAAAGGAATAGGCAATGGTATATCAATAATAATATTCTTTGGTATCATATCTGGGGTTCCTAACTCCATTAAGACTATGATTCAAAAAGGACAGGCAGGAGTACTTACTTGGTGGGCATTAGCAATTCTTGTGCTAGTTTCCATAGCAATACTAGTAATTGTCATTGAAATTAACCAAGGTGAAAGAAAAATTCCTGTACAATATGCAAAAAGAGTAGTTGGTAGAAAAATGTACGGTGGACAGTCCACACATATACCTGTAAAGGTTAATATGTCAGGAGTTATGCCTGTAATTTTCGCATCATCTATATTACAATTACCACAAACAATCATAGGACTATTTGGTGCTACAAGACCAAAATGGGTAGATTTTCTATTTGGTATGAACACTTGGAGTGGACTTATACTTTATTGTATAGTTAACTTGTTCCTAATAATAGTTTTTGCTTATTTCTACAGTGCAGTACAATTTAATACAGTGGAATACGCTAAAAACTTACAACAATATGGTGGATTTATTCCAGGAATTAGACCTGGTAAACCAACTGGTGAGTATTTACAAAGAATTTCAGGTAAAATTACATTAATAGGTGCTGTTATATTAGCTATAATTGCTACAGTTCCATTCTTAGTAAACTTTACATTAGATTTAAATATGTTATTTGCTGGTACATCATTAATAATAGTAGTAGGAGTAATATTAGAGACTATTAAACAAATAGAATCTATGTTAACAATGAGACATTATAAAGGTTTCTTAAATAAATAGGAGATTGAATATGAGATTGGTACTATTAGGGCCTCCAGGGGCAGGTAAAGGAACTCAAGCTTATAAAATTGTTGAAAAATACAATATAGTGCATATTTCCACTGGAGATATATTTAGAAAAAACATTAAAGAACAAACAGAATTAGGGAAAAAGGTTAAGGACTATCTGGATAAAGGATTACTTGTACCAGATGAATTAACCGTAGACCTAGTTTGGGATAGATTAGATCAAGATGATTGTAAAGATGGATTTCTATTAGATGGTTTTCCAAGAACAATCGGACAAGCAAATGAATTACAAAAAGGATTAGAAAAAAGAAATATTAAGCTAGATGAAGTTATTAATATAGAAGTTGATAAGAACATTCTAGTTAAGCGTCTAGCTGGCAGAAGAGTTTGTACTAACTGTGGCGCTACATTCCATGTAGATAACAACCCAACTAAAGTAGATGGAGTCTGTGATGTATGTGGAAATAAATCAATAATCCAAAGAGACGATGATAAGGAAGAAACAGTACTAAATAGAATCGAAGTATATGAAAATCAAACAGAGCCATTAATTGGTTTCTATAATGATTTAAATTTAATCTTCGATGTTGATGGTACCCTTCCTGTAGATGAAGTTTTTGAAATAATAAAAAATCATCTAGATAATAAGTAATTCTTTCGGGAGAAAATTATGGACCAATACAAAGAATTAGTAAAAGGTCAAGTGGTTATTGCCTTAAAAGGTCGAGATAAAGGAAGAGTTCAAATAATTTTAGATTATGTGGACAAGTCCCATGTATTGGTAGTTGATGGCAAAAAACGGAAAATAGAAAAACCAAAGAAAAAAAAGATTATGCATTTACAAAAGACTAATACAATCCTAAATATCGATGAAGATATTAACGATTGTAAGATCAGAAAGATGCTTAATGCTTTTGTGAACAAAGAGGAGGTTCATTAACTAATGTCCAAGAAGGATATAATAGAAGTAGAAGGTAGAGTAACTGATGCGTTACCTAATACAATATTTAAAGTTCGACTAGATAATGGTCATGAAATAACAGCACATATCTCTGGAAAATTAAGGATGAATTACATTAGAATTCTTCCAGGTGATAAGGTAATAGTGGAATTATCACCATATGATCTGACTAAAGGAAGAATAACTTGGCGTAACAAGTAGTAGGAGGTTAACATGAAAGTAAGATCATCAGTTAAAAAAATTTGTGAAAAGTGCAAAATCATTAAAAGAAAAGGCAAAGTAATGGTTATTTGCGACAATCCTAAACATAAACAAAAACAAGGTTAAGGAGGTACAATTAAGAGTGGCTCGAATTGCTGGGGTAGATTTACCTAGAGAAAAAAGAATAGAAATTGGTTTAACTGCAATTTACGGTGTAGGTAGACAACGTTCATTAGAAGTTCTAAAAACTGTTGGTGTTGATGCTGGTACTAAGGTTAAAGACTTAACCGAAGCTGAATTATCATCAATAAGAACAGAATTAGACAAGTATACAATAGAAGGTGACTTACGTAGAGAAGTTGCTATGAATATAAAAAGATTGAAAGAGATCAACTGCTATAGAGGAATTAGACATAAAAGAGGGCTTCCTGTAAGAGGACAAAATACGAAGAACAATGCAAGAACTCGTAAAGGTCCTAAGAAAATAGCTCAAAAGAATAAGTAGATAGGAGGCGAGTTAATTGGCAACTAAAAAACAACAAGGTCGTGTAAGAAGAAGAGAAAGAAAAAACATTGAAAAAGGTCAAGCACATATAGTGTCTTCATTTAATAACACTATGGTTAGTTTAACTGATTTACAAGGTAATTTATTATCTTGGGCATCAGCTGGTCAATTAGGTTTCCGTGGTTCTAAAAAGTCTACTCCTTTTGCGGCACAAGAAGCAGCACAAGAAGCGGCTAAAAAAGCTATGGAACATGGTTTAAAAGTTGTAGAAGTATATGTTAAAGGACCTGGATCAGGAAGAGAAGCTGCAATAAGATCATTACAAGCTTCGGGATTGGAAATTAGTTTAATTAAAGATGTTACACCTGTTCCACACAATGGTTGTAGACCACCTAAGAGAAGAAGAGTTTAATAGAAACATTGTGTAATTGTTGTACTATGCTTGAGGAAATTGTTAATCACAATATACTTCAACTAAACAATAGACTTCAATAGGAGGGTTATTGTCTATGACAGAAAATTTAAATGCTAAAATAGAAATAGCAGATATAAATGAAGAGAACAATTATGGAAAATTTATAGTTACATCATTAGACAGAGGTTTTGGAATAACATTAGGTAATAGTTTAAGAAGAGTATTACTATCATCATTACCAGGAGCTGCAGTATCTAAGATTAGTATAGAAGATGTACTACATGAATTTACTACAGTAAAAGGCATGATGGAAGATGTTTCAGAAATGATTCTTAATATAAAAGGAATATCAATTAAAAATCATTCTGAAGAACCTGTAACTTTAAATATAGATATTAAGGGTCCTCATATTTTCACAGCGAAGGATATAGAATTAGATACAAATCTAGAGGTTTCTAACCCAGATCATTATATAGCAACTCTTAATGAAGATGCACATTTAAAAATGACTATGGATATAGAAAATGGTAAAGGATATAGAGTATCTGATTTAAATAAATCTGAAGATGATGCAATAGGTGTAATAGCTATAGATTCATCGTTTACACCGGTAACAAAGGTGAACTTTGAAGTAATAGAACAGGTATCCAACAAGGAAAAACTAGAACTTGAAGTTTGGACAAATGGAACTCTATCACCACAAGAAGCTGTATCAGAGGGAGCTAGTATATTAACTAATTATTTAGAATTATTCATAGCATTACCTGATTATAGTATCCTTGAAGAAGAAGAGGAAACAGAAGATACAGTAAATAAAGATGAGTTATACAGCATAAGCATTGAAGAATTAGATTTATCTCTAAGAAGTTTCAACTGTTTAAAAAGAGCAGGAATTGATACAGTAGGAGATATTATATCCAAAACTACTGATGAAATGTGCAAAATTAAAAATTTTGGTAAAAAATCATTAGAAGAAGTTGAAAATAAAATTCATGGAATGGGACTTTTATTTGCAGACGAAGAAGAAGCTTAAAGGGGGGATAATATGTCTAATTTGAGAAAACTTGGAAGAAGAACAGAACATAGAGATAGTATGCTAAGAAACCAAGTACAATCTTTATTTGAAAATGGTAAAATTGAAACAACAGTAACAAGAGCTAAAGAAACTAGAAGAGTAGCAGAAAAAATGATAACTCTTGGTAAAAAAGGAGATCTACATTCTAGAAGACAAGCATTGGCTTATATATATAAAGATGAAGTAGCACATAAATTATTCGAAGAAATTGCACCAAAGTATGAAGATAGAAATGGTGGCTACACTAGAATTTTAAAATTAGGACCACGTCAAGGTGATAGTGCTGAAATGTGTATCCTAGAATTAGTAGACTAAACCAGGGGTTAATTATTAATCCCTTTTTTGTCTGTAAAGTACTTGACAAAAGGGTAAAGAATTTATAAGATATTTATGGCTTAAAATTATCCGCGGCAAATAATTTTAAGGAGAATTTAAACATGGCAAGAATGATGGGACCTAGATTCCAACAAGCAAGAAGACTAGGATTAAATGTATCAGGACATCCAAAAGCTGAAAAAAGAATGGGAAAAGGCTTAGGAAGAGAAGATAAAAAACTTACAGAGTACGGAAGACAATTACTAGAGAAACAAAGACTAAGAGCATACTATGGCGTAATGGAGAAACAATTTAAAATTTATGTACAAAAAGCTCATAGCTCACAAGAACCAACAGGTGAAGCATTAGTTAAAATGTTAGAGACTAGATTAGATAACTTAGTGTATAGATCAGGAATTGCTTCATCAATAAGACAAGCAAGACAAATGGTAGTACACGGACATATACTTGTAAATGGTAAAAAAGTTAATATACCATCATACGCAGTATCAGTAGGTGATGAACTAGAATTAAGAGAAAAATCTAGAAAAAATGAAATGTTCAAAGATAATTTTGAAGCTAATTTCAGTTATTCATTACCATATGTAACAAAGATGGACGGTTTCAAAATGAAACTTGATAGAATGCCAGAAAGAGAAGAAATACCTGTAGAAATTACAGATTCATTCATAGTTGAGTTCTACTCAAGATCAGTAAAATAGACTACTTCATTGAAGTAGTTTTTTTATTGCATAAAAAAATATGTTATAATGAATAGATAAAGAAAAGAAGGTGATTAGTTGAAGAAAAAAATTGTAATAATATTAGTAGTTATATTGGCAATATATATAATAGGAGTTGCATTGTTTGCAGTAAAATCATATCCAAAAACAAAAATAAATGGCAACACAGTAGGTATGACAAATAAAAAAGAAATATTAAATAGTAACTATGATGACTATTCATTAGAGATAAACGGAAGAAACAATAAAAGTGATAGAATATCAGCAGAGGATATAGAATATAGTTTAGAGACAAAAACAAATGTGGATATAAAGCAAAACCCTATAACGTGGCCAGTAAGCATATTTAAAGACTATGATTATAAAGTGGAATATAATCCTAAATACAATGAAGAGAAATTAAAAGAAAAAATAGATAATTCACCAATAAATAAAAATGTAGAAAAAATGGAAAATGCAAAAGTGAAATTAGTAGGTGAAGAATTTGAAATAGTAAAAGAGAAAGAGGGAGACGAATTAGATTTAGAAAAATTTAAGGAGTCAATATTAAAATCCTTTCTAACAAAAGAAGATAAATTAGAATTAGAAGAAGAATACTTAAAGCCGGAAATAAAAGAAGACGATGCTAAATTAAAAGAAGAATTAGCGCTAAAGAAAAGTTTATTCAATTTAAAAATTACTTTTGATTTTGATGATAGAAAAGAAGAATTATCAGATGATGCCTTAATGGCACTATATGATAATAACGATGGAGAATACGTACTAAACAGGGATAAAGCAAGAGAATACGTTTCAAGCCTAGCGAAAAAATATGATACATTTGGCAAAGATAGAATATTTAAAGCAACAGGAGTAGGTGATGTTGAAGTAAAAGGTGGAATCTATGGATGGCAAATGGATGTGGACAAGACAACAGGAGAATTAATAAAATATTTAGAAACAGGTAAAACAGAAACCATAACACCTGAGTACAAACAAAAGGGATTAAGTCGAAAAGAAAATGATATAGGTGAAACATATGTGGAAATAGACTTAACAAGACAGCATCTATGGTTCTACAAAGAAGGTACATTGGTTTTAGAGACAGATGTAATAACAGGAAGGCCAACAGCAGATAGAGAAACACCAACAGGAACATTTAAAGTTTGGTCAAGGGAAACCAACAGGAACCTTACAGGAGAAAACTATAGTAGTCCAGTTGCGTTTTGGTTACCAATTAACTGGTCAAATATAGGAATGCATGATGCGTCATGGCAATCAAGCTTTGGAGGAGAACTATATAAAACAGCTGCAGGATCAAGAGGATGTATAAACATACCTTACGAAAAAGTAAAAACTATATACGAAGAAGTAAAAATAGACACTCCAGTAATAGTTTATAAGTCCTAAGAAAAAAATAAGTAAAGAACAAGTAAAAAAGGGTTGACAAAATTAAATAGAATTGATAATATTAAAAGGCACTCATATGAGGTGCCTTTTTAAATTAAA
>CAYFSP010000036.1:15225-17248 GCA_964345925.1 uncultured Gallicola sp. | reverse complement strand
TGCATAGTTATTTCTGTTCGGTATAAAACTGTCTAAAAAAGAGTTGCCATTCCATATTAAAAAGACAAGAGTATAAAAAATTATAGTTTAAACAGAAAAATCTAGTGATTATCTCACTAGATTTTTGTTATTTCTAATTTAATTGTAATGATTTTTTACCTTCCATTATTGCATCTACAACATAATCTGCATTAATAACCTCTGCACCTTCTACTAAATTATCCTCTGAAACCCCATTATGTTTCATACAAGCAGAACATACTTTTAATTTTCCTCCTGCTTCTAAAAACTCTGGCAATAATTCCTTAACTGGTTTAAAAGGTTCACCTATATCTATTTTGTCTCCGTATCCCTTAGATGCTAAATGTACTGCATCGGAAAGTAATAGTAATTCTACATCATATCCTTTTTTTGCTGCCGTCATTCCCATTGTAAATGCTATTGTAACATTATTAGAATCCCTTTCATGAGCCGTTAAAGTAACTACTAAATCTATATTGTGCATAATTTCCTCCTAAAATTTCATTATATATTTAATACCCCTAAAAGGTATTTTAAACCATTGTTATTATATTAAAAAAGTAGACATATTAAATATGCCTACTTAAATTTTTTCTATTTAAAATCTCCTGCTGCCTTTATTTTTATCCTTACAGTATTTCCAGAATGGTATGCTAAAGTCGTCTCTTCAATATCTACAATAACAACTGTTTCTCTTATTGCACCTGCTTTTACTGAATTTTCTATAGCCTCTTTCTTTGCTAATTCCAACGCCTCTTCTCTAGAGATTTTATCATAATCTACAAGTTTATCATAAACTCCACTAACTTTTGATATACCTGCACCTATTGCATTTGCTGCTGAAAAATAATTCGGCTTGTTAACTGAAGATGCTCCTTCTAGTTTTTCTGGTAATATTACTGAACCACCACCTACTAATATTACATTTACATCTTCATTTGATAATTTCATATTGTCTAAACTATCTTCTACCATTTCTTTCATTACTTCAAATGCTTTTTTTGCTAAATCCTCATCTATTGAATCGGTTTTGCTCCTATCCCCTAAATCCACTAAACCGAATTTAACAGCTATATCAGTTGCAGTTATAGTATCACCACCGAATACTAAAGCTTTTTTTGTTATTTCATAACCGACACTTTCAGGGCCTACTGTGATTTTTCCATTTTCATTTTTTACAATAGAACCTCCACCTACTAATAAAACAGCAATAACCTTTGGTAGCCTTACATTAAAAAGTACAGTTTCCATATTAGCATCAATAATTCTACTAGGATCTGTAAAATGGTAGTAAAATGTTTTCACTAAATCTTTAATAGAGATAGAATACTGTCCAACTGTAAATGATATAAAAAACAATAATATTGGAATAATAAATAAGACTATATATTTCCAATTTTCTTTCCATTTACCTTTCAACAAATTATTTTCTAATCTGTTTTTTCTAATATTATCCACCTTCCACTCTCCAATGTATCCTTAATTTCATATTTATATCCCAATTTTCCAAATATACTCTTGAATTCCTCATTTGAAATTAGATTTTGATTTCTCTTTACGGAATTAGGCCAATCTTTATCTATATCTTTCATTTTTTCCCTTATTATCTTCTGTGTTTCTAAATTTCCTAAACCTCCTCCTATATATGTTTTTCCACCTACTTTTAAAACTCTCCAAATTTCCATAAATGCCTTTTCTATATCTTGCCAAAAACCCATAGACCCTCTGCTTAATACTAAATCCATAGAATTATCGGAAAATTCCAAACTATGTACATCTTGAACTAATGCCTTTGCTCTAATTGAAAATCCCTTCTCTTTAATTCTTCCAGCTGCTAATTCAACAGCCTTTGGATTCATATCCATTAGATATCCTGTCATATTCGTATTCTTTAATATTTGTAGTCCAAGGTGGCCTCCACCACATCCAATCTCTAAAAATTCACCGCTCATAATTCCTGTATTTTCAATAATATCATCAGCTATAACAGGATAAATAGGTG
>CAYFSP010000036.1:5313-15125 GCA_964345925.1 uncultured Gallicola sp. | reverse complement strand
TCTTCTGTTATTTCCCTTATAATCCTTGCTGGATTTCCAGCTACTATTACATTATCTGGAATATCTTTAGTTATAACCGATCCAGAACCAACTACTACATTGTCTCCAATTCTTATTCCAGGGTTAACTACTACATTACCACCAAACCAAACACTATTTCCTATTTCAATTCTTATTCCATATTCATATCCTTTATTTCGCATATCATAATGTATTGGATGTCCCGCTGTATAGATTCCAACATTTGGCCCAAACATTACATTATCTCCAATAATAACCTCTGCTACATCTAATACAGTCAAGTTAAAATTTGAATAGAAATTTTTTCCAATTGTAATATTACAACCGTAATCACAATTAAAAGGTGGAGTTATATTACAATTATCTCCCACTTTTTTAAATAGAGTCCTTATTATATTTTCTCTAAATATTTTGTCATGAGGAAGTGACATATTAAACTCAAAAGTTTTTCTTTGAGCATAATTATGTTTTTTTCTCAATTCTTCATCATTGGCAATATAGGGCAATCCATTTAACATCTTTTCTTCCATATTCATAATATGACCACCTATTCACTTATCATCACTTTTGTTCCTGTAATTCTATCGTAATATATTAAATCCTTCTTTTTAATTAAAGTCATTATTGCTGTAATCAACAAAATAATTGTTAAAATATTTGAAATACTAGAAACTGCTATACTTGTATATTTTCCAATATTGTTACCAGTATTCATCAATTCATAAAATATTGTATCTATCTTATATGTTAATAATATAAGTATATACCTAAATACTATTTTTTTCTTTTTAGGAATATTTAGATTATTATCTGTTAATTTCAATTTTAATATATTCATTCCCAATGTATTTCCATTATGAATCAGTGGAATCAATATATAATATATTAAATAAGTAGCAAACACAATAATACTTTCAAATATAATTAAATTTTCCTTTACTCCTAAAATATACCTTAATAATAATGAAGTGAATAGTAAAACTGCAAAACTTAAGAAACCAATAATTAAACTATCTACAAAGTATGATAATGCTCTACGAATAATACCTGCTCTTACATTTGTTGCTACTACTTTCTTGTCCTTATCCACATTTGGAAGTATTTTCTCCAGTATTGGTGTAATTACATAACCTAAAAATGTTCCAAAAGTATTTACTATTACATCATCTATATCTGCGTATCGAAAAGCTTTAGGATATATTCCATATATTCCCGTATACTGTGTTATCTCATAAAAACAACTTAGTAAAATTCCAAAAAGAATAGTCTTTTTCATTGAAAACTTAAAATACTTTCTTAAATATACTCCAAAGGGTAATGTTAGTAAAACATTGAAAGCAACTGTATAAAAACTTGAAGATTTTAAAGATGGCAACCATGTTTTTACATCAAACAAAGTGAATTTAGTTCTTTCTAAAAATGTTTCAACAAATAGAAAGGGTTTTAAATTAGGTATAATATCTGGCATATTAGCCACTTCTTCAAATGTTGGAAGTGGTAAAAGAGTCATAAACCAAGCTGTTACCATATAAATAATAAAAGAAAATAGTACAATATTTCTTCTAATCATTATTCCATT
Organism: uncultured Gallicola sp.; assembly: GCA_964345925.1. Taxonomy (GTDB): domain Bacteria; phylum Bacillota; class Clostridia; order Tissierellales; family Peptoniphilaceae; genus Miniphocaeibacter. The sequence goes on along the minus strand of CAYFSP010000036.1, from coordinate 13,525 downwards.
GTATTTTCTATACTGATATATGGCTACTGGAACTGTAATCAAGTATATTAGTACAAGTGAAATCACTATACCGCTTATTATAGGTGTTTTATAAACGCTCATTAATCTCCTCCTTTAGACATTATATAGTATTAAGTTTTTTTAATCTATTTATAAATTAACACAGGATAGTCACCCTGTACAATTTTATAGTTGACACATTGTTTTTTCACTGGTACAATTTTATAAAATAAGGAGGATTTTATATTATTATGATGAAAGAAAGATTTAAAACGAAAGATATTACATATATGGCTATTTTTATTGCAATTATAAGTATTTGTTCATGGATATCTATTCCAATGGTAATCCCATTTACATTACAGACCTTTGCTATATTTATAACTGTAGGAATATTAGGTACAATAAAAAGCTTTGTTGCAATATTTATTTATATACTTATTGGCGCTTTAGGAGTTCCAGTTTTTGCAAACTTCAATAGTGGTGTTTCTGCTATTGTTGGCCCTACTGGTGGATATCTTGTAGGATTTTTAATAATTGCTTTAGTTTTAGGCAAATTATTGGAATTGCTTCCTAAGAAAAATATATACCAAATTATATCAATGGTAGTAGGTCTAATACTATGTTATGCATTTGGAACATTATGGTTTGTATATGCCTATACTGATTCAGCTGCTTCTATGGGTATTGTTAAAGCATTATCCCTTTGTGCTGTTCCTTTTATTATTCCTGATTTAATAAAAATTGCTATTGGAAATATTATAATAAATAGGGTGAAAAAATTTATAAACTAATTACTTTAAATATATTTGTTTTTCTTATAGTATAATATTTATAAGATTTATAAGGAGAAGGATTTGACTGTTAAAGATAATGTTCTTTTATTCTTAGAGAATAATAAAGGCGAATATATTTCAGGAAATGAAATTGCAAAAAAATTAAATGTAAGTAGAAATTCCATTTGGAAAGCAATAAATAATTTAAAATCTGAAGGTTATGATATAGATTCAGTTAAAAATAGAGGATATTCATTAAAAGAGGATAGCTTTATTCTATCGAAACAGAGTATTTCAAAATACTTGAAAAATAGGAATATGAATATTGAAGTTTTGAAAACCGTAGACTCTACAAATGATTATTTAAAGATTAAAGCTGATAAATCTGAAGAAGGTACTACTGTCATATCCCAAGAACAGACTAAGGGAAAGGGAAGACTTGGAAAGTCCTTTTATTCTCCTTCCAATTCAGGAATTTATATGAGCATATTGTTAAAACCAAGAATTCATGCAAGTAAATCCCTTTATATTACAACGGCAGCGGCTGTTGCAGTTTCAAAGTCAATAGATGAAATAACGGGAGAAAATTCTAAAATAAAATGGGTTAATGATATATTTCTAAAGGAAAGAAAGGTATGCGGTATTTTGACAGAAGGTTCTTTTGATTTAGAAGGTGGTGGATTAAGTTACGCCATTTTAGGAATAGGATTAAATTTAACAAATCCAGAAAATGATTTTCCAGAAGATATCTCTCAAACTGCAGGAACAATATTTGAAAACAATCCTCCAAAGGATTATAAAAATAAGATTATCGCAAATATTATAAATAATTTCTTTGAATATTATTCTAATTTAGAAGATAAAGAATATTTAGATGAATATAAAAACCGATCTATGATAATTGGAGAAAATATTTCAATAATTCATGGAAATAAATTAGAGAATGCCCTCGCTTTAGATATTGATGATGAATTTAGATTGAAAGTGGAAAAAGAAAATGGAAAAATTGAATATATTTCATCTGGAGATGTAAGTATTAGAAAAAGATAATATAAAACCCCTGTATTTAATACAAGGGTTTTTTTACTAACCAACTCTATACATAATCATATTTTCAAATCCCACTATTACTTTATAATATCCTTTTAAGTATTCGTCCACATCTTCTTCCCCAGTATCCACAATTAAAGGTTGCATGAAATTACTGTTAAGTTTATCCTCTGTCGTAACTATTATTATATTTTCCTTTCCTACTTTTTTTATTACTTTTGCACTAATCTGTTGATTTCCTCTTCCGAAAATATAACCTTGCCCTCCAATTGTAGTAACAACAATTTTACCTCTTCTATATTTTTCCAAATATTTTAAAATATCATTTTCTGTAGCATCATTTTTAATTATTTCTTTATTATATACAAGATCTACTCCTAGTAATGTATACTTTAATTCCAACTTTTCTAAAATTCCCCTCGTTGTAGTACCTGGTCCAATAATATATAAAATATTGTCCTGCATTTCATCTATTACATGATTTGCCATTCCTTGTAATGCCACTTTTTCTCCTGCTACACCACCGGATTTCATATTTTGAACATATCTTTTTTCATAGGGAACTGATAGATATCCATATAGTTTTGCTGTTACTCTACCTTCTCTAAAGGCATCTTCGTCTATATCCATTACTTCCGCCTCTTGAGTTTCCACCTTTTCTCCATCTAGCAATAATTTTACAAGTTTACCTGCCGACTGAGGATTTAGAGAGTATACTGCTGAATGAATTTTTACTCCTGCTGGTATTCCAAGGACTAAAACACTATTTCCTACTGCATTATAAATATTTCTAGCAGTTCCATCTCCCCCTGCAAATAAAATTAAATCAACTTCCTGTTCAAGCATTTCCCTTGCTGCTTTTTCAGTATCCAAGTAAGTCGTTTTATCTCCTATATCATCTTTTAGAACTTTTGTGTTAAATCCTAATTCTCTAGATATATTTTCTCCCATTTCATTTGGATATGTGTAAATTTCAATTTTATCCTTATATGCTAAAATTTCCTTTAAAGCAACTTTTGCTCTTTCGTTGGATTTTTTAATGGCTCCTAATTTAAAGGCCATCTCTTGAATTTCTATACCGTCTGATCCTTTAAGGCCTACTGATCCTCCTACTCCTGCTACTGGATTTACTATTAATCCAATTTTTCTTATTCCTTTTTCTCTTTCCATTGAAGCCTCCATAAAGCAGACTATTTCTTTATAAAACCATGTAGGAAAACCTACATGGTTTTAATTTATTTATCTAAGATCTTTCTTTTATAAGCTCTCCATGTAGTCGCCCATTTATCTGGGTTATCAAGTTCTTCAACAGCATTTCTTCTGTGAGAAGATGAATGATATGGTGCATTTTTAAGTATTTCTGGGTCTTCATAAGCTTCATTTACTATAGCTTGTAAAACTGCTGCATACTCTTCTAAATCATCTATTGAATACGTTTCACAAGGTTCTAAAGTCATTGGCTCAGGTATTACATATGGATGATGTGATGTCCAATAACTAGGAATTCCATAGTCAACTATTCTAGCATTTACATCATCTGTGCCACATCCTGTATCCTTGTATAGATTTTCAAAACTATATCTTACCTGTTCCTGTCTAGTTATTCCATTATTTTGGAAAGCACTTGTGATTCCCTTTATAGCAAGAATTTTCTTCTCAAGATAATTGTTGTTTATAACTGAAATGTCAGCTGCCTGTCTCATATAGTCTGGACCCATACTCATCACCCATGCATAAGCTTTTAGCACGACTCCTGATACTCCTACATAATCCCTTATATGACCTATAGTATCTGGTACATCATAATCTAAAAAATATTTTTCATTGTCAAAATTAACTAAAGGAGTTGGCATATAATTATACATTTTATCTGTACAACAAAATGCTCCTGTTCCAGGTCCTGAACAGCCATGTGGTGTACCAAATGTTTTATGAACATTAAAATGACACATATCAAATCCTGCTTCTCTAGCTCTAGCAACTCCTAGGAATGCATTTGCATTTGCTTGGTCATAAAAACATAAGCCTCCAACATTATGTATTATTTCTACTATTTTATCCACATTAGGATTATATATTCCAATATCCTCTGGGTTTGTCATAAATATTGCTGCTGTTCTATTGGAAGCAGCATTTTTTATAGCTTCAATATCCGGTATTCCATTTTCATCAGGATAAATTGTAATTATTTTAAATCCTGCTGTAGCCGGTGTTGCTGCATCTGATGGATGGGAGAATATTGTAGTAATTATTTCATCCCTCTGATCTAATTCTCCTTTTTTATCCCAATACTGTCTAACCATAGAAGCTGCAGTATATACAGCATGGTTTCCACCACCTGGCTGAACACTACAATGATCCATTCCTGAAACTTCCTTCATAAAGTTTTGGAATTTATAATATATTTCAAGCATACCTTGAACTGTATCGTCATCTTGCATAGGATGTAAATCAGTAAACAATGGGTTAGATGCTAAATCTTCATTAATCCTTGGATTGTACTTCATTGTACAAGTACCTTCACTTATATCATTACCTATATTTGATCCCATAGTCTCCTGAGAAAGTCTTAGCCAATGAGATAAAACCGTTTTTTGCTCTACTTCTGGTAGTTCAGGAGAAATAGTTCTTCTCATACTTCCTAAATTGTCTAGTACATTATCTGTTCTTGAATCTATTTGTGGATCAACTCTTGGAGGTATTATACCTCTAACTCCTGGGTTGGACAATTCATGAATTATAGGTTCTTCCCAACGAGCTTGTTGAAAGTTTTTTCTTACTCTAGCTTTACCAATCTTTTTATTCATAATATTAAGCTCCTTTCTTAAACCCGATTAACAAAGTTCCGTTAACGCTTTAACTAAAATATCTAAATCCTCTTTAGTTCGTTTTTCAGTTATTGCGTAAATTGCTGACTGACCAAGCTCTGGATATTGACTTTCCTTTGAAATATCAATTCCACAGAAGATACCATATGACTTAAGTCCATCGTTAATCTCTTTTACAGTCTTACCTGCTCCGTCAAAATTAACTACGATCTCTTTAAAGAAATTATCACCAAATAAAACTTTTATACCTTTGATTTTCTCTAGTTCAGACTTAAGGTGGGAAACTCGCTTCATAATTCCCTCTCCTAGCTCTTCCATTCCAGCAGGCCCCATTAAAGCAAGATAAACCCCTGAAATAATTCCATGCAAAGCAGCACATGTTCCTATAAAATCCTTGCCTTTTTCCCTAGAAGCGTAGGAAGTTCTTTCGTAGAACACATGACCAAATCCATATTCACCTTCCACAGTTGTAGTAGTCATTCCAAATAGTAAAGTAGGATATTCACCAACATATTTTTTATCATCTGATGAAGCTATATATCCTGCAAGTCCACCACCATATTGCATTGAAATACCAAGTGGTTGTAGCTCACCAACAACAATATCAGCACCATATCTTACTGGTGGAGTAATAACACCTAAAGATGAAGGATCTGCTCCAACTATAACTTCAGCTCCATTTCCATGAGCAATCTTAGAAATCTCTTCTCCTTGTAATTCTACAGGTCCAAAATATGTAGGGTTCTCAAAATAGACTGCAGATGTTTTATCTGAAATCTTGTTTTTCAAATCATTTAAATCCATTATTCCAGTTTCTCTATTATAAGCTACTTCAATTATTTTAATATCAGGTTTACAGTAGTTTATAACGACAGAAAGTCTTGAAGGACTCATATTTCCTGCAACAAGTATTTCTTTTCTTCCATTTATTCTTGACGCCATTCTACAAGCAATTCCAATAGCATTTGCCCAATCATATGTAGGAGTAGTAACAGCATCCATTTCAAGCAAATCTCCAATCATAGAACATGATTCAAATAATGCCTGATACTTTCCATGATCGGAATAAGCATCTCCAACATATGCAGTTAAAAACTCATCTCTTTTTCCAATGGTGTTACAAACAGAAGGAACGTAATGATCCCAAGTTCCTCCCCCTAAGAAGGATATATAGTCTGAACCACTTTTGTTCTTCTTCAAAATACCTTCCACATGTCTTTTCAATTCATATTCAGAAAGCTTAGGATCTGGAATATTCATTCTTCCTTTGAATCTTAAATGCTCTGGAATCTCCTTGAAAATATCCTCAGCACTTTCTATTCCCAATTCTTCCAACATTCTCTCCAAAATCTTTGGAGCTCCATTTGGTATGTATGGATGTACAAATTTTTTGCCCATAAATTACCTTCTTATTAATTAAGCGATAAATTCAACAATTCTTTGTGCAATATTCAAACCTAAGCCAATATTCTTAGTAATCTAACTATTCACCCCATTTTTTGAAAACGTTTTTATAATTTAGTATTACTAAAAATACTCACTTTCTTAATTTATACCTATTTACTATTAAAATAAAATACCATAGGTATTTTTATTGTCTGCATTTCTTGTAAATTTCTATTATTTTAGACTAATCTTTTATTTATTCATATCTCATATAAATTACCATAAAAAACAGACTCTAGAAATTTCTAAAGTCTGTTTTCATCATCTCTATATACTATTTTTCCATTACAAATAGTATAGTTTATTTTTCCAAAAAGTTTTTCTCCAATATATGGAGAATTACTGGATTTAGATTTAAAATCCTTTACTATCCAAGAATCATTTTCATCAAATATAACTATATCCGCTTTCTTGCCTTCCTCTATATAACCTGAGTCAAGTTTATATAATCTTGCTGGATTAATTGTCATTTTCTCAATTAATTCCATCAATGATAAATGTTTTTCCCTTACTAAATATGTTACACAAACGGAAAGAGATGTTTCTAAACCTGTTAAACCACTTGGTGCTTTCGTAATATCTAGCGATTTTTCCTTACAGCTATGAGGGGCATGATCTGTTACTATCATGTCTATAGTTCCATCTTTTAACCCTTCTATTATAGATTTTTGATCATCTTTCGTTCTAAGTGGAGGGTTTAATTTCCCCAATGTACCTTTTTCCAAAATTATTTCGTCAGTTAGAGAAATATGTTGCGGCGTTACTTCCGATGTTACATTTGCTCCTAACGATTTTATAAATCTAATTACTTCAACCGATTCCTTAGTGCTTAAATGTTGCATATGAATTTTAGCACCTATATCTAATGCAAGCATAGAATCTCTAGCGACCATGGAACTCTCCGAAACCCTTGGTGCTCCCTTTATTCCCAGTTTTTTAGTAACAATGCCTTCATTTATCCCAGGAAATCCTATTAATGCTGGATCCTCTTCATGCATACTCAAAGGTACATCTAGTTCCTTAGCTTTTTTCATAGCTTCATATAATAATGCAGTATCCATAATAGGGATTCCATCATCACTAAAGCCTACAGCACCTAAGTCTAAAAGTTTATCCATATCAACTATCTTCTTACCCCTTAGTCCCTTTGTTATAGTTGCTACAGTCTTTACATTTATTTTACATTTATTGGCTTTATCCAAAAATTCTTTTAACGTGTTCTCATTATCTATTACAGGATTTGTATTTGCCATACAAATAACAGTAGTAAAACCACCTTTTGCAGCTGCCTCTGAACCTGTAAATAGATCTTCCTTATAAGTTAAACCAGGATCACGAAAATGTACATGTACATCAATAAGTCCTGGTGCTATAATCTTTCCTTTAGCATCTATAATTTCTTCATATTCTTTGGATTCATCAAAATGTCCAATCTCTTTAACAATATCTTCATCTATAATAATATCTATAACTTCATCCCTTTGAGATTTAGGATCTACTAAGCGACCATTCTTTATTAATAACATAATTTTCTCCTTTTAACTATTCTTTTTATATTTTATCATGAATTTATTGTTTTTTTATATATAATATATATAAGTATTGTAATTTATGAAATTATGTTATTCTATAAAAATAGTCTGATGACTTAAGGTATTTTATGGTAATTGTTGGATATTTTAGCATATTTTATGCTAAGTCATATGATTTTATGTGGAGGAAGTGAATTTTGATTTTAAGACAAGAAGAAAGTAAAGATTATAATGAAGTATATAATTTAGTCACCTTATCTCTTAAAGATGCACCATTTAAACATGGAGATGATGACAAATTAGTTGAACGATTAAGAAAAAGCTGTAGCTTTGTACCTGAATTATCCTTAGTAGCAGAAAAAGATAATAGGATAATAGGTTATATTCTTTTTACTAAAGCTATGGTTAAAGATGAAGTAATATTGAATTTAGGTCCATTGGTTGTACATCCAGACTTCCGAAACCAAGGAGTGGGAAAAGCTTTGCTTGAGAAAGGTCATTTAATTGCTACAAATTTAGGTTATGAATTTATTATATCTGTAGGAAATAATACATATTTACCAGAATTCGGATATGTAGA
>CAYFSP010000036.1:0-5213 GCA_964345925.1 uncultured Gallicola sp. | reverse complement strand
TAGAGTCCATTTCCAAAAAACCTATTTTCTATTAAGGACAAAAATGCTTCTCCATGAGACTTATTATGTAATGACTCATTGCCATAGCTATCATATAAACCCAATTCGTCTATATTCGTTGCTACATTATAAAAACTTTCCGATCTATAAAAAATCCATCTTTGGATTTATAAGGAGCTTTATTTATTATCATATGTTCAAATAATTTTGAATGTGTATCCTTAGTTGAAAAATTAAAATTTTTAGATCCCCCTTCTGGATTAAATCCGTAGGCTACTGCAATACTTTCTAATAATGTAGATTTTCCTATTCCATTTTCACCAACAAAAAAAGTAATATCCCTATCAAATTTCAATTCTTTTCCATTATTTATAAATTCTTTTATTGATGGAATTTTAAATTCATAGCTAGATTTATCTTCTATATCTTCTTCAAAATAAACCGATTTAATGTATATCAATTACTATACCTTCCATTTACTATATCTTTAAATTCAATTATTCTTTTTCTATAGTAGAGTTTATTTATTAAGGAGTTAAAACAATAGCGGTAATTCCAAGTAAAAAACTTTATAGATTTATCTATAACCTAAAAATTCCTTTACCAATACACCGTCCTCATAACCCATTTTATATATTTTCTCCAAAGCTTCTTTATTTTTAGATAGAGTATCTATTCCAAAGTTATCTTCTGGCCCTAGTACTAGTACATTTTCCCTTATATTCTCATCTTTTAGCAATTCTTCTAATACCTCATTATATCTACTTGCCCTACTATAAATTGCTTCTATTGTTTTTGGATATTTCCTAATTATAAATTTAGAAAATTTATCTGATTTCCTTAATTTTTTTCTAAAGTTCTTAGGTCTTGATAATACTACTACAACTTTTTCACAACCATCTTCCAACGCTTTTTTTATTGGAATAGGATCCGCTATTCCACCATCATAGTATCTTTTTCCATCTCTTTCAAATGGTTTGCTGACTACGGGAATTGAACTGGAAGCTTTAAATATCCAGTAGTCATTTCTCTTCATTTCACTTCTATTTATATAAACCGGTTTACCAGTTTCTGCATCAGTTGCAACAACATTTAAATTAGTAGAAGAATTCATCAATCTATCATAATCCAGCGGACTTTCACCATCTTCATTGGATAAAACCGAATAGGGATAATCTAAATCACAGTACTCTCCCTTTCTAAAAAAATTAATTGCTGACATATATTCTTTTCTAAATGTGTAATCCGTATAAAAAATATAATTTCTACCCCTTTGCCTTGCAGTATATGTGCCTAAATTACCACTTCCTGCTGAAACACCTAAAGCATAATCAAAATAAATTTTATTGTCCAAACAATAATCTAAGATTCCAGCACTATAAACCGCCTTCATACCTCCGCCTACATCAATTATTCCTATCATTTTTCCACTCCATAATCTATATCTTAAAGTATATTATATACTAATTTAATTTTTTTATTGAAAAAACCTAAAATATTAATATTTTAGGTTTTAATTTAAAGCTATTTTATTGTTGCATTTATTGCATTGAATATTTCAGTCCAACTATTCTCATCAATTGTTAAATCATCTAACAATTCATCTCTATCATCATCTGAATTTTTATATAGTTCTAAGGTTTTAGGATCTTTTCTAATCAGTCCTAATGCATAATCATTTAATTTAGGAAAAACTTCTTTGAATCTTGAAACCTTTATATTTTCTGTTTTTAACCACTCATTTGTATATTTAGCAATTTCTTCATTGCTTATATTCATCTCTGCCAGCTCTGTTACCCAGTCTTCTGCCAGTTCTACTAGCTCATATTCATTATTTAAATCTCTGTCTTTAATTTCCCCTGTATCATCTAGTAAATCATACAGATCCTCTATATCGTCTTCTTTCAATCTTTCATTAATCATATTATCTTTTAAATCATTTTCTATAGCCATCGTTTCTTCTACTTTACGACTAGTATCCCTTTTACTCATCATAGACTCTTCTTTTTCATTACATGACACAAGTACAATGGATAATAAAGTTATTATTCCTAAAATTTTAATTTTCTTCATCACTTTCACCTCACTAATATTATACCTTGTATAGTATTAGAATAAAATATCTTTTTAAAAGCTTAATAATTTTGTAACTTTTCCTATAAAATAAAAAAAGAGTAAAGTTCTATTTTTACTCTTTTCAAATATCTAACAATTATTTTACATATCTTTCATTTGGATTATTATCAAAATATTCTACAAAGTCATATATTCCATATCCATCAACATCAATTCTCGTTCCTGGTATTCTTGGCAATAATTTATACTGCGATGTATTTGGGTACTGATCGGGTTTCCACCCTCCAATTCCAACTGCAATATTATTGTATTCTACTCCATTATAATTACCTTTTAAAACCCTATTATATTCCTCTCCTGAAAAGGTTACACTAAAAGGAACTGCCAATGTATTAACCTCATACCCTTCTGGTGTATATTTCTCCAAGTTTATCTTCTGAGAACCTATTTCTTCCTCTATTTTTTCTGGTTCCTTCTTTAAGTCAATATGATTCATTGTATGATTTCCAATATCCATACCGCTTTCAATCATAAGTTTAAATTTATATTCTACATACTCCTCTTGTCTAAAAGGTATTTCTCCATTTATAAAAAATGTTGCATAAGGATTAAATTCCTCTAATTTAGTCTCTACTTCCTTTAATAATGCATAGGAACTATCTGGATCAATTTCTCCATTTGGTAAAATATTGAATTTATTCTGATTTCCATCATCAAAAGTTATAACATAAGGAGTGTACCCTTTAGGAATATTAATATTTCCACTCATATAATCCTTAATAGAAATAGGTAAATATCCTTTTTTATAAAGGGTTAAGAAATCATATTTCAATCCTTCAGGTGTTCTCTGATACCTTTTTTCCTCTTCTCCAACATCATGGTATGTAAGTATCATTACTTGACCTTTTTCGTTGGATTTCATAGGAGTTGGTAATTTTGCACTCTCAAAATTTTTATCTATTCCACCAATAATTTGATCTTCTAAATATATGGGCAATAAATTTTCTCCACCTATGAACATTACTTTTTCTGGTGATATTTCTCCTATATATTTTATAGCATCTCTAGTAAATCCCTTATCATCTACCAGTATAATTGGTTTACCCATTGATGACGAAACAAGTGAATCAGGATAGTTTAACCCACTACTTACAATTATTTCATTATGGGACATATTTAAAAATTTTGCTACTGCTACTGAAGTTTCATATCGGTTTGCTCCATAAAGTAACTTTCCTGAAAAATCGTCTATACCTAAAGAGTTTAAAGATCCTACACCATACTTTGCCTTTTCTATATATTCTTCATTATTGCTGCCGTTTACTAGTAACATTGGCATATGAAGCTCTTTTGATAATGAACTTGCAGTTAAAGCATCAGGATAATTTTCTCCACCTGCAATAATTATTTTATCTGCATTGGTTTTATTTATTTTCTCATATTCCTTTAAAACTTCTTTACTCGTTTCATATCGGTCACTTCCTGATATTCTCTTAAAATCAATATTTAACGAATTAATATATTCATCGCTAACCTTACTTTCTCCACCAACAATATATATTTTTTTAGGCTCTAATCTTTTAATTTCATCTTTTATCTCTTGTGTTGTAATATCCTTATCCACTAAAATTATTGGTGCATTTAGAACTTGAGACAACGAGCCACTGGAAATTGCATCGGGGAAATCTTCTCCACTGGTAATGATAATATTACTTGCCTTGTTAAAATTTTTCTTTGATAAATTTATAGATGTAATATATCTGTTCTTACCACTTACCCTATCTATTTTAGTACTATATTCTTCCATTATTTCATTGTTTTTTATATTATTTTCTGTAGACCTAGTCGCTTTAACATCAGATGTTTTGCTTTTAGTATTACAGGAATTAAGTATCACTGTCGTTCCTAAGAATGTTACAAATAAAAATTTTTTTAATCTATTTTTCATAATAACCTCCATCAGCTATTAATTATATACTTTATTTCATAGCAATATCAACTAATTTACCTTATTGTAAGGATTATGTAATCATTGACTAATGATTTTAAAGATGATAGTATTTCCTTACGATTGCAAAATCAAATATTAAGGGGAGATATAATGAGTTTTTATGCAATACTTTTACTAGGTGTTGGAGTTTCTGCTGACGCTTTTGCCGTTGCAATTTGCAAAGGGTTAAGCTTGAAAAAATTTTCTTTAAAGGTTGCTTTGATAATAGGGCTGTTCTTTGGAGGGTTTCAAGCTGGAATGACGGCAATAGGTTGGAAACTAGGATTTCAGTTTAAAGATTTAATAGTTAGTATAGATCACTGGATAGCATTTATAATACTGGCTATACTAGGTGGAAAGATGTTATATGATGCATTACAAAGTTCTTCAGATGGTGACTGTGGCTGTGAAGAATTTACAATTAATTTAAAAGAAATGATAATACTATCCGTTGCAACTAGTATTGATGCATTAGCTGTTGGCATTTCTCTTGCTTTAGATGGTACTGGAATATTTCTACCAACTGTAGTAATAGGAATAACGACATTTTTATTTTCCTTTGCTGCAGTATATATTGGACATAAATCAGGATCATATTTTCAAAAGATTTCAGAAATTGCAGGAGGAGTAATACTTATTTTAATAGGAATAAATATTTTATTAGAACACACGGTGTTTATTTAATAGCTAGAGTTTTCTAGCTATTTTTTATTTAATACATAATAATAGGACATATCCCATTGATATATCCTATTTATTACTAAAACTATATATTTTCCATAATCTGTAAAGTATCTTCTAAGCGACCTTCTTCGTTGTCTGAACCCATTACAATTACAATATATTCCTTACCTTTCTTCTCCGATAGAGTAGCCCAACAAAAACCAGCATTATATGTCGTTCCAGATTTACCGCCTAAAATTTCAAAACCCTTTTCCGGTATATCAATTAAAGCATCTAGTACAGTGCTTCCAAATGTTATACCATTAGGATGATCCAAAGTCTTAGTAGAAGTATATTTATCAGTAGTAAATATTTTTTTGTATTCCTTATTCTTAATAGAATATTCTAAAATTTTTGCCATATCCTTAGCAGAGGAATAATGATTTTCCATATCCATACCTTCAGGATTTGCGAAATTTGTATT
>CAYFSP010000035.1:0-17319 GCA_964345925.1 uncultured Gallicola sp. | reverse complement strand
ATTTTTTATCTTATCATAGAAGGCTTTATTTACAGACTTTTTTTCACAGGCTCGAGAAATTACTTCTCTAATATTTTTATTTTATCTATATTGAATTCTTTTAATTTAATATTTACAGTTTCATAATTTTCATAATAAACCATTCCAGGTTTTGCGTTTCTGGATTTTTTCACATTTTTTTTCTGAGTATAGTCTACAAGAACATTGTCTTCAGTTGAACCGCTACTATAGTATGCTGCTAGGGAACAAGCTATTAAAATATCATCATCATCAATATTATTATTTCTCAAAAGCACATGAGATCCAGAAATATCTTTAGCATGGATAAAGTAATCATTCTTATTTGCCATTTTTAAAGTTAAATGGTCATTTTGATAATTGTTTTTACCTACATATATATCTGCTCCATTGTCAGTAATAAAATGTAGTGGAGAAGAGGGCTTCTCTTTTCTCTTATCCCTTCTTTTCTTTTTAATATAATTATTATCCTCTAATTCCCTTCTTATCTCTTCAATTTCAGAATTTGTAGTAACAAATTTCAAACTTCCCATAATCTGTTCAATATATTTTATTTCATATTCTATTTTTGGAATTTGAGTTTGTAATAATTTATTGGAAGTTTTTAATTTACTATATTTTTTGTAATAAATTTGAGCATTTTCCCAAGGACTTTTAGTTTCATTGATTTTTATTTCTAAAACTTCTAAATTTGGATCATAGAAGTTTTCCGCCTTTAAAAATTTATCACCTTTATTTATCATATGGCTATTAGCAGAAATCAAATCTGCCCAAATTTTATATTTATCCCTATCAAGACTATCTGATTCCTCTTTCTTCAATTTTTCCAATTTATTAAGATTTCTTGATAAAATGGTTTTAAGAACTTTATTTATATTAGAGATCTTCTGTCCTACAGTATCGGAAACAGTCGTCATATTAAAGTATGAATCAACTAAAGAGGAGGAAGTTTCATAATTTATAATATTGCTTCCAAGATGGTTAAGAGGGAGTACATGGTAATCAATAATTTTATCGTTATTATCCTTATAAATATTAAATTCATAATTGCAGTTTTTTAAGTTTTCCACTATTTTAACAAAACTCTTATCAATATTATTTAAATCTTCTTCCCTTAAGTCATTTGTTTTAACATCATAATCCAAATTTGACATATAGCATATTTCTCTACTAATTTGTGGGCTGAAACCGATATAATTCGTATAGAAGAATCTAAATAGTTTAATGGGTTTTTCCAATAATTGAATAATTTTTGAAGGTTTGATTATATTATTTGTAATATCAATTTTATCATCGGGAATGGATTCATATATCATCCCTGGAAGAACTTGTCTTACACGACTTATATCTATTGTTATTCTCTTGATACTATCAATTATTTTAGAACTTTCTTTATCTATTAAGATTATATTAGAATATTTTCCCATTAATTCTATAATAATAGTCTTAGTTACTTTATCGCCTAATTCATTTAATGAATTGATATCAATATTAATTACTCTATCAAGTCCATTTTGTTTAATACTTTCTATTGTTCCACCTTGAATATGTTTACGTAAGAGCATACAGAAGTTAGGTGCCTGTAATGGGTTTTCCTTATTTAAATCCGTTATATTAATTCTAGGGCTGTTACTAGAAGCATCAATAAGTAATTTATAATTATTTCTATTATTATATATTGTAAAAATTAAGCAATTTGGATCTGGTTGATTAATTTTATTTATTTTTCCATTTATTAAGTTTTCTGACAATTGTTCAACAATTGCTTTCGTTACTATTCCATCAAAACTCAAAATATCACCTCAAAAATATTATACCATAGTAATTGTTAAGAAAATGTAATAAAGTATTGAATTTATTTGCATTCTATATTAGAATGGAATAATTAATAATAAGGAGAAAATATGGCATATTCAATGACAGGCTTTGGAAGAAGCGATGGAGAAAACGAAGATTTTAGTATAATAGTTGAGATGAAGGCAGTTAATCATAAGTACTTGGATATACAGATTAAATCACCATACTATTTTAATTATTTAGAAGAGGATATTAAAAAGACTATAAAAAAATATATTAGCAGAGGAAGAATAGATGTTTTTATAAAATCAACAAGAAAAGTTGGTAACACTTCTAAAATTGATATTGATTTAGAACTTGCAAAATTGATTAATAACTCTTTAAATGACTTAAGAGAAGAATTAAAAATAGATGGAGAAGTAAGTCTTAATAATATTTTGAAATATGACGGTGTTGTAAATGTAAGACATGAAGACCCTGATGAAGATAGTACAAAAATATTTTTAGTTGGCATTGTAGAAGAGACTTCTAAAAAACTTAGAAATATGAGAGAAGTAGAAGGAAATAATTTAGTAGATTCTATTTCTATACAATTAAGGCAGATGGAGAGTATATTAGAGCAAGTAGAGACTAAATCCCCACTACTTACAGAAAAATATAGAAATGATCTACTTGAGAGATTAAACGATATATTTGATGAAGTCAATAAATTGGACAATGATAGAATCAATTTAGAAGTAGCTTTATTTGCAGAAAAATCTGATATTAACGAAGAAATTGTTAGGCTTAAATCTCATATAAATCAATTTGATAACACTGTAAATGGAAATTCACCTATAGGACGTAAATTAGATTTTATAGTTCAAGAGATGAATAGGGAAGTTAATACAATTAGTTCAAAGTCAAATGACGAAGATATAACAAGAAATGCTATTGAACTTAAAACGATAATTGAAAAAATAAGAGAACAAATACAAAATATAGAATAGTGGAGGATTAAATGAGAGATGGTTTTTTATTAGTTTTATCAGGCCCATCAGGTGTTGGTAAGGGAACGGTATGTGAAGCATTATTAAATGAAAGAGATGATATTAAATATTCTGTTTCTGCAACAACAAGAAAAAAAAGACCTATGGAACAAAATGGTGAAAACTATTATTTTTTATCATTAGAGGAATTTCAGGATAAGATAAAAAATAATGAATTTATAGAATATGCAAAAGTTCATGGAAATTATTATGGCACTCCGAAAAGTTATGTACAGGAGAGAATTAAAGAGGGAGATATAGTAATTTTAGAAATAGATGTTCAAGGTGCTTTACAGGTAAAAGAAAACTATCCTGGTGCTGTTTATATATTTTTACTTCCACCAGATTTAAAGGAATTGAGAAATAGAATAGAAAAAAGAGCAACAGAAGACGAAGAAACTATTAATTTAAGAATGACAAATGCCAAGAAAGAACTATCGTTTATAGATAAATATGACTATGCAGTAATCAATGACGAGATAGATAAAACTGTAAGTAAGATAGAGAGCATTATAGAAGCAGAAAAATTAAAGGTAACGAATATACAGGGGGTAGCTTTATGATAAATCCATCATTTAAAGATTTAGAAAAAATTAGTAATAGTAGATATGCTATATGCATTATGGCTTCAAAAAGAGCAAGAAAAATAATAAATGGTTCTCAGCCATTAATAAAAACCAAGGATAAAAATTCTGTTACAATTGCAATTAAAGAGATAATGGAAGGAAAAGTAACAGAAGAAAAGGCCGAGTAATGAGTAAGAAACGAATTTTGATTTGTGTAACAGCAGGGATTGCCATATATAAAGTTGTAAATGTAGTTTCCAGTTTAATAAAAAAAGGATATGAATTGGAAATTATAATGACAGATGCTGCTACTAAATTAG
The DNA here is from genome assembly GCA_964345925.1 of uncultured Gallicola sp. Classification (GTDB taxonomy): domain Bacteria; phylum Bacillota; class Clostridia; order Tissierellales; family Peptoniphilaceae; genus Miniphocaeibacter. Next base: position 13,590 of record CAYFSP010000035.1, on the reverse strand, counting down.
TTTCTCCACTTGTTTTTGAAACCATGGGGAAATGTAAAGTTCATACAGATATGTTTCACAATGGTCATCATCAAGAGGTTGAACATATTGAAATTGCAAAAAGAGCAGATTTATGTTTAATAGCTCCAGCAACTGCAAATACAATAGCTAAAATCTCCTATGGTATAGCTGATAATTTACTTACTTCAACGATTTTGGCATATACAAAGGATGTATTTGTAGCTGTAGCAATGAATACAAATATGTTAAACAATAGTATAACCATGGAAAATATTAGCAGGTTGGAAGATAGAGGATTTAAATTTATAAATTCTAAAGTTGGTCTTTTAGCATGTAATACCGTTGGTGATGGTAGGCTTGCAGAGCCAGAAGAAATAGTTGAAGAAGTAGAAAATTACTTTATTAAGAAGGACTTAGTTGGAAAGAAAATAATAGTTACAGCAGGTCCTACAATTGAGAGAATAGATCCTGTAAGGTATATTACAAATGATTCAAGTGGTAAGATGGGATTTGCAATAGCTTCAATGGCAAGCAAAAGAGGAGCAGAAGTTGTTCTAATATCTGGACCTACTGCTTTATCAATATCAGATAATGTTAAAAGAATTGATATTAAGACAAATGATGAATTAAAGGAAGCGATTCACAGAGAGTTTGATTCTTCTAATTGTTTAATTATGGCAGCAGCTCCATGTGATTTCAAAGTTAAAGAAAAATCATTGAAGAAGATAAAAAAGAAAAATGAAGATTTTATTTTAGAATTAGAAGAAAATGAGGATATAATATCATATTTTGGGAAAAACAAAAAGGATAAACTCATTATAGGTTTTGCTGCAGAAACGAATGACTTAGTAAAAAATGCAAAAAACAAATTAAAGAGTAAAAACTTGGACTATATTATAGCTAATGATGTTAGTGAAGAAGGTGCTGGATTTAATGTTGACACCAATATTGCAAAAATTATTTCAAAAGAGGAGATAGTTTCATTACCTAAGATGATGAAGACTTCATTGGCTGATAAAATATTGGATTTAATATAATGAATTATGTGGAAATTGTTTTAGAAAATAAATCTAGAGTTACAGATCAAATTTATACCTATAAGTATAGAGATGAAGATGAGAACGATATTCAAATTGGGAAAAGAGTAGTCGTTCCCTTTGGTAGAGGTGACAAGAAGAAATTAGGAATAATTGTAGGAAAGCCAAAGGAATATAATTTAAATTATGAGCTAAAGTATATTACTGAAATAATAGACAACGAACCAATAGTTAGTCAGGATTTAATAGATTTGGCTTTTTTTATGAGAGATAATTATCTTTCAGACCTATCTTCTGCATTTCAAACTATATTACCACCGGGAAATTGGAAGGATTTAGAAAAGGTGTTTTTTTTAAAAGATGATAATGCTGAATTATCAGATGAATTGAAAAAGTATTTAAAAAAACCGAGAAAATCAACAGAAATCATATCTAAATTCGAAAATACAAACATAGAAAAATTGTTAAATGAAAAGATTATAGGTTATAAATATATTATTAGAGATTTAACGAAAGTTAGAAAAGTTACAATAATTGAATTAAATAAAGATTTTGATACTTCAACAATAAGAAAAAATGCAATTGCCCAAAATAAAGTCTTAGAATATTTAAAAGTAAATAATATTGTAGAACAGAGTATTTTACTAAGGGCTACGGGTACAACAAGTTCAGTGATAAAATCTTTAGAAAACAAGAATGCAGTAAAAATATCTGAAGAAATTTCATATACAAATGTAATAAAAAACAATGAAATCTATAAAAAAATAGATTTAAATTATAAACAAAATAATGTATATTCAGGAATATTAAATAATGAAAATAATTTTAGTTTAATACACGGAGTAACTGGAAGTGGTAAAACAGAAATATACTTACATTTAACAGAAAAAATTTTAAAAGATAATAGGACAGCAATAATTTTAGTTCCAGAAATATCTTTAACGCCACAGACCATAGAGCGTTTTTCAGGTAGATTTCCAAATAAGGTAGCAGTTTTACATTCTAAACTTTCGCCTTCTGAAAAATTGGAACAATGGCAACAAATTGAAAATGGAGATTATAAAATTGTAGTAGGTGCAAGGTCTGCTATTTTTGCTCCTGTTAAGAATTTGGGACTAATAGTTATAGATGAAGAACATGATACCAGTTATTTTAGTGAAAGTAATCCTAAGTATAATGCAATAGAAATTGCAGAGTATAGATCGAAATTAACAGGTGCAAAACTTGTACTAGGTTCTGCAACACCTAGTATAGAATCATATTATAAGGCTCGCAAAAAAATATATAACCTATATCATATTGACTCAAGAGCAACTAATTCATCTTTGCCTAATGTTAGTATTGTAGATATGAGAATGGAGCTTAAAAATGGCAATATTTCAATTTTTAGCAATGATTTAAAAGAGGCAGTTGAGGATAATCTCAAAAATGGCAATCAAAGTATATTATTTTTAAATAAGAGAGGACATACTTCTTATATATTCTGTAGAAGATGTGGACATGTAGAAATTTGTTCTCATTGTGATGTGGCTATGACATATCATAAAAATACAAATAGACTTGTTTGTCATCATTGTGGAAGAACAAAGTATAAACCTAGGATTTGTCCAAATTGTGGTAGTAAGTATATTAAGGAATTTGGTGCAGGTACTGAAAAATTGGAAGAGGAATGTAGAATTCTTTTTCCAGATGCAAGAATATATAGAATTGATGGAGATAACAATTCAGAAAAAGACTCATATACAAAGTTATATGAAAAGATGAAGAATAATGAAATAGATATATTAATTGGAACACAGATGATTACAAAGGGCTTTGACTTTGAAAATGTAACTTTGGTTGGAATAATTGCAGCAGATATAAGTTTGAATATGGGAGATTACAAAGCTTCTGAAAAGACATTTCAACTTCTTACTCAGGTATCTGGAAGAGCAGGAAGAGGAGAAAATCCTGGAAAAGTTTTTATTCAAACATATAAACCAGAACATTACTCCATAATTACAAGTAGAGATCATGACTATGAATCATTTTATAATATGGAAATAGATTATAGAAGGATGTTTAAGTACCCACCTTTTTATAAATTGATAAACATTAAGCTTTCAGGCGTCAACAGGGCTCAAACAAGACTGAAATTAATGGAAGTTGCAAAGTATATTCAAAATTATATAATGAAGGGAAACATTAAGGATATAGAAATTGTAGGGCCAACCCCAAGTCCTATAGGTAAAATAAACAATTATTATAGATTTGATATCAATTTAAAGTTAAATAAAGGTTATGAGGATATAATAGATATAATTAAAATTATATTAATCGAAAATAAATTTAAAATAAATTTTAATGGATTTAAATTGAGTTTAACATTAAATCCTATTTCGTTTTATTAGGAGGCAATATGGCAATAAGACAGATTAGAATAGAGGGAGATCCCCTTTTAAGAAAAAAATCTAGAGAAGTTGAAAAAATCGATGAAAGGATCTTAGAACTTCTAGACGATATGGAAGAAACTCTTTATGAAGCTGATGGGTTAGGACTTGCAGCACCTCAAGTTGGCGTTTTAAGAAGAATAGCGTTAGTCGACATGAGAGATGAAGGCGGATTAATAAAGATGATTAATCCAGTAATAGTAGAAAAAAATGATGAAATGCAAATAAATATTGAAGGTTGTTTATCAGTGCCTGAACAGTCAGGTTATGTGGAAAGACCTTTAAATTTAACAGTGGAATACTTAGATGAAAATGGTAATAAGAAGTCACTGTTTTGTGAAGACTATAAAGCAGTTTGCGTAAGTCATGAGTTAGACCATTTAGATGGAATTCTATATATAGATAAAACCATAGAAGTAGATGAAGAACTTTTGGAAGAAGAGGAAATAGATGATTAAAGTAGTTTTCCTTGGTACTCCTGAATTTGCTGTAGATTCTTTAAAAACTTTAAATGAAGATGAAAATATTTCTGTAGAACTTGTTATTACTCAGAAGGATAAAAAGAGAAATAGAGGAAAATTTACACCAACACCAGTAAAAGAATATGCTTTGGAAAATAATTTAAATGTTATAACTCCAGAGAATATAAATGATGAAAACATTTTAAAACAAATAGAGGAAATAAATCCTGATATTGTTGTTGTTGTAGCTTTTGGACAAATTCTAGACGATAAAATTCTGAATTTATTTAAGGATAGAATAATTAACTTACATTCATCTGTATTGCCTAAGTATAGAGGAGCTGCTCCAATAAACTGGGCTATTATAAATGGTGAAAAAGAATCAGGAATAACAATTATGCTTGTTGAAAAAGGACTTGATACAGGTGATATTCTGAAAATAGAAAAAACTTTAATTAAATCTGATGAAACTGCTGAAGATTTACATGATAGGTTGAAGGTATTAGGCGCAAAAGCATTAGTAGAAGTAGTAAATAGTTTTAAAGAATATTATGCAAATAGATCAAAACAAGATGAAGACATAGCATCCTATAAGGGAATGTTAAAAAAGTCTATGGGTAAAATAGATTGGACTGATAATTGTGTAAATATATACAATAAATTTAGAGGAATGTATCCTTGGCCTGGATCTTTCTTCAATTATGAAGATAAAGTAGTAAAAGTTCATGAAATGAATAAAATAGAGGAAAAACATTCATTTGATTTAGGGTATGTAAAATCTGTAAATAAAGATGGAATACTTGTAGCAGTAAAGGATGGATATATTATTTTAAATAAAATACAATTCCCTAATAAGAAGGCTGTTAATGTAGAAGATTTTTTAAGGGGTAATTCCTTTGAAAAAGGTATGGTTTTAAAATAGAGGTGAATTATGAGAACGTATGAATTGGCTATGATTCTATTAATACCTGCTTTTATTTTAGGAGTATATGCTCAAATAAAAGTAAGTAGTACATTTAAAAAGTTTAGTAAAGTTGAATCAAAGAATGGATATACAGGATATGAAGTTGCAAGGATGATCCTAGATAGAAATGGATTGGAAAATGTGGAAATAAGACAGGTTGCAGGCGAATTAACAGATCATTATGATCCTAGAACAAAAGTTATAAACCTTTCTCAAAGTGTTTATAGCAAGGATTCCATATCAGCTGTTTCAGTTGCTGCACATGAGGTTGGTCACGCTATACAAGATGAAGAGGAATATAGTCCTTTAAAGTTTAGAACAGCTTTAGTACCAGCAGTAAACTTTGCATCAAACTCTGTTTTCATATTTTTAGTATTGGGATTTATGATTCCTAATATGAGAATTTTTCTTGATATAGCAATTGCTGTATTTGCAGTAACAGTTCTATTTCAAGTGGTTACTTTGCCAGTGGAGTTTAATGCAAGCAGTAGAGCTTTGGAAAATTTAGATGGATATGGTATTTTAACAAGAGATGAAGTTGGAAATGGTAAATCCGTTTTAAGCGCAGCTGCTTTAACGTATATTGCATCAACTTTAATGGCATTAGTTCAATTATTAAGACTTATTGGACTAAGAGAAAGAGATTAAGGAGTAAATATTAAGGGATTTAAATATCCCTTTTTTAAATTATGAGTGAAAGAATTGAATCAGTTATAATACTGGATAAAGTAAATAATGATTTTGGATATTCAAGTGAACTAATATCATCTATAAGAAATGATAAGCTAAATACTGGATTTATTAGAGAGATGGTTTATGGTGTTATAGAGAATAAAAGATTGCTTGATTATATTGTAGAGAATTATTTAGAAAAAAAGAATAAAAAATTACCGTCATTGTTAAGAGAAATTTTAAATGTAAGTATATTTCAGCTACTTTTTTTAGATAGCATACCAGATTATGCAATTATAAATGAAGCAGTTGATATGGTAAGAGAGTTTAATTTAGAAAAATATACAGGATTTACAAATGCAATCTTGAGAAAAGTTAATAACAGTAATATAGATGATTATTTAAATATGATTAAGGATAGGAAAAAAAGAGTAAAAATAGAATATTCTGTATCAGATTATTTTTATTCAATGCTTGAAAGAAATTATTCTAAAAAAACCATATTGAAAATATTGAAGTCATATAATGAAAAACAGGATTTTATTATAAGAATAAACAATTTAAATAGTAATATAAAAGAAGTGGAAGAGATTTTAGAAAAAGAAAATTATATATTTACAAGCCATCCATATCTTGAGGATTCTTTAATAATAGAAAACCCCAAGGATATTTTTAAGACAAAATGCTTTAAGGATGGCTTTTTCACTGTGCAAGATGGTGGAAGTTCCCTTGTGGCTAAAATATTAAATCCTAAAGAAAATACTATTGTGTTGGATTTATGTGCAGCACCAGGTAGTAAGACATGTTATATTTCTGAAATGATGAACAATACTGGTAAAGTGATTGCAAATGATTTATATGAAAATAAAATACTTAAGATAAAAGAAAATGCAAAAAGACTAAATTGTAATAATATTGAAACCACTTCTTATGATGGAACGGTTTATAATGGTAGTATGGATGAAAAATTTGATTATATATTATTGGATGCACCTTGTTCTGGATCAGGTATAGTTACAAGAAAACCGGAAATAAAATTATATAGAACAGAAGAACAAGTTGAAGAATTAATAAAAACACAGAGGAAATTGTTGACAAATGCTATTAAATATCTAAAAGTTGGTGGTAGTTTAGTATACAGTACATGTAGTATTTTTAAAGAAGAAAATGAAGAGCAGATGAACTGGACTTTAGATCAGTTTAATAATATAGAATTAGAAGAAGTAGATTTTGCAGATAAAAAACTAGAGTATATAAAACTTATGCCATATAGTAAGGGAAACAATGGGTTTTTCATGTGTAAATTCAAAAAAATAGTTTAATTATGATATAATTATGAGGATAAATATGAAAAAGAAAATATACAACAATTTAGAATTAGAGGAATTAGAGGAATTCTTTTTATCAATAGATGAAAAGAAATTTAGAGCAACTCAACTCTTTGAGGCCATGCATAAAAATGACGCTTATTCCATAGATGATATAAGTAATCTTTCTAAGGATTTACGTGAAAAATTAAAGGAATATGGTAGAGTTAATAAAAGTAGAGTTCATAAAGTTTTTAAATCAGAACTTGATAAAACAAGAAAATATTTAATAAAATTAAGTGATGGAAATATTATTGAATCCGTCTACATGGAATATAGTAGTCATAATACATTATGTATCTCATCTCAAGTAGGTTGTAAAATGGGATGTACTTTTTGTGCGTCTACAAAACAAAAATTTGAAAGAAATTTAGAGGTTTCAGAACTTTTAAATCAAATTTACCTAGTACAAAGAGATATAGGCAAAAGAATAAGCAATATTGTATTAATGGGAATAGGAGAACCTTTAGATAATTATGACAATATTATTAAGTTTATAAAGATATTATCTCACAAAAAAGGATACAATATAAGTTTAAGAAATATTACGTTGTCTACATGTGGAATCGTTCCAAGGATATTGGATTTAGCAAATGAGGATTTACCTATTAATATTACAATTTCCCTTCACAACGCATTTGATGAGGAAAGAAGAAAGATTATGCCAATTGGTAATAAATATACCGTTGGTGAAATAGTAGATTCTACAAGATATTATTTTAATAAAACAGGTAGAAGAATTAGCTTTGAATATACTTTAATTGAAAATGAAAATGACAGTTATTACCATGCAAAGGAAATAAAAAATGTATTACGTGGTTTAAATTGTCATGTTAATTTAATTCCCTTAAATAAAATAAAGGAATTCGATAAGAATAGTTCAAGTAAAAATTCTATAAATAAATTTAAGGATAGTTTGGAAAAACTAGGTATAAATACGACGGTAAGAACCAGTTTAGGACAAGATATTGATGGTGCATGTGGTCAGTTGAGAGCAGCACATAAAATTGATTAAGGATGTGACAGTATGGAAATTTATTCTAGTACGGACATAGGTTTGCTTAGAAAGACAAATGAAGATTATTATGATAATTATATCACCGATGATTTAACCTTGATGGTTGTTGCAGATGGTATGGGTGGTCATAATGCGGGAGAAATTGCATCAGAATTAGCTGTTAAATCTTTTGTTTATCATTTTAAAGAAAATTTAAATGCTAATGTTAATTACATAGATTTATTAACCGATTCTTTAAATTACTCAAATAGCATTATTTATGATGAGTCCCACAACAATGAAGATCTGTTAAATATGGGAACTACTTTAGTTGCGGCTTTAATTAAGGATAATTCTCTATACATCTTAAATGTAGGAGATAGTAGAGCATATTTTTATAATGAGTATGGTTTTAGACAATTGTCAAAAGATCATTCATTAGTGAATGATTTAGTAAGTAATGGTACTATTACAGAAGAAGAGGCTAAAACATATTTACAAAGAAATGTAATAACTAGGAGTATTGGTGCTGATGAAACGGTGGAACCTAATATTATAGCTATAGACATTGAGGACAATGATATGGTACTTCTATGTACAGATGGTTTAAATACCATGGTTGAAGATCATGAAATAGAAGAAATATTGAAAAAGGAAATTTCTTTAGAGGATAAGGTTAACGAATTAATAGATTTCAGTTTAAAAAGAGGCGGGAAAGACAATATTACTATTTCCTTACTAGAGAAAGTGGGGGAATAATATGGTTGGATTAACTCTTGGAAATAGATATGTTATAGAAGAAAATATTGGCGTTGGTGGCATGGCTATTGTTTATAGAGCTAAGGACACTTTATTAAATAGATATGTAGCAGTTAAGGTTTTAAAAAATGAATTTATGGATGATGATGAATTCTTGAAAAAGTTTGCAATGGAAGCTCAATCAGCAGCCAGTCTTTCACATCAAAATATTGTATCTGTTTATGATGTAGGAAGTTCTACAATAAATGATAAAAAATACAACTATATCGTTATGGAATATATTGATGGAAAGACATTAAAGGATGTTATAAACGAAGGTGAGGAATTAAGTCCAGAGTATATAGCAAATATTGGTTTTCAAATTGCAAGTGCAATAGAAGCAGCTCATAAAAATGGTGTTATTCATCGGGATATAAAGCCACATAATATTTTAATAAACAAGGATAATATAGCAAAGGTTACAGATTTTGGAATAGCAAGATTATCATCATCTGCAACTATAACATATACATCAACAGTACTTGGTACAGTACATTATATATCTCCAGAACAAGCAAAAGGTAAATTTATAGATGAGAAATCAGATATATATTCATTAGGTGTTGTTCTGTATGAAATGGCAACAGGTAAAGTACCTTTTGATGCAGAAAATGCAGTGGGAATTGCTTTAAAGCATATTCAGGATCCATTACTTGAACCTAAGAGCATAAATGAAAATGTGCCAAATGGTTTAAATGAAATAATAATTAAGGCAATGGAAAAAAATCCTGGAGATAGATTTGAAAATGCAACTGAATTTAAAATTGCATTATTAAATTTTAGAAATTATAAAGCAAATTATAATAAGGAAGATTTAGAAAAAACCGAACGTATTGGTGTAATAACAGATGAAGATTTAGAAAATAGAAAAGATAATAAAGCAACATACACAATGCAAAAAGAAGAAGATAAAGATATAGAGAAAAAACCAAAGAAGAAAAAGGGAAAGAAAATATTTAAAACATATATTCTTCCTATTTTATTGGCTTTGTTGGTAATGACTGTTGCAGTAGTTGGAATTAAAGCCTTTAAAGGAGAACTATTTGCTAAAAAGACGATTAAAACTCCAAGTCTTATCGACTTAACATATGAAAAAGCAGAAGAAGAAATCAAAAAGTTGAATTTTGATATATTATTAGAAAAAAAATATGAAAATGAAGAGGCAGAAGAGTTAGATGAATCAGAATTAGTGGTTTTAAAACAAAATCCTGAGTCTGGAATAGAAATAAAAAAAGGTACTAAAGTAGAAGTTGTTTTAGGAACTGGAGAAGAAAAAGTTACACTTGATAATTTAGTAGGAATGAAGAAAGATTCTGCAATAGCAAAACTTAATACATTAAACTTAGTGCCTGAAATTACTTCAGAAACAAGTGATACAGTTCCAGAAGGAGAAGTGATGTACCAAGATCCAGGAGCGGGAGAAGTAAAAGTTGGTTCATCGGTTAAATTAACAATTTCTACGGGAAAGGCAAGTTCATTAATGCCTAATGTTGTTGGAGAATTTAAAATAGATGCACTTAGGTTATTGAAGGAGTCTTACAAAGTAAATCCAAAATCTGATGAAGAGTATAGCGATACTGTTGAAGAAGGCAGAGTTATACGCCAAAATCCAAAAGCAGAATCACAAATTAAAGAAAATCAAAAAGTTACAATCGTAGTTAGTTTAGGAAAAGATCCTTCAAAGAATACAGAGGCCACTAAACCAACAGAAGATAATAGTGATAAAATAACAGCAAGATTTAAAATAAAAGTGGGAAATATAGCAGAAGGAAGCTATAAAGTAGTCGTTAAGGATAGAAATACTGATGAAATTGTAGTAAATGAATATCGAAATACTGCAGATGGAGATACTATAATTGAAAGTAATAAGGCAAGAAGTAATAGACTTTATGATATATATGTAAACGATGAATGGTATAATACGGTAAACACATAGAATGAATAAAATTATTAAAGCCGATAGAGGAATATACTATGTAGAAAAGGATGGTAAAACAATCCTTTGTAAGGCAAGGGGACTTTTTAGAAACGAAAATATTAAACCATTAGTTGGAGATAATGTTGAAATTTCTATAAACTCCGACGGAACTGGATATATTGAAAAGGTATTTGAAAGAAAAAATCAACTATTAAGGCCTTACTTGGCCAATATAGATCAAGTAGTAATAATAATGAGTTTAGTCTCTCCAAAAATAAATTTAAATTTACTGGATAAATATATTGTAATGTTAGAAAAATCAAATGTTGAAATAAAGATAGTCTTTAATAAAATGGATTTATTGAAAAATAATAAATTAAATTATATTATAGATATTTATAAAAATATAGGATATGAAGTATTTTTAAACTCCAATAAAAATGAAGATATAGAACGGGACTTGAGAGAACTGTTTAGGAATAGAATAACTGCAGTTGCAGGACCTTCAGGAGTTGGAAAGTCGACAACATTAAATAAATTATTTAAAGGTTTAGAACTTAATACAGGAGAGATAAGCCAGAAGAACAAACGGGGTAAACATACTACAAGACATGCTGAAATGTCAAAAATAGACAATAATAGCTATGTTGTGGATACTCCAGGCTTTAGTTCTTTAGTGCTGACATTTTTAGAGGATAGAGCCGAGATTAAAGATTATTTCATAGAGTTTAAAGAATATGAAAGCAAATGTAAATATTATAACTGTCTACATTTAAATGAGCCTTTATGTGGTGTTAAAGATGCAGTTGAAAACAATGAAGTATCAGAGGACAGATATAAAAATTACAGGTTGATAGTAGAAGAATTTGATAGTATAAGGAGATTTTAATGGCAGATTTATCACCATCGTTATTGGCAGCAGATTTTTATAATTTAGAAACGCAGTTAAGGGTTTTAGAGGAAAATAATGTTAAATACTTGCATCTAGATGTTATGGACGGAAATTTTGTTCCAAATATTTCTTATGGACCTGGAATAATTAAAGCTTTAAGGCCAAATGTGGACTTGGTTTTTGACGTTCATTTAATGATAGAGAAACCAGAACTATATATTGAAGATTATGTAAAAGCTGGAGCGGATATTATAACTATTCATTATGAAGCTACTAAACATCCGTTAAGGGTATTACAACAGATTAAAGAATATGGTATTAAAGCTGGTATTTCATTGAATCCAGGTACGCCATTGTCCGTACTGGATTATCTATGGGATGAGCTAGACCTTATTTTAATTATGACAGTAAATCCAGGATTTGGTGGACAAAGTTTTATTCCAAGTAGCATTAAAAAAATAAAAGAAACTAGAACATTGATTAATGAACATAAAGATGATATTATATTGGAGATTGATGGTGGTGTTAAGACCACAAATCTAGATTCTTTACTAGACCTTGGAATTGATTTGTATGTTTCGGGTTCTGATATTTTCAATAAGGATTTATCCTTGATGAAGGAAAAAATTGAATATTATTTAAAGAGAATTTAGTACACTAGGGGAGCTTATGCTGAGAATGTTATACATGACCCTTGTACCTGACCTAGATAATGCTAGCGTAGGGAAGTGAATTTATAATTTTTAGTTAAGCTATATTATTTTAAATCCATTTACCTAAAGTAAATGGATTTTTTTATTGGAGGATTTATGGAAAAAAGTATTAAAAAAGTAAATTTAAAAATGTTGACAGAAGCTGGAATAATGATTGCCTTAGCAATGATATTAAATAGTCTAAAGCTATATAAATTTGCACAAGGCGGTTCAATTACACCAGGTGGGTATGTTCCTTTATTAATTTTTGCATTGCGATGGGGACCAAAAAAAGGAATAGGAGTTGGAATAGTATATGGACTTTTAGATTTTTTTATTGATGCCTACATGGTTCATCCAATACAATTTTTATTGGATTATCCTTTGGCATATGGAATGTTGGGCATTGCAGGTTTTGCAAGTAACAGTAGAGATTTTAAAGATATAAAGAGTATTTTAATTGTAACAGGGGCAGTAATAGTGGCTTGTTTTATGAGAATGGTAATGGCAATACTATCAGGTGTTATATTCTTTAAAGAGTTTTTACCACAGGATATTCCATATCTTTTAGGATCTTTTATTTACAATATATCCTATACACTACCAAACACTCTTATCTCAGTAATGTTAATTATATTAATACTGCCAAGATTAAGGAGCATATCCAAGTGAAGGGACTAATTGTAACAGGTGGCAAATGTCCCAAATATGATATTTTAAAAAAATATTATGATTTGACCAACTATATTATAGCCGTTGATAAAGGTGCAGAATATTTAATAAAAAACAATTTAAAATTTGATTTAGCCATAGGTGATTTTGATTCAATAGAAGAAAAATTTTTCGCATATATAGAAGAGGAAAATATTGAATATAAGAAATTAAATGTAGAGAAAAATGATTCTGATACTGAAGCAGCTATAAATGAATTAGAAGATAAAAATTGTAAAGAAATCTACATTCTTGCAGGTACAGGAAGTAGGTTGGATCATACGATTACTAATATTTTCATTTTAAAAAGACTTTATAAAAAAGGTATAAAAGCCTTTATTATAGATGATAATAATAGAATTAGAATAGCGGAAGGAAAAGAAATTATATATAGAGAATATGAAAATATTTCAATAGTTCCTTTATCCTTAGGTGGAGCAAATATTACATTAAAAGGATTTTATTATAAACTAGAAAATGAGGATATAGAATATGGAAGTAGTAGATGTTTAAGTAATTATTTAAACGAAGATATTGGTGAAGTAATAATTAAAAATGGGATGGCTTTAATAATTGAATCAAAGGATTAAAAAAATACGAGCCTGTGAAAAAAAGTCTGTAAATAAAGCCTTCTATGATAAGATAAAAAATA
>CAYFSP010000034.1:0-17661 GCA_964345925.1 uncultured Gallicola sp. | reverse complement strand
AATTATCTTGTTATAGAAAAATCTAATTTACAGAAAAGATTTCACATGGCCAAAAATACCTCAACTGAGGTATTTTTCTTTTTTATTTTTATAATTATTGAGGTCTAACAACCTTACCAGATCTTAAGCATCTAGTACATACATTTATTCTCTTTGTTTTTCCGTCAATCACTGCTTTAACTCTTCTAATATTTGGTGCCCAACTTCTATTATTTTTCTTATGTGAGAAAGTTATATCGTGACCAAATACTCTTGATTTTCCACAGATTTCACATTTTTTTGACATAGTTACACCTCCTGTCAACAATTTAAATATTTTCCATTCAGAACAGTAATATTATAGCAAACAACAGTTTTTTATGCAAGAAAAGTTTTTATAATGATAAGATTGGGTATTTATATTTACATAATGTGGATTTTATTCTACAATGTAGTATATATGTAATATTTTAAGGAGGCTATAATGACAGCTCATATTGTTAATGAATTAGGGGTAGTCCAAATTGATGAACAGGTTATTATAAATATAGCTAGTAAAGCTGCAATGCAATCTTACGGTATAGTAGGTTTTGTAAGTGCTACTGCTACAGATACTATTTTAACTTTATTAAAACAAGAAAATTTATCAAAAGGAATAGTTCTAAGTATAAAAGATAACAAAATTATAATAGATTTATATGTAATTTTAGAATACGGAGTAAAGATATCAACAGTATCGGAAAATATAATTAATACGATTAAATTTAAAGTTGAAGAGAGTACGGGAATTGATGTCGATAAAATAAATATTATTGTTAAAGATATTAGACTCCAAAATCAGGAGGAAATGTAATGAATACGAAAGAAGGTAAGTTGTTTAGAGAAATGCTTAAAGCAGCTTATTTTAATTTGGAGAATAATAAGGAAGAAGTCAATAGTTTAAATGTATTTCCAGTTCCAGATGGAGATACTGGAACGAACATGTCGTTGACTTTAAAATCTGCTGTAAAACATATGGAATCAGATGAAACTGATACTATATCAGGCATAGCTAAAGCATTTAGCACAGGATCCTTAATGGGAGCAAGGGGTAATTCAGGAGTTATAACTTCTCAAATATTTAGAGGGTTCTCTCAAGGAATTGAAGGTGCTTATGAAATAGATGTTGAAACATTAAAGAATGGCTTTGTAAAAGCCTATGAAGTAGCTTACAAGGCGGTAATGCAACCAACAGAAGGTACAATACTTACAGTTATTAGAGGTATTGGGGAATTTGCTGAAGAGAACTATGAAAAATACACAGATGTTAAAGAATTTTTCATAGATTTAATAGCTGAAGGTAATAGGGTATTGGAACTTACACCTGAAATGTTGCCGGTTTTAAAACAAGCTGGTGTTGTAGATGCAGGTGGTAAAGGTCTAATTGTAATTTTAGATGGAGTTTTAAATTATAAGGATATTGATTTATCCAATAGTATGGAAATAAAGCCATCTAATAATTTAAATTTGGTTACAGCAAACACTTCAGATGATGATATTAAATATGGTTACTGTACTGAGTTTATGATTGAATCAAGAGATGGAGATTATTTAAAGTTTAGAAATGAAATCTCTGAATTTGGCGATAGTATTTTAGTCGTTAAAGGCGACGATTTAATAAAGACACATATTCACACGAATAACCCTGGTACTGTATTAGAAAAGGCATTAAAGCTTGGTTCTTTAAAAGATATAAAAATAGATAATATGAGATTGCAGCATAATCATATAATTGCAGGAGCAGAAGGGGATAAATATTTAAATCCTTCAAAAAATCCAGATGAAAAAACAAAATATGGTTTTATAAGTATTTCAGCTGGAGATGGTTTTTCTAAGCTATTTAAAGAGTTAGGAGTTAATCAAGTTATTTCCGGTGGTCAGACTATGAATCCATCAACAGAGACCATTTTAGAAGCAGTGGATAGGATAAATGCAGATAATATATTCATATTACCAAACAATGGAAATATTATATTGGCAGCAGAGCAGGCGCAGAAATTATCTGACAAGAATTTAATAGTTATTAAATCTAAAACAGTTCCTCAAGGAATTACTGCATTATTATCTTTTGATGAGGAAAATACTCCAGAGGAAAATGAAGCTGATATGAACGATTCCCTTTCAACTGTAAAGACGGCTCAACTTACTTTTTCAGTTAGAGATACTGAAATTGATGGATTAAAAATTAAAAAAGATGAAATTATTGGATTAGAGGGAGGAAAAATACTTTCTACAGGAAAGAAACTAAATAAAGTAACCCTTGATCTATTAGATAAGATAATAGATGAAGATTCTAGTCTTATAACTGTTTATTACGGAGAAGATGTTGAAGATAAAGTAGTAAACGATATGGAGAGAAAACTTACAAGAATATATGAATCTTTAGATATAGAATTTGTTAATGGTGGACAACCACTGTATTACTATATAATTTCTGTAGAATAAGCCTTACGATGTAAGGCTTTTTATTTTATAATTATGGAACTAAAAAGTATAAAGGGCATAGGCCCTAAAAAAGAAGCATTATTAAATAAATTGGGAATATACAATGTTTCAGATTTATTGGAGTATTACCCTAATCGTTATGAGGATAGAAGTAAGATAACCGATATTAAAGATTTACAGTCTGGTGATATGGGTCTTTTTTACATTAAAATAATCTCACCATGTTCTACATCATATCCTAGAAGGAATATGTCTATAACTAAATGTAAGGCTACAGACGGAGAAAATATTATTAATATTACTTGGTTTAACAATCCATATATAAAAAACTCCATACGAGTAGGAGAAAAATATTATATATATGGGAAAATAAATAAAAAGAAGAATTTTGTGAATATGGAATCGCCAATAGTTGAAAAGACATTTGGCAAAAATATTGGTAAAATTTACCCTGTGTATCCTTTAACTAGTGGAATATCAAATAATGACCTAAACAAATTTATTACGATAGCTTTAAATAATAACGATGTTGAAAATATACTTCCTGATAATATTATTGAAAAATATTGCCTTTTAAACAGAAAGTTGGCAATAAGGAATATACATTTTCCAGAAAATGAAAAGATGCTATTGTTATCGAGAAAAACGTTGAAATTTGAAGAATTATTAATATTACAAACATCTCTGAACCTTGATACGATGAACGTAGACAAGGAAGGAATAGAGTTTAAGGATTATGAGGAAGTAAATGAGTTCATTAAAAGTTTACCATTTAAATTAACAGATGCACAAATAAGGGTTGTAGACGAAATATTTGAAGATATGAATTCAAAAAATGCTATGAATAGACTTATTCAAGGAGATGTAGGATCAGGTAAGACTATAGTAGCAGCTATTGCAATGATAAAATCATTTTATAATGGATATCAATCGGCTTTAATGGCTCCAACTGAAATTCTAGCCACGCAACATTATATTTCTTTAAAAGAAGTCTATAAGGAATTCAATATAAATGTTGAATTGCTTAAGGGCAGCTTGAACAAAAAAGAAAAGGATAGAATATATGAAGATGTTAAATATGGGAAAATAGATATTTTAGTTGGAACCCATGCAATTATAGAAGATAGTCTAGAGTTTAATAATATAGGACTTGTTATTACAGATGAACAACATAGATTTGGTGTAAAACAACGTGCAGCAATATCTAAAAAAGGTAATGTTGATACATTGGTTATGACAGCTACACCAATTCCTAGAACTTTAACCTTAGCAATGTATGGAGATTTAGATATTTCTATAATTGATTCACTTCCACCAGGAAGAAAGGAAATAGAAACGTATGCTGTGAATATGAATTATGAAAAAAGGGTTATAAATTTCTTGATTAAGCAGATCAATTCAGGAAGACAAGGATATATAGTATGTCCATTGATTGAGGAGTCTGACAAACTGGACTTAAATTCTGTAATGGATCTATATAATAGATTAAAAGCAGAATACTTCAACAATATTGAAATTTCATTTATTCATGGTAAAATGAAAAATGATGAAAAAGATATTATTATGAATAAATTTGTAAACAATGAAATTAAAGTGTTGTTTTCAACAACTGTAATAGAAGTTGGTGTAAATGTTCCAAATTCCAATACGATGATTATATACAATGCTGAAAGATTTGGACTTTCACAGTTGCACCAGCTTAGAGGTAGAGTTGGAAGAGGCGAGTATCAATCTTACTGTATTTTAATTAATAACTCCAATAGTAAAATCTCTAGGGAGAGAATGAGGATTATGCAAAGTTCAAATGATGGATTTGTTATTTCAAAGAAGGATTTGGAACTTAGAGGTAGCGGAGATTTAATTGGTACTAAACAATCTGGCTTGCCAAGTTTGAAAATAGCAAATATATATGATGATATAAATCTTCTGAGTACAGTACAGCCAATTGCAAAGGAAATTGTTGAAAAGAAATTATTAAGCAATAGATCATATTTACAGATGAAGAACAAAATCATGATTTTTATAAAAAATGTAAACGAAAATATTATATTTAATTAGGAGAGATATGAGAATTATTTCAGGTAGTAGAAAAGGTAAGAGATTATATTCTACAAGGGATGAAAATACTAGACCTACTGAGGACAGAATCAAAGAGTCAATATTCAATATATTAGACGATATTGATGAAAATTCATATGTATTAGACCTTTTTGCAGGTACAGGCAACATAGGGTTAGAGTTTTTGAGTAGAGGTGCTAAATACGCTGTATTTTCTGATATTAGTAGAAGTAATATTAATTGCATAAAAGATAATATTAAAAGTGCGAAATTTACGGATAATAGTAAGGTCTATTTGGGAGATTATATAAGAAATCTAAGTAAGATAAAAATTGAAATAGGAAAAAAATTTGATTATATATATTTAGATCCTCCTTATGAAAATATGAATATATATTATAATTCATTAAAGTTAATAGAAGAATTACAACTTTTAGAAGATGACGGAATCATTATTGTAGAAAGTAATGAAAAGTTAAGTCTTGAAGGTTATAATATTATTAAAGAAAAAAAATATGGAAGAAAACATATATACTTTTTAAATTTAGGGGAATAATATGAAAATAATTTATCCAGGGAGTTTTGATCCTATAACTTTAGGACATTTAGATATTATAAACAGGGTTTCAGAAAAATTCGATGAAGTCTATATTGCAATTTTAAATAATAGAAATAAAAATAGTCTATTTACAGTTGAAGAGAGAATAGAAATAATAGAAGATGCATGTAAAGATTTGAAAAATGTAAGGGTAGTATCCTTTTCAGGATTATTGGTGGATTATGCAAAAAAAATAGACTGTAAATTAATAGTAAGAGGACTTAGAGAGGTTTCAGATTATGAAAAAGAAGTACAAATGGCATTGATGAATAGAGAATTGGACAAGGATTTAGAGACACTTTTTCTAGTTTCCAATGCAAAATATTCCTTCGTAAGCTCTTCGTTAGTTAAGGAGATAATTTACTTCGGAGGAGATATAAGTAATTTTGTACCAGAATTAGCATATAAATTATTAAAAGAAAGATATAATATTAACTAAAATCTTGTATAATTAAGCTTTTTAATATATAATGTTTAAAGAATTATTAAAATAATGGGGGGTATTTGTATGGATGTACTTCAAATAATTGAAGAAATAGAAGACATATTAGATGAAGCTTCTACAGTTCCATTTTCAAAAAAAGTAATGGTTGATACAGATGAAGTTTTTCATCTATTACAACAGATTAGACAAAATTTACCAGGGGAAATAAAACAAGCCCAATGGGTAAATGAAGAAAAGGACAGAATCTTAGCAGAAGCTGAAAGGGATTCACAAACGATTAAAGATAATGCAAGCAAAGAAGCAGATAAAATTATCAATGACGCTAAAGATACTTTCAACAATATGATTAGTGAACATGAAATAACAAAAAGTGCTAATGATTTTGCTGAGAATATAGTAACTAAAGCGGAAGAGAATGCAAGAGTGTTAAAAACTCAATCAATGACTTATGTTGATGAGATGTTAGCAGCAACACAAGAGAGATTAAAGGATATTTTAAACGATTTAGAAGAGGATAGAAAAGAACTTAAACAAGATTAATCCGTACAAAACAAATACCTTTAATAGATAAGATATACTTTATTGTAAATTTGAATAGGACAGTGAGAAGAAGGATATATAATTTTATTTTGTAGAGAGCTAATAGATGGTGGGAATTAGCATATAAATTATATTGGGCAGCTTTGAGTTCGTTAATAAAGAGACGGCTATGCCGTAAATAGGGTGGAACCGCGGAAAACTTTCGTCCCTAGCTTTTGCTAGAGGTATGGGAGTTTTTTTATTTATATTTTAGGAGGAATTATGTCTAGAGAAATAACAATGGAAAATGTAGTGAGTTTAGCTAAGATGAGAGGATTTATATATCCTGGATCTGAAATATATGGAGGATTATCAAACACTTGGGATTATGGCCCTCTAGGAGTTGAATTAAAGAACAATGTAAAGAAAGCTTGGTGGAAAAAATTCATTCAAGAATCTAAATATAATGTTGGAATAGATGCTGCCATATTAATGAATCCACAAGTTTGGGTTGCATCAGGTCATGTTGGTGGATTTTCTGATCCGTTAATAGACTGTAAAGAATGTAAATCAAGATTTAGAGCTGATAAATTAATTGAAGATTATTATATGGATGAAAAAAATGAAGAAATCGTAGGCCTTGATGGATATACGAACGAAGAATTAATGGACATTATTAATAAAGAGAATATTAAATGTCCAAAATGTGGAAAATTTAATTATACTGATATTAGAAAATTTAATTTAATGTTTAAAACATTTCAAGGAGTTACAGAAGATAGTACATCTGAAATTTATTTAAGACCTGAAACTGCACAGGGAATTTTTGTTAACTTTAAAAATGTGCAAAGAACATCAAGAAAAAAAATACCTTTTGGTATTGGTCAAATAGGTAAATCCTTTAGAAATGAAATCACTCCAGGAAATTTCATATTTAGAACTAGGGAGTTTGAACAGATGGAATTACAGTTCTTCTGTGAGCCAGGAACAGATTTAGAATGGTTTAAATATTGGAGAAATTTCTGTAAGGAATTTCTATTGGAATTAGGTGTAGAAGAAGATAGCTTAAGATTGAGAGATCATGGTGAAGAGGAACTTTCATTCTATAGTGTTGCAACTACTGATATAGAGTATCAATTTCCATTTGGTTGGGGTGAATTATGGGGTATTGCTGATAGAACGGATTATGATTTAAAACAGCATACTGAAGGATCAGGAGAGGATATGCAATATATGGATCCTCAAACCAATAAAAAATATACTCCATATGTTATAGAACCATCTGTAGGTGTTGATAGACTTTTCTTAACATTGTTTTGTAATGCATACGAAGAAGAGGAACTGGAAGATGGAAGTACAAGAAATGTAATGAAATTACATCCAGCTTTAGCTCCTTTTAAAGCAGCAATTTTACCTTTGACTAAAAAATTATCTGAAAAATCAGATGAAGTTTATGAAAAATTATCTAAATATTTTAACGTTGATACAGATGTTTCAGGTTCAATTGGTAAAAGATATAGAAGACAGGATGAAGCAGGAACTCCTTACTGTATTACAATAGATTTTGATACTTTAGAAGACGATACAGTAACTATTAGACATAGGGACAGCATGGAACAGGAAAGAATGAAAATAGATGATTTAGTTGACTTTCTATCAGAGAAAGTGAGATTATAATGGGAAAATTAACAGTATATGGATCAGATAAATGTCCAAACTGCCCACCAGCATTAAAAATTTTGGATAGTAAAGAAATAGATTATGAATATATAAATATAACCGACTCTATGAAAAATTTAAAAGAGTTCTTGAAAATAAGAGATAGTAGAGAAGAATTTAATCCAGTAAAGGAAAATGGTTCTGTTGGTATACCTTGTTTTATAAAGGATTCTAAAATATCATTCAATATAGACGAAATAATATAAAAGTTGAATAAGATACGTTAATGTAGTAAAATTATTTAATAAATTAGTATACAGGAAAGAGAGTGGGAATATGAGTAAAGAAGAGTTAAATCCGTTAGTAAGTGCACAAGCTCAATTAAAAGTTGCTTGTGATAAATTGAATTTGGACCCAGCTATTTATGAGTTGCTTAAAGAGCCAGAAAGGGTTATAGAGATAACCATTCCAGTTAAAATGGATAATGGAACTATTCGTACATTTAAAGGATATAGATCTGCACATAGTTCTGCAGTAGGTCCTTCTAAAGGTGGAATTAGATTTCATCCTCAAGTAAACTTAGATGAAGTTAAGGCTTTATCCATGTGGATGACATTTAAATGTTCTGTAACAGGTATACCATATGGTGGTGGTAAAGGTGGAATTGCCGTTGATCCAAATGAATTATCACAAAATGAAT
This sequence comes from uncultured Gallicola sp., assembly GCA_964345925.1. Lineage (GTDB taxonomy): Bacteria > Bacillota > Clostridia > Tissierellales > Peptoniphilaceae > Miniphocaeibacter. The sequence goes on along the minus strand of CAYFSP010000034.1, from coordinate 9,219 downwards.
TGGAGAGACTCTCTAGAGGGTATGTAAGGAAATTAAATAAGTACTTAGGTGAAAAAATTGATATTCCAGCTCCAGATGTTAATACTAATGGTCAAATTATGGGATGGATGTTAGATGAATACATTGCATTAAATGGTGAGGATGCTATAGGAGTTTTTACTGGTAAACCAATAGAATTAGGTGGTTCATTAGGAAGAACAGAAGCAACTGGTTTAGGAGTTGCAATTATAGCTAAGGAAACATTTAAAAGTATTGGTGAATCATTGGAAAGCAAGAGAACAGCAGTACAAGGTTTTGGTAACGTTGGAAGTTATGCTGTGAAAAATCTTATAGATCTTGGTGCAAAAGTTGTTGCTATTGGTGAGTATTCAAATTCAAAAGGAACCTATGCTCTATATAAAGAGGAAGGTTTTACTTACGAAGAACTTCAAAATAGCATTGATAAAAATGGTGTATTGGAAAATATAGATGGAGCTAAAGAGATTTCACTAGATGACTTTTGGAAATTGGATTTAGACTTATTGGTTCCAGCAGCATTAGAAAATGCAATTAAAGTTGATGAAGCAAAAATGATTACTGCTAAAGTTATAGTTGAAGCAGCAAATGGACCAGTATCATTAGAGGCTGATGAAATATTGAAGGATAAGGGTATTATAGTTGTTCCTGATATTTTAGCAAATTCAGGTGGTGTTACCGTTTCCTACTTTGAGTGGGTACAAAATCTTTATGGATACTATTGGAATGAAGAAGAAGTTGCAAAGAAACAAGATGAAGCAATGGTTAACGCATTTAACAATGTTTGGAATGTAAAGGAAGAATACAAAGTTACCTTTAGAGAAGCAACTTATATGTATTCAGTTAAGAAAGTTTCCGAAGCAATGAAACTTAGAGGTTGGTACTAGTATTATTTAAAGTCATAATATGATAAAATATATCATATTATGACTTTTTTAGGTGGTTAAATGAATTATAAAATTAAAGATAAAAATATTATTTTAACAGATAACAAAGATTTTAATCCTGAACATATTTTTGAATGTGGTCAGGCTTTTAGATGGAAAAAAGAAGAAGATGGTTCTTATACATCAGTTGCTTTTAATAAGGTCATCAATGTGATAATTGATGATAACAATGTGGTTTTTAGAAATACAAATGAATCGGATTTTAATGATATATGGATAGATTATTTTGATTTAAACACTGATTATTCCAATATAAAAAATATATTATCGAAAGATATTACGTTAAAGGATGCTGTAGAATTTGGATATGGAATTAGAATTTTAAAACAGGATATATTTGAAACCATTATATCATTTATTATATCTGCAAATAATCAAATACCAAGAATAAAAAAATCCATTGAAATCATATCTAAAAACTATGGAGAATATATTGATAACTATAAAGGTGAAGATTATTATTCGTTTCCAACAGCGGAAAAATTATCAGAGGTTTCAGTAGAAGAGTTAAGAGAGGTTTCAAGAGTTGGTTTTAGAGATAAGAGAATAGTGGACACCTCTAAGATTATTGCAAATAATGAATTGAATATTTCTAAGAGCATAGAATTAAATAGTAATGATTTAAAACAGGAGCTTGTAAAATTACCTGGAGTAGGTCCTAAAGTCGCATCTTGTATAATGCTTTTTGCTTACGGCAGAGGTGAAACATTCCCTGTTGATGTATGGATTAAGAGAGTTATGGAGGAATTATATATTAAGAAGGAAACAAGTTTAAAATCCATAGAAGGATATGCCCATGAGTTCTTTGGCGATTTAGCTGGATATGCTCAGCAATATTTATTTTACTATGGTAGGGAAAATAAAGTAGGAAAATAGTTATTGTAGTATAAGTTTTTAATGAAAAGAAAAAATATATATGATAAAATTTAAAAATAGATTAATTTGTATAGGAGAGTATATGATTGATATAGATGAAGTAAAAAGAATATACGGTTTGGCTAAATTAAAAATTAGCGAAGACGAACTGGAAATAATGAAAAATAAATTTAATACAGTATTAAATTTTGCAAATACTATTAATGATGTTGATACCTCTAATGTTGATATGATGGAAATGCCTTCTAACCATGAGACGGTTTTAAGAGAAGATATAGTAGAGGAAAGTATAAGTAGGGAAATGGCTTTAAAAAATTCTACTGATAGAGAATATGGATATTTTAGATTGAAAAAGGTTGTTGAATAATGAATATTAATAAAATTAGAAGCAAATTTATTTCAAAAGAAATAAATTTAGATGATTTTTATAAAGATTTAATAAATAAAATAAATAGCAATAAAGATTTAAATATTTTTATTTCCTTTGATGAAGAGGATATTAAAAGGCAAATAGAACTATTAAAAATTAAACTAAAAACAGGAAATGTAGGAAAATTATTTGGTGTTCCAGTAACTTTGAAGGATAATATTTCCTATGATAAATTGAAGATGACTTGTGGTTCCAAAATGTTGGAAAATTTTGAGCCAGTTTATAATGCAAAAGTAGTTGAAAGATTAATAGAGGAAGATGCAGTAATAGTTGGAAAGGTAAATATGGATGAATTTGCAATGGGCAGTTCTTCAGAAACATCTTACTTTGGAGTAACAAAGAATCCATTGGACAATAGATTAATACCTGGAGGTTCTTCATCAGGATCTGCAGCTTCAGTAGCTGCTGGACTTTCAATTGTTTCCTTGGGATCAGACAGTGGCGGATCTGTGAGACAACCTGCTTCCTACTGTAATATTTATGGATATATGCCAAGTTATGGTAGTATTTCAAGATATGGTGTTGCTTCAATGGCAAATACATTGGATCAAGTAGGAATTCTAGCTAATAATGTAGAGGATATTATTATAACGACTAATTTAATTGGCGGATATGATAAAAATGATATGAATTCTACATTAAAAGAAGAGTTGAACTTTAAAATCAATGAAGATTATTCACTAAAGGGAAAGAAAATAGGAGTAATTGATTTAAAGGATTTTGAAATAGAGGATGAGGTTTGTAAAGACTATGAATTCGCTGTTGAAAAATTAAAAGAACTAGGTGCAGAAATAAAGGAAATAAATTTTGAATATTTAAAATATTCTACAGCAATTTATTCTGTTGTTATGGCATCAGAAGTAAGTAGTAATGTTTCAAGATATGATGGAATAAGATATGGATTTTTGACAGATGACTATGATACAACTGATAATCTATATATAAATACGAGAAGCGAAGGATTTGGTGAGGAAACTAAGAGAAGAATTGCTATGGGAACTCTATTTTTAGCTTCTGAAAACGATCAAAAACTATATAAACAAGGTCAGAAGGTTAGAAGATTAATGTCTGATGAATTCAATAATCATTTTGAAGATTTAGATATAATTCTAACACCAACTACTACAAATTTACCTTATGAAATTGGATCAAGAACAGAGGATCCGTTATCTGTATACGATAGTGGTACTTTTAACGTGCCTGTAAACCTATGTGGACTTTGTTGTATATCTATGCCTGTTAGAAAGGGTATATCAGGATCAATACAATTTATTGGTAAAAGATTTGACGATGAAAATATATTAAATGCAGCATTATCATTTGAAAGGAGTAATAATTAATGAATTATAAAACTTTAATAGGACTAGAAATTCATGTGGAATTATCAACTAAATCAAAAATGTTTTGCAGTTGTAAAAATGAATTCGGTTCAACTCCTAATACAAATGTATGTCCAGTTTGTCTAGGTCATCCTGGAGCACTTCCAGTTATGAATAAAAAAGCAATAGAATATGCTATTATGGCTGGTTTATCATTTAATTGCAAAATTAGAAATTCCTTTAAAATGGATAGGAAAAAATACTTTTATCCAGATTTAACAAAGGGTTATCAAATAACACAACAGGATATGCCTCTATGTGAAGAAGGATATATAGAAGTACATTCAGATAATAAACTTAAAAAAATAGGACTTGAGAGAATCCATATAGAAGAGGATACGGGAAAATCAATCCATAATGAAGAAGGAAATACTTTGCTCGATTATAATAGAGCAGGAGTTCCATTAATAGAAATAGTTTCAAAGCCAGAAATGGAAAATGCTGAAGAAGCAAGGGAGTTTTTAGAAAATTTAAAGGAAACTTTAAAATTTATTGGAATTTCAGATGTGAAAATGGAACAGGGTTCTTTAAGATGTGATGTTAATATAAATGTGATTTCAGAAGATGGAAACTTTAAAACAAAAATTACCGAAGTCAAAAACTTAAATTCATTTAAATCCGTTTATAAAGCAATAGAAACAGAAGAAATTCGTCATATGGAAATGGCGAAGGAAAATAATCCCGGTTTTAAAGAGACTAGAAGATGGGATGAGTCGTCAAATACTACGGTAATAATGAGAAGAAAAGAAGAAGGTAGTGATTATAGATTTTCAGTAGAAGGAGATATTCCAATAACAAATATTAATGATGATTTCATATTGGAGATAAAAAATAACCTACCAGAACTTCCAAAGGATATTATGGCAAGGTTTATTGAAAATTATAAGATTCCTGAATATGATGCTGATATTCTATCTAGAAATAAATTTTTAGCAGATTACTTTGAAAATGTAACAGAAACTGTTCAAGATCCTCAGTTGGTAAGTAACTGGTTGCTTTCAGATGTTTTAAGGAGAGTAAAGGAAGCCGAGATAGATTTTGAAGATATTAAAATGGAAAGTAAAAACTTTGCTAAACTTTTAAAATTGATTAAGGAAGAAAAGATAAATAATAATACTGGTAAAAAGGTATTAAGAAGCTTATTTGAAGAAAACTTTAATCCTGAAGAATATGTAAAAGAAAAAGGATTAATACAAGTAAATGATGATTCTGTATTGGAAAAAATTGTTGAAGAGGTTTTAGACAATAATGAAAGTTCAATAGAGGACTATAAAAATGGTAAGGACAGGGCATTAGGATTTTTAGTTGGGCAATGTATGAAGGCTTCAAAGGGAAAAGGAAATCCACAGAAATTTAATGAAATGATATTATCTAGAATAGGTTAAGGAGAATTATGAAGAAATTAGTATTAGCAAGTCAGAATAAAGGTAAAATAAATGAAATAAAATCAATACTAAAGGATTTGGATATTGAAGTTTTAGGTATATCTGATATTATATCAATTAAAGACATTGAAGAAAGTGCTAATACTTTAGAGGGAAATGCAAAGATTAAAGCAGAGTATGTCCACCAATTAATAGGTGGATATACTCTTGCTGATGATACAGGACTATTTGTAGAAGCCTTAAATATGGAGCCGGGTGTTCATACGGCAAGATATGCAGGAGAAAATTCTTCGGATTTTGACAATAGAAAGAAATTACTAGAAAATCTTTCAAATATAGATAATAGAAATGCTTTTTTTAAAACTGTATTGGTTTTAATAGATGATAAGGGAAAAGAGTATATTGTAAATGGAATATGCAATGGATCCATATCAAAAGAGGAAAGAGGAGAAACTGGATTTGGATATGATAAAGTATTCATACCAGAAGGATATGACAAAACCTTTTCAGAACTCAGTTTAGAAATAAAAAACAAAATAAGTCATAGAGCGAAAGCACTAGACGAATTAAAAATATTATTGGTGGAAGTGTTAAATGAAAGTAGCGATTATTAGTGATACTCATGGTAGTATTAGCAATGTAATTGAAGAATTGGAAAAACATAATATAGACGCAATAATACATCTAGGTGACTTTGCAGATGATGGCAGAGATATTGGAATGGTGTTAGATAAAGTTGTTTACCTTGTAAAGGGTAACAATGATTATTTAGCAACAACTGATTCTGAAAGTTTATTTATTAATTTAAATGGTATAGATTTTTTTATAACTCATGGTCATAGATTCAATGTCTATAGGGGAGTGGATACTCTAGTCAATAGAGCTAAGAAAGCTGGTGCAAAAATTGCACTTTATGGTCACACCCATGTATTTTTCAATGAAGTAATAGATGGAGTATGGGTTATTAATCCTGGCAGTCCAAATTATCCAAGATACGGAGATGAAAAGAGCTTCGTTATTTTAGATTTAGATAAAATGGAATTAGAAAGAATAATTTTTAGGAGGTCAAAGTGGAAACTATATTAAGTTCAAATGATTTAGCAGTAAAATTAGAAGAGGATATTATTTCAAGGGTAAAGGTATTAACAGAAAAAGGTGAAACACCTAAGCTTGCAATCGTAAGAGTTGGTGAAAACCCTAATGATATATCATATGAAAAAAGTTTATTAAAAAAAGGTGTTAGCTATGGTATAGAAGTAGAGCAAGTAGTACTTGATAGTGAAATAACTACAGATGGTTTAAAGGACAAAATGGTGGAATTAAACAATGACGATTCAGTTACTGGAATAATTATGTTTAGACCATTGCCAAAGCATATTGACGAAGAATTAATACAGGAGACAATATCCTGGAAGAAAGATGTTGACTGTATGTCTCCATTAAATTTAGCAAAAATATTCCAAGGGGATTTTTCAAGTTTCCAACCAGCAACTCCATTTGCATCAATGAAGATTTTAGAATATTATAATGTTGATTTAACAGGTAAAAACGTAGCAATTATAAATAGATCAATGGTATTAGGAAAACCTTTGGCTATGATGGTGCTAGGACAAAATGGTACTCCAATCATATGTCATTCAAAGACTAAGGATTTAAATAAGATATTAAAAGAAGCAGATGTAGTTGTAACAGCAACGGGAAGAGCTAAAAGTTTAACTAGAGATTCCTTAACAGAGGATTCCATAGTAATAGATGTTGGAGTTTCCTTAGATGAAAATGGAAAACTATCTGGAGATGCAGACTTTGAAGATTTAAAAGATTATGTAAAGGGAATTACACCAAGACTTGGTGGTGTAGGTAAGATAACATCAACATTACTTATGGATCAATTGGTTCAAGCAAAAGAAAATAGTTTAAAATAAAGCCTAAGGGCTTTATTTTTTTAAACTAAATATGCTATACTCCAACAAGGTGATTAAATGAAAAAAAATATAAGTAAAAAAATTATTTCAATTATAATATTAATAATAGTTGCAGTTTTTGGTGGTAGCAAAATAAATAATAGCAATGTTGAAGTAAAAGATGATTTAGAAATCCATTTTATAGATGTTGGACAAGGTGATAGTACTTTACTCATTTCAAAAGGAGAAACCGTATTAATAGACGGTGGTGAAAACTATGCTTCATCAAAGGTAGTTAGCTATTTAGAAAAAATGAATATAGAAAAAATAGATTATATAGTTGCAACACATCCTCATAGCGATCATATTAGTGGATTAATAGGAGTAATGAATAAATTTCAAGTAAAAAATGTGATTAGGAATGAAGAGGAAGTAAGTAGTAGAATATATGATAGTTTTGTAAACACATACACTAGTAAAAATATAAATGTAATAATTCCAAAGGTAGGGGATAAATTTACATTTGGTGAAGCTGAATTCATAATAATAGGTCCTACGGCATATAACTTTGATACAAATAATAACTCCTTATCAATAAAGGTTAACCATGGTAAAAATTCAGCTATATTCACTGGTGATGGTGAAAAACTAGAAGAATCTACATTAATGTATACAGGAGAAGATATAGGGGCGAAAATTCTTCATGTAGGACATCATGGAAGTAGAAAAGCCTCATCAATGGAATTTCTAAAGGAAGTTAACCCAGAATATGGAATAATTTCAGTAGGAAAGGATAATATGTATGGACATCCTCACAAGGAAACATTGAAAAGACTTGAAAAAGAGAATGTAGAAGTAATTAGAACAGATATATCAGGAGATATATTATTAATAAGCGATGGGGAAGATATTTTAATAAGTACAGAAAAATAGATCTTATAAATTTATTACCCATAAAATATGCAATCATTTTATTATTTGATGGAATTGTAATATGTATATTATGGAGGAAAAATGAAAATAGAAGAAATTAAAAATAATGAGATATATAGAAATAAGAAAAACAAAAAATTATATAGAGTTTTGAACAATAATGTAATAAATGCTACTAATGCAAATAATAATGATATAATGGTTCTATATGTAGTTGTAGAAGATAAAAGGAATTTACAATTTGTAAGAGAGATTAATGAGTTTTCTATAAAATTTGAAAAAATTTAGTAATATTTATTAAATATATTATGTAAGTATTTATACTACAGTCTGTATAGAAATGGAAAGGTAATAATTAAAATGGATAATATAAAATTAATTGGTGTACTGATATTTGGAATAGGATTAATAATAGATATATTTAATACAAGATGGAAATGGCCATTTTGGAAATATGAGCTGGAATCAAAAAATAAGAAATTGTCAAAATTGAGTACGATATTCATAATAATAGGATTTATAATTGTATTAATAAGATCAATTTATATAAGACAAACAGGGTCATGAGGAATCTAATAAAGACAGTCTGTCTTAAAATGATAAATTAAACTGTATAGATTAGAAAAATAGTATTTCTAATCTATACAGTTTTTTTACTAAAGAAAGAACTAAATACTTGAAATATTATACTTACTCAATATTTTAGCGGCATTATGAGCAACTAGAATATATAAATTATCCTCATTTATATTTACTTTACTCAATGTGGATTTTAAATTTTCAATATCAATTTTAGGAAGAGAATCGATGGAATACTTATCTTTATAATATAGTAGAGTAATATCGATTAGCTCTTTCACTTCAATAATAACTTCAGAAATTAAATTATTCATAAAACACCTCCAAGAACATATGTTCTAATTAAGTATATCAGAAATATATAATAAAAGAAAGAGATATTTCTATTAAAAGTAGAGAAATTTTTTATTCATGATAATTGAGGTAATAATTGCATATATAGTGTTTTAAATATATTTATCCAACCACTGTTCTAAAAGAAGATTTAGATAGGTTGGATAAAGCTTTAATAAATTTTAAATAATACAATTAGTCACAGAATAATAAAAATTTTAAATGTTTAATTAAATACTAAATATTTCCTAAGTATAGTGTCTAAATAATATATTATTTCCATAGTTGATTATTGTATTTTAAGAAGGATCAATTTTATTTGGGTAATTCATAATTATTAATCTTTACTTACTAATATAAAAAACTATTGTATATTTCTATAATATCTTTGGAATGGCAACTCTTTTTTAGACAGTTTTATACCGAACAGAAATAACTATG
>CAYFSP010000033.1:13923-17807 GCA_964345925.1 uncultured Gallicola sp. | reverse complement strand
ATTTTTTATCTTATCATAGAAGGCTTTATTTACAGACTTTTTTTCACAGGCTCGAATTGTTCTAGCTTTTCTTCTTTACAATCTTTTTTATTTTTGTAATCAATGATTCATATTTAGGCAACTGACTAAGATCTATATCATAATAATATCTTATAAGAGCAGCTGTAATCTCACCTGAAAAAATTATACTTAAAATAATATAGTTTAACCATAAAAAGAGAATCATTATTCCAACTAATGGTCCATAAATTGAGGACATATTGGAAAAGTTGTTTATATAGTAAGCATATCCTAATGTTATTGTAATAGAACTTATTGTAGCAATTATTCCACCGATAAAACACGGTAAAATTGGAGGAAGATTATTTTTACTAAATGTAGGTCCAAACATATACATGGATGTAAAGGAAATAACCATTAATACTAAAGGAATTACTATTCTTGAAAAATGTATTATTATTTTATATATGATTTCTATTTCTATATGAAAAAATTCTATAATATATCCGATGATTACATCTCCAAAGACAAGTCCAAATAAAAGAATTAATAAAATCAATAATATGACCAAAGTAAATATTATTGATTTTATCTGAGTAAAGAGAAAAGAACTGCTATTCTCTCTATCAAAAGCTAAATTCAACGATTTTATCATTGCTTTAACGCCTCTAGACGATGTCCAAATGGCGATAACGATACCTAAGGACAGTATCCCGGTATTTCTTTGAGACATAATAAAATTTAAAATAGAATTTCCTATACTTGCTACTTCCCTTGGAAACTTACTTATATAGTTTCTAATTTCAGGTATTTTACCAGAAGCAAAAAATAGTAAAATATTTATTGCAATTACTAGAAATGGTACTAATGCAATTATAAGATTAAAAGTTGTCTGTGAAGACAACATTGTAATATTATCCTTTTTTACATGACTGAATAAGTTTTTCAAAAATGCTTTCATATTAAATTTTATATTTTCTTTTTTTGTATACATACTATCAACTCATTAATAATTAATAATATTATTTTCAAATATTATTATACTCTCTCTTAATTTAAACATGGTTTTTAACAGATCGCTTAAGAAGTAGTTAAAGGCTAATTCATATTCCTTATCTTGACAAGTGGAAATAATAACCAATGTGTCAGAGAAGTAATTTTTTATCTCCTCCATATTTTCGTCATATATATTTGGAATTGTTTCATTATCTGCAAGTTGTGCTATTAAACCAAATGCAGAGAAAAAGTCGTAATTTATATTTGTAATTGTGGATAATTTAATATTTCTATTTTTAAAAAGCTTTCTATCATTTTTTATAGACTTCAATTCAGTATTGATTTCATTAATATCATCAATTAAATTTTCTATTTTTATATTTTTAGCTCCTGCAAGTAGAAGTTGAAAAGAATCTTCAAATTCTTTTAATGATTTTTTATATGTTGTAAGTAAAAATTTAGGTCTATTTGGAGGTGCTATAAAATAATTCACCAAGAACCCTATAATTAATCCTAAAGCAGTATCCCTTACTCTAAACAATGAATACATATAGTAAGTAGGATCTGTTGATAATCTAGGTTCATATAAGAAAATAATAACAAATACAATAACGGATAAAACTATAGATTTTTTCCAGTTAAAAAAATTACAAATATTAATTATAATTACAATTCCTATCATCATAGTGAAAATACTATTTAAACCTATCAATTGAAATAACGATGCAAGTAAAGCACCAATAATTGTTGATAACATCCTATTAACACTTATTTTATATGAGTCGAATATGGACGAGGTCATAGAAACGACAACTGATATTCCGGCCATTAATGGCATATCAACATTTAGGAGTTCGGCTAAGTAAATAGCTAAACCGGTCGCTAAAGCCGTTTTCAATGTACGCCAACCAAAAATTTTCTTAAAGAAATTTATCATTTTTTCCATAATTTCACCACCATGTATATATAATACTATATTAGACTAATATTAAAAAATTATTATATATAATTATACGTAAACTGTAAATAATATAAATAAAGTATTTTAGTAAAAAACTTATCCATATAGTAATCAACAATATGATCTTAGTAAAAATAGGTTTTCCACAAAGTTATCCACATTATCCACAATTTTAAACAAAGTTTTATGGATAAGTTATTTATGAATAAATATATATATGTATATAAAAATAATAATTGGGTATAAAGTATTTATAAGAATCTTAGTTCTTATAAAAATGAATACTATTTTTAATAGTAGGAGGTACATTTATGAAATTTAAACATATGGGTAAGAATTACAAATTAAGCGATAATTTTAAAGAGTTATCAGAAAAGAAATTAGGTAAATTGGACAAGTACTTTAATGAAGAAGTCGATTGTAAAGTTACCTACACAGAGGTTAAGAACAGCAAGAAGGTTGAGGTTACAATAATTATTCCAGGGGCTGTTTTAAGAGCTGAAGAGTCTACTGACGATATGCTAGTTTCAATTGATAGAGCTATTGATGCTTTAGTATCTCAAATTAGAAAATATAAGACAAAATTACAAAAAAGATTTAACAATGGTGATACAATAAGATTTGAGAATATTGCAGGAATTGAAAGTGAAGTGGAACCTTCTAAAATAGTAAAGGTTAAAACTTTTGGAATGAAACCTATGAGTCCAGATGAAGCAATATTACAAATGGAGTTAGTAGGACATAATTTTTATGTATTCTTAGACGCTGATACGGATTTAGCAAAGGTAGTGTATAAGAGAAAAGACGGAAATTATGGTTTACTAGAACCTGCATTTTAAATAAAATAACAATTCATCCTGATAGATTTTCTATCAGGATTTTTTTAGCCTAGATATTATAAATATAGGATTGTACTACTTTTCAAATTATGTTAAGTTTGTATTAGGAGGAGCTTATGCATAAAAAAATTATTTTAATAATATTTATTTGTTTGTTTATTTTTCCAAACAAGGTTATAGCTGTAAATGAAGAAACGGTTTATGTTAATAGTCAGTTTCAATTTAGAGAAGCATATAATAATAAAGAAATTAAGAAAATTATTTTAGAAAAAGATATTGATGTTAATTTGGCTGTTCATGAAAGGACAACTTCATTGATTATTGATGGACAAGGAAACAAACTGGATTTAGGAATGAATTTAGCGTTGCCAATAGGAAAATCTAAATTAGGAGAGATTTTTTCCTTAGAGAATATAAGAATTGCAAATTATTCAAATAAATCGTTAAGTAAAGAAGATGGATATTTTAAGTCAACAAATATAGAGAATATGGCTTCATGGATATTTAAGTTTAGAAATATTAAAACAGAGATTTCACATGCATCAGAAAATGGAAAGGTCATGAGTAAATTGATAAATGCTCCAAGCTCTTTAATAATATTTGAAGAAAGCATTGATTTGCATACAAGGTCTTACTTAGTAAGCGGAGGTACAATCTTGATTAAAGATGGATGTAGTTTCACTGGAAAACAGATAGATACAGGAAACCATGCTTTTTATTTCAACAATAGTAAAGTTTCGGAAAATTTAACTGAATCAACAGGTGGTATTGTTGATAAGGATAAAAGTTTTATTGTAGAGGACAATGTAAGTTTAAATATGAGAATGGAGAATTCCAAATATGGTACTGTTATAAATCCACATATTGGAAAATTTGAATTGGGAAATAACGTAAATTGGACAATAGAAGGTTATCCTACATTTTTTAAAGTTAAAAGTATTTCACCAATTGAAAAATTGCATTTTGGAGAAAATTGTAATCTAAATATTAAATCCGGTGAGAATACTTCAATAATCACTATTGAGAAGGACAACTGTAGTATAGAATTTGGTGAAAAATCCGATATTGATATTAATTCTACCAGTAAT
>CAYFSP010000033.1:0-13823 GCA_964345925.1 uncultured Gallicola sp. | reverse complement strand
AGTAATCTAATAAGTCTAAAAGGAAATAACAATCATATTTTATTTAGAAATCCTAAAGAGGTAAATTTAAATTCTAAAAATAACGATATATTCTATATAGAAGATGGAAATTACATAAAATTTGAAAATAATAATTTAGAAAGTTGGAATAAGGGAAATAATACTGAGTCATATGATTTTTACGAAGAAGGAATATCTGAACTAATATTTAAAACGACAAATAAAAATGGAATTCTTGTAGAGTCGGATTATGATGAGCTAAATAACTACTTTAATAAAAATAATATTAGCAGATTAAAAATAACAAAGGGATTATTAAAGGAAACAAAAATAGAATACATAAATCAAAATGATGATTTAATAGGAGAAAGATTAATCCTTGATTACAATACTGATAATATATTTGCAGGTGATAATATTCCTATTCCAAATAAATATTTAAATGATTACATACCGGATAATTACCATTTAGCAGAAAATAAAGAATTAAATGGGAAAATTCAACTAGAAAATATTTACTTTGAAACAGGAAAGGGATCTAATAGTATAAAAATATATATTTATGGCAATAAAACAGATATAGAATTAGATTATGTAAATATGAAAAGCAATAAATTGATTTCCAGTAAAAAATTCACTAAAAGCTTTGGAGATTTAGTTGACTTTAGAGATGATGAATACTTGAAAGACATAAAGGATACATATTATTTTCTCAATGATGAAGAATTATATGATGGACTTATGCAGCCAAAGAAAATAGCTATAGACGGTAAGACAAAATATATAGTTTATATTGGAGAAAATAAAGATTTTATAGAGTTAAAAGAAAAAAATATTCAAAATATTGAAGAAATGAGTAAAAAGAAAATTTTAGAGATTAACAATACAGCAGGCATTTTAGACATAAATAAAGAAAAAGCTATAAATGAAATTCTATTATTGAGAAATACTACAATAGAAAATTTATACAGTTCAATTTCAAGTAAAGAAGTAGACGAAATTTTTGAAAAATACAAAGAGGATTTGAAAAAAATTGAAATAGAAGAAGAAAATACTTTTCTTCCAATAAATCCTCCAGTAGAAGTAAATCATAGGGAGGTAATATTAATAGGAGGCGAGAAATCCATATCTAAGGAGATAGAAAAAGAATTATCTGAATTCAATATTAAGAGGATTTCAGGTTCAAATCGATATGATACTTCTATAGAGATTAGTGAAGAATATAAAAATGCAGATACGGTAATAATTACAAGTGGTGAAAAATTCACAGATGAACTGACTAGTACTGTATTATCATCTAGACTGAAAGCTCCCATACTTTTAACGAGGGAAAGAGGAATTTCTGAAAAATTAATTAATGAAGTTAAAAGACTTAAAGCCAAAAGCGTTATAATTGTAGGTGGTGAAAACACCGTTTCAAAGGATATTGAAAAAAGCTTAAAAGATTATAATGTAAAAAGAATTGGTGGTAAGGATAGATATGAAACAGCCATACTAGTAGGCGAAGAGGTAAGAAAAGTATCAGGGAATAATTCAAAGGGAATACTGGTTGATGGTACAAATTTCCCAGATGCAGTAGTAATGTGTTCCATAGCATCGAAAGAAGGAATTCCAATACTATTGACAGAGCCACGTAAATTAAATGAAAATACTGAAAATATTATAGACAAATGGAAAATAGATAATATTATTATAGGAGGAGGAGAATCTTCTATATCTAAGAATATTGAAAATAAATTAAAAGAAAAAATAAGCATTAAGAGAATTTCAGGTATAAATAGATATGAAACATCAGTAAATGTAGCTAAGACTATAAATGGTATTAACAATAAATTTATAATTGTAAATGGAGAAAATTTCCCAGATGCAATTGTAGCATCATCTTATGCAGTACAAAAAAATTATCCTATATTACTAAGTAGAGAAAACTTGTTGCCTAAAATTGTAAAAGAGTATCTTAATAAATAAGACGGTACAAATATTTTAGTATAAGGGTTGTAATAAAAATATAATATAAATATGGAAGGTGTATAATTTAATGGATAGTGCAGGGGAAGGAAAGGCATTTTTTTTGGAGAGGTTTCTAGGAACAAGAGTTGAATTTACGAAGAAAATAGGAGCAATATTAATAGGGGATTTTATATGTGCATTTGCTATGAATTTCTTTTTTCAACAAAAGGGACTTCTTAGCGGTGGAATTGGAGGAATTGGTTTATTATTAAAATTTTTACTCGAGATTCCTACAGGGATAACTATATTAATACTAAATATTCCATTAGTAATAGTAGGATATATTTTTCTAAATAAAGTATTTACAACATATGCCATGATTTCAGCAGGAATATTGTCTATTTATTTATTGCTATTTGATAGACTTAGCAATCCATTTATATTGGACGATGCATTTTTAGTATCGGTTACAGGAGGAGCAATAAATGGAATAGGTATGGGACTGTTATTTAGATATGGAACATGTCAAGGTGGCCTTGATATACTTGCAGCATTTTTTAAGAAGAAATTGAATATGAATATAGGAAATGCATTACTTGTAATGAATATGTTCATAGTTTTTATAGCATCATATATTTTTTCTTTAGACAAGGGATTATACACCATAGTTTCAATGGTAGTGGGATATACATTACTGGATAGAATTCAAATGGGATTTGGAGAGAGAAAACAGGTTTTTATCATATCAAAGAAATATGAAGAAATAAAAGAGGCGATAATTAAAGACGTTCATAGAGGGGTAACATATTTAGATGGATCAGGAGCATATAGTGAAACAGAATATAAAATAATTTATACAGTAGTTGGAACTAGACAAATTGCAAGACTAAAAAGTATTATGGAAAAAATAGACTCAAAGGCATTTATGACAATATCCGATACTTACGAAGTAAAGGGTAAAGGCTTTACAACTGCTGAAATATAGATTTGAATAATACATAAATATATGTTAATATCAATATGAATAAAATAAGAGGTGAAAGAATGATTATAATTTCTTGCTAAAAATTTATAAAGGAATAACAGTTGGAATTAGTACCTTATTTTGTTATGCCTTAGCAAGAAATCTCTTTATAATAAATCTGTAGCTTTATTTGTAATACAAATAAAGTATAATACTGATAATAAATTTTAGACGAGGGATTTCCCTCGTCTTTTTGCTTGTCCTAACCCCCAATTTTTAATTTGGAAGAAACAGTCTGCTAATGATAGTTTTTAATCAATGTCTTAATATTATAGAGGGAAAAGATTTATTAATAAAAAATTAAGTTAATCATAATATAAAGTTTTGAGGTGATAAAATGAAGAATTTAGAATAATTATGAAATAGAACAGAATTTATCTGTAGATTTATTAATCATCTATTTCATAAAATAAAATGTAAAATAAAAACTTGAATAGGAGAATTAAATGTAGATAGAAAAAGAAATTATAATTTTAAAGATTATTTTACAAGAAAATAACAATTGGTTTAAATTGTTTGAAAAAACAATGATAATTATTTGCATCAAACCTAACTCCATTTACTTTGTAAATGGAGTTAGGTCTAGAAGGAGTTTTATGAGTATAATAGATATAAAAAATTTAGAGTTCACATATATTGGTGATATAGATCCAGTTTTTAACAATATTAGTCTACAGCTGGATAGTAGTTGGAAATTAGGATTAATTGGAAGAAATGGTTATGGAAAGACAACATTTTTAAATATATTACAGGAGAAATTGGATTACAGAGGAAGTATAAACAGTAAAGTGGAGTTTGAATATTTTCCCTATGAAATAAAAAATGAGGAATATTTAACCATAGATGTAGTTGAAGAAATTAAGGGACAGTTTGAATTATGGAAACTGGAAAGGGAATTAAACTTATTAAAGGTTGACTTAGATATTATTTATAGACCTTTTAACACATTAAGTGGTGGAGAGAAAACAAAGGTATTAATAGCTTCAATGTTTATAACAGAAAATAAGTTTCTCTTAATAGATGAACCTACAAATAGTTTAGACTTACATGGACGTCATAGCCTTGCAGAATATTTAAAAACAAAGTCTGGTTTTATATTGGTTTCTCATGATAGAAGTTTTTTAAATAATACTATAGATCATGTTTTAACTATAGAAAAGAATAAAATAGTCTTGCAAAAAGGTAATTATGATACTTGGAATGAGAATAAGGAATTTGAAGATGAGTTTAATTTAAATAAAAATGAAAAGCTTAAAAAGGAAATTTCAAGACTTGAAAAATCTTCAAGACAAAAAGCCGATTGGTCTGATAAGGTAGAAAAAACAAAGAATAAAAGAAGTTCAGGTAATAAAGTGGATAAGGGATATGTAGGCCATAAAGCGGCTAAGATGATGCAGCGATCTAAAAATTTGGAACTTCAATATGAAAAGAACATAGAAGCCAAAAAAGGTCTTTTAAATAATGTTGAATTTGAAGATGAGATAGCAATGGAGTCCATACCACATCATAGCAATATTCTAATAAATGCTGAAGGCTATTCCGTTGTATATAATAAAATACAAATATTTAAAAATATGAATTTTCAAGTTGGCAATGGAGAAATTATAACTATAACTGGAGAAAATGGAGTAGGAAAAAGTAGTTTTTTAAAATCCATATATGGATATAATATAGAGCATTGTGGAAGTTTGAAAAAGGCAAGTAATTTGAAAATATCATACTTGTCTCAAGAGTTTGATTATTTAAAAGGAAATTTAGATGATTTTATAGTCGAAAATAATATAGATAAGACAAAGATTTTAACATTGCTTAGGAAAATGGGATTTTCAAGAGAACACTTTGAAAAGGACATGGCTTCTTATAGTTCAGGACAAAAGAAGAAAGTATTAATTGCAAAAAGTATTTGTGAAAAAGCCAATATATATATATGGGATGAACCACTTAACTATTTAGATATTATTACAAGGTTACAAATTGAAAAAATGATATTAGAATATAAACCTACAATGATAATAGTAGAACATGATGAAGAGTTTTTAAAAAATATTAAAGCAAGGAATATATTGTTGGAAAAATATAATTAGATTCTTAAATAGGATAGAGTAAAAAGTAGAAATTATTTATAATTTCTACTTTTTTATATAATCATATACAATATTTACAAGATTATATAATTGGATTGAAAAAAATGAATCTAATATAATAATTCTATTGGGAGGATTATATGAAGAAAAATAAAAACATATTAATAGGAATAGTCTTAATATTATTGTCCATTTTAATTTTGTTTGGAATAATTTTTGGACAAAGGATTTATAAAATTTCCAAAATGGAAAAAACAGCAAAAAAATATGCGGAATTAGGAGAATATGATGATGCAATAAATGCATATAATAAATTAATATTAAAGTCGGATAATGATAAATATATTGATGAACTAAGTAAAGTAAAAAAATTAAAGCAATCATTTGAAAGTTTTTCAGATGGAAAAAAACAGTATGATAATGGAAACTATGCAAAAGCTGCTTCGCTATTAGAAGGGGTTTTAAAAGAAGATGAAGAAAACTATAGTAAATCTAAAAAAATATTAGATAGTATAAATGTAGAATATACAGCAGCAATAGAAGCTAGTTTGGAAGATATGAACTTTGAACAAGCAGAAAGTAAATTAGCAGAACATTCTAAAATATTTAACGATGAAGAAATGGTCACTGCTTATAAGAAAAAAATAGAGGATTCAAAGAAATCTCAAAAGGAAGAAGAGGAGAAACAAAAGGAACAAGAGGAATTAGCATTAGCAAAAGATGAACTGGAAAAGTTGAAAAATCAAGTAAAAGAGAATAATAGTAGAAATAATACAACATATATTTATTCAAATTCAGGGTATGTAAATTACGTTACTAGTAATAAAGCTAATATAAGATCTGGACCAAGTATAAATTCATCTGTTATTACGTATGTTTCTAAAGGTTCTACAGTACAAATATATGAAACTGTACAAGATGTTGGAAGAACTTGGTGTCATGCAATAATAACTAGTTCCGTTACAGGAAACTCTTATGATGGCTGGATTTCCAGTCGAAATCTAGATTATTCCCTGTAATAAACTAATTAAAAAAATTTATGGAAAAGGCTTTACATTTTATTATTAACGTGATATTATTGGTATAATATTTTTTAAAGCATTATACAAATTACTTTATCTTAATATTGTGATAAATGATAAATTATTTGTATTGTATGGAAAAGCGTAAAATTAAAAGACTTTTAGAGACTAGGTGGTTGGTGAAAACCTAGGTCGGTAAATTTTACTTCTAGTTTTCTAGCTTTGCTTCTGAGTTTAGTAAGAAGTGACGAGTTGTCTCGTTAAAGACTTTTAAGTGGCATAATAAATATTATGCAATTTAGGTGGTAACACGGTTAACAGCGTCCTATTATAATAATAGGACGTTTTTTTATAACACCTTAAGTATCATTATAATAAAATATATACGAATGCAAGTAATTGCAAAGGTAAAAGCATATTCTACAAAAATTTATAGAGAGTTATCATTTGGTGGAAGATAATAATTGGGAGAGAATATTACTAATTTACAAGTATTTCCTTTGAATAAGTAGGAGGAAAGGGTAATCGCCTTATAGATTCAAAGTGGTTCGTAATTTACGAGCAAACAGAGTGGTACCACGAATAATTCGTCCCTGTATATTTATATACAGGGATTTTTTTATACTGATCTACTAACAAAATCATAGATTTTGAATAGGACTTTAAAGGAAGCCTGCTAATGACCAAGTAAATTATTTCTTTACTTTTAAGTTAGTATGATAAGTATGGATATTAATAATTTAAAACAAGATATAAAGTAACAGGGGGGGAATGAAAATGATAAAAATATTTGATACAACATTAAGAGACGGAGAACAATCACCAGGGTGTAGCATGAATTTAAATGAAAAATTACAAATGGCTAGACAGTTGGAAAGAATGAATGTGGATATTATAGAAGCTGGTTTTGCAATTTCATCTAAGGGTGATTTTGAATCGGTAAAAAGAATAGCCCAAACCGTTGAAAGACCAGTTGTTGCTTCATTGGCAAGAGCGTTGGAAAAAGATATTGATGCAGCTTGGAGAGCTGTTAAAGATGCTAACAGACCTAGGATACATACTTTCTTAGCAACATCTCCTATACATTTACAATATAAATTAAAAATGACTGAAGAACAAGCAATTGAAAGAGCAGTTGCAGCAGTAAGACATGCAAAAACATATTGCCATGATGTAGAATTTTCAGCAGAAGATGCTACAAGAACATCAGTTGAGTTTTTAGCAAAGATATTTGAAGCTGTAATTGATGCTGGAGCTACGGTAATAAATATTCCTGACACTGTCGGCTATGCAGACCCTTTTGAATATTATGAGTTTATTAAAGCTATAAAAGAGAACACTAGAGGAATGGAAAATGTTGATATATCCGTACATTGCCATAATGACTTAGGCTTAGCTGTAGCAAATTCATTAGCTGCAATAAAAGCTGGGGCGACTCAAGTTGAATGTACAGTTAATGGAATTGGTGAAAGAGCTGGAAATGCTGCTATGGAAGAAGTTGTAATGGCACTTAAGACAAGACATGATGTATACAAAGTAGACACTGATATTGTTACTACAGAAATTATGAGATCTTCAAATTTATTACAATCCATAACTGGTTCAAAGGTACAAGCAAATAAAGCAATAGTAGGTGTAAATGCATTTGCTCATGAGTCTGGAATACACCAACATGGAATGTTAGCTAATGCAGAAACATATGAAATTATGACACCGGAGTCAATTGGTTTGGCTAAGACAAATATGGTTTTAGGAAAACATTCTGGTAAACATGCATTAAAGGATAGATTAGACGATTTAGGATATACGGTTACTGATGAGGAATTAAATAGTATCTTCGATAGATTTAAGGCATTGGCAGATGAGAAGAAAACAGTTTATGACCAAGATATTGAAGCATTGGTAATTAGGGATATGTCCAATATGATTAACGAATATGAATTAATAGATTACTCAACAGCGACAAATGAAGGTAAGGATTCTAAGACGATTATTAAAATAAAACAAGCTGATGAAGAAATGGAAATTGTAGGAACTGGTAAAGGACCTATTGACGCAGCATTTGATGCATTAGGAAAAATATTTGGTTCTGAAATAAAATTAGAGGATTTTTCAATTTATTCTGTAACGAAAGGAAAGGATGCTTTAGGAGAAACATCATTAAAACTTTCTAAAGGCGAAAGAGTATTCACAGGTAAAGGAATTTCAAATGATATAATAAAATCAAGTATATTAGCATATGTTAATGCTATGAATCATTTAGAATATTTTACAGAAAGAATAAGTGCACAAAGTGAAGATATTTAAGGGGGAATAATTATGGGAATGACAATGACACAAAAAATTCTTGCAAAACATGCAGGAATGGAATTTGTTGAAAAAGATCAATTTATAATGGCAGATTTGGACATGGTACTTGGAAATGATATTACAACACCTGTTGCAATAAATGAATTTCATAAAATGACTGATGAGGGAGTTTTTGATAAGGACAAAATTTCTATTGTACTAGACCATTTTGTTCCAGCTAAAGATATAAAGTCTGCAACACAAGCAAAAAAATGTAAAGAATTTGCTAGAGAATACGGAATTACAAATTTCTTTGAAGTAGGTCGTTCAGGAATTGAACATGCGCTACTTCCAGAAAAGGGAATTGTAAAATCCGGCGATGTAATAATTGGCGCGGATTCCCATACATGTACTTATGGAGCTTTAGGAGCTTTCTCCACAGGTGTAGGTTCTACTGATATGGCAGCAGGTATGGCAACAGGCCAAGCTTGGTTTAAAGTACCAGGAGCAATTAAATTCAACTTAACTGGAAAGATGAAAAAAAATGTTACAGGAAAGGATTTAATCCTTCATATAATAGGAATGATTGGCGTTGATGGAGCGAGGTATAAGTCCATGGAATTTATGGGAGAAGGAGCTTCATCAATATATATGGATGATAGATTTTCTATTTGTAATATGGCAATAGAAGCTGGAGCTAAAAATGGAACATTTCCAGTAGATGATAAGACAAGAGTTTATATGAAAGAGCATGGTGTGGAAAAATGGGATGAGTTCTACGCTGATGATGATGCTAAATATGATGAAACCTATGATATAGATCTTTCAAAGATTAAAATGACAGTTGCTTTTCCACATTTACCAGAAAATGCTAGAACAATAGACAATGTTGGAGATATTGAAATACAACAAGTTGTTATTGGATCATGTACTAATGGAAGAATTAAGGATATGAGAGAAGCTGCGGAAATATTAAAAGGAAAAACTATAGCAGAGGATTTAAGATGTATTATTATACCAGCAACACAGGAAATTTATAAACAATGTGTTCAAGAAGGTTTGGCAGAAATATTTATAGATGCTGGTTGTGTATTTAGTACTCCAACTTGTGGACCATGTTTAGGTGGATATATGGGAATACTTGCTGATGGTGAGAGATGTGTTTCCACTACAAATAGAAACTTTGTTGGTAGAATGGGACATACTGGATCAGAAGTTTATTTAGCAAGTCCAGTAATAGCAGCATACTCTGCAATAGCTGGTAAAATTGCAGGACCAGAGGATATATAGGAGGGCATTATGGGAAAAGTTTTTAAATACGGAGATAATATTGATACAGATGTAATAATTCCTGCAAGATATTTGAATACACAGGATCCAAAGGAATTGGCAAAATTTTGTATGATAGATATAGATAAGGATTTTAATATAGAAGTTAAAGAAGGTGACTTTATAGTAGCAGGAGATAATTTTGGCTGTGGCTCGTCGAGAGAACATGCACCAATTGCTATAAAAGCCAGCGGTATAAAAGCAGTAATAGCCAAGAATTATGCAAGAATATTTTATAGAAACTCATTTAATATAGGAATGCCAATATTGGAGTCAGAAGAAGCTGTAGAAAAAATAGATAATGGTGATGATATTGACGTTGATTTTAAAACAGGTATTATAACAAATAACACTAAAAATGAAAAATATCAATCTCAAATAATTCCACCATTTATGGAGAAGATAATTGCAGCAGACGGACTTGTAAACTATGTTAGACAGGGAGGAAAGAATGAATAAGACTATAGCTGTTACAAAAGGTGATGGAATAGGACCAGAAATTGTAGACGAAGCTTTAAAAGTGCTAGATAAAGTAGCAGAAAAATACAATCATACATTTGAATACAAATATGCATTAGTAGGTGGAGCAGCATATGACAAATGTAAGAATCCATTACCAGAAGAAACATTAGAAATTTGTAGAAATTCCGATGCAGTATTTTTAGGGGCAGTTGGAGGAGACAAATGGGATACTGTAGAGCCTAGTCTTCGTCCAGAAAAGGGATTATTAGCATTGAGAAAAGGACTTAGTCTTTATGCAAACTTAAGGCCAGCTACAATATATGAAGCATTAAAATCGGCGTCACCTTTAAAGGATAGTATAGTGGAGCAAGGGGTAGATATTCTAGTAGTAAGAGAACTTATTGGTGGAATTTACTTTGGTGATAGAAAAACATATGTAGAAAATGGTGTTAAAACAGCATATGATGTAGAAAAATATGATGAAAATGAAATAAGAAGAATTTCTAAAATGGCATTTGACTCAGCTATGAAGAGAAGAAAGAAAGTAACATTGGTAGATAAGGCAAATGTACTGGACTCTAGTAAACTTTGGAGAGAAGTAGTAAAGGAAATGGCAGAGGGTTATCCAGAAGTAGAACTTGATTTTATGTATGTGGATAATGCGGCAATGCAAATGGTAAAAAATCCTTCACAATTTGATGTATTGCTTACAAATAATATTTTTGGCGATATACTTTCAGATGAAGCAAGCCAAGTAACAGGCTCAATAGGAATGTTACCGTCAGCAAGTATAAGTGAAATAGGAATTCATATGTACGAACCAATTCATGGATCTGCCCCTGATATAGCTGGTAAGGATATGGCTAATCCACTTGCAACAATATTATCAGTAGCTATGATGTTAAGATATTCTTTCGATTTAGAAGAAGAGGCAGTTGCAATAGAAAAAGCGGTAGAAAAAGTTTTAGAAGAAGGCATAAGAACAATAGATATAAGAGAACCAAATGGTGAATATGTATCATGTTCAGAAATAGGAACTGCAGTAGCAAGTAGAATATAATGAACGGAAAAGAAGTATTATCATTTGAGAATATTACCTTTAGAAGAGATGGTAGAGAAATATTAAAGGGAATAAACTGGAGTATAAATGAAGGGGAAAAATGGGTACTACTAGGGCTAAATGGTTCTGGTAAGTCCACATTACTTGGAATGATTCCAGTATTTACCCATCCTACATCAGGAGAACTAAGGGTTTTTGAAAAAACCTTTGGTAAATATCCTTGGGATAAAATTAAGTCCAAAGTGGGATTTGTATCTTCTACAATGTACAGTTTTTTAAATACGCTAAATTACTATAAACTTGAAGAGATAATTATAAGTGGAAAGTATAATACAATAGGGATTTATCAAGATATAGAAAAAGAGGATCGTTTACAAGCAAGAGAACTTATGAAAGATTTTAACTTAGAATATTTAAAAGATGTTACATTTTTAAATCAATCTCAAGGTGAACAAAGGCGTACATTAATAGCAAGAGCTTTTATGAATAAACCCGACTTAATGATACTAGACGAACCTTGTGCAAGCTTGGATTTAAAATCTAGAGAGCATTTACTTAAAACTTTAAATGAAAAATATAAAAAAACTGAAAAACCTGAAAAACCTTTAGTATATGTAACTCATAGCATTGAAGAAATATTTCCTGCAATAACTCATGTGGCAATAATGGATGATGGAAAAATTGTGACTAAAGGGAAAAAAGAAGAAATTATTTCAGAGGATATTTTATCTGAAGTATATGAATGTAATATAAAAATAAATTGGGAAAATAACAGACCTTGGTCAAAAATTTATTGGTAAAAAAGGGGAGTATAAAAATAATTTTTTATTTTTTACTCCTTTTTTATGTAAAAATTACGAAATAATGGGAAATAAGAAAAGTGAAACTCTTATATAAAAAAATATTTAAATACTGTTTAGCAAAAAAAGTGAAGAGGTATAATAATTATGTAGTTAGCACTAACTAGTGCAATTACTAAAAACAAGGAGGTGTTTTCATGAATAAAATAAGAAAGATATTAAGTTTGATACTGATTTTGTCATTTATATTTATAGAGGCAGGAATAAGTAAGGCTGATAGCGTAGAGATGGGAGAAGTTAAATTAATTAAAAACGATGATAATTTTAAAGTGGATTTTGGAGAAGAACAGACAGAAGTTTTTAGATTAGCCGACGTTAAATTTGAACTTAGAAAATTAGAAGATGATTCATTAGTAGATACATATACTACAGATGATGCAGGAGAAATAAATTTAGAATTAGGTTTTGGAAAATATTATTTTAAAGAAATTAATATGCCTAGTTTTATGAAACCAGATAACGAAAAGTATATATTTGAAATAAACTCAAATAATTTAGAAAAAAAGTTGTAGTAAATAATGAACATAAAATGAGAAATTTACAAATAAAATTTATTGATAAAGAAACTGGAAAACCGATAGAAGGTATTGAATTTGATTTTTATCATGTACATCCAAATGTAGTTAAAAGAGTTACATTAATGGAAGAAAAAATAGTTTCTGATGAAAAAGGTGTAGCAAAAATTTTAGATGGACTTGATATACCAATGGGAGATTTAGCAATAGTTTTGAAAGCTACTCCAAAAGGATATCCTAATTACGATATAATAGAATTCCAATTTTCAGAAGATGATAATGAAGATTTACCAATTTTTGAAAAAATAATAGAATTAGAAAAAGAAGTAGTCGATAAAGATGAATTAAGAAAAGTATATTTAGAAGCAGAGAAAACAAAAAAATATTTATATACAGATGAATCAGTAGAAGTATTAAAAGAAGAAATGTTAACAGCTGAAAAATTAATAGATAATAAAGATGCGACACAGGAAGAAGTTAATGATGAAATAGAACAATTGCAAAAAGCTATAAATCAATTAGTTAGAAAAGAAATTGATACAAGTAAATTAATAGAAAAACTTGAAGAAGCCAATAAAATAAATAAAAATCTATATACTGAAACATCAGTGGAAAGATTAGAAAAAAATATAAAAGATGCTAATGATTTATTAAAGAAAGAAGACAAAACCCAAGAAGAAGTAGATGTAGAAACACTTTTATTATATTATGCTATTGGTGGACTTGAAGAAAGAGATGTAACACCAACAGAACCTACTAAACCAACAGAGCCAAGTAAACCAACTGAATCAACTAAACCTGTAGAACCAACAGAGCCAAGCAATCCAACAGGAACAATAAAAGAAATAACATTAGTTGGTGGTAGAGCAACATTAACAGATAATATGAGAAAAGAATTATCAAATTTTAAACAAAATGAACTTTACGGAAAAAACAGATACGAAACATCAGTAGAAGTAAGTAAAGCGTATAAAAACAGTAATACTGTAATACTTGCAAGTGGGGAAAAATACACAGACGAATTAACAGCAACAGTATTAGCAAGTAAGAAAGATGTACCTATACTATTATCAGAAAAAGATGTGGTGCCAGAAGTAGTAATGAAGGAAATAGAACGACTAGGAGCTACAAATATAATATTAATAGGTGAAAAGGGAACATTGTCAAAATCCATAGAAACACAATTATCCAAGTATAAATTGGAAAGAATAGGTGGAGTAGACAGATA
>CAYFSP010000032.1:0-18654 GCA_964345925.1 uncultured Gallicola sp. | reverse complement strand
TATTATAAAATAAGTAAGACTGAAAATCCAAAATACTGATTTTCAGTCTTAAAAATAAATTATCTTGTTATAGAAAAATCTAATTTACAGAAAAGATTTCACATGGCCTAACAGGTGATTTCACCTGTTATTTTTATCGATCTTTTTAAAATATACACATTCTAATTCAATATCTTGGGAGAAATTAATACCCTCTTTTTCCAATTGTTCAGAGTAGTAGTCATAGTGAATGGTATACCAATTTTCAAAACTACCATCACCTTCTGCAATGGCAAATTCTTCATCGACTTCAGAAAATTTCAAAATGGATACTTCAGTTACTTTAACTGAACATATGAATTCATTTAAACCATTGTAAATTTCCCAAATTTCTCCTAAGATGGATTTTTGTTCAGGATTTTTCAAGTTGTAATAGTTTAGTGAAGATGTTGCAGTTTTAATGTTTTTATTCACTAAATCAGCTAAGTAGCTTTGTTCTATTTCATGAGAACCAAATTTTATCCTCTTCATTATCTCTTCATCAATTCAATATAAAGTCTTAAAGCTCTATAAAGATTTGATATTAAAACTTTTTCGTTTTCCATATGGACTCCTGAAAGTAGTCCTGGTCCTACTATTACTACATCACGACCATCTTTTCTAAGTATTGTACCATCAGTAGTACCCTTAAAGACATTACTAATGAATTCATAATCCAGTTCATCATATATTTCTTTTATATTAGTTAAAAGTTCTGAATTCATATCTGTAATCCAAGGTTCTCTTTTATCGAAAATTGTAGTATTTACATGTAGGTCTGGAATTTCTTTTTTTACCTCGGATATTATATTCTCTAGTCTATTCCAAATATCATTGGAGTAATGGCCTGGAACGAGTCTAGCATCAACTTTTAATTGACAGTCATCAGGTACAACCCAAGGGTTAACTTCTGCATGTATTCCCAATGGTTGCCAAAAACTACAGCCAAATTCTGGATGAGCTTTATCGGATAAATCCGTATTCATCATCTTATCTATTATTTTATTTGCTATTAATATTGCATTTCCATTTGAATTACCCTGGGATCCATGTCCTGTTTTTCCCTTAATATCTATAATTCCATATGTACGACCACGGCTAATATTACATACTTCTAAGGATGTTGGTTCACATACGACTACTTCTCTAAAGTTTTCCAGTAATTCATTTCCTATTAGGGCTTTTGAACCCTTCATGTCATCTTCTTCATCAACTGTTGCTACAAGGGCAATGTCTCTATTTAATTCAATATTATTCTCTTTAATATACTTCATTGCAACCATTATGGAACAAAGACCAGATTTCATATCGGAAGAACCTCTACCATATAGAAAACCATCTTTAACTATTCCAGAAAAAGGACCTACATCCCACCTAGTGGATTCGTCTTCACTAACTGGTACAACATCCATATGACCGGTGAATATTATTCCAGGATTTTGTTTATTACTTCGTAGTATTGAAACTATATCATACCTATTTTTTTCAACTTCTATTTTATGCGTTTCAATTCCTGTTTCCTTCATAAAGTCATAGACTAACTCACACATTTCCAATTCATTTCCTGGTGGGTTTATACTTTTTATTTTAATGGCTTTTTGTAGAGTTTGTAATAATTCCTCTTCGTATTTTAATAAATCCGTCATCATCTAATCACTACCTTTCATTAATAGTATATTACAATAATAAATACAATAAAAGTTCTATATGGTAGTATAATATTTAATAAAGAAGTAAATACAAAAGATTATTGTAGAGGTAAGTATGAATATATATTTAAACAATTTAGAATACAGATATGAAATATATGAATTAATAAGGTCATTAATAGGTAGGGACAATATATTTTTTATCGACGATGAAAATGAAAAAAACAATTTGCTTTCTCTATATATAGAAGAAGATATAAATATTAAATTCTATAAAAAGGGTGAGGAAGTTTATACTTATCATGTAGAAAATTTTAAAGATGAAAGTACAGAATTTTTTAAAGAAAAAATGGTTATAAAATATTATATATTAAAATTCTTTAAAGAGTATTTTAATATTTCGAGTAACTGGGGAGTTTTAACTGGTATAAGACCTGTTAAAATCGTAAGAAAACTAATCAACAAATATGGCATAGAGGAAACAAGGAATATATTAGAAAACAATATGAAGTTAAGCCATGATAAAAATAAATTAGTTACGGATATTACATTGGTTCAAAAAGAGCATATTAGCCGTTTAAAAGAGAATAGTTATAGTATCTATATAAACATACCCTTCTGTCCTACAAGATGTGATTACTGTAGTTTTTCCACGTTGAGGATAGATAAACATGGTGATTTGGTTCCATTATACTTGAAAACTATAATATATGAATTAAAATCATTAAAAATGGAATTGGAGAAATATAATCTTTCTACTATATATATAGGAGGTGGAACTCCATCTACATTAAGTAATGAAGAGCTTAAAATACTTTTAGAATACTTAAATGAAAACTTTGTTCATGATGATTTATTGGAATTTACAGTTGAAGCTGGCAGAGAGGACACGCTATCATATAGTAAACTTAAAATATTAAAAAAATATGGAGTAACGAGAATTTCACTTAATCCACAGAGCTTTAATGAGAAT
Source organism: uncultured Gallicola sp. (assembly GCA_964345925.1). Classification (GTDB taxonomy): domain Bacteria; phylum Bacillota; class Clostridia; order Tissierellales; family Peptoniphilaceae; genus Miniphocaeibacter. Next base: position 16,014 of record CAYFSP010000032.1, on the reverse strand, counting down.
ACACTTAATTTAATAGGTAGAAAACAAAATAATAAAGAGCTTATTAAAAGATATTATGAAGCAGTGAATTTGGAATTTGACTGTATTAATATGGATTTGATCATTGGTTTGCCAAAAGAAGATTTAAACGATTTGGAAAATACTTTAAATGAAGTAAAAAAATTACAGCCAAGTAATTTAACTGTACATACTTTAGCGGTAAAAAAAGGATCTAAAATAGATGAAAAAAATATTAATTTGGAAGATGAAAAAGAATTGGTAAGCAATATGATGAATATGGCAATGGAATTTGCCAAAGATAATAATTATATTCCCTATTATTTATATAGACAGAAGCAAATTTTAGGAAATATGGAAAATATTGGTTTTTCTAAGAAGGGAAAGGAATGTATTTACAATATTACAATGATGGAAGAAGAAGAAAATATTATTGGAATTGGAATGGGGGCAAGTTCTAAATTCATTAAGGCCAACGGTCTAATATTAAATCATAGAAATTTTATGAATATGAGAGATTACTTAAACAGTATTGATAGATCAATTGAAGAAAAAAGAATATTACTAGGAGAGAATAATGATTAAAAAAGCAGAGATTAATACGGTATTAAATTATCCTGTAGAGGATATTTGGGATATTATTACAAATAATGAAAATAATTCATGGAAATATGATGTAAAAAAATATGAAAAAATAAGTGAAACTGAATTTTTTGAAATAAATATAAATAATTTAAAAACCATATATACTATAGAAGAGAAAAAACCATTTGAAATCTATAAATTAAAAATGAAAAATAAAAATATTAATGGAATATTTAATGTATACTTTAAAAAAGTTGATGATAATAGAACAAATATAAGAATATATCAAGAAAATGAGGTGCTAAATATTTCCTCTATGATAGCAAGTTCTCTATTTTTAAACCTTCAAAAGATATTAAATAGATATATTTATGATGTTGAACAGGAGCTAAAAAGACGAAATGTTACGAAAAAGTAACAAACAAGGGCTAAAAAGGAAGATAATTACCATGATTTTGTAACTATTTTGTAACCATTGGAAATAGAGGGCTAAAAAGGTTATAAAAGGATTTAAAAGTTACAAAAAATAAATATTTTCTCTAAAAACTATGAAAAAAGGATAAAAACCCGTTTTTTACAAATTTTTTTGCAATCTAAATTGACACCAAAATTTCATTGGGCTAAAATAGGTAACGTAGTAAAAAATAGTTACAAATTAGTTACAAAAATTAAGGAGAGTCAATTTTGAATATTAAGAAAAAGATTGTATCTGGCCTAGTAATGGGAACTATGTTATTAACGTCAATTACACCAAGCTTAGCAAATGAAGGATTAAATGCTGTAAGCTTAAATAATAATAGTTTTTCAAGTACGGTTAGTCAGGTAGCGAAAATTAATAGTAAAGTTGCTGAAAATGTTTATATATTGAGTTCGGAAGAATTTATTGATGGTATTCCAGGAGGAGTATTATCAGGTGAAACTAATGGAGCTATAGTTTTTATTGAAAATGGAAAATTATCAGAGAGCTCATTAGAAATAATAAATAGTGCAAAAAATGTTTACGCAATAGGCGGAGAAAACTTTATAGCTGATTCAGTAGTATCAGGAATTGAAAACTACAAAGGAAGAATTGCTGGAGAAGACAGATTTGACACAGCAGTTAAGATTGCTAGTAAATTAAATGGCAAAAGAGACATAATAATTACAAATGGAGAAGCTTTTGCTGATTCATTAGCAGCTACACCATTAGCAGTTAAAGATAATATGAGTATTTTATTAGTTAAGGCTAATAGCATACCAACATCAACAAGAGAATATCTAGAAGAGAATAAAGATTCAAATATTTACTTTATAGGTGGAAATGGATCTGTTTCAGAAGCAGTTAAAAAAGAGATCTACGAATTAACTGGAAAAGATTCTAGCAAAGTACAAGAAAATACTATTGCAGGTGCTAATAGATATGAAACTTCTCTAAAAATAATGGAAAGATTTGGTAATTCAAATACTATTGTTATAGCAAACGGAGCAAGTGATCAAGATTCTTTAATGGCATCATCATTAGGAACAAAATTAAATTCACCAGTCGTTTTAGTTAATAATTCAACTATAAGTGAAGGAATAAAAAATATTAATAATGTTAATACAGTATATTCCGTATCTACAAATAGTATTTCAAATTCATACTTTAGAGATTTTGCAAAAGTTTTAGCAAATGGCGAAGTAGATATTAAAGATGCATCTGGAAATATTATAAAGATAGAAGAGATAGCAAAGACTGGATGGGCAACACAAAGCTTAAATATAAGAGCTGGTGCAGGAACAAACAGTGCTGTAATCGGTAATTTAGCTAAAGGTGATAAAGTTACAGGTGTTGTATCAGAAGGTTGGTTAAAATTTGATTATAACGGTAAGGTAGCATATGTAAGTGATAGCTACATATCCACTACAGAAGTTGCAAAGGACGAACCCAAAAAAGATAAGTCAAATGTAAGCGGAAATGACAAAGAATTTTCATATTCAAAAGTTATGACAGTTACTGCTACTGCTTATAGTAGAAATGAAGCAGGACTTTCAAATAAAACTGCAAGTGGAATAGACTTAAGCAAAAATCCAATGGTAATAGCAGTTGACAGAAGAGTTATACCACTAGGAACTAAGGTTTACGTTGAAGGTTATGGTTATGCTATAGCTGGAGATACAGGTGGAGCAATAAAGGGAAATAAAATAGACGTTCATTTCGATTCAGTTTCAAGATGTTATGAATGGGGAAGAAAAACTGTAAAATTATATATATTAAACTAATAGATGCCTTAGGGCATCTTTTTTTATAACGTATCCCTATTTGTAAAGCAAATAGTGGAATGTTAAATGCAACCTGTTGTCCAAAGTTTGAAGGAGTTTTGTAAGAACAGTCTGCTTTATAACGTAGATTAAGCTGGAGGGTAAGTAACAAGTGGATCATAATATAACTATATTGAAAAATTAAAATCAGTTACACAAGTCTAGATACATAACTTAACTATCATTAAATAATATTTTATTATACAATATAAGATATAATTGTAACATAAGATTTTAATTGGAGAAATAATGGAAAAAAATAAAATTAGTATAAAAGATAAAATTATAAATACATTTAAAATAGCACTTGGGCTTTTAATAGCCGGTATTGGTATAGGATTTATGTTTAATGCAGGGCAAGGAAGCACTCCAGCTGCAACAATAGTAGAGGGGATTTCGGTATTCTTTAAATTAAATTATGGAATTTCTGGAATTATAGCGAATATATTATTTTTAGTATTACTATTATTTTTAGATAGGTCTTTAATACATGTAGGAACTGTACTAGCGACTTTCTGTTCAGGATACTTTATAGATTTTGGAGTATTTATTTTGGCTCCCTTAAATATAATTAATATGAGTTTTATATTAAAAGTATTTATGATTGTTATAGGATGTGTAATTACTTCAATAGGGTTGGGATACTATATAGGTGTAGATTTTGGCTCAGGAGCTATTGACGGTATGTCTGTTGTTTTACATAGAAAGGTTAAGATACCATTTACTTATTGTAGATGGGGAATGGATATATTGCTTATGGCGACAGGGATTTTACTAGGGGCATCTTGGGGAATAGGAACGGTTATATCTGTAATATTAACAGGGCCAATAATGTCATATGTAATAAAGAAGATGCAAAAATAATAAAAATAGACACAATAAAAGGGATTCTATAAGTTTTATACTTCGAATCCCTTTTATTTATGATTACACCAACAATTTGATTTAGGTTCCATCATAGACATCGTCCCTCTCTTCTTAAATTTTTATTTCTTTTTCGATTTAGATAAATTAACTGATTTTAATCGATTTGACTAGCTATAATTTATTGCTAGTTGTTAAATCCAATCCTTTACCTAATTTTTAAATCATCAATCTACAGTTTAAAAATTAATAAACATCAACTTCCAAAATTTATATTTTCAGCATCATTTAAACTAACTGTAAATCAATATAATTAGTTGCTGGATTTAATCCGTTAAATCGATTTATTATCCAAACCAATTTTTTTAATTAATCTCTGTTATATTTAATAACCTTAGATTATATTCATAAACCAAAGTCTAGTTATTACAAATAATTAAAATTCAGATAATATACGACATCTCGTACAAAATCCACATTTAACTATATTTCTTAATTTAGTTGATGTAACCATATACTAAACTAATGATTTATATTTCATATATACCCAATAATAATATTCTAAACATCATTTTAAAAAAATTTAGAAAATTTTTAAATAAACAATAAAAAAAGGATTCTTAAGTTTTTTTATACTCAGAATCCTTTTAATTACGGTTACACCAACGATCTGTTTTAGGCTCTATCATAAACATGGTCCCTCACTTTTTTAATTTTTTATTTCTTCTACTACCTTATTACTATTAATTGGCTTACTATTTTTCTTGATTTTCGTTACTTAATACAAACTATTCTAATTTTCACTATTGATGAAATATGGTTAAATCTGAAATCTTTTACTTCTTTTTTTTATATTCAATCTCTAATCTTCAATCATCTAATGCTAAATATACCATAAATCACTTTTTCTAAAATAAATTGAATTTGTAAACCAATTACATTTCTCAAATAAATTTTTAATTAATCTCTATTATATTTAATAACCTTAGATTATATTTATAAACCATAATTTAGTTGTTACAAATAATTAAAATTCAGATAATATACGACATCTCGTACAAAATCCACATTTAATTATATTTTAATTTAGTTGGTGTAACTGTAATCTAAATATATGATTTATATTTAATATATACCCAATTATAATAATCTAAACATCTAAATATAAAAAAAGGAATAATAAAATTATTCCTTTTTAACTAAATAAAATTTTCTTTTAAATAAGCAATAATATCACTTGATTCATACATTGGTTTTCCATCTATGAAAAGACATGGAACCTGTTTAGAACCACCTACAGTTACAAGCTCATTTACATATTCTTCTTTTTCTTCAATGTCCTTAAATTCAATTTTGTCATTTAAATCATATTTGTTAATAAATTTAGTAACCTTTAAACAGAAAGGACATGTTTTTTTATAATAATATTCTAATTTTGGCATATTAATCTCTCCTTAATTTTTTATTCTCTAATATTATACCCATATTTTTTATATTAACTCATATTGAAATTGTAAATATCAATACATATACTTTAATGTGCTAATTTATGATATAATTATTATTTAAGAAATTTAAATTTAGGAGGCAAAAATGACCTGTAATAATGTAAAACAGTACATAGAATATTTAGACTTTAAGTCTGCAAAAGAAAGGTTGGAAGGAATTACAAATCCAACAAGATTAATTTATAGCGATTCTTTTTCGAAGAGCTTTGGGAATGATATTTATATTAAACCGGAAAACTTACAAGTTACAGGTGCGTTTAAAATTAGAGGTGCCTTTAATAAAATATCAAAATTAACAGATGAACAAAAAAACAAGGGATTGATTACGGCTTCAGCTGGTAATCATGCTCAAGGTGTTGCATACTCTGCAAAGGAAGCTGGAGTTAAAGCAACTATTGTCATGCCAACGACAACACCTTTAATAAAGGTTGAAGGTACAAGAAAATATGGTGTAGATGTATTATTATATGGTAAAAACTTCGATGAAGCCTTTCATAAGGCTTTGGAAATGTCCAAAGAGGAAGGTTTGGAATTAATTCATCCATTTGATGACTTAGATGTAATTGAAGGACAGGGAACAATAGCATTAGAGGTGTTAAAAGAAGTACCTGATATGGACATTATCATAGTGCCAATTGGTGGAGGTGGACTTGTTGCAGGTATTGCTATTGCTGCTAAGGAAATCAACCCTAATATTAAAGTTATAGGAGTTGAACCAGAAGGAGCAAAATCTATGACTTGTTCTATAGAGGATGGACATATTATCTGTCTTGCCAATGTAGATACAATTGCAGATGGTGTTGCAGTCAAAGAACCAGGTAAAATGACTTATGATATTGTTAGAGAATATGTTGATGAAATAATCTCGGTTTCCGATTATGAAATAATGGAAAGTTTCATTGAAATAATGGAAACACATAAATTGATGGCGGAATCATCAGGAGCAATGTCAGTTGCAGCAGCTAAGAAACTAAAGGTTTGGAATAAGAAAATAACATGTGTTATAAGTGGTGGAAATATTGACATGGTTACAATTGCTTCAATGGTACAAAAAGGTTTAATTTCAAAGGGCAGATTATTTGGATTTACTGTACTTTTACCGGATAGACCAGGGGAGTTATTGAATATTTCAAGAATTTTAGCAGAGGTTGGAGCAAACGTAGTAGAAGTAGCCCATGACCAATTTAAAACTGTAGATAGACTTACAGATGTTGTTTTACAAGTTCAAGTTGAATCCAATGGACATGACCATATTAATGATATTATTGAAAAACTTTATAGCGAAGGTTATAAAGTAAAGAGGACTAATTAGGAGGATTAATGGTAATAAGTGATTTATTAAAAAATCTGGAAACAGAGGATATAAAAGGAGATCTATCATACAATATAGAATATATTTCTTTGAATTCTAAGAAAGCAGATGATAAGACGGCTTTTATAGCAATAAAGGGTTTTGTTACAGATGGACATAAATATATAGATAATGCTATTGAAAATGGGAGCAAAGTAATATTTCACGAAAATGATTTGGATAGGTATTTAGACGAAATCACTTATATTAAACTTTCAAATACGAGAGATGCATTAGCGGATATATCTTCAATAATATTTGAAGATCCAAGTAAAAAAATGAATATAGTAGGAATTACTGGTACAAATGGTAAGACTACAATTACATTTATGTTAGAGAATATTTTAAATAACAATAAAAGAAAAACAGCTTCATTAGGGAGTATAGGTTTAAAAGTAAACGACGAGATAAAATATTTGGGAAATACAACTCCTGAAGCGAATTTATTGCAAAAAACCTTTAGAGAATTATTAGATGATAATACAGAAAATATTGTAATGGAAGTTTCTTCCCACGCTTTAGAACTTAATAGGGTAAGGGGAGTAGATTTTGACTATGGTGTATTTACTAATTTAACATTGGAACATTTAGAGCTTCATAAGAATATGGAGTCATATTATAGAGCAAAGAAGAAACTGTTTTACATGACTGAAAAATCAAATATTATAAATATAGATGATGAATATGGTAAAAGACTTTATAATGAATTGAAGGAAGATGGTAAAAAAGTTTTTAGCTACAGTTTAAATAAAAAAGCTGACTATATGGCAAAGGATATAGAAATGTCAGTTGTCGCTACAAAATTTGTTTTTGTTTCACCAAGGGGAGAAGTGAAGGTGGATATGCCTACTTCTGCAACTTTTAATGTTTATAATGCTATTGCTGCAATGGCTGTATCATGTGAAATGGGACTTAGCCTAGAGGATATTGCCTACGGTATAAATCATTATAAAGGTCCAGAAGGAAGATACGAAGTAGTAAAAAATAATAAGGGACTAAATCTAGTAATAGATTTTGCCCATACGCCAGATGCCGTTGAAAAGATTTTAAGTTTTGCCAAAGAGAGTTTTGACAAGGAAATAATAGTTCTTTTTGGTGTTCAAGGTGCAAGAACGGTTGAAACTAGAGAAGCCATAGGTGAAGTTGCTGGAAAATATGCAGATTTTTCCATAGTTACAAAGGATGATGAAATTTTTGATACAGTAGAAAATATTTCAAAGTCCATAATTAAAGGGATAAATAAATACAATGGAGATTATGTATTTATTCCTGATAGAAGAGAAGCAGTTAAGGAAGCTATTAAATTAGCAAATGAAAATAATATAATTCTATTTCTTGGAAAAGGAAATGAGCAGTTTTTAAGAAAAGATGGAATAGATGAATATTATTACGAAATAGAAGAGATAAATAAAGCATTAAATGAAAAGAAATAATTATATATAATTGAAATATAGAAGCACCTTAAATTGAAAATTATTGTAAAATAAAATCAATAGGGTGTTTTTTATATTATTGATAATAAGTTATATGAAGTTTCATACTTGCTATTTATAAACTCAATTGACCTTGGAGAATAGCTATGATACTCTATATCAATAAATGGGAATCTAGTATGTAAGAGGTGTAAAATATAATGGACGATAAAAAAATAGAATCATTTCCAATATTAAAGGACTTATATTTAGATGAAAAATATATTGAAAATAAAAAAAATATTGAAAAAATAGTGTTTACTCATATGATAAATATTTATTGTAAAAAGGAAAATCATAAAGGTAGAGAAATTTTAAATGGAGAGGATAAGAAATTCATAGAGAAAAATATTGATGGAAGAAATCGAAATATGAATTTATCCCTTTGTCCAAAATGTTTAGATATTTTAAAATATTCCTTTGAAAAAACCGACAAATGTATTCATATAGGATATAAAACTTTTTGTAATAGATGCCCAACTCCTTGTTATAAAGAAGAATACAGAGGGAATGTAATTAAGGTAATGAAAAGTACAAGAAAGATAATCTTTTTAAAACATCCCATAATAACTTTTAAACATTTGAAAAGCACTTTAGAGGGTATTAATTTATCTAAAAAACATATATAAGTTTTTAGATAAAGTAACTCTGACTATATACGCAAGAGATAAATTATAAAAATTGAATTTATCGAATAAATATATAGTATATTAAAGGACATATATTTTATGTTCTTCTTATGAAATAGGCAAAAAAATAGCCCAGTGGTTAGCTGGGCTTTTATTTATTATATAGGTCGCAGGGTTCAAATTTGGGAGGATGAACAAAACAATTAGACCTATATCTTCTGTCTATGTACATAATATCATAAAAGGTAAATAATAGTGTTACAGATAAATTACAAAAAAGTTACAAAATTATTACAATGAAATTTTTATACTAATATGAGTAAAAATGTATTATTATATTAAATATGAGGTGAATAAATGTCTAGGATAATAATAATTGGAGCAGGAGCTTCAGGCGTAATGGCAAGCATTCTTTTAAAGAGAAAAGGACATGAAGTTCATGTTTTTGAGAGAAATGATAAACCTATGAAAAAAATCTATGCTACTGGAAACGGTAGATGTAATTTTACAAATAGAAATATAGAATATGGTAATTATCATGGTAAGAATAATAAATTTGTTATGTCTGCTATAAATAATTTTGGTTATAAAGATGTAATTAATTTTTTTAACAATATAGGAATTAAGGAATTGGAACTTGAAAATGGAAAAGTCTATCCAATGAGCCTTCAAGCAAGCTCCATAGTAAAACAAATGGTACTGGAAGCTGAAAGATTAGGAGTGAAATTTCATTACAACAGCTATATAAAGAAGATTGATTTTAAAGATGAACCAAAGGTAGTTAAATTTGATAATGAAGAATTTAAAGGGGATAGTATTATAATTGCTACTGGTGGAAAGGCTATGGAGAAGTCTGGTTCCGATGGAAATGGATACAAATTATTACAGGAGTTGGGACATAGTTTAGTGGATACCCATCCAGGAATTGTACAATTAAAACTAGAAAATAAAGAGTTAAGCAAAATAAATGGAACAAAAATTCCAGGGTTTGTATATTTAATCAATAAGAATAAGAAGATTATGAAACAATTTTCAGATATATTATTTACGGATTATGGAATTTCAGGACCTGGTATATTACAAATATCTGGTGAAGTAATACGACAACTAGAAAAAGGGAAAGAAGTAATTATATCTCTAGATATGTTACCATATATATCAGAACATGAATTAATGGAGTTTTTAAAGAAAAACTTTAAAAATAATGGTTATAAAATTTTATCTCAGTCTTTAGTAGGTCTTGTAAACGATAAAATAATTCCAGTAATAATTGAATATTTAAGTATTGATGATATAGAAGTAGGAAATATAAGCAAGGAAAATTTATTCAATATTGTAAAAGCATTAAAGGATTTTAGAGTTAAGGCAACAGGATATAAGTCTGAAAAAGATGGTCAAGTAACATGTGGAGGTATTTCTACAAAGGAAATTGATCCAAAGACAATGGAATCTAAAATTCAAAAAAATTTGTATATACTAGGAGAAATTATGGATATTGATGGTGATTGTGGTGGTTACAATCTACATTGGGCATGGGCAACGGCAAATGCTTGTGCAAATTCCATAAATTAAGGAGAATTTATGTTTAGAATGAAGAGAAAGCTCGACGAGCTAGTAAATAGGGGAGAACAGATAAGAATTGCAGTAGTTGGTGCCGGTAAAATGGGTACGGGACTTGTAAATCAAATATCTAGGATAAAGGGTATGTCCACATCCATAATAATAGATGAAAAACTTGATAAAGCAAATCATGCATTAAGATCTGCAGGTGTAAAAAAAGAGGATATAATAAATACCAACTCTATAAAACAGGCAGAACTTGCGTTGTCAAAAAATAAATTTGTAATATCCGATGATTATACATTGGCATATAGATTAGAAAAAATACAAGGAGTTGTAGATGCAACAGGCAACCCTCCATTTGGAGCACAGCTAGCTATGGAATCTATAGAAAATTATAAGAATATAATCATGCTAAATGTAGAATGTGATGCAGTAGTTGGACCGATAATTTATGATTACGCAAAAAAACATAATGTGGTATATACGGGAACAGCAGGAGATGAGCCTGGAGCAATAATGGAATTGGCAAATTTTGCAGTAGGAACGGGATTTAAACTCCTTGCAGTTGGAAAGGGAAAGAATAACCCTTTAAATAATTATGCTACAGAAGATGATTTGATAGAGGAAGCAATTTCAAAAGGATTATATCCAAAGATTTTAACTGCATTTGTAGATGGAACAAACACTATGATAGAGTTAACATCAGTAGGAAATGCCCTTGGTTTTACTCCAGATATAATGGGGTGCCACGGTGTAACATCCGATATAAAAAATATACCAAAATTATTTTCATTAAAAGAACAAGGTGGTATATTAAATAATTATAGAGTGGTAGATTTTAGTTTTGGTATAGCACCAGGTGTATTTGCAGTAGTAACACATGATACAGGAGAAGTTCATGATTTGATGAAATATTTATCTATGGGAGATGGACCAAATTACGTTTTGTATAGACCATACCATTTAACGAGTCTAGAAACGCCTATTACCATATATGATGCAATAGTTGAACGTGACCCTACAATTGTACCAGAAGAAGGACAGGTATGTGATACTATAACAGTTGCTAAAAGAGATTTAAAGGCAGGACAAAGTTTAGAGGGAATAGGTGGAAAAGACGTATTTGGAACTTTAACAAGTCATAGAACACAGAGAAGAAATCAATATTTACCAATAGCTTTAATTACAAAGAAGACTAAACTTAAAGTAGATGTTAAAAAAGATGAATTAATAACATATGATATGGTAGAATTGGAAGAAGATCATATAATTACAAAATTGAGAAAAAAACAGGATGAACTTGGACTTTAGGAGGAAATATGCTTAATATAAAATATGAAGAAATTTTGGATTCATTAATAGATGTATTGTTATTGGAAAAGACTAAAGAAGATAAGTTAAAAGTTGTTTCTAGAATATTAAAAGATAGTATTCCAAATGTAATTTGGGCAGGATTTTATTTAATAAATGAAGATGGAGATTTAATATTAGCACCATATGTTGGAGAACCTGCTTGTATTAAAATAGATTTAGGAGCAGGAGTTTGTGGAACAGCTGCTTTATTGATGGAGACTAAAAAAGTCTATGATGTAAGCAAATTTCCAGGTCATATAGTATGTGATGAAAATGCAAAATCTGAATTAGTAGTTCCAATAGTAAAAAATGATATAGTTTATGGAGTAATAGATTTAGATAGTGATAAACTAGGTAATTTTACAGTTGAAGATCAAGATTTTGTTGAAAGAGTAAGGGATGTTTTAGTAAATTCAATAGACTTTAAATCATAATAGAATCATTAAAATCAAGTGTATATTCTATATTAGAAGGGATAAAGTTAATAATGAAGAATTTGGAAAAGGACACGGTTTTGGACTCAGGACCTTTTTATCATGGAACAAAAGCAGATTTGAAAATTGGTGATTTAATATCTCCATACTATAATTCCAATTATGGAAATAATAGTAAAGCCAATTTTGTTTATATGTCTGCAACATTGGATGCAGCTATTTAGGGAGCAGAACTTGCGTTAGGGGATAATTCAGAACGTATATATATAGTAGAACCTACAGGAGAATTTGAAAATGATCCTAATTTAACAGATAAAAGATATCCAGGAAATCCAACTAGATCATATAGAAGTGCCTATTCTCTTAAGATTATAGGAGAAGTACAAGAATGGGAAGGACATTCAGAAGAAATACTTGAAAAAATGAAAGATAGCCTAAAAAACTAAAAGAACAAGGTATCGAAGCTATTAATGAATAAATTTTATATTATATGGTTACAACTTGACAAAAACATACAATAAATATAAACTAATAAGGATAAAGACAGGGAAAAGACCGTTCCTATAATGGAGTTTTTAGAGAGGTTCAGTTTGGTGAAATGAACTAACGATATTTAAGGAAAGATCATCTTGGAGTCTAATATTCGATATTTAGAATATTACGTCTGTACGCGTTAAGTATATTAAGTGGTATAGTATTATTTATTATGCAATTTAGGTGGTAACACGTTTAACAGCGTCCTATTATTAGGATGCTGTTTCTTTTTATTAAATAAATTATTTAGATATAGATTGAAGGGAGAAAATATGGCTAGATTTAAAGATCTTTCCAAAGCACCTATAAAGGAAAGAGAAATAGAAATTTCAAAATATTGGAATGAAATAGACTTACTGCATGAAACGGTAAATCAAAGACCAGAGGATAAAAATTATGTCTTCTATGATGGACCTCCAACGGCAAATGGTAAACCGGGAATTCACCATGTTATTTCAAGAACATTAAAGGATATGAATTGTCGTTATAAAACCATGAAAGGTTATAGAGTTAAGAAAAAAGCTGGTTGGGATACTCATGGATTACCAGTTGAAATAGAAGTTGAAAAGAGATTAGGTCTTAAGAGCAAAAAGGAAATAGAAGAATACGGAGTAGAGGCTTTTAACAAAGAATGTAGAGCTTCTGTTTTCACATACGAACAAGCCTGGAGAGAAATGTCTGAAAGAATGGCATTTATGGCTGATATGGATAATCCATATATTACTTTAAACAATGACTATATAGAAACAGTATGGTGGTTATTAGACAATATGTTTAAAAAGGGCTTAGTATACGAGGGAGCTAAAATTCTACCTTACTGTCCAAGATGTGGTACAGGACTTGCTTCTCATGAAGTAGCTCAAGGCTACAAGATGATTAAGACTCAAACAGTATATGTGGCATTTAAGAGAAAAGATGCAGATGAGTACTTCCTAGCATGGACTACAACTCCTTGGACTTTATTATCAAATGTTGCATTAACAGTTGGACCAGATATTGACTATATACTAGCTGAACTAGATGGAAATAAATATTATATAGCTAAGGATTTAGCAGATAAAGTTTTAGGTGAAGAATACAAGGTATTAAAAGAACTTAAGGGTAAAGATATGGAATACATGGAGTATGAGCAATTACTTCCATTTTTTGTTCCAGATAAAAAAGCTTTCTTTGTTACAACAGCTGATTATGTTTCCACATCAGATGGTACTGGTATAGTTCATACTGCACCTGCATTTGGAGAGGATGACTACCAAACTGGAAGAAGGTATGATCTACCATTAATAAATCCAGTTAATGAAGAAGGAAAATTTGTAGGTTCGCCATGGGACGGACAAAATGTAATGGATGCTGACCATGATATAATCCATTATTTATTCGACAATGAAAAGGCATTTAAAAAACAGAAAGTAGAACATAATTATCCTCATTGTTGGAGATGTGGAACACCTTTGATCTACTATTCAAAACCATCATGGTATATAGAAGTTACAAAATTAAAAGAACAATTTATAGATGAAAACAACAAAGTAAATTGGTTCCCAGATTTTATAGGAGAAAAGAGATTTGGAAACTGGTTAGAGAATTTAAACGACTGGGCAATTTCTCGTTCAAGATATTGGGGAACACCGTTTCCAGTATGGAAATGTGAAGAAGGTCATACGACTTCCGTTGGTTCAAGAGCTGAATTAAAAGAAAGAGCCATAGAAGAAATATCTGAAGACATAGAATTACACAGACCATATGTTGATGACGTACATTTAAAATGTGAAAAATGTGGAAAGACAATGACTAGAGAACAAGACGTAATAGACGTTTGGTTTGACTCTGGTGCAATGCCTTTTGCACAACAGCATTATCCATTTGAAAATAAGGAAAACTTCTTTGAAGAACTTTTCCCAGCAGACTTTATAAATGAAGGTATTGACCAAACAAGAGGATGGTTTTATTCACTACTTGCAATTTCCGTATTGACAACAGGAAAGGCACCTTACAAGAATGTACTTGTAAATGACTTAATCCTTGACAAAGAAGGAAAGAAAATGAGCAAGTCCCGTGGAAATACACTAGATCCAATAGAGTTATTCGATAAATATGGAGCAGATGTTGTAAGATTTTACTCATTATATGTATCACCACCATGGGTACCGACAAAATTTGATACAGATGGACTTAGGGAAGTTGATAGTAAATTCTTTAGATCCTTTAAAAACACATATAATTTCTTCCAATTATATGCAAATACAGACGATATAGACCCAAGAGATTTTTATATAGAACCATCAAGTAGGCCAGAAATCGATAGATGGATACTTTCAAGATATAATAATCTAATAAAGTCATATAACGAAAATATGGATATATTTGAAGTTACAAAAGTGGTTAGAGCAATATCCGACTTTGTAATAGAGGATGTTTCCAACTGGTATATAAGAAGAAATAGAAGAAGATTCTGGAAAACGGAAATAGATGACGATAAAAAATCCGTTTACAATACAACTTATGAAATACTTTTAGGGGTATCAAAATTAATAGCACCATTTACTCCATTTATGGCGGAAGAAGTATATAGGAATTTAACTGATAATGTATCTGTACATTTGGACTATACGCCAGAAATAGAAGAAGCTTTAATAGATGAAAAGCTAGAAGAAAAGATGGAAGTTGTTAGAAACTTAGTAGCCCTTGGAAGAGCATCAAGAGAAGAAGTTAATATCAAGGTTAGACAACCATTAACAGAAATAGTAGTAGATGCTAAATATGAAGAGTTGGTTTCATACTTAGTACCGTTAATAAAAGAAGAACTTAATATTAAAAATGTTAAATTTGAAGCTGATTTATCAGAGTTTATGAACTATGAATTAAAACCAGACTTTAAAGTAGCAGGAAGAATATTAGGAAAGAAAATAAAAGAATTCCAAAATTACCTTAAAGATGTAGATGCAAAACAATTTGTTGCTGATTTAGAAAATTCTGATATAAAAATAGAACTTGGTGGAGAGGAAACAGAAATCAAGAAAGACTATATAGAGGTTAGAGTATCTTCAAAAGAAGGCTTTGATGTATTAATGGAAAATAACTTATTTGTAATATTAGATACAACAATAACACCTGAATTAAAATTAGAAGGCTATGCAAGAGAGTTCGTATCAAAAATTCAACAGATGAGAAAATCAAATGACTACGATGTGTTGGATAATATAAAAATAACATATGTACCAACAGAATCAATAAAAGAAGCCGTAGAAGAGTACAAGGACTTTATAAAAGATGAAACATTGGCTTTAGAAATAGAGGAAGTGGATAATCTTAATGGAGAAACAGTGGACTTAAATGGTGAGGAAGTAGTAATAAAATTGGATAGAATTTAAAGCAAAGACGTGGTGAAATGAAGTGCACCCCAAATGTTAGACATTTATGATAACATAAATAAAAAACATAAGG
>CAYFSP010000031.1:2292-18747 GCA_964345925.1 uncultured Gallicola sp. | reverse complement strand
TGTTTTTATTTGTCTAGATTATTTTATTATTTACTTGACTTCATATAGTTAGTCTCTATAAATAAAAAGTACACCCTTCTATATATACTCATATTATAGATTTTGAAACTCATTATCAATGACTTTCATCACTTTAATTTTTTAGAATATTCTACTTACTAAAAATCCATCCATAAAGTCATATAATCATCATCTATATTAAATCCTTCCTTTGTAAATATATTTATTTCTTCACTACCTACAGGTTTTAGTATTGATAAATTTTTACTTCCTACTTTATACCCTAGATAATTTGCAAAACTCAAGGCTTTCTTTACATTTCCTTTTATAAAAGGTATATGAAATGCTTTTTCTGGCTGAAATCTGTATCCACATATGACTATAGTGCCGTTATTGTCCGTATACAACCAACCCTTACTTGATAAGAATTCTCCTAGTCCTTTGTTCACTGGGAAAAACGTTCTGTTTATTACTATGTATTTGTCCATTTTTTCATAATATGGAGAAAGTAACTCCTCGCCTTTTGTTGAATCAATTTTTTCAAATTCATCATTTATATATTCGGATTTTTCAACTTGCTTTAATATTTCAGTATATTCGGCAGCTACTTTAAAACCATTTTTTTCTGCTAAATGTTTACTTATTTTATTATACATTTCAGTATACATTCCTACAGATTTTAACTTTAGTTCTTCTATATGTTTTAAATAAGCATTATAAATTTCTTGCCCTAACCCCATATTTTGAAAATCTGGATGAACCCTTAATGTTTCTAGCCAGCCATATCCATTATATAGAACCGTTAATTTACCCATTCCCTGTAACTTTCCATCGACAAAAGCTCCTATTAAGTCTCCCTTTGTCTCGTATAAAAACATATTCCAAACATCATCTATATACCTATTATGTGGCATTGAACCTTTTTCTACATATATACATTCATCCCTATTAATATCTACAACTCTTCTTGTTTCAATATTCATAATATCCCCCTTAATGTTCTTATCCCTATTATACTTGTATATAAATAATTTACACAAATATATCTAAATCATTTATAAAAATTGCTATTTTGTAGTATGCTATATATATTGGTTTGTATTATTTAAAGGGAGTAAAATTATGGAAAAAGGCTTTGACAATAAAAAATATTTAAAGTTACAATCATCTCATATTAGGGATAGAATAAATCAATTTGATAATAAATTATACTTGGAATTTGGTGGGAAACTTTTTGATGATTATCATGCTTCTAGAGTTTTACCAGGATTTGAACCTGATAGCAAATTAAAACTTTTAAAGGAATTATCTGATGAAATAGAAATAATTCTTACTATAAACGCATCTGATATTGAAAAGAACAAAGTTAGAGGGGATTTGGGTATTACATATGATGTAGATGTTATTAGATTGATTGAATCCTTTAAGGATAATGGACTATATGTTGGTTCAGTTGTCATTACACAGTATACAGGACAACCTAGTGCCGATTTATTTAAAAATCATCTAGAAAATTTAGGAGTTAAAACATATACCCATTACCTAATAGAAGGTTACCCATCTAATATACCTTTAATAATAAGTGAAAATGGATTTGGAAAAAATGAATATATTGAAACGACTAAACCATTGGTTGTATTAACAGCTCCAGGTCCAGGAAGCGGTAAGATGGCAACTTGTCTTTCTCAACTATATCATGAACATAAAAGAGGCATTAGAGCAGGATATGCTAAATTTGAAACATTTCCAATTTGGAATATTTCGCTTAAACACCCAATTAACCTTGCATATGAAGCTGCTACGGCGGATTTAAACGATATTAACATGATAGACCCATTCCATTTAGAAGCCTATGATATTACAGCTGTATCATACAATAGGGATGTGGAAATATACCCAGTTTTAAATGCGATTTTCGAACAAATATATGATGTAAATCCATATAAATCACCTACTGATATGGGAGTCAATATGGTAGGTTATTGTATTAGTGATGATGATATATGTAGAGAAGCTTCTAAACAGGAGATAATTAGAAGATACTATAGTGCATTAAACGACTTGGCAAGAGGAAATTGTCTAGAGTCAGTACCATATAAAATAGAACTTTTAATGAAGCAGATAAATGCAAATATTATGGATAGACCAGTAGTTCCCGCTGCCCTTGAAAGAGCCAAAAAAACCGGCAAGCCTGCTGCAGCACTGGAACTTCCCAATGGAAAGATAATAACTTCTAAAACATCTGATTTACTAGGGCCTTCAGCTGCATTAATTCTTAATGCATTAAAGGAATTGGCTGATCTTGATGATAAAATGCACCTTATTTCACCAGAGGCTATTGAGCCAATACAAAAGCTTAAAATAGATTATTTAGGTGGGAAAAACCCTAGACTGCATATTGATGAAACATTAATAGCGTTATCCATATCTGCAGCAAATAATCCTGATGCACAAAAAGCACTGGATCAAATACCTAAATTAAAGGGATGTCAGGCACATATTTCCGTAATGCTTGCATCTGTTGATATAAAATTATTTAAAAAACTTCATATTGAAGCTACTTCAGAGGCTAAATACGAAACTAAAAATGTATTTATATAATAAAAGAAGTTGTAGTAAGCTACAACTTCTTTTTAGATGAATATTTTATTATTTAAGTAGGAATATATTTTTATGAAACAAGTTCTATTAATTTTTCTTCAATATATTCATCAAAGTCCTTACCATCAATTGTAACTTTATCATCATCAAATAAATCAACAGTAATTTTGAAGAAATTTATTATTAATTTATTTCCGTCAATATAATAGTCTTGGAAATGACCTGGAAGAAAAATTATTTCTATATCTTCAATATCATTATTCGCATATTCATTTACTTTGTCTATGTATTTTTCACCGTGTAGAGTTTTTATAGGTCTTATCATCATATTTGTAAACTCTAAATCCTCTAACATCCACATATTATTGTTCCAATAACGCATCTCTGTTTTAGTTCCACCATTGATCAATTCTTTGTTGGATATTGCAGAAAGAACTTTTCTAGCAGACTCTTCACTAAATTCTTCATTATTAAGATATTTCATTTCTGGAAATTCACTTATACTTATAATAAACGACTCTCCAACCTTTTCTCCTTCACTTGAGCTTTGCCAGAAGACTAATAGGGATTCTAAAATATCCAAATTTGTTTTAATACTTTTAACCATATGTCACGCTCCTTAATATATATAGTTTAAAATATTTTGTAATAATTGTATGTGATTTTAAAGCCTTTCTAGAAATAAGAATAAATTTTGTTATTTTACACTGTGCAATAATAAAATCCCTATAAATTGGAGAACTAATTTATAAGGATTAATATATTTATTAACTTACAGATCTTGTAGCAACTATATTGACTCCAGTTCCTGCAACATTTTCTATTAATACATCGTCCATTTTAACAGGAGCCTTTATTGTTACTTTATTTATTTCTTTCATTACATCAAATATTTTTGATTTTGGTATATCGAATTCTGTTTTTACACTTACTCTTTCTTCGGAACCATTAATAACCTTTACTGTAGATGTTACAAATCTTGTAGGGTTGGTCAATTCCTTTTCTGCATAGGCAGGACCTCTTTTACAAGTATGTCCTTCTATATTTATAACTGTATCATCTTCTAATTGTACTGTTAAATGACAACCTATTGGACAACTTATACAAATTAAATTTCTTTCTTCCATATTATTTCGCCTCAACTTTAAATCTGATTTCATTTGCATCTTGATGTTCTAGTATATAGTCCTTTTTTATTTTTATCTCCTGCATTTCTCCAGGTGCTAAAAATGGTTTTTTTCTATGAATCGCAACTTCTTCATCAAAGTTTACATCTATATATGCTCCATTATATACGTCATTTACTCTAAAACGAACTGTTACATCATCTGATAATGTTGACAGGTTTATATGGTCTGGTACAACATATGAAACTCCAAAATCTGGTATTAATTTAATTTTTTTACCATCTTTTTTTACGTAGTTACCCTGTATATACTCTGCAGCTTTTTTGCCAGCTATATTTGATTCCATTGTTACATGGTCTACTAAATCATGTACATGTAGCACATTTCCACAGGCGAATACTCCATCTATATTCGTCATTAAATTCTCTCCAACTATTGGACCACTTGTTTTTCTATTCATATCTACACCTAAGTCGTTGGAAATTTCATTTTCTGGTATTAATCCTACTGAAAGTAGTAATGTATCTGCTTTTACAAACTCCTCTGTTCCTGGTATAGCCTGTTTTTTGTCATCTACTTTGGATATCATTACACCTTCCATCCTATCTTTACCTACAACTTCTGTTATTGTATGTTGATATAGTAGAGGAATGTCATAATCTTCTAAACATTGTACTATATTTCTTTGTAGTCCACTAGAATATGGCTTTCTTTCGACTACTGCTTTAACTTTTGCACCTTCTAAAGCCATTCTCCTAGCCATTATAAGTCCAATATCACCTGAACCAAATATCACAACTTCACTTCCTGGCATATAACCATCCATATTTACAAGTCTTTGTACCATACCTGCTGAAAATACTCCTGATGGTCTATATCCTGGTATATTTATTGCTCCACGAGATCTTTCCCTACATCCCATTGCAAGTATTACTGCTTTTGCCTCTATTTCAAATATACCTTCTTCTTCGTTCATTACAGTTACTATTTTGTCTTTACTAACTGATAAGACCATGGATTCCAGTATATATTCTATTTCCTTTTCATTTACCATATTCGCATATCTCTCTGCGTATTCTGGTCCTGTTAACTCTTCTTTAAATACATGTAAACCAAAACCGTTATGTATGCATTGGTTTAATATTCCACCTAGTATATTGTCTCTTTCTATTACTAAAATACTATCTATTCCGTTTTCTTTTGCTGAATAAGCTGCTGCTAGTCCTGCTGGACCACCACCAATTACTACAATATCATATTTTTTCATATTCTCACCTTATTCCTTAGTTCTTCCTAAAATTATTTCGGATTTAGAATTATTCTTCATTACTTCACTTTGTGGAATATTTAATTCTCTAGCTAGTATTTCTATAACTTTAGGTGCACAAAAGCCTCCTTGACATCTTCCAGCTCCTGCTCTGACCCTTCTTTTCAATCCGTCTAATGTTTTACCACCTATTGGAGAATGTATTGCTGCTACAATTTCTCCTTCTGTTATCATTTCACATCTACAGATTATTTTAGCAAAGGATTTATCCTTTTCTATAAGTCGTTCATGTTCTTCTCTTGTCATTCTATTGGTTAGTGGAAGTCCCTTACGAGTTTCTTTAAAATCATCTTTCTTTGAAAGTGATAGCTTCTCTACTACAAGATCAGCCATCATTGTTCCAATTGCTGGACAACTTGATAACCCTGGTGATTCTATACCTAAACAATCAAAGAAGCCATCAGCATCTTTAACTTCTTCTATTATGAAATCATCTTGATCATCATGGGCTCTAAGTCCTGAAAATGATGTTATTACTGAACCATAAGGAAATGATTTTAAAGTTAATTTTGTTTTTTCTATTATGTCGTCAAGTCCTGCCTTAGTCGTATTTATCCCTTCTTTATTGTCGATATCCTCAGCAGTTGGTCCAATTAAAAGGTTACCGTCAACAGTTGGTGTTACGACTATGCCCTTTCCTAATTTTGTAGGCAGTTGGAAAATTGTTCTAGTTACAGTATTTCCAACTTGTTTATCCATTAGAAAATATTCTCCTCTTCTTGGAGTTATATTAAATTTTTCTTCTGAAACCATATTGTGTAATTCATCAGCATAAACACCTGCTGCATTTATTACAACTTTTGCTTCATAGTCTCCTTTATCAGTGTGTATAACCCAGTGGTTATCCTTTTTATCAAAACCCTCTACTGAGGTTTCAAATATAAAATCAACGCCATTTTCCTTGGCATTTTCTGCTAAAGCGAAATTTAATGTAAATGTACAAATTATTCCAGCGGAAGTACAAGATAATGCTGCAACAGCTTTCTCCGTTACATTTGGTTCAAGTCTTCTAAGTTCGTCTTTATCGATTATACTAAGTCCCTTTACTCCGTTTTTTTCTCCACGTTCTTTTAACTCTTCAAGTTTAGGAATATCTTCTTCATTGAAACAAAGAACCAATGCTCCATTTCTTTCAAATGGAATATTTAAATCCTTTGTAATTTTATCCATCATTTCATTACCTTGAACATTTAACTTTGCCTTTAAAGATCCGGGCTTAGCATCGAAACCACCATGGACTAATGCCGTATTAGCTTTTGATGTTCCTTCACAAAGATCTTCTGTTTTTTCCAATACTGCAATTTTAGCATTATATTTAGATAGCTCTCTTGCTATTGCAGAACCAGAAAAACCTCCCCCTATAATTAAAATATCATACATCGTTATTTCTCCTTAAATCATATAGATTTTATTTTTCAGCCCAACTAAGTGAATATGTTACGGCCTTTCTCCAACGTTTTATTTTTTCTTTTCTTTCTTCATCTGTTATTTCTGGGTTAAATTCTCTTGATAATTCCCAATTCTCTTTTATATCATCTAGATTTTCCCAATAACCTACAGCAAGCCCAGCTAGATAAGCTGCTCCTAAAGCTGTTGTTTCAACAAATTTTGGTCTTTGAACTTTAACATTTAAAAGATCTGACTGAAACTGCATTAGAAAATTATTTTGACTTGCTCCTCCATCTACTTTTAGAGAATGCATTTTAGCTCCTAAGTCTTTTTCCATTACTTCAAGTACATCATAGGAAAGATAAGCCAGTGATTCTACAGTGGCTCTAATAATGTGATATTTATTCACACCTCTTGTAATTCCTACAATAGCACCTCTAGCATACTGATCCCAATAAGGAGCACCTAGTCCTGTAAAAGCTGGAACGACATAACAATCGTTCGTATCCTTAACTTTAGTAGCCATATATTCACTATCCTCTGCTGAATCCAATATTCTAAGTTCATCTCTTAACCATTGAATAGCAGAACCTGCAACGAAAATAGAGCCTTCTAAAGCGTAGTTTATTTCACCATTTAATCCCCAAGCAATGGTTGTAACTAGTCCATGATTGCTATAAACGGGTTTATTTCCAGTATTCATTAAAAGAAAGGCACCTGTACCATATGTATTTTTTGCTTCTCCCTTTTCAAAACAAGTCTGCCCAAATAGGGAAGCTTGTTGATCACCTGCAGAACTTGAAATGGAAATATTTCCTCCTAAATATGTTGAGTCACTGTACCCATAGACTTCACTTGAGGATTTTACCTCTGGAAGCATATTCTTAGGAATATTTAAAAGTTCCAATATTTCATTATCCCATTCTAGAGTATTTATATTATAAAGCATTGTTCTAGAGGCGTTGGAATAATCTGTAACATGAACTTTACCATTTGTTAATTTCCAAATAAGCCAAGTGTCAACTGTACCAAATAGTAGTTCTCCTCTACTTGCCTTTTCTCTAGCGCCTTCAACATTATCCAAAATCCATTTCAATTTTGTTGCAGAGAAATATGCATCAATTAGAAGACCTGTTTTTTCTTTAACCATATCCTCATAGCCTAATTGTTTTAATTCATCACAATATTTTGAAGTCCTCCTACATTGCCATACAATTGCATTATAAATTGGTTCACCAGTATTTTTATCCCATACTATAGTGGTTTCCCTTTGATTGGTTATACCAATAGCGGCTATATCTGAAGCCTCAACACTTAATTTGGACATTGCTTCAACAGCTGTACCAATTTGAGTTGACCAAATTTCCTTAGGATTGTGTTCAACCCAACCTGGCTTAGGAAATATTTGAGTAAATTCTTTTTGAGCTACAGAACATATTTCACCTTTTTTATTAAATAATATACATCTGTTACTTGTTGTACCTGCATCTAAAGCCATAATATATTTTGTCATATTCTTCTCCTTTACATTTTCCAAATCTTAATATCACTAGTTGATATTGCAAAAGCACCTGCATTTAAAGCGTCTATAACATCTGATTTTTCATTCATCAAACCTCCAGCAATAATGGGAACTTCCACTGAAGACTCTATCTTTGCTATTATTTTAGGCATAATACCCGGTAGAATTTCTATCATATTAGGTGTTACTTGCTTCAATGACTTTTCAATATTGACATATGAAATGGTGTCAAAGATAAAGAAGCGTAGAACCGTTAATAGACCAAGCTGTTTAGCCCTTTTTATATTCATAGGTCTTGTAGATATTATTCCATCAGCCTTTGTAGTATTTGAAATAAAATCGACACTAATATCCTTAGAGCTTAATCCTGAAATTAAATCAATATGAACTATTGCCAATTTACCGGATTCTTTAACAGTTTCTACAATATCTGCAATATTGCAAATATTTCCATAGAGAATAAATACAACTTCACTATCGGCTTTAATAGCCTCCTTTAAATCCTTTTCATCCTTTATGGCAGCAATTATAGGATTTTTCTCTAAAAGCTTAACTAAACTATCCATGGTAACTCCTTTCATATATAAAATTGCACAAAAAAAGAGCGCAGGAATAGTGTAGTCATCTATTCACCTTTGCTCTCATCTCACGGTTAGAATACTTAAATTGTAACATATTGTAGCAATTTATTCAATTGAATCACTGAATTAACTAGCTTTTACTGCCCTTATAACCGTTGATATAATTAAATTTTTGCAAATAATTTCAAATTATATCTTATTATCTGTTGTTTAATATATCCCGATATTCTTTCCAGTTAGGCATTAATTCCTCTAGTAGATTGTAAAAGTTCCTACTGTGATTTTGATGTACTAAATGTACCAATTCATGTATAACAACATAGTCGATACATTCTATTGGAGCTTTTATTAAATTTTTATTTAAAGTTATAATGCCCATAGGCATTGTACAACTTCCCCAACGGGATTTCATCTTCCTATACTTTAGTTTTGGAATAATATTGGTGTAATTTTTTATTAATTCCAAGTTTCTACTTAACGAGTCTTTAAATACAATATCCAAATTTTTTAAATACCAATTATTTACAAGTTTATTTAAATTCTTTTCATTATGGATATCATATATATATATGTTGAAATTTTCTCCCAATTCAATCTTATTTTCATCATGGTTTAAAATGTTCACTTTATAATATTTTCCAAGGTATAGTATTTTTTCGCCTTGAATATATTTGTTTTCCTTTAAATATATATTTGGTTCTATTTTAATGGCATTTATAATCCAATTCCATTTTGAAATTAAAATATTTTCAATATATTCCTTTGAAACCATATTATTTGCTGAAACGTAAATTATTTTATTCCTAATTCTAATATTTATATTCTTAACTTTTTTTCTTTCTATAATATATTCGATTTTTGTATTTGAATTTTCAAATGTATATCTTTTAATATTGTTATTATTTAATTTCAATTCCTTATTCCAATCAAATTATTTTATTCAATAAGATTGTATCATAGTTTAGAATTAGAAAGGGGAAAATAATTTCTCTAAACCATATTCTTTCAATTGTAATGATTGATTATTACTTAGCGAATTACTATTATATAACAAATGATAAAAACAATAAAACAACATATTTAAACATTAAGGTTTCAATATTTAAGGATATTGAAATAAGGATATTTTTATGAGATAATAAGGAGGATAAAAAATAAATGAATTAATCATTAAAATGTTTGGAAATGTTTTCAAACATTTACTATTTAGGAGGGGTGTTTATGTCATTTGCTTTCGATTTTGAAGCTTATGCAGATCAATTAGTTGAGTTTGAGAATTTTATCGACAAGGAAAGGTCGCAAAAAGGTTCTCTAATGGCTATATTGCACAAGGGACAACATTTATTTGGTTACTTGCCAATAGAGGTTCAAAAGATTATTTCTAAAAAAACTAGAATTCCAATTGCTGAAATCTATGGAGTAGTTACTTTCTATTCACAGTTTTCTTTAATTCCAAAAGGAAAGCATGAAATAGGAGTTTGCTTAGGTACGGCTTGTTATGTAAGAGGCGCACAAGATATTTTAGATGAAGTAAAAGAATCTTTAGACATTGAAGTTGGTGGTACAACTACGGATTTGAATTTCTCATTAGAAGCAACAAGATGTATAGGTGCTTGTGGTTTAGCTCCTGTTATGACAATTTCTGGAGATGTTTATGGAAAGTTAAAATCAGACGAAATAAAAGGGATATTAGAGTCCTATAATAAAGAAGAGGTGAATTAGTATGGATTTAAAATTATTAAATGAAATCAAGGAAAAAACTATACCTCAACTATCTTTAAGGGATGTTAAATTTAGCAGTAATAAAAGTACTTTTGAGAAACAGATTTTAATTTGTGGTGACACTGGATGCCGTTCTTCAAGAAGTGATTTAATAGAAGAAGAGGTTAGAGCTGCTGTAAAAGAGGCTAAAAAAGAAGATAAGATAGATGTTGTAAGAGTTGGTTGTTTTGGATTATGTGAAGCTGGTCCTATTGCTGTAGTATATCCAGGCGGTAAATTCTACGCTTATTTAAAAGAGGGAGACGGAAAGAGAATAGTAGATGAGGATTTAATTGGAAATAAAACAATTGAGGAATTAATATATCCTGAAAGTATTTCTGATGATATTGTAAAATCCATTTATGATGTTTCCTTTTATACTAAACAGGAAAAAATTGCACATAAAAACTGTGGTGTTGTAGATCCTGATTCAATTGAAGAATACATAGCTTTAGATGGTTACTTAGGACTTAATAAAGCATTGACGGAAATGCAACCACAAGATGTTATAGATGAAATCAAGAAAAGTGGTTTAAGAGGACGTGGTGGCGGTGGATTCCCATCAGGTATGAAATGGCAATTTACAAAAGATGCACCAGGTACTACAAAATATGTAATATGTAATGCTGACGAAGGGGACCCTGGTGCTTTTATGGACAGATCCATCTTAGAGGGAGATCCTTATTCAGTAATTGAAGCAATGACAATTGCTGGATATGCAATTGGTGCAAATCATGGATTTATATATATTAGAGCAGAGTATCCATCTGCAGTTGAAAAGCTTGAATCAAGTATAAAAAAGGCTAAGGAATTAAACTTACTTGGTGACAATATTTTAGGAACTGATTTTTCATTTGACTTAGAGTTAAGATTAGGTGCCGGTGCCTTTGTTTGTGGTGAGGAAATGGCGTTAATCGAATCAATTGAAGGAAAAAGAGGAATTCCTAGAAATAAACCACCTTTCCCAGCAAATGAAGGACTTTGGGGTAAACCAACTCTTATAAACAATGTTGAAACATATGCAAATATTGCTCAAATAATTTACAAGGGTGCAGATTGGTTTTCAAGTATTGGTACTGAAAAATCCCATGGTACAAAGGTATTTACATTAGGTGGAAATATTAAGCGTACAGGTATTATAGAAGTTCCTATGGGAACTAAATTAAGGGATATTATCTATGATATCGGTGGTGGTATTATAGATGATAAGGAATTTAAAGCGGTACAGACAGGTGGTCCATCTGGTGGCTGTATTACAAAGGATTATTTAGATACACCTATAGATTATGATAACCTTACAGCTCTTGGATCGATGATGGGTTCAGGTGGAATGATAGTAATGGATGAATCCACTTGTATGGTTGATATTGCAAGATTCTTCTTGGAGTTTACCGTAGATGAGTCATGTGGTAAATGTACACCTTGTAGAGAGGGTACTAAGAGAATGTTGGAAATACTAGAAAAGATTACTGAAGGCAAAGGTACTTTAGAGGATATTGATACATTGGAAAATCTTGGAGAAATGATTAAAATGAGCTCCTTATGTGGACTAGGACAATCAGCTCCTAACCCTGTTTTATCCACTTTAAGATACTTTAGAGAAGAGTATGAAGCTCATGTTGTAGATAAAAAATGTCCAGCAGGCCATTGTAAAGCGTTACTAGAATACTATATAGATGATACTTGTATAGGATGTAGAATATGTGCTAGAAACTGTCCTGCAAATTGTATAACAGGAAAGCCTAAAGAAGTTCATGTTATTGATACTACAGCTTGTATTAAATGTGGAGACTGTATGGAAAGATGCCCTACTAAATCAGTGCATTTACATTAGGAGGACTACATGGAATTTATTAAACTAACAATAGATGGAAAAATAGCAAATGTTCCAAAGGGAATGAATTTAGTTGAAGCAGCTAAAAGAGTTGGCATTAATATACCAACATTTTGCTATGATAAAGACCTTCCAGTAGTGTCTTCATGTAGAATATGTGTTGTAGAAATCGAAGGTTTTAACAAACCCGTTACAGCTTGTTCTACACCAGCACAAGAAGGAATGGTAGTTCATACGGAGTCGGAGACTATTATTAATATAAGAAAGACAATTTTAAGACTTATGTTGGATAATCATCCAAGTGACTGTTTGACTTGTAGTAAGAATGGTAGCTGTAGACTACAGGATTATGCTTATAGATATGAAGTGGAATTTAGAGTTCATGACGGAGCAAGAAGAGGTTCTGAATTTGGTGGGTTTACTGATACATCAAGTCCTTATATCCTAAGAGATGAAAGTAAATGTATCCTATGTGGAAAATGTGTTAGAACTTGTGGAGCAATACCTGATAGAAATATTCTCGACTTTGGTGGAAGAGGATTTGAAACAAAAATCATAGCTGATTACGATACAACATTGGAAAGATCTGGTTGTGTATCATGTAATAGATGTGTTGCAGAATGTCCAGTAGGAGCATTGGTGGATAAAAGATCCTACAGAGCAGGAAGAGTTTGGGATATTGACACTCAAACTGTAAAATGTAAATCATGTGACTATGGATGTAATATGGAGTTGTTAAAAAGAGATAAAAAGGTTGTAGCAGTAAAGGCAAAACATCCAGAAAATGGCAGACCATTATGTTTAAAGGGGAGAATTTTAACTGAATTGGAATATGTTGAAAATCCTAATAAACCATTTAAAAAGATGAATGTTTCAAATGAAAATAAATTTGTTGAAACTAGCTGGAAAGAAGCTTTAGGCTTAGATGAAGTTATGGAAAAAATCAATAAACTGGATAAATAGGAGCAAGTATGAATAAAGCTGAATTTAATGAAATAATGGATTATGCAATAAATGAAGAAGTATCATCCTATGAATTCTATACAGAAGCTGCCAATGAAGTGAAAGACAGTGAATTAAAGGGAATATTTCTTGAGTTAGCAGATGAGGAATTGGAGCATAAAAAATTCTTAGAAGAATTTAAGGAATCCAATATTGAAACAATATCCTTAGATGAGTCTGTGGATTATAAAATTGCAGATACTATAGATAAACCAGAATTGTCAACTTCTATGAATTTTCAAGATGCTATTGCATTAGCAATAAAAAAAGAGGAAGAAGCTATGGAAATGTATCAAGCATTAGCTGACTCATCAGTAGAGGAAGACAAGAAGGCCTTATTTATAGGACTAAGAAATATGGAGCAATTGCATAAAACAAGATTGGAAGATATTTATATAAACGTAGGCTATAGAGAAGCTTGGTAAAAGGTGGTAATATGATAAATCTAAAAATAGATGGAATGGATGTTTCCGTTCCAGAGGGAACGCTACTTGTTAATGCCTGTAAAGAAGTAGGTATAAATATTCCAACACTTTGCCACGACGATAGTTTAAAACCTTTTGGAGGTTGTAGAATATGTGTTGTAGAAGTGGAAGGGTTTAGAAACCTTGTGGCTTCGTGTTCTACAAAGGTTGCAGAAGGAATGGTTGTTCACACTAGTACGGATACGGTTATGAAGGCTAGAAAGATGGTATTGGATCTTATGCTTTCAAACCATCCAGTTGAGGATTGCTTAACATGTCATAAAACTGGAACTTGCGATTTGCAGAATTTAGCATATGAATATGATGTTAAACCAACATTTAAGGGAGCTAAAAAGGATTATGAAATCGAAGGAAGAAATCCTGTACTAATAAGAGATCAGTCAAAATGTATACTATGTGGAAAATGTGTTAGAGTTTGTAAAGAAGTTCAGGTAACTACAGCAATAGACTTTGTTGGAAGAGGGTTTGAATCTAAAATTGCAGCAGGCTTTGATTTGCCGCTTTCAGATGAGAACTGTCGTCTTTGTGGACAATGTATTTCAGTTTGTCCAACAGGGGCAATAATGAACAAACAACTTGTTGGAGTAAGACCTTGGGAAATTAAAAAGGTAAGAACAACATGTCCTTTCTGTGGAACAGGATGTAATTTTGATTTAAATGTACATAAGGGAAAAGTTATTGGTGTAACTCCAGCAGAAGATGCAGTAGTAAATGGAAAATCCTTATGTGTTAAAGGAAGAAGTCATATAGACTTAATAACAAGTCCTAATAGACTTACAAAACCATTGAAAAAAGAAAATGGTGAATTTGTAGAAATCTCTTGGGATGAAGCAATAAATACAATAGCAGAGAAATTTACAGCTATAAAAGAGGAGTTTGGACCGGATTCCATATCAGGTCTTAGTTCAGCTAGAACTACTAATGAGGATAACTATACATTCCAAAAGTTCATGCGTACGGTAATTGGAACAAATAACGTTGACCACTGCGCTAGGACCTGACATGCCCCTACAGTTGCAGGTCTTGCAACAACATTGGGAAGTGGAGCTATGACTAACTCCATAGGGGAAATAGAAGGTGCAGATGTTATTTTCCTAATAGGTTCAAATGCAACAGAAGCACATCCTATTATTGGTAATAAGATGAAGCGTACTGTTAAATACAATGGAACAAAATTAATAGTAGTTGATCCAAGAAGAACGGAATTGGCCAATATGGCAGACATATGGTTACCATTAAAGCCAGGATCAGACGTTGCTTTAATAAATGGTTTAATGAATATAATCATTGAAGAGGGATTAACAGACGATGAATTTATCGAAAAAAGAGTTGAAGGATACGAGGAATTAAAAGAAACAGTTAAAAAATATACGCCAGAAGTAGTTGAAGAGATTTCAGGAATTGGAAAGGATATGTTATACAAAGTTGCTAGAATGTATTGCTCTTCTAAGAAAGCAGGAATATTCTACACATTGGGAATAACAGAGCATACATCAGGAACTGAAAATGTTATGTCCTTGGCAAACTTAGCTATGATAACAGGTCATCTTGGTCATGAATCAGCGGGAATAAACCCAATGAGAGGTCAAAATAACGTACAAGGTGCTTGTGATATGGCCGCTCTTCCAAATAATTTCCCTGGATACCAAAACTCCTATGATGAAGATACAATTCAAAGATATGAGAAGATTTGGAATACAAAGCTTACAAGAAATAAAGGACTTAGAATACCTGAGATGCTAGAAGCAGCTCATGAGGGTAAGATGAAGGCAATGTATGTAATGGGAGAGGATCCAGTACTTTCAGACCCAAATGCAAATCACGTTAAAGCTTCATTATCAAATTTGGACTTCTTCGTAGTACAGGATATATTCTTAACAGAAACTGCTAAATTTGCAGATATAGTACTTCCAGCAACATGCTACGCAGAAAAGGATGGTACATTTACAAATACTGAAAGAAGAGTACAAAGAGTAAGAAAAGCTGCAAATGCTCCTGGAGAAGCAAAACTTGACTGGGAGATAATATCTTCAATAGCTAAAGCTATGGGAGCTGAAGGGTTTGACTTTAAGAACTCCAAGGAAGTATTTGAAGACATTAGAAAAGCTACAGCAAGTTATAAGGGAATAACATATAACAGAATAGACAAGGTTGGAATTCAGTGGCCATGTCCTACAGAATCACATCCAGGAACAAAATTCCTTCATAAAGGTGTGTTTGCAAGAGGAAAGGGGCTACTAAAACCAGCAGAGTATAGACCGCCTGCAGAGGTAACGGATAGCGAATATCCAATGATACTTTCAACAGGAAGAATGTTATACCATTACAATATTATGACAAGACAATCAGAGGCTTTAAATAATATTAGACCTTGTGAATTAGCAGAGATAAACCCAGAAGATGCATTAAAATTAGGATTAAAAGAATTTGATGCAATTGAGGTTACTTCAAGAAGGGGTAAGGTTAGTACAAGGGTTACGATAACGGATAAAACAAAGCCAGGTGTATTATTTATGACATTACATTATTGGGAATCACCAGTAAATGAATTGACAAATGATGCATATGACCCAATTACTTTAACTGCGGAATATAAAGTTTCAGCAGTAAGCATTAAGAAATTGGACAAAATTCCAGAAAACTTAATACTGCCAGATTATTTAGATGATTTGGAAATTGTTAGATAAATATTAAGAAAATGTAATATAAATAATTATTAGTGTGTTATTAAAAAAATATTTTAATAACACACTATCTTTTTAAAAATAAAATGATAATTTAAATTCAATCTTCTTCTATTTACAGGCGTAAATAAGTTTTACTTTA
>CAYFSP010000031.1:0-2192 GCA_964345925.1 uncultured Gallicola sp. | reverse complement strand
TTACATAGATAAGGTTGAAGCATCATCAACAGATGATAGCGAAACATTATCAAGTAAGTATTGGGGTGCTAAGGAAATCTCCTTAAAGGATATAGCACTAGTTATTGCATCAGCATTTTTAATAGTTACAGTTTCAAAATTTGTTGCAGATTTCTTTGGTGGCGTTATACCAAAACCTGCAACAGGAGAACAGTTTTTCATGACTTTAGTACATGGTTTACTAAGTAACTCATACTTGATAATGACTACTATAACAATGATATTAGCAACTGTGTTTTCAAACTTCTTTGGTAAATTACCAGGTAGTCAAGAAATAGGAACATTTTTAATATATATTTTCTTTGCAGTAATAGGAGCCCCAGCTTCAATTTCACTTATATTAAAAGAAGCTCCACTACTACTTTTAGTAGCTGCATTAATAGTTGGAACTAACTTAATAGTTTCACTTATATTTGGAAAATTATTTAAATTCTCCATAGAGGAAATAATGATAGCTTCTAATGCCAATGTCGGTGGACCAACTACATCTGCAGCTATGGCAATAGCAAAAGGTTGGACGGATTTAGTAGGACCAGCACTACTAGTAGGTACATTAGGTTATGTACTTGGAAATTATTTCGGTATATTTGTAGGAACGATGATAGGATAAGAGGTCTAACTTATGAACGATTATAAAAATATAAAGCCTGTAGAAGTCTTTAAATGGTTTAATGAAGTATCCATTATACCAAGATGTTCAGGTGATGAAGAGGAAATATCAAATTTCTTGGTAAAATTTGCAAAGGAAAGAAATTTAGAATATTTTCAAGATGAAGAATATAATGTGATAATCAAAAAAAATGCCACAAAAGGTTATGAGAATTGTCCTACAGTTATAATTCAAGGACATATGGATATGGTTTGTGAAAAAACGGCTGAAAGTACACATGATTTTAGCTGTGATCCTATAAAATGGATAGTTGAAGGCGATATACTAAAAGCGACTGGAACAACATTAGGTGGAGATGACGGAATTGCAGTTGCATATGCGTTGGCAATATTAGATAGTGAAAGTATAGAACATCCAAATATAGAGGTTTTAATAACAACAAATGAAGAGACTGGAATGGATGGTGCCAATGCTGTACATGGAGATAAGCTAGAAGGAAGTATTTTACTAAATATAGATGGTGAAGACGAAGGAATATTTTTAGCGAGTTGTTCAGGTGGTGCTAACTCATACGTTCAATTTAAAAAAGAAATTGAGCAAGTGAAAAATAAAATAGGATTAAAAATTGATATATCTGGATTACTTGGTGGTCATTCCGGTATGGAAATTCATAAGCAAAGGGCAAATGCAATTAAACTTATGGGAAGAATATTGTATAAATTAAGTTTACAATTGGATTTTCAAATTGCTGAAATAATAGGTGGTTCTCAACATAATGCAATTGCAAATAATGCATCTGTAACCATTGGAGTTTCCAACGATGATATAGAAAAAGCAAAAGAAATTGTAGAAGATTTTACAAAAATTATAAAAGGGGAATATAAATTCTCCGACCCAGATATAAAAATAGATCTAAATACAATGGACAATATTTCTTCAGCATATAGTAAGAGTTTAACATTTAGTTTAATAAACTTTATGAATCTTATAATAAATGGTGTTAGAGATATGGACTTAAATATAAAAGGTCTTGTCCAGAGTAGCTCAAATGTAGGTGTAATAATAGATAAAGAGGACAGTATTACATTTATGTCATGTGTTAGATCTAGTGTAGATAGTATTTTAGACGAAGAATTAGATGAAATTGAAATTTTATCAAAACTAGTAGGTGCAAAATCTTGGGTTGAAAAAAATATCCTGCTTGGGAATTTGCGAAAGAGTCTAAAATTAGAAATTTAGCTGAAATAACATATGATGAGCAGTATGGAAATAAAGCTGAAATAAGTGCTGCTCATTGTGGATTAGAGACTGGTATAATAAAGGCAATAAAGCCTGATTTAGATATACTAAGTTATGGTCCAGACTTAAGAGATGTACATTCTTCAAATGAATATCTTTCAATTTCTTCAGTAGAGAGAGTTTGGGAATTTACTAAATCATTGTTAAAAAACATGAAAAAATATTAATTCTAAAAAAGGTTCAATTAATTTTGAAGTGCACCCCAAATGTTAGACATTTATGATAACATAAATAAAAAACATAA
>CAYFSP010000030.1:13290-21180 GCA_964345925.1 uncultured Gallicola sp. | reverse complement strand
TTCGTCCTTATTAACAGCTTAATTATTTGTCCAACTTTTTGGGGTCAGTACATTTCACCTCGTACCCCTTTTTTAAACGTTCGATTTCAATTTCTTGTTTCATAATTATTAATTTTAATCTATCATTTTCTGAAAGTGATTTGCTTGTATGTAATGCTGAAAATATATTGCCTTTACGCTTTGATTTAAATCCATCTATTCCATTCTCTAAATATTTATGTATCCATGAGTTTAACAATCCCACAGATACATTTTCTTCTTTAGATAGTTCTTGTTGACTGAATTCTCCATTTAAGTATTTTTTTACTATTCTTTCTTTTTTCCACAGACCATTTTCTGTTTTTACCACCTTTAGGTCTTCCACTTGGCATTTTAATTCCCCCTATATTTATTTTCTTTTTATTGTATCAAAAAAGTAGACATGTTTTTTATTACATGCCTACTTTGATCTTACTACTTCAGCTTCGTTGCTTTCTTTTTTTGTGTTTTAATATATTTTTATAAAAAAGACAATAATATATTGCAATTTTAAAAACTATATGATATCACCTTGGTGTATTAATCAACAAGTACACAATACAAGGAGGAAATGATGAAAAGTATTTTAAAGATAGATGGACTTTCTAAAAAATATGGAAGTTTTAAAGCTTTGGATAATATTAATTTAGAAGTTTATGAAAGAGATATTTATGGTTTAATTGGACAAAATGGAGCTGGTAAAACTACTTTATTAAAAATAATTATGGGTCTTTCTGAAAAAAGTGAAGGCAATTTATCTATTTTAAATAGTAAAAATGAAGGGGAAATATTAAAAAATAGAAAGAAAATTGGTTTTTATATTGGCCAGAGTTTTTTTCCTTATTTAAATGCTAAAGAAAATATTGAATACTATAGAAAGTTAAAGGGATTAAAAAACAAAAAAGAAACTGATAGAGTTTTAGAAATTGTAGGTCTTAAAGGTGTTAAAAAACCTTTTAAAGCATATTCTATGGGAATGAAACAAAGGCTTGGAATTGCTACTGCAATGCTTGGAAATCCTGAAATAATAGTATTAGATGAGCCTATTAACGGACTTGATCCCCAAGGAATTGTAGATATTAGAAATATTATTTTACTTTTAAATAAAGAATGTAATACAACTTTAATTGTTTCTTCACATATTTTAAAAGAACTTGATTTAGTTGCTAATAGATTTGGAATAATTGATCATGGAAAATTGGTTAAAGAAATAAGCTATGAGGAACTACACGATAAAACCAGTAGTTCTATTATGTTAAAAGTTGATGATTTAAATAAATCTATTAAAATATTAAGTGAAAAATTTGGTATTACAAATATAAAGTTGATTGATGAAAATAGAATTGAGATCAATGAAAAATTGGAAAACACGAATTTAATAAATAAAACACTTATTGAAAACAGTATAGAGGTTTATGAGATTTATAAAGAGGAAAGTACTTTGGAAGATTACTATTTTTCGTTAATTGGAGGAGGAAAGAATGACTAAATATTTAAAAGCTGAATTATACAGAATTTTAAAGAAGAAGAGTTTATATATACTTTTACTAGTTGTGGCAGTTGGTTACGCTGCATTAAATTATATGATTCTTCCTTCCAATGCAACTATAAATGACTTTTTTCAACCAGTAGGAATGTTGATTAGCTTAATACCTATGGTATTTGGAATATATATTTTCATAACGGTATATAATGATGATTTTAATAACAATATAATAAATTCTTCAGTAGGATTTGGAATAAAGAGATATAAACTGGTTATTTATAAATTAATAGTATCTTTTATTTTGACTCTAATTATTATATTGGTTTTAGCTGGAGTATTTTTCTTAGTTGGAAGCTTTTATAAATTCACTTATTCAAATGAAATTATAAAAAATTTATTACTGTTAACATTAGGAACAATAATTTTAATTATGGGATATATATCAATAGCTAGTATATTGTTATATACAACTAGAAAATCATTATACGGAATAATATCATATATACTACTATGTACAGGTACAATCAATATGATATTAAGTCTTGTATTAGGAAGTAAACAGGTGGTAAATTTAATTGGAGATATAACAGATTGGATGTTTACTCCATTGACTAATGGAATAATAAATGGGGAATATATAAATTTAATCGGTATAGCAATATATTTTGTAGTATCTATAATTTTATCAATAATAATGTTTAAGAAATTGGAATTGGAGTTTAATTAATGAAAAAAATAATAAAGTTTATTTTAATTTTGGGTTTAATAGGTTTAGTTGCACTTGGTGTAATAAAGGGTAAGGAATATTATGAAAACAGATATGTTGGAACATCTTATTATGCAATGGTTCCAGCTGATGAAAGCACTGAAGTAGAACCAATATATGATGATAGTGGTGATGAAATGGGTAAAGGAAGAAATTATGCATTAAAATCATATAATGGAAAAGAAGAAAGAATTTTAGAGTTTACAGTGTATAAAGATAAGCCAGAAGAATTATTACAACCAGGAACTTTCATGAAAATAGAAGCTAGTAAACAAATAGTTACAGGTGAAAAAATAATAACTAGAGAAGAAGTTCCAGAAAATATTTTAAAAATTATTGAGAAAAACAAATAAAATATATAATAAGAGCGAATACGCTCTTATTTTTGTGTAGAATTAAAATTAGAATTTATAATATATGGTAAAATAGTAATTAATTATAAAAAGTCGAGGGAAATATGGAAAAAAATTATTTTGAAGATTTAAAAAATATGAATATTACTGTAGCAGGACTTGGAATGGAAGGTGGATCCATGGCGTTGGCTATTAAGGAATGGATAAGACCTAAAAATTTATATGGAATTTCCAAAACTGAAAATACTGTAAAGGCTGCTGTAGCATTAAAGGCTGTAGATAAGGGTTCAATTTATCCAGAAGAGCTTTTAAAGGATACTGATTTATTAATTCTTTCCATGTATCCATCGGGTATTGTTGATTTTCTTAGAAAAAATCAAGACCATTTAAAACCTGGTACTGTTGTTACTGATTTAGCAGGTACAAAGAAAAAGCTCGTACCAGAGATTTTATCCTTCTTACGGGATGATATTGATTATATACCAGGTCATCCAATGGCTGGTAATGAATTTAGTGGGTTTTTAAATGCGGATAAATCAATATTTTATAATGCAAATTATATTCTAACTCCTACAGATAAAAACAAGAAAGATAATATAGAATTAATAAAGACATTAGCGATGGCTATAAAATGTAAAGGTGTGGAAATAACGGATATTGAAACACATGATAAGAAAATTGCCTATGCAAGTCAACTTGTTCATGCAATTTCTGTTGCAATTACAAATTCTCCGTCATATGATGATCAGGTGGAATATTTTGTTGGTGGTAGTTTTAAAGATATTACAAGAGTTGCAAGGATTAATCCGAATTTATGGACAGACGCATTTTTAGAGTCAAAAGATGATTTAATTGAAGAAATGGATAAATTCTCTAAAGAGTTTAGTAGATTAAAAAATGCCCTAGAAAATGAAGATTATGATTTAATCTGGCAAATTCTAGAGCAAAGTCGTCAACGACGTTCAAGAGAAATATAATTATTATATAGGAAGCTCACCTTTTTGGTAGCTTCCTATTATATTTGTAATGGTAACATGTGGCTTCATAGCTTCAATTGCCCTTTGCATGGCTTCAGTTTTTAAGCTTTCATCTATTTCAATGAAAAATCCATATTGAAATATATTTTCATTTCCAAGAGGCCTTGAATTTAAATTTATTAAGTTTAAACCTTCATTGGCAAAACACTGTAATGCTGAAAGCAAAGCACCAGATGTATGTTGAACTTGAAAGTACATTGTTGTTTTATTTGCATTTTCAGGCACTTGGATTTTATTTTGAAATATTAAAAATCTAGTGGTATTATGGAAAATATCCTGTACATTATCTCTTAAAACTTTCATTTCATATATTTCAGCTGCTCTTTTACTAGCTAGGGCAGCAGAGTTTTTTAAATTATTTCTTTTAATATAGCCAACTGATTCAGATGTATCTTTCCAAGAGATAGGATTTAATTGTTCATTGTATTCAAAAAAATAATTACATTGACTAAGTGCTTCTGGATGGGAATAAACATCGGTAATATCTTCAAAGGTTGAATCTGGAAATCCTATTAGTTGATGGTGTATAGGAACAAATACTTCACCTATAGCAAAGATATTATTATGTCTTATTAAATCCATAGTTCTATAAATTATTCCAGTTGTAGAATTTTCTATAGGTAGTACTGCATAATCTATAATATTATTGGATAAATCCTTTATTAAAGTTCTAAAATTATCGTAACCGACGGATTCGTATCCGTTTTCACCAAAAAAATTTATTGTTGCAACTTCACTGTAAGCACCAGGAACACCTTGATAACCAATTTTCATTTAATCCCTCCTATAAGATATTGACTTATTATAACATAAATTTAAAATAATTTAACAATCTATACAAATATGATGACTAAGAAAGAGTATTGGTTATTAAACATATTAAAAATATTAGCTGAGTATAGTAAAAGGTATATTAGACTTTTATTAGATTAATAAATGAAATTAATTTTATAAGGTCAATATCTTATGTTAGAATATACGTAAATTATTAAGAACGAAAATTTAGGAGGTATGATGAAAACTGCATTAATTTCAGTATATGAAAAAGAGGGAGTTGCTGACTTCACAAAGGGACTAGTAGAATTAGGATGGAGAATAATTTCAACAGGTGGTACTTATAAACATTTAAATGATAATGGTGTTGAAGTTATAGATGTAAACGATATAACCGACTTTCCAGAGATATTAGATGGTAGGGTAAAAACTTTACATCCTAAAATACATGGTGGAATTCTTTATAGAAGAGAATTACAAGAACATGTAAATACCATAGAAAAACATGGAATAAATTCAATAGATATGGTGGTAAATACACTTTATCCCTTTGAAGAAACTTTGAACAATATAAATTCAACTCATGAAGAGCTAATTGAAAAAATAGATATTGGTGGGCCTTCTATGATAAGGGCAGCTGCAAAAAATTATAAGGATGTAATAATAGTTACCAGTATAAAAGATTATGATTTTATTTTAAATGAAATAAAAGAAAATGGTGATTTATCCTTAGAGGAAAGAAGAAGACTTTCAGGTAAAGCTTTTGGAGTAACAGCACAATATGACAGTCTAATTTCCAATTATTTTAATGAGATAAACAATATTGAATACCCTGAAAATATTACATTTACATATAGACTTAAACAGTCTTTAAGATATGGAGAAAATCCGCATCAATCAGCAAGGTATTATGAAAGAATAAATGAAGATGCAGAAGAAAAAACGGATATTGTACAGCTACATGGCAAAGAACTTTCATTCAATAATCTAAATGATTTGTATGGAGCAGTAAAAATGCTTAAGGAGTTTGAAGAACCTACAGCAGTTGCAGTAAAACATAACAATCCATGTGGAATAGCTTCGGGAGAGAATTTATATGAGGCATTTAAAAAAGCATATGAAGCAGATGATATTTCCATTTTTGGAGGAATAATATCCTTAAATCGTAAAGTTGATGAAAGTACAGCAGCGCTTCTTTCAGAAATATTTCTTGAAGTAGTGGTAGCACCAAGTTATGATGAAAAAGCTTTAGAAATACTTACAAAAAAGAAAAATATTAGATTGTTACAAATGGAAAATATAAATGAAGTATCATTAGTAAAAAAAGAAACTAAAGATGTTATTGGTGGAATTCTATATCAAGACAGAGATAGCAAATCATTAGGTGATAAATTAGAATTTGTTACTGAAAAAAGACCAACAGAAGAAGAATTGGAAGAACTTCTATTCGCTTGGAAGGCTTCAAAATATATTAATTCCAATGGAGTTGTTATATCAAAGGATAAACAGACAATAGCA
This sequence comes from uncultured Gallicola sp., assembly GCA_964345925.1. Classification (GTDB taxonomy): domain Bacteria; phylum Bacillota; class Clostridia; order Tissierellales; family Peptoniphilaceae; genus Miniphocaeibacter. Next base: position 15,228 of record CAYFSP010000030.1, on the reverse strand, counting down.
ATCGGACAAGGTGAAGTTAGAAGACATTGGGCAGTTGAAAAGGCAATAGATAGAGCTATAAAACCATTGAAGGGTTCAGTACTTGCATCAGATGGGTTCTTCTTTGCAGACACAGTAGAGGAACTTCACAAGGTTGGTATTAAAGCTGTGATTCAGCCAGGTGGATCAGTTAAAGATGGAGATGTTATAGAACTTGCAAACAAGTATGGTATAGCAGTTGTCTTTACAGGAATGAGACATTTTAAACACTAGTTTACAATACCTCTGTAACAATATTTGTTATTACTGCTTCAGTATTACTTTCTATAAATGAAATAATACTTTCTTGAAATTTAGAAGATTGTAAGTTATTAAAAACAATATTGGAAATGCTAATTGTTAGTTTCTGTAGTTTATTTTGGTTATCTGATTCAACAATTGAAATATTAAAATTATTTCTTAATTTATGAATTAGACTTTTTGATACTGAACGCTTGTCCTTCAAAGAATTGGACCAAGGGATATATAGTTCTATAGTAAGTAATAATATTTTCATAAGACTCTCCTTAAATGTAATTATACAATAATGTGGTTTAATTTGTAATAAAGTTTATATATAGAGTTTGGTTATCAATAATAGTGGTATAATATATAGTATATTGACTATTAGTAGAAGGGGATTGCCATGACGAGAAATGACAATTTTATAGATAAAAATACTTTGGAAAAAATTCCGTTTTTTTATGATTTGTCCGATATGGAAAAAGAACAAATAATAGACGGTGTAGAAATTCATAAAGTTAAAAATGGAGATATTATTTTTGAAACAGGCGATATTGCAGATAAATTATATATAGTAGTAGAAGGTAAAATAAAAATATATAAAAACTTATTAGATGGAAGAGAACAAATATTATATCTATATTCTTCAGGAGATTTTGTAGGAGGTCTTAACCTTTTAAAAGATGATGAATATAAATATATTGGCGAAGTAATAGAAAGTGGCGTAGTTGCAACTCTATCAAAAGTTAAATTCGATGAGGTAATTCTAAATAATACAAAGTCCTTAAGAAATATTTTAGAAAAATCCTTTGATAGAATTAGATTAGCTGAAGGCCTTATTGATAGATTATTCAATGGAACTGCAGATGGGAAAGTTGCAAGTTTACTACTTGATTTAGCTGATGTATTTGGAAAGCAGACAAATGATGGAATACTACTGGACTTTCCTATTAGTAGGGAAGAGATGGCAAGCTTTGCTGGTACTAGTAGAGAAACTATAACTAGAAAATTACATTATTTTAAAAATGAAGGATATTTAGAAGTACTAGGGAATAAAAAAATACTTTTAAAAGATATAGAAAAATTTGAAGAAATATCTGGTGAAATGTAAAAATAAAGAACATTATTATACGATTGATTATTGATTGTATAATAATGTTCTTTTTATGTGAGTTGTATATTGGAGTAATTTTTAATCACCCCTTTTCTTACTGAACAATTTAATTATATAGCATTAATCAAAGAAAGTCAAAGACGGAAACGGGACAAAATAAAACCTATAGGGGCAATTATCAAGAAAAGGAAACAAAGATAATCGATAAACTATATCATTTATAAAGTAATATAGAAAAGATATGAATAATTATATATATATTAGATTAATCTCGTAAAAATACTAATAATTATTATAAATTATGAATAAACTATATAAATATGTATTTTGAAAGGAAAATCTATAAATTGATTCAAATAACATATATTATTATAATAATGTCGAGAAAATTCAAGGAGGATTTTATGAATTATAATTACGACGTTGAACAGGATATGCCAAAACTTAGAAAATTTATTAATTATCTAAAGGAGATTAAGAATATTCCAGGTGCAGTAATGCCAGCTTTACAAATGGCACAACAGGAATATGGTTTTATACCAGATGCAATAGTCGACATAATA
>CAYFSP010000030.1:0-13190 GCA_964345925.1 uncultured Gallicola sp. | reverse complement strand
CGACATAATAACTGAACTTACAAATTTACTCGGAATTAAAAATGGTGAGACAAGTGAAGATGGAAAATACTCCATGGAAGGCATTAGATGTATTGGAGCTTGTGGTCTTGCACCAGTTGTTAAAATAAATGGAGATATTTATGGTCATATAACTCCAAAAGATATTGATAAAATATTGAAAAAATACAGATAATTATTTTATAGGGGATTAATATGAATATAGTAAAAAATTACGAAGAGTTAATTAAATTAAAAGATAGTTACAAAGAATTATTACATAATAGAATCAACAAAGGGGACAATACTAAAAAAGAGATTTTAGTCTGTGGAGGTACAGGCTGTACTTCTGCTAAGAGTTTAGAATTACTTGAGGAATTAAAAAAATTAATAGTTGAATACAAATTGGAAGATAAATGTTCAGTACATATCACTGGTTGTTTAGGATTTTGCGAACGAGGACCTATTGTAAAGATATTCCCAACTGATACTTTCTATACTCACGTTCAACCATAGGATGCAGAGGAAATTATCCAAAAGGATATTATAAAGGGTGAACTTGTAAACAGACTTTTATACACTTTACCACATAGCAATGAAGAAATATCAATACAAGATGATATTCCATTTTATAAAAAACAACTTAGAATAGCATTAAGAAATTGTGGAATAATAAACCCAGAGGTTATTGAAGAATACATAGGATATGGTGGATATTTGCCATTTGCAAAATGCTTAATTGAATATAGCAGAGAGGATATTATAAATATAATTAAGGATTCTGGTTTAAGAGGTAGGGGAGGTGGTGGTTTCCCTGCTGGTTTAAAATGGGAATTTACAAAAAATGCTCCTTCTGATGAAAAATATGTAATCTGTAATGCAGATGAAGGGGATCCAGGTGCATTTATGGATAGATCCATATTGGAAGGGGATCCTCATTCCATAATTGAAGCCATGGCTATTGCTGGTTATGTCATTGGTGCCAATCAGGGTTATGTATATATTAGAGCTGAATATCCATTAGCTATTGAAAGATTGGGAAAAGCAATTAAGCAAGCCAGAGAAATTGGACTACTAGGTAAAAATATTTTAGGAACGGATTTCTCTTTTGATATAGATATGAAATTTGGTGCAGGAGCTTTTGTCTGTGGAGAAGAGACTGCTTTAATAAATTCTATTGAAGGAAAAAGAGGAGAACCTACTTCTAAACCGCCTTATCCATCAACTTCTGGATTATATGGAAAGCCTACATTAATAAACAATGTTGAAACATATGCAAATATTCCAGTTATTATTGAAAAGGGTGCAGAATGGTTTAGCTCAATTGGTACGGAAAAATCAAAGGGAACTAAAGTTTTTGCCTTGGCGGGAAAAGTGAATAATATTGGTCTTGTAGAAGTTCCAATGGGAACTACATTAAGAGAGATATTATATGATATAGGTGGAGGAATTCAAAATGATAGAGAATTCAAAGCCGTTCAAACAGGAGGACCTTCAGGTGGATGCATAACTGCAGATGATTTAGATACTCCTATTGATTACGACTCATTATTAGAAAAAGGATCTATGATGGGATCAGGTGGAATGATAGTTATGGATGAAGACAACTGCATGGTTGATATAGCTAAGTTTTACTTGGAATTTACTTTAGAGGAATCTTGTGGGAAATGTACTCCTTGTAGAATTAGAAATAAGAGATTGTACGAAATTCTTACTAAGATTTCCGATGGAAAAGCAGATGAAACCGACTTGGATAACTTAGAGGAATTATCCAATATAATAAAAGACACTTCTTTATGCGCATTAGGACAGTCAGCGCCAAATCCTATACTTTCTACTTTAGATAGTTTTAGAGAAGAATACGAGGAACATGTATATAATCATAAATGTCCTGCAAAAATTTGTACAAATCTTTTAGAGTACAAGGTTTTAGATAGCTGTATAGGTTGTACAAAATGTGCTAAAGTCTGTCCAGTACATTGCATTTCAGGTAAGGTAAGAGAATTACATGTAATAGATAATGAAAAATGTATTAAATGTGGAGCATGTTACAATGGTTGTCCAGTTCATGCCATAATAAAGGAGTAATGAACTATGAAAATGGTAAATATAATCATAAATGATAATAAACTAGCTGTTAAAGAGGGAACAACAATACTTTCTGCAGCAAAGATGTTAAAGATTAAAATTCCTACATTATGTCACTTGAATTTACATGAAATAGAATTGGAAAATAAAATGGCTTCATGTAGGGTTTGTATGGTGGAACTTTTAAATACTGGTAAATTAGTTGCAGCATGTGCTACTCCAGTATTTGAAGGTATGGAGATAAAAACGGAATCTGCAAGAGCTATTAAGGCAAGAAGAACAGTAGTAGAATTACTACTTTCAAATCACCCTACAGATTGTTTAGTGTGTGCTAAAAATATGGATTGTGAGTTACAAAAATTAGCAGCGGATTTGGGAATAAGAAAAATTCATTATGATGGAGAAAAAAGTCAATATAAAGTTGATGTAGACAGTCTATCAATAATGAGAGATCCAAATAAATGTATTTTATGTAAAAGATGTGAAACAGCATGTAATATAACTCAAACAGTTGGAGCTTTAGCTACAATTGGTAGAGGGTTTAACACATATGTAGGTTCTACTTTTGATAAATCTATGTACAATACTACATGTACATTCTGTGGTCAATGTGTTGCAGTTTGTCCAACAGGGGCATTAACTGAAATAAATAATATAGGTAAATTATGGAGATTATTACACAATAAAAACAAACATGTTATAGTACAAACAGCACCAGCAGTTAGAGTTGCATTAGGTGAGGAATTCGGATTGGAAGCAGGTCTTGATTTAACGGGTAAAATGGTATTTGCCCTTAGAAATTTAGGATTTGATAAAGTATTCGATACGAATTTTGCAGCTGATTTAACTGTTATGGAAGAAGCACATGAATTTGCAAATAGATTACAAAATGGTGGTAAATTACCAATCTTAACATCATGTTGTCCTTCTTGGGTGAATTTTATGGAACAGCAATTCCCTAATATGTTGGATATTCCATCAACTTGTAAATCACCTCATGAAATGTTTGGTACAATAGCAAAAACATATTATGCATCAAAGATGAACATTGATCCAGAGGATATAGTAGTTGTTTCAGTAATGCCTTGTGTTGCTAAGAAATATGAATCTGCAAGACCTGAACTTATGAATGAAGGAAAGCCAGATGTAGACTTAGTAATTACAACAAGGGAATTAGGGATAATGATTAAGGAAGCAGGAATAAATTTTGAGCTTTTAGAAGAAGAGGACTTTGATAGTATAATGGGTGAATCCACGGGAGCAGCGGCAATCTTTGGATCCACTGGTGGAGTTATAGAAGCAACAGTTAGAACTGCTTATGAATGGTTAACAGGTGAACCTTTAGGCTATATGGAATTTACTGAAATAAGAGGAATAAAGGGAATAAAGACGACTGAAATAGAAATAGCAGGAAGAATTATTAAAATTGCAGTTGCAAATGGATTGGGAAATACTAGAAAACTATTAGATAAAATAAGAAATGGGGAAGAATATTTTGATGCTATAGAGGTTATGGCTTGTCCAGGAGGATGTATTGGAGGCGCTGGTCAACCTTATCATCATGGTGATCTATCCATACTTAGAAAGAGAGCAGAGGGTATTTATAAGGTTGATAGGGATAAGACAATAAGAAAAGCCCATGAAAATCCAATGATCATAAAATTATATGAAGAATTCTTAGAGAAACCAGGGTCAGAAATTTCTGAGAAATTACTTCATACTAAATATAAAGCCAGCCCTAGGTTATAGATTAAGCTTAAATTTCTTAAATATAATTTGTATTAACAAATTATATTTAAGAAATTTTTTATTTTAACTGTTGAATTTAATTTTACAATCTATCATATTAAAAAAAGAATATTTAAGAGGAATATATATTTAACAATCTAATAATATATTGCATAATATAATATGTTGTGAATAAATTTTATTTAAAAATTAGGAGGTGGAAATTGATAGAGATAGAAAATTTGAAAAAATCTTATGGAGATATTGAGGTTTTAAAAGATATTAATTTAACAATAAATGAAGGTGAGGTCTTTGGCATTGCAGGAAGAAGTGGTGCTGGAAAATCAACATTATTAAGATGTATAAACAGACTTGAAAATTATGATTCTGGTTCTATTAAAATATTTAATACTGAAGTTGAATCCTTGTCAGATAAAGATATTAGACTATTAAGAAAAGATATTGGAATGATTTTTCAAAACTTTCCACTAATATCAAGATCTACGGTATTTGATAATATTGCTTTGCCTATGTCCATATGGGAATGTAAAAAAGATCATATTAATAATAGGGTAAAAAACTTATTGGACTTAGTAAATATATCGGACAAATGTTATAGCAAAGCAAGGGAGTTGTCAGGAGGACAGAAACAGAGAGTATCAATAGCTAGAGCTTTAGCAATGAATCCTAAAATACTTTTATGTGATGAAGCTACCTCTGCTTTGGATCCCAATAGTACGGATTCTATTGTATCCTTGTTAAAGGATATAAACGATGAACTAAAGATAACAATAGTTGTTGTAACGCATGAAATGGATGTAATTCAAAAGTTATGTGATGATATGGCAATAGTAGAGGATGGGGTTATAAAAGCAACTGGGTCTGTAGAGGATATGTTTGTAGATAAGGATGAATCATTATTGCGTTTATTAGGAAAAACTGATAGTAATAAATCTTTAGATGGCGAAGAAAGAATAGAAATTTTTTATGATAGCTTAAGTGAAGATGCTACTTTATTTAGTAATATGGTCAAAACTATAGATGTGGATTTTAAATTATTGAGAAATGAAAAGTTAGAACTTAAAAATAAAACATTGGATACAGTAATGATAAGCATTTCTTCTAAATATATAACTCCCATAAAAGAGTATCTTGAAGAAAGAAATATAAGGTATAAACATTATTAAATAGGAGGTATATATTTGAGAATTAACGAAGAAACACTTAATTATTGGAACAAATTAATCTTACCATCCATATTTGAAACAATAACAATAGTTTTTTTTACTATACTAATAGGTTTTATTCTAGGGTTTATTCTTGCGGTATTATTGACTTTATATGGACCAACGGGGTTAAATTATAAGAAAAAAACTTATAGGATATTGAGTTTTATAATAAATAGTATAAGGTCTTTTCCAATATTGATACTTATAGTATCCATAGCCCCATTAACAAGGCTAGTAGTAGGAACAACAATAGGAACAAAAGCAATAATTTTACCTTTATCAGTTGCAGCTACGGCTTTTATTGCAAGATTGTTGGAGAATAGTTTCATACAGGTGGATACAAATTTAATAGAGGCGGCACGATCTTTAGGTGCAACAGACTTTCAAATAATAAGGAAGGTTATTATTAAAGAATGTATTCCTTCTATTATTTCAATAATAACATTGGCCACTGTAAATAATATTGCAGCGACAACTATTGCTGGAGCCGTAGGTGGTGGAGGAATAGGAGCAATAGCTCTTACATATGGATATCAGAGTTTTAATAATACTATATTATATTTAGGAGTTTTTACATTATTAATACTTGTAAATGTAATTCAGTATTTTGGTGAATGGCTATATAAAAAATTATTATAAAATTTTTATTAAATATTGTAAGAAGGGAGGCAAAGTATGGAAAATAATAATTCAAAATGGATAAAGGCTCTACTAGAACTTAACAGGGATCCTATAGCTGTAAAATTTATTGAATCTAAAGAAGAGTATGATTTATTTGATGTAGAAGAGCCTAAAAGAAGAATGTCCTATTGTACAATTACCAAAAGGGTATCAGCGGGAAAAAAATATAAATTTCATAGGGGTCACATGGCTTGTAGCGGTGGAGCAACAGCTTTAGGACTTGAAATTCCAACAGAAGAAATGCTATCTGGTGAAAGAAGGTATTCTCAAGGCGCATATAATAATTTAGATATATGTAAAAAGGTTTCTAATAATATGAAATATCTAAAAAAACAAGTATACGGAGTTTTGACTTTACCATTAGAAGAATTTGAAAAAATGAAAGGTGTTAACCCTGATGTAATAATTTTTGTTTGCAATCCATTTAATGCAATGAGGATAGTCCAGGGATATGCAAATATGAGAGGACATGTAAATAATATTAGTATTTCAGGAATGCAGGCAATTTGTCAAGAAGTCACTTCATTGCCATATGTGAACAATCAATTAAACATGAGTTTAATGTGTTAAGGTACTAGACTTTTAGCAGGTTGGGAAAATGATGAAATGGCAGTTGGAGTTCCATATAATCTATTGGACGATGTTATTAAAGGCATTAGGGATACGGTTAATCCTTTAGAGCGTAATAAAGGAAAGAAAATAATAGAATCTAAATTAAAAGAAAGCAAATTAGATTCAAAACTGGAAATAGTATATAACAAAAATTATGATGATAATTGTTATGTAGGAGGACAAGTAGGAGAACCATTAAGTAAGTAAAAAATAAGGAGATTGTTATGAAAATTAAAAAAATATATTTAAAGTTACATTAGGTTTAATTATATTTGGATTACTATTGAGCGGATGTAATACAAAAAAAGAAAGTGAAAAATCAGCATCAGAAGAAAAAGAAAAAATTACAATAGGGTGTATGCCACTTAATAAAGAGGCAGTAGAAGCTTTATCAGAAATTATGAAAAAAGATGGATATGATTTAGAAGTAAAAGTATTTGATGGTAATAATTTACCAGCAGAGGCATTGTCTGCAAATGAAATAGATTGATTACTTCTTAATCATTTGCCTTGGATAAAAACATTTAATAAACAACATAATACTGAATTAACAATGGTAGAAGGATTTAGTTATGCATCTGAACTAGGAATATATTCTCCAAAACATAAATCAATAGATGAAATACCAGAAAATGGAATTGTAATTATATCAAATGACCCTACAAATATTGATAGATCGTTAGGTCTTTTGGAAAAAGCAGAGTTGATTAAATTAGGTGAAAAGAAAGGTGAATTCTATACTCCTTTAGATATTGTAGAAAATCCTAAGAATATAGAACTTAAAGAAGTTGAAACAACAAGTACCGCAGGCTCATATAAGGATGCAGATGCAAGTGTGTCATTTACTTCAGTTATGAAAAATGCAGGAATAGATGCGAAATCTTATATTATCGAAGATGGAAAAGCCAAAGATTTTCCAGTTGGATTTATTGTTAATAAAGGAAATGAAAATTCAAAATGGGCTAAGGCATTAGTTGAACATGCACAAAAAGATGAATATAAAGAAGCCTTTGATAAAATATTCCAAGGTGCATATGTAATACTTGAAAATAAATAATATAAAAATAAACTGCAAAATATAAGTAAGTTGTTTGACAGCGAACTATATACTTGATAAGATATTATTGTAATGATTACAAATGTAATATTAATATAACAATAGGGGGATAATTATGAGTTTAAAGGGAACAAAAACAGCAAAAAATCTTATGATTTCATTTGCAGGAGAGTCACAAGCTACAATGAGATATACATATTATGCATCTGTGGCAAAAAAAGAAGGATATGTTCAAATATCAAATATATTTGAAGAAACAGCAAGAAATGAAAAAGAACACGGTAAAAGATTTTTTAAATTTTTAAATGAGGAATTAAAAGGCGAAGCTATAGAAGTAAACTGGGAATATCCAGTAATGTTAGGAACAACTAAAGAACATTTACTAGCTTCAGCAGAAGGGGAACATGAAGAATTTGTAGATATGTATCCAAAGTTTGCTGATATTGCAGATGAAGAAGGATTTAAAGAAATTGCTCATGTTTGGAGAGAAATAGCAGAAGTTGAAGATAGACATGAAAGAAGATTTAGAAAATTACTTTCTAATATAGAAAATGATGAAGTATTCCAAAAAGATGAAGTAGTTGAGTGGAAATGTAATAACTGTGGATATATTCATACAGGTAAAGGAGCTCCTGAACTATGTCCAGCTTGTGCTCATCCAAAAGCTCATTTTGAGGTTTTTAAAGAAACATATTAGATTTTTAAAAAGAGACATAAATAATTATTATTGTCTCTTTTTTTTGAGGAAAAAATATTTAAATCTTTGAAAATAGTTATGGTATTATAGTATAAGGAAGATAAATAAATTTGCATATATAATAATAAGATAAATTGGTGAGTAAATGGAAATTTTAAAAAAAATTAATAAGAAGATATTATTTTTTTCCTTAATTATAATATTTGTTATTATTTCAATAATTTATATTTTTACTATAAATAGTACGAGTTTGGGATTTTCATCTAATATACCCTTTGAAGGAGACTATAAAAATATTGGGATTTTAGATGATAGGATATTTTTACTAAAAGGAAAATCCTTAGAATCATATGATGAAGAGGGAAGTAATCTATTAAAATCCACAGTACCTACAAAAACTGGGTCTATTACAGGTGATAAAAATAAAGTAATTTTCTATGATAAAAAAAAGATATATATTATTGATAAAAAGGGTAATATTGAAAATAGTAAGACAGTGAAATTTGAAATTAGAAATATAAAACTGGAGAATGATATTATATTTATTGTAGGATATAATGATATTTTATTGCTGGACTTAAAAGGAAAAGAAATTACTAGTTTAAAAACGGATAAGGATATTGCAACATATGAATTATCAGAAGACAATAATATATTGTTGGTGACTACTATAGGATTGGACAAGGATAGGTATAAATCGGATATATATATTAAATACATAGATGAGGATGAATTAATAAGTCAAACCTTTGATGGTGAAATAATTATGTATACGCAATTTTTGGATAAGGAAGAGTTCTTAATAGCAAGTAATAAACAAATTCTTAGAATGAAGAATTTTGAAATTTTAGCCAAAAGACGAATAACTGATTTTAAAGGAGTTGGAGTTCTAAAGTCCAATGTATATCTATTGGAAGGTGATGTATTAAATGTTTTTGATTTAGATTTTAACCTGTCTAATGCCCTTGAATTAAAAGGAGATTTTAATAATTTATTTGTTGTAAACAATAAGGTGATTTTAACAAATAAAAATAACTGTGTAGAATATTCCAAAGGTATGCTAGAAAATAGCAGATCTTTAGATGATGTTCACAGAATAATAGTAAATGGAAATGGATTATACTTAATCCACACAAATAGTATAACAAGAGGAGACTTAAAGTTAGGAGAATAATATGAAAAAAATAGACGCTAAAGGTTTAGCATGTCCTAAACCAGTAATAATGACAAAAAATGAATTGGATAAAATGGAATCTGGAATTGTTGAAACAACAGTTGATAATAAGGTTGCAGTGAACAATCTATCAAGGTTGGCAAAAGGACAAAATTTCAAATATTCCGTAGTTACAATATCCGAAGATGAATACATTGTTACAATAGAAAAAGATGGAGATACTGTAGAGAAAAGTGAAGAGGGCGATGACTTAGTTATAGGAATAAGTTCTAGCACAATGGGAGATGGTGATGAGGAATTAGGAAAGATTTTGATGAAATCCTTCATATACACTGTTAGAGAGACAGAGCCTTTACCAAAATCCATAATATTCTACAATGGTGGTGTTCATTTAACCTGTAAGAACTCCCCAGTCATTGACGATTTACAAGAACTTTCTAAAGAGGGTGTAGAAATATTTTCCTGTGGAACATGTTTGGATTTCTATAATTTGAAAGATGATTTAGCAGTTGGAGAAATTTCGAATATGTATACTATTTATGAAAGTTTAAAAGAAGCTAAGAAAAATTTGGTAATAGGATAATGGAAGTTGTACTTTTGACTTTTGAATCTGTAAATCATACTATGATGACGGAAAGAGAGCTTATTAACAAAGGTTTTAAAATAAAGACTATTCCTACACCAAGGGAGATTAGTAGAAGTTGTGGCCTTGCTATAATGTTGGAGATACAATCTTTAGAAGATATGATCAAGTTAAAAGAGGACTTGCCAATAGGATATATTTGGAAATATAAAAAAAATGATGGAATTGTAGAAGTGGAAAAGATGTAAATGAATAATATTAATTCGATTATAGAGAAATTGAAAAAAAAAATATATAACGAAAGTAATAATTTGAATTTCTTAGGAAAGATTTTATCCTCTGTTTTAATATTATTAGTAACAATGGTAATAGCAAGACTAGTTCATAGGTTATTTAAAAAATTCATGTCTAAGAACTCAGAAAAATTAAATAGTAAAATTATAGACATTCAAAAGAGTTTAACAATAACTTCAATAATTGACAATACTTTAAAATATATAATATATTTTTTAGGTTTTATTTTAATTTTAGAGCAATTTGGAATTAGCAAAAGCCTTTCAGTGGGATTTGCAGGTATTGGAGGAGTTGCACTAGGTTTTGGAGCTCAATCCCTAGTAAAGGATGTAATATCTGGAATATTTATAATATTTGAAGGGCAGTATGGCATTGGTGACAATGTATTAATAAATAATACAATAGCAGGAAATGTAATTGAATTTGGAATGAAAACAACAAAGATAAAGGGATTTGACGGATCTATAACTACCATTGGAAATGGTAATATTACAACGGTGAAGAATATGTCCCTAGGAAATCAAAGATCATATGTGGAGATAACAATTCCAGACTATTTGGATATTGGTATTATCGAAACAATTGTGGAAAATATTTCCCTAAAGTTTAAAAAAGATAATGATGTTACGGTAAAGCCGTATCTATTTGGCGTTACGGATATTGGAATTAATTCACAGGTAAAAATAACTATAATAGCTTGGACAAAGCCAGGAAAACAAAGTGGAATGGAATTAAAGATTCGAGAGCTATTTTTACAAGAAATTAAAGAATATAAAAAATAATGAAATTTGAGGTGATTGTGTGAAGTATAAAACGGACGATATTGTGACTTTAAAAAAGGGGCATCCCTGTGGAGAAAACCAATGGAAAATATTAAGAACTGGACTTGATATAAAATTGGAATGTCAGGGATGTAATAAAGTTGTATGGTTACCGAGAATGGATTTTGAAAAACGAATTAGAAAAATAAAAAATAAGGATGGAAAATTTATTTCCATTGTTCATTACGAACCTGAGGAAGATTAGACAGTTTTTATAACTGTCTTTTTTCATATATTACATTATAAAGCATGTTCTTTTAACAAACAACTTGACGGGGTAACGTTATTTCGAGTTATAATGTGTATATCATTAAAGGAGGTATACATGAAAAGAAGAAGTGTTTTTGTTAAAAAGAAGGAGCTTTATGAAGCTGAAACACAGGGGAAATTACTTTATGGAGTAGAAGATAAACCACCAATGTCCATTGGGATATTAATGGGTTTACAAAATATTCTAACAGCATTTGGTGGAATAGTAGCAGTACCTTTAATAATTGCAGGTATGGCAGGTGTAGATGTTGCATCTACTGCATACTTGGTCAGTGCAGCATTACTTTGTTCAGGAATCTGTTCCATAGTTCAGTCTAGGGGAATAGGTATAAATCCGTTTAGAATAGGTTCTGGTCTACCTACGATTATGGGAACGGATTTTGGGTTTGTAGCACCAGCAGCAACTATTATAGTTGGAATGGGTGGAGGATTACCAGCATATTTTGGAGCTAGTATTTTAGGAGCAATATTAGAATTTATTTTAAGTTACTTTGTAAAACCTTTGCTTAAGTTTTTTCCACAAGTAGTTACAGGTACAGTTATAACTTTAATAGGTATGACATTGGTTCCAGTAACTTTTGATTGGGCTGCGGGAGGAGTAGGAGCTACAGATTATGCATCGGTAACGAATTTAGCCATAGCGTTTACAGTATTTTTAATAATTGTACTTATAAATAGATATGGAAAAGGAGTTCTTAGCTCAGCCTCTGTTTTAATAGGTATAGTTGTAGGATACATAATATGCATTCCACTAGGTAAAGTTGATTTTACACAAGTAGCGAATGCAGCGTGGTTTGCACCACCTTCAATATTTAAATTCGGCGTAGATTTTGATTTTAAATATGTAATTCCGTTTATAGCAGGATATTTAGTAACGGTAATTGAAACAATAGGAGTAGTTCAAGTAATAGGTGAAGTAACAGAAACTGAAGTAACAGACGATATGATAGCAAATGGAGTAAGAGCAGATGCATTTGGATCGTTTTTATCACCGTTTTTAGGCTCTGGACCAGTAGCAACATTTAGTCAAAATGCTGGGCTTATACCATTAACAAAAGTTGCTTCAAGATCTGTAGCAATAATAAGTGGTGTGCTTTTAATATTGATAAGTTTATTCCCAAAGGTTGCAACAATAGTTTCAATAATGCCACCAGCAGTACTTGGAGGAGCAGGAATACTTATGTTTGGTACAGTAGCAGCATCGGGTATACAGAATTTATCACTTGTTAAATTTACAAATAGAAATCTAATAATAATTGCATCATCATTAACAATAGGTTTAGGTGTGACATTTAACCCGGACATAGTAAAAAATTTACCATCAGTTTTAGAAGCTTTATTTTCTTCAGGAATATCTGCAGGAACAATAACAGCATTTATACTTAATATAATATTAAAGGAAGAATAAAATAAATAATTTCAAAAGAGATAGCTTTAGTAACAACCTTACTTTTAGCTATCTCTTTTTTTATTTCAAAATTCTTTTATTTTTTAAAACCTTTTCTATTTTTGATACGTCTTATAAGTAAGGGGATTAAAATGATAAAAAAATACTTAGATATAGTTAGAGATGAAAATTTACTAGACGTAAATATAGCAAAGAGAATTTTAAAGAATATTTTAGATGCATTGAGAAATTTAAAAAAATTTTCTTAAATTTAAAACCTAAGACAATTTTTAAACGTCTTATAATTAAGCAGTACAAAATAGGGAAGTAAATAAAAAAATGGAGGTTAGAAATGGAAAATAATAAAAATGAAATTCTGAATACACTATATTGTATTCAGGGAAAATTACCAAGCTATATGTCTTTTATAAATGATTATAACAATACTTTAGAAAAAATAATAAATATAGTGAATTACAATGTATGGTATAAAAAAATTATGATAAGTACAATATTGAGCTGGAATGGCAACTCTTTTTTAGACAGTTTTATACCGAACAGAAATAACTATG
>CAYFSP010000029.1:18201-22123 GCA_964345925.1 uncultured Gallicola sp. | reverse complement strand
TATCTCTATCTGGGTCATAAGTTTCATTTTTTCCCATTAGCTCTACTCTATTTTGCCAATTTTTTCCCAATAAATAAAATCTTAAACTATCCTTTTCTAAATTTATTATTTCTTTCAATTTATCTTTTATATCTATAAATTGCCCTGGTTCTACTGAACATTCAAAAACTGAATTTTGTACCCTTTGACCATAATTTACACATAGTTTTGCTACTTTTCTTAGTCTTGTTCGTCCTGCTTTATCTTCAGTATTTACATCATATGTTATTAGTACCATCATATTATCACCTACATTATAAACGGAGGATATTTTTCTAAATCTCCTCTTATAGTTCTTGCTAAAAGTTGAGCTTGAACATACGGTAATAGTCCAACTTCAATGGTCTCTTCTAAGAAAGGATGCTTTATTTTTTCTTGCTTCCTTTCTTGCCAATTTCTTAAAAATTTTTCTCTACCTTCTGTATTCATTAGTACAGTACCATTTTCTTTATACTCAAACATTTTAATATTTACTATATTATTATTTATAAGTGATAATACAAATCTGTCAACTAAATATCCTCTTAATTCTTCTATTAAATCTAATGCTAGACTCGCCCTTCCAGGTCTATCGGTATGAAAAAAACCAACATAACTATCTAAGCCAACTGTTTCAAGTGCTGATTGTATTTCATTTGTTAAAACCGTATATCCAAAGGATAACATGGCGTTTACGTTATCTAAAGGTGGTCGTTTACTTCTTCCTTTAAATATAAAATCCTCTTTTTGCTTCAAAATTAAATCGTTAAAACATGAAAAATATGTTCTTGCACTATCGCCCTCTATTCCTCTTAATGAATCTAGAGATCCACTTTCTTTTACCGATTTCATATCTTTTTCAAATTTTTTTATAGAATTATTTATTAATTCTGTATTAATCTTATTTCCATGGTCTGAAATAGCTCTTTTAAAAATTTTTCTATAGTTAGCAGTCTTTGCTAATATCATTAATTTTGCATAAATTATAGACTTTCCTTCATCATCAGCTATTCTATACTGCTGTCTTCTAAGTAATACATTACCATTTGTTTTACCAATAAATCTTCCTTGAAAATATCCTTGTGGACTGATAAATGTTAGTCCAACATCGTTTTCATTACACAGTCTTACTAGTGATGGACTTACACCATTGTAATTAAAGCAAACAATATCTTCAAATATATGAATTGGAAATCTACCTATTTCTTTCTCATCTTCTTTAATAACTATATTTGTTCCATCCCTAAATAAATAGCATAATTCCTTAGTAATGTATAAAGTGTTCCTCAATTTCCTCATAGTAACAACCTTTCTAAGTAATTATCTATATTCTTTCTTTTTTTAGTTATACGTGGTAAACAATAATCAACTAAAGAACATTTTGAACAGTTTTTGTAATTTTCTGCATCAAAAGTACTTCCTAGCAAAAAATGTTCCATCATATCCTTAGAAGCTTCTTTTACCTTTTCCCTCATACTTTCAGTTATTTCAACTTCAACTCTTCGTCTAACCGAATTGTAATAAAAATATGCTTTATCCATATTTATATCTAGAGTTTCTTCTAGCGCTATTACTTCTGCTACTAATTGCATCTTATCATAATCATAAAATTTTGGTTTCCCATTTTTATATTCTACTATAACAGGTTTCCATAGTCCCTTTTCTCCATCTAATTTTATTCCATCTTTATCTTTATAAAACTCTACCATATCTAATTTCCCAACAAATTTGAGTTTGTGAGAAATTACTGGCATCGCCCTTGAATAAAATACATCTCCTCTACGTTCTTTTAAATATGGCTGATCTACTTTCTTGTGTAAAATATTTCCCTTAGCAGTTAAAGCATTTTCCTTCCAATACTGTTCTATATGTATTAACGCCCATTGCCTTTTACAAAAGAAATAATGTTGAATTCCTGATAACATTAAATAATCATCTGGATTATTTGTAGCCATTACATCCCCTCTAAAACTTCTACAGACAGTCCTTTCTCTTTATATTCTTTTAATTTTTCTTCATTTAGATTTATATTATAATCTTCATATTTTATTTTTCCATCTACAAACTCTATATTTTCATATTCTAATAAATCAAATATTTTAGCTGAAGAAGCTACTCCAAGTTTATTGTTATGATTAAACCAAAATATTTCTTTTACTTGCATGCTACCTTCCGGTCTTGCAGATGACATATCATTTACAAATAATGTTCTTAATGCTTCTTTTATAACTTTGCTATCTTCTTCTGTAAAACCTGTTCTCTCTGAAAAGAATACATTTATACTTCCCTTAATTAAATATACTCCATATTCAACAAAGTTTTTACTTCCCATTGTGTCTGAGGATCTTGCTTTCCCCTCTGCCGCTGTCATTCCATTTGTACTTCTTGTTATTTGCATTGTTTGATTTGTTACTGGACTTAAACTTTTAGCCAAACTGATAGAAACAGGGCCTCTAATTCCTATTGATCTTTTTTGATAAGTCATAACTTGCCCAAAACTTCTAACGTCTAACCATTTTTCACAAGATCTTTTTTCAACTTCATCATCTGATATTTTTAATTTCTTGTCAAACTCATTATCAAATCTTGATTCTAAAGACTTAAATCCATCTTTCAATCTATCATTAGATTGAACAAATATATCATATTCCATGTCTTGCATTCTATTTCGTATTTTTCTTTTTATACAAACATCTGAAATTTCCCCATATCCGTTAATATCATCTCTTGGCATATTTCCATTTAACGGATCTCCGTTGGGATTTGCATTTTCTACTTCAACTGTTACCATAAAATCAATCTTATTGTTCAATGTTGTCATTTTCTTCTTCCCTTCTTCTATCTTTTTTAGTGAAAAAATCTTTTTTCTGTGCATAATATCCAAATACAAATTCTTCATTTAAAGGTTTGTTTTTATTTTCTTCTCCTGATTTCGCTAATAAGTCAATACAATCTTGAAGTTCCTTCTGTTTATTAACAAATAATCCAGGATTATTCTTCTTAAGCCTATTCCAATAGGGTTTTCCTTTGTCCATTAAAACTTTCAATGTTTTTCCTGGAGAATTTATGTAAGAGTTCCAAAGTCTATCTACATTTGTCAATCTATTTATATTATTATCTCCTAAACTTCTTTCTTCTAAATATTCCAGTACTGCTAATATTCTTCCATATACATAATTTCTATCAGTCTTTTCTAAATCTAGCATATCTGTAACCTCCTTGTCTTTATAGTCTAAATTATATTTTCTTAAAACTGCACAACTCATATTCATTACAGTAACCCATGATTTTTTATATCTTTGTCTGTTTTTAATATTTTCAAAGGCTTGTTTAACCATTCCCATAGGGATTTTTTTACCTTCTATTACACATGGTATTAAGCTAGTCAACAAATTTTCTTTTACCTTACTTTTATTATCCATCATAGCAACTCTACCATTTAATTCTATACCATAAACTGTATCTACTATCCTATATAGATTTGGACTTTGTAAAGTATACCTATCTAATGTTTTATCATAAAAATACCAACTAAAAGTTTCATACCAATTATCCATATTTTCATAAAAATCTTTCTGTAAACCTTGATAAAAATACTTTATAGAAATTCTTCCATTACTTATTTTATCCAACATTACTATATACACTTTAGAACTGTTATTTAACTCTTTATAAAATCCCTTTGCTTTATATAATAAATTTTTTGTGTAATCTCCATCTATTACATAGGCGTTGTCTTCCTCATCGTCAAATTGTCGTCCTTGTGATAGTATATTGGTTTCTCGTTCGTTTTCAACATCATCAGAAAACCAAGTAAGCAGTCTAGTACTATTCATATCTCCACTCATTCTAATAGATGTTTTTCTATTTTCTAGTAAATACTTTAATAAATTATGAATTTTAT
>CAYFSP010000029.1:15943-18101 GCA_964345925.1 uncultured Gallicola sp. | reverse complement strand
AACTTTTTTTCATCAGAAAGTTCATATTCTGCTGGTAAAAACTCTCCTTCAACCGCTTTTCCTTCTTTATTTAAAGAAATTTTAAATATATTTTTTCCATCTGATTTTTTATTGCTATGGTAAACTGGAAGAAGTACGGTTTTTCTTGATATATCTTCAATATTATCAACTAAACCATTTTCTTCACAAGACTCATAAGTTTTAAGTAAAATACTTGCTAAACTCATTATTTCACCTCTTCTAGTTCATCTAGTTCTTCATCTACAGTCTTAATGTTTTCAGATTTAATAAATTTCCCTCTATATTCACCAAGTATATTTTTTATTGTACATTCCTCAGGTCTTATAAAAGTTATAGTTCCGTTTTCCATTATTGTTTGAGCAAAGTTTGACTCTAAATGATTGTATTCTCCTGTAGAGACTTCTGTAGGATAATTAAATGAATGAAACATTATTCCCATGGAAATATTTTCTCCCTCATAAAATCCCTCTTTATTTTCATAAT
This sequence comes from uncultured Gallicola sp., assembly GCA_964345925.1. GTDB lineage: Bacteria > Bacillota > Clostridia > Tissierellales > Peptoniphilaceae > Miniphocaeibacter. The sequence continues at coordinate 17,597 of CAYFSP010000029.1, read as the reverse complement.
CTTCTCTGCTTAATCTTTCAATAAAGCCTAAACATTCCCTTGCTCCTAAAAATATATCCCTTCTTCCTCCCTTGTCTAAAGTACGTAAAATAATCTCTTGATGTTTTACTTCATTTCTATCATGTTTTAAATCTTCTCTTAGTTCATTCCATTCAAAATGAAACTTTATATAGTATTCTACATCTTTTAAATATGTATAATAATTTCTGTCTACAGATGTACCATTTTTTACTACTGTTCTTATTCCCTTTGTCTGTGTTCTTATTGGATTTATTATTTTAACCTCGTCAATATAAATTACTATTGTTGGTTTCCAATAAATAGCTTCTGTAATACCTTTTATGGCTTGGTACGTCGGTACGGAGTAGGAAAACTTCTCCCCTCCTCCTTTAGTTAAAGGATCTGTAAAAAGAGCATAGTCCCCTTTCACCTTATAGTAAAAGGGCTTTGATTTAAATTTATCCAAAATAACCTCCTAGTATATTATTGTTTCTAATTCCTTTGCCTTTAATCCAATATCTTTATCATAATAATACGACATTAACACTAAAATATCTCCAATTTTCTCAACATATAGTTGATATTCTTCTATATTAATAATATTAATTGTAAAAGGCTGTAACTTTTTTAATGCAATTTTAGCATTATAAAAATCATAGTTCTCTATTGCTTCTTTATAATTACTTAAATATTCTTTATTTTCGTCATGTAAATCTCCAAAACCTTCATCTAATGATACTATTACCGAATAACCATTATCTTCTATCATTTTAAAAGAATTAGATGCAAGTTTAAAATTTTGTCCCAAATAATAATTATATTTCTTCCCATGACTTTGTCTGTATTCTACACGTTTGATTTTATTTGTTGATAAAATTTCTATTAATGAACCATCAGATATTGAGTAGTCCAATTTATCACTATTAGCATATAGATAGTTGTAATATTCTCTTTTTAAAACATCTATGTCAACTTCTTCATTTTTATATTTTTCAAGGATTTTTCTAGAATGTTTCTTTTGCTCATGTATGTCTTGTAACATTTTTGTATTTTCTGATTCTAAATCGAAAATATAAAAATTTCCATAATCCAGTTTTCCTTCTCTATTACAACGTCCCATTGCTTGAATTAGCGATGGAATTCCTGATAGTGAACGGTATACAACTTGAAAATCCACATCTACGCCAGCCTCAATCAGTTGAGAGCTAACAACGATTATTTTTTCATTTTTATCCAATTTTTCTCTAATTTCATCAATTTTTCTCAATCTATGAGCTGCACATTGATTAGTTGTTAATTGATAAACAGAAAATTTTTCATCTTCTAAACTTTTAACCTGTTCATATATTTCATTAACAACTTTTTTAGTATTACAAATTATAAGAATTGAACTATTTTCTTTTGCTTTTAATTTTATTTCCTCAGATATTTCTTCAGAACAATATCCATTTTCTTTTGATATGTAAAAAGCTTTTGTTCTTTTAAATACTTTTTCTTCTTCTTTTTCTAATTTAGCCAAATATCCATTATTTATATTTGAATAATCAGTTGAATATTTCAAATAGTTTGAATCCAATTCAGGTTGAGTTGCCGTGCAATGAATAATAGTTGTATTCATAATTTCTGATAAAAAATTATTTACTAAATTAAAATT
>CAYFSP010000029.1:7513-15843 GCA_964345925.1 uncultured Gallicola sp. | reverse complement strand
GCAGTAATATAAAAAAATCTTTTTTTCTTAAACTCTTTACAATTATTTAATGCAAATCTAGTAGTAAGTAATGTTTTCCCTGATCCTGTTGGAAGTTCAGCTTTGAAAATTCCCCTTTCAATTTTTATTGCATTCTCCTTAGCTTGATTAGCTAAATTAGTCCGTGCCTGATTTAATTTGGAAGTATTCTTTTCACTTTTAAAAGAAGAATATTTTTCTTCTATATTACTTGTTCCTTTATTCCATAATTCATCATAGTCTTCTTCTGTTAAAATACCATCTTTATTATTTCTAAATGCATTACTACTGTCGTATATATCACCCTCTTTTAAAATCGAAAGTAAAAGTCTAGTTAATAAATGTATATAGTAATCATATCTTGTTAATTTTTTATTTGACATAATATAGATTTTATCTATCATTTCTTCCATTTCTTCAAAAGCCTTATAGACTAATTCTATTAAATTTATTTTTTCCTCTTGTAGAAGTTTTTTTTCAATATTATTATAAATAAATTCTTCAATTTGACTTTCTTTATATTTTTCGTCTTCATTAAAGTTAATTCTTCTATTAAAACCCATATTTTCTTTTGAAGATTCTATTAAATCAAATAATCCATGATGAGCAAAAATAGTATATGATAGAATTTCACCAACTAATTTTCCTTCACACCCTTTATTTAAAGAAGTGAAATAATTTATTAAAAATATACCTCCAATTGAAGAATGATTTACTTTGTCTTTAGTTTCATTATTTATATATTCTTGAAAATTAGAAAAAGCTTTTCCCAGATCATGACTTAATCCTATTAAATAACAAGTCCATGGTAAGTTTATATCTTTTCCTATTTTTCTACAGTACTTTGCAGTGTTAAATAAATGTTCTTCTAATGATTGTATTTGGATTTTTCCATCTCTAGTTTCTGTTTTATGAGCTATTAATGTTTTCTCCATTACTACATTGCCTCCATTTATAAATTTGCGTTGCTGGATTAAATTATATCATATTTAATTAAGTAACTTATGCTTGTGAATATTCCTAAACTCAAGATTAATGGTATTATATAAAAAATTTCTCCACATATAGTTCTAGATAATTTTAATAATCTTATAGGACGATTATAGTATTAATATCAAAGTATTCATTATTAGAACAATATGGAATACCGACCTTTTTCGGATAAATCAATGTGAAACAAAATCATGAATTTTCTCTATCTCTATAATTTTTTCATCTTCTTCTGTGCGATTATTATCTATTGAAAAAGATTTAGCAGAGTCATATATAATTGTCCAGCTACGCTTTGTAGCTATCTGGTAGTTTTATACACGTTACTATCTTCGTAGACTCCTTCGACAACTAAATTATATTTTTTATTACCAAAGTATTCTATAAAAGCTTAAGTCATTTTGTTAAAAAATGACTTAAGCTTTTTCCAGTTTTTCTTGCAACTCTTTATAATTTGGATGTTGTGATTTAAAGGTATCATCATCTATTACAATTATATATTTAAAATTGCTACAAGCTTTTTCTTTATTCAATAACTCTAGAAATACTTTCAATATTCTCTATTTTATATATTAAATTTATCTTCTTCTTTCTTTTTAAAAACTCCAATTCAACAAAAGTCTCATCAACATTTAAAATAGTACATGTGGCTTCATCTTTACTAGGTGACATATATATTAAACCTTCACTTTTTATACAACATTTTTCTCCAATTAAAGAATTTAATTCATTTATAATCTCTAAACGCTCATGTTCTTGTTGTAAGTAACTTTCATTCATTTCACTTTCACTTTTATTACTATTTTTATAAACCTTTATTAAATCATCTAGTTTGTATATGATTATAATCGCTGCCATTACTATGGGAAACCAAATAAAATCCATCTATATCACTCCTCTTTCAAAACCTAGTACATCTTTTAATAAAATTAATTTCTCTATTCTATCTTTTCGTTTTTCAACAATTATTCTAATACTATTTACATTTACTTCTATAAGTTGACAGTTTTTTATTACCAAATCTTGAGAAACAAAAAATGAGTTCTTCTCTAAATATATATTAATTTTTTCATTTAATAATGACATTAATATATGGCTTACTTTTTTTACCGACTTAATATTTTTTCCTACTAACTCATCCATAGAGACATCATATAGATTTGCTAACTCTATTGCCTTATCAATAGTAGGTTGAGCCGAACCTGTTTCCCAATTGGAAATAGTCTGTCTTGAAACATTTAATTCATTTGCAATTTCCTCCTGAGTTAAACCTCGCTCTTTTCTTAATCTATAAATTCTTTCATAAAACTTTGTCATATATCCACCTCCTACTAAGACAATACAAAATCCTTAAATAAAAATCTATCAAATGTGCTTATTATTTGCGCAAATAAAATTAACATTAGCTATTTTTAACCATTTGCTTTTGCATAATAAATATTCTTATTACCATTATGATTTTAATAAAAAAAGATATAGAAAAATCTATATCCTAATTTTTAAATATTGCTATTAATGCGCCAATAATATATCCATAAATATAGAATGTATTTATAATCCCTATTACAAATAATACTATATTTGAAGTACTTATTATTTTTTCAGCTGATTCTGGTTTGTTTTTTTCATCCTTTGTATTTAATAGAAATAATATTAATATTGGAGCTATAAATTTTTTCAATACTTCTATTAATATTTCTTCATTATAAACCACCTCTATTAACAAATATATGATTATACCTAAAAATCCTATAATTGTTAAATATTTCTTTCCTTTATTAAAATCAATTTTAATTTTCATATTCCACCTTATATTCATTTAATATTTAAAGTACTCCTAATTAACATAATAGTTTAAATTAATGCAAACAGGAATTTTTCTATTAAAGGTATTGTGGCAACGGATAGTAAAGTACTCATGAAAACCACAATAGATGCCGATCTTGTAGATTTATTAAACTGTGTCGCCAACATTACAATCATTGAAGCTGAAGGGAAACCAATATTTATAGTTATCATTTTTATTAAATATGGTTCTAAGCCTATAGCTTTTGTTATAAAAAATATAATTACAGGTAATATAACGAGTTTTATCACACAATAAATTAAAGCCTTAATATCTTTTAACAAATAACCAATTTCTACTTTTGATAATGATGAACCAATTAATAACATTGATAAAGGAATGGTTATTCCCCCTACTGATGAAAATATTTCACTTACTAAAAAAGGTATTTTTATCCCTGTTAAGTAAATTAATAATGCTAATATTGCAGAAATAAAACCAGGGTTAATCAAATTTTTCAATGTTACTTTTGATTTTTTAGAACCTTTTGTAAATAAATATATACCGTATGAAAACAGAAGTATATTAAATGGTAAGTTTAGTATTGTTGATACGAAAATAGCTGAATCTCCCAACAATGCCTTAAATACTGGATAACCTAGAAAGGAAGTATTTCCAAAAATAATTGCTGCTTCGTATACAGGTAGTTCAAATTCATTTAGTGGAATAATTTTCACATATAATTTTGCAAATAATATTAATATAGCATAAAACACTATTCCTATTGCCATTACTTTAAAAATATTTACTGGAACATCTGAGGGTTTACTTGTTGTTACAGATGATATTATTAAAAATGGAGATGTTATATATAACATTAATGTAGAAAATTTCTTATTTGATTCATTATCTATGAAATTTGCTTTTCCAGCTATATAGCCCACTATAATTACTGCAAAGAGTATAATCATCGTACTCATTAGTGCTGACATTTAAACACTTCCTTATCTTTTTTCTATATATATATTTGGAGCCGTGTAATATTTTCTTGCTCCTGATATTAAATTGTCCTTTCCTATTCTCGTGTAAGGCGCTATAAATTCTTCATCGTATATGAACATGCCAAGTACTGCACCAAAATCGTTAACTTCTAATTTACCATCTTCATTGAATTCAACAAATTGTATTGGATCCATATCGTAATATTCCTGATAAATATATCCTGTTCCAATTATTTCTCTTAATATTTTATCGAATTCCTCTTTACTATGATCTCTTCCCGTATATATTCCATGAGACGCATAGTCATCTGAAGGTTTTAATATATAGTCATTTTTATTTTCACTAACTATTTTAAAGTCCTTTTCAGATTCAAATTCCTCAGTAAATGGTATTGATTTTTCTAAGAAGGAATTTTCTTCCTCTGTTAAAAGTCTTCTCGTTTCCTCTAGTCTAAATATTTTATATGTCGGTTTGTAGTGCATTATCTGACTTCTAAATGAACCAAGCATCATAAATGCATTGTCCATATAAGCATTTAAAAATGGTTGTACTTTATCTATAATATTCATAAGTTCCACAGTTACTATTCTTCGATAGACTAAGTCTATTTCAAAATCATTGTGGACAAGTTTGCCATTTCTGTATTCTAAATCCTTAATGTCAACTATTTCACATTTTAGTCCTAATTTTTCATATGCTTTCTTAAATTCTCTAAATTCATAAGGAGTTCCTATTTCCAATGAGTCGACTATTGCCACATTTGGCTTATCACCTTCTCCTTTATATTCCTTATAAATATTATAAGACTTTTCTGCCCATCTATTTATTAAATCCACATTTGTAAGTGTATATTTTTCTCCAAGTTCTTTCATAGCTTCTGTTTCAAGTAAAATTTGACCTAATGTATTGTCTTCATTCATTGCTGATGAACCATCTGTATTAAATTCTACAAATTTAAATTTATCTCTTCCATTATAAAAAACATCATACCTACAAATAGGCACTGGTATATCGTAACCTGGATCATGTTTTATTAATTTTTCCAATTCCTTTGAGAATTTAAATAGTTTTCTATACTCTTTATTCTCCACATATTCTTTTGTTATCTTTCTTGTTATGGACATTAAAGTATTTGAAATATACTGAAAGTCTTCTTTGCTGTCCTTATCATAAAAAAGCCCTTGATACGTTACAGGTATTGGTTCTCCCTTATATATTGCATTAGAATTATTTACCTTGTCTAGCATTTTCAAATAATCTTTATAATATTTCTTCTCATCTTTTTTTATTATACTTATATATTCCTCTACATATTTATCATTATACATTTATTTTTCCAGTTTCAATATTGACGATTCCACCGCTTTTTTTAATCCTTCTTCTTTATATTTTTCTGCAAATTTATCCCTTAAAGTCTTTCCCTCTTCCAACATTTCTATTAATGGATCCAAGTAGTGTTTTTCATTTTCCTCTAGTCCATCCTTTGCAAATCTTGCTAGCATCTTTCCGTGTTCTAATACCGTTTTACCTAAATAAACAGCATGAATTCCATGTTTTTGCACTTCTTCTTTTCCTTTTAAAGCTTCTTCATAAGTTGTACCCTTTGATATTTTACAAATCTTTCTTAAGTTTTCATCATTGTAAAATAGTCCTTTAACTAAGGCTACTGCCGCAAAGTTTAAAGGATATGGAAGTTCATCGAACATTCTAAATTCCATATACGTCTTCACTCTAATATCTGGAAATACTATGGATAGAGCGTGAAATAAAAGTTCTTCTGTAAGCTCGTATTCATCTGTTATATCATCTAATGTTCTGTCCTTTGTATAAATATATTTGCCATCTTCTTCTATGAATATTGGAGGTGTATCAAGTATTTTTTCTGCATACTTTCTGTATCCAGCTCCTCTATCAAATGCTATATCAAAAAGGCCTGACCTATCCTTATCTGTATTTTCCCAAATCTTCTGTCTAATTGTATAAATATCTGCTGGTTTCTTTTCAAATATATATGTATTATCAAAAATACCATAAAATATTGGAGTTAATACATTTGATAAAAAATATTTTTTCCTAAAGTCGTCCTCATTTAAATAATCTATTGTAACCTGTAACGAAGCCGTACCCTTCATCATATTATGAGACATATTACCCTTATTCTTAAAGTAATCGTACATATATTTATATCTTTCTTTAGGTAGCATTTTTATATCATCAATTTTCATATTTGGATGGTATCCTAATGAAACCAATTCTTGATTCTTTTTATCCAAGTATGGAATTATATATTTATAAAAGTCTTTAAATTTATTTTCTAAATTCCCAATATCAGGATTTGACTTTATTGCAATTTCAAACTGACTTCCTGGTTCTGTGCTTATACTAATATCACCTTTTTCAAGTCCTAGAATATATTCTCCTTCCTTATAAGGAGTAAATCCATCTTTTTCTATAAACTCTAGGGTTTCTCTTACTCCATTTTTTCCATAATAAGATACCGTCTTTAAACTATCTTTATCAACAATGAAATTTTCCATTTCCACGCCAATTGTGATATCCTCTTTTAATTTTTCACCAGATTTTATATAATTGGCAATTTTATTTATTTTATCTTCTCTATTCATATTTTTAACTAATCTACTAAATCATAAATATCTGCATTTATAACTTTTATTAAATCCTTTGGAGATATTTTAATTTGAGTTCCTAGACTTCCTCCACTTACATATATTTTTTCACAATTATTAATCGATGTATCTATAACCGTTTTAAATAATTTTTTCATTCCTATGGGAGAGCAACCTCCTCTAATATAACCAGTTAGATTTTTTAAATCCTTAACATGAATCATTTCAATTTTTTTAATATTTACCGACTTGGCAGCTTTCTTTAAATTTAATTCCTTTGCAACAGGTATTAAAAACACATAATTGTTCTTATCCGCTCCAACTGTTACAAGAGTTTTAAACACCATATTAATATCTTCTTTTAATTTATTAGCAACTGAAATTCCGTCAATATTCTCGTCAACTTCATAGTTTATTATTTCAAAATCTACTTTTTTTGACTCTAAAAATCTCATTGCATTCGTCTTTATAATTTTCATTTAATCACCATCTTTATTTATACCCATTATATACAGTATACTATACTAGAACAAAGGGTATAATAATATAGGAGGTATTTATGGAAACTTTTGATATAATCATAAAATTCATAAAACATAGCTGTTTTACAATAGAAACTAAAGATTATTTTTTCATAATAGATTATTTTGAAGGAAAGTTACCTAATCCAAGGAAGGGTAAAAAAACTGTATTTATAGCAACTCATTCTCATAATGACCACTTTTCTAAGGATATATTTAAATATGGTGATTTTGATGATAATATTTATATATTATCTAAGGATATAATGGAGCTTTACAAGGATGAAAATATCATATATTTAAATAATCCTGTGGATAGTAAAGATGTAGATATTGATACTTTAAAAAAATTTTGGAAAAAGGATAATGTATTCTTTTTAGATGAAAATGATAGTTTATTGTATCATGATATAGAATTTTTCACATATGGATCAACGGATAAGGGTTTTTCTATACTAGTTGAATTGCCATATGTTAACTTCTATCATGCTGGAGATTTAAACGATTGGGTTTGGCCTAATGATACGGAAGAAGAAAAGAAAAAAATGAAAGAAGACTTTAGGAGAGAAGTCGATAAAATACAAACAGATCAAGTGGATATAGCATTTTTCCCAGTAGATCCTAGACTTAAAGAAAATTATAGCCTAGGAGTTTCCTATTTTTTAGAACAAGTTTCACCAGAGGTATTATTCCCAATGCATATGTGGGGTGATCTCAGTTTTTCTAAAAAATTTAAAAATGACTACAAGGATGTATATACTGAAATAAAAGAAATAGATCATGAAGGAGAAGAGTTCTTTATAACAATGGAAGTAGAGTAATTAAAAATTCCTTAATTGCTATATTAATTATTCCAATTAATTTTAATATAGTAAAATAATATATTATATGATGATTAAAATAAATCTATAGTGAGAATACCAATGAAAGATAAAAGAAGTTTAATAATAATTTTAATATTTGCAGCTATTTTAGCCATTGCCCTTGTAATTGGCAATAGAAAAAATAATTTGCCTGAAAGTATGACTGAAGAATTAGTTGGAACGTATCAATCTATAGATAAAATAGATGGTAAACAATTACAGTTAAATTTTAAAGATGATACTTTTGAAGTATTCATTGATAATAACTTAATAGACAAAGGAACATTTGTAGAGGATAAACTTTCAGAGGATGTTTTTATATATACAGGTGATAAATTAACTGGATATATAGAATTAATAGACAATACTTTTTATTTCTATATACCTAAAGAAAATGATTTCGATTTAGACGAAAGTGTATACTTAGTTGAAAAACTATCTGATACTATTACAAATTATAATACTTCTTCTACAGATGCAGTAACTGAAACAAATTAATGAAAGGATAAATATGAAAAAAATT
>CAYFSP010000029.1:0-7413 GCA_964345925.1 uncultured Gallicola sp. | reverse complement strand
TCTACAGATGCAGTAACTGAAACAAATTAATGAAAGGATAAATATGAAAAAAATTTTAAGAACAAGTATGATCTACATGATTTTAGGACTATCTTTTGGAGTTTTCTATAGAGAATTTACAAAATTTAATAATTTTACTGAATGGACCCAGTTAAAGGTACTTCATACACATACTTTAACATTAGGGATGTTTTTCTTTTTAATACTTTTATTATTTGAGAAAAACTTTAATTTAACAGAACATTAAAACTATAGTAAATTTTTTATATTCTATAATTTAGGACTTATAATAACTTTATCTCTTATGTTGATTCATGGAATATTGACTGTACTAGGCTATAATGGTTCAGCTGCAATTTCAGGTATTGCAGGATTAGGACATATTATTTTGACAATAGGACTTTATTTCCTATTTACGGTTTTAAATAAACAGGTAAGCAAGTAGTGTGATGAATAATAAAACAAAAAGCATTAATTAATAAATTAATGCTTTTTGTTTTATTAAATGTATTTTACACTTTATAATTATTCTAACTTTTCTTATATGTGATTTATATTATCGTTATATTTTTACTATTTTCTCAACAATTTCCCGGGTAGACATATTCTAAATATTCTCTTACAATATCCACATAATTATACACAGTATCCACATTTGTAGGACTTTCATCATACATTTTATAAGCTGGGAAAAATCTGCTTATATGTAATGGAATTTTACTGTCTATTTTCTTTATAAATTTAGCAATTCTTCTTATTTCATCTTCATTGTTACGAAGTCTTGGAATTACCAATGTAGTTATTTCCACATGACAATTTTCTGACGCTATTTTTATATTTTCTAGTACAGTGTTTAAATCTCCACCAATACTCCTATAAAAATCTTCATTAAATCCCTTTAAATCTATATTAACTGCGTCAATATGCTCTATTACTTCCTTAAAAATATTTTTATTTATACTTCCATTTGTCACCAATATATTTTTCATGTTTTTTTCATGAGCCAATTTAGAACAATCTATTACATATTCATATCCTATTAACGGTTCATTATACGTGTAAGCTATTCCTATATTGTCTTTAACTATTAATTCTTCAGCTCTTTTAACCAATTCCTCTGGTGATAAATAAATTTTTTCTATATTTGAACCATCAGAACAGGCTATTTGATAATTTTGACAAAACGGACAAGTGAAATTACAGCCAAAGGATCCTACTGAAAGGACTTTTTTTCCTGGCATATAATTGTGTAAAGGTTTTTTCTCTACATTATCTAAAGATAGAGATGTTATTACTCCATAATTTTTACTTATAACTTTTCCTTCTTTGACAATTCTTCCCTTACAAAACCCAGTTTGTCCTTCTTCCAATAAACAATTTCTTGTACAAATATTACATATTACTTTCATTTATGTCTAACCACTTTAAATCTTTCTAATTTTTGATCTTCATACGAATATATACCAGCTTTTTTTCTTGCTATTTTCAATTGTTCTTCAGGTGTTTCAACTCCTGGAATATTAGGTAATAGTATTCCTCTTTTATCCTCTGTTGAAACTATAAGACCATAGTTAAAAGTATCCATTTCTTCCAATGTTGTAATCTCCTCTGGCTCCCTTAAAACATCTACACTATATACAAGCTCTTTTAGTTCTGATTCCTCTACCCTTGGAAATCTTGGATCCCTTGTGCCTGATGAGATTGCATTTTCTATAATCTCCTTGGCTATTGAAGACTTAGTAGGTTCTATTGTACCTATACACCCTCTTAATTTTCCCTCTTTATATATGGTTACAAAAACTCCTGCCTGTGTCTTAGTAAGTTCTACAGGTAAATTTTCAGGTATTTTTATAATTTTATTCTCTCTAATATATATTTCCAATGAACGGCGAGCAAGTCTTACAAAAGCATCTTCTTTTCTTCTTATTTCAGTTATTTTATCCTGTTGTTTTTCAAAGTATTTTTCAAAGAAGTCGTTGTTTTCATCTTCACCTACTACTTCCATAGATCCTGTAAGATATCCTACACCAAAAGGCCCCTCTAAAGAATATAGTTTTGTTTTAATCTTCTTTTTATCTAAAACTCCTGCCATTGTAACAAAGGAACATATTCCACATTGAGCGACTGTTTCTAACAAATCATCATCAAATTCAAAAAATTCCTCTAATTTTCCTGTTTCAATTATTTCTCCAATTTTTTTATCAAATTTAGGTCCTTCTTCAGTATAACCATAAGGTCCATCTTCCAACAGCTTATGAGAAAGGTCTCCACTTGCTATTAACACAGTGTTCTTATTCTTTAACACGGAAACCTCTTGAATTATCTTTCCTAATTCATAATGATATTTAAATGGTAAGCCTGAAATTCCTATTCTAACCAATTTATAATCACTATAATATTTATTTATAAAGTATAGCGGAACCATTACTCCATGATCCAGCACATCTCCTTGAGTTCCCAATATTCCAGCGGGAATATTATCTTTATATGCTATTTCACTTATTTTCCCAATAAAATCTTCATCATACTCAGCTTTTATTTCTATATCTCCTGCTGAAAAATTACTAAAATCACCTTTCACATTCCTTCCAATAGAAATATTTATATAATCTGCATACATAGAAGCATGAGGAGATATTATTACAATTGTTTCTGGCTTAATATCTGCAATTTTTTTTGCTATTACTTCATAACCTTCTCTCGTCTTTTTTAATTTTTCCTCTTCACCTTTGCCAATCTCTGGAATTATAATTGGAGGATGAGGTAGTATAAAAGTATTCTTTATAGACATTTTTTCCCCTTTCATATATGTAAATTATCATTCTTTCACTATATACCCAAAGTACCCTATATACTTGATTTAATTAATCATTTACCCATGCTATACTAATTATAATATACTAAGGAGGGAATTATGATAAGTCTTAAAGGAAATTATAATTCTGCTATTGTTTTTACAAATAATTTAGATGAAAATGCAAAAATGCAAATAGAAAAATTATTGAATCAAGAATTTATTAAGGATAGTAATATTCGCATTATGCCAGATGTTCACTCTGGTATTGGCTGCACCATTGGAACGACCATGACCATTACAGACAAAATAGTTCCAAATCTCGTAGGAGTAGATATAGGCTGTGGTGTAGAGACAGTGTTAATCAAAAACTCTCATGTAGAATTGGAAAAACTGGACAAGATAATTCATGAAAATATTCCTTCAGGCTTTGAAATAAGAAAAAGCCCTCATCCCTATTTTAATAATATAGATTTGAAAGAATTAAAATCCTTTAATCATATTAATTATAATAGAGCAAGTTTAAGTCTTGGAACTCTTGGTGGAGGTAACCATTTTATCGAATTATCAAAAGATGAAAAGGATAATATTTATTTAATAGTTCATTCTGGAAGTCGTAATTTAGGAAAACAAGTAGCAGATTACTATCAAAATCTCGCCTTTAAAAATATGATAAAAAACGATATAGGTTTAAAAACGATTATTGATGATTTAAAAAAATCGGGGCAGGAAAAAAAGATCAATAAGGAAATAAAAAAATTTAAATCCAGTATAGATAAGAACTTAGCATATTTAGAAGGTGATTTATTCTATGATTATTTACATGATATGAAAATAGTTCAAAAATATGCAGAAATAAACAGACATGCCATTGTAAATGAAATAGTAAAGAGGATGAAATTAAAAGTTTTAGAAAATTTTACAACTATTCATAATTATATTGATTTAGATAGTATGATACTGCGAAAAGGTGCTGTTTCAGCAAAAAAAGGTGAAAAACTCCTTATACCTATAAATATGAAAGATGGTTCTTTAATTTGTACTGGAAAAGGTAATGAAAATTGGAATTATTCTGCTCCCCATGGTGCTGGTAGACTTTTAAGTAGAAAAAATGCCAAGGAAAAATTTACATTGCATGATTTCAAAAGTTCAATGAAGGGTATTTATTCATCAACAATTGGAAAGGGTACATTAGACGAAGCTCCCTTCGCATATAAACCAATTGATGAAATAATAGAAAATATTGAAGATACTATAAATATTATTAGCATATTAAAACCAATTTATAATTTTAAAGCCATTGAATAGTTATTAATTTCTTTATTTTTTACAAATGCTACTATTTATATATTCATAAAAAAACAGTAAATCATTTCGTTTATGATTTACTGTTTTCTATTTTCTTAAAATTATCCTTTTATATAAGAAATAATCCTAACTATAATCTTCTAATTTATTCATTTCTATTATTTCCATATAAATAAAGAATACACCTATTAAAAATGCTGCTAAATCCGCTATTGGAGCTGCATAAACAATTCCACTTATACCAAAGAAAATCGGTAAAATTATAAGTAAAGGTACTAAAAATAAAAATTGTCTTGTTAAAGATACGAATATTCCCTTTAAAGGTTTTCCTATAGATGCAAAGAAATTTCCAAAAAGTGGTAGTAAATTATTTGTAATTGTAAACAACATACTAATTCTCAAATACATTATTCCAAATTCAAAGTATAAATTATCGCCTTTTCCAAAGAATGAAATAATATTTCTTGGGAAGAATTGAAAGCATATAAGCCCCATTAATCCAACTAATAAATTTATCTTAGTTGTGAGTTTTAATGTATCTTTAACCCTTTTATAATTTTTAGCTCCATAATTAAACCCAAATATTGGCTGACTTCCCTGTCCTACACCTATGCTAATCGATAGGAATATAAAATTTAATTTAGCCGCTATCCCAACTACAGCTAAAGGTATAATTGAACCATATTTTGATACTTCTCCATATTTTGAAATAACATTATTTAAAGTTATTTGCATAATTAGCATAGCTACTTGATTAAATGCAGCTGATGCACCTAATGAAGCAATCTTACCTACATACTTTATTTCCACCTTTATAATCTCTATTGTAATCTTAAAGGTTTTAAATTTATATCTTAAATAGTATAGAGTTACAATTGCAGATATAATCTGTCCTATAACCGTTGCCCAAGCAGCACCTGCCATTCCCCAACCAAATACAAATATAAATAACGGGTCTAGTACAGTATTTATTATTGCACCTACTAAAACACATACCATGGCAAAATTTGGAGATCCATCGGCTCTTATAATATTTGAAGTTGCTGTATTAAAAACCAAAAACGGAAAGCCTACACAAATTATTGAAGCATATGTATAAGAATATTCCATTAACTCTTCTGTTGCACCAAAAATTTTCAAAATTGGTGTAAGAAAGATAAATATTACTACAGATAGAACAATACTTGTTAGCACCATAGAAATAAGTCCAGTGCCAATATACTTTTTAGCTTCTTTAAATTTTCCTTCACCCATTCTCAAATTGAAATTGGCTGCAATTCCGACTCCAAATAAGAGAGAAATAGCTGTAAAAATAGTCGTTAATGGAAATGATATATTAGTAGCTGCATTTCCCATAACACCAACACCATGGCCAACGAATATCTGGTCTACCATATTGTATAAAGCTCCAACTAAAGTACTTATTATTGCAGGTATTGCAAATTTTGTCACCAGTCCATCAACTGGTTTATACCCTAAGGGATTGTCTCTATTAACATCCATAATTATCTCCTCAAACCTTTCATATAAATATGGTATCATATAAATTAATATTTTTTTCAATATAAAACACTAAAATATACAATAAAAAAACACCTTTAATTGATTTTATTTTACAATAAATTTCAATATAAGGTGTTTTTATTTATTCCCTATTCTATAGTTCAGTTCTATTCTCCTATAATTTTTTTAATACTCCAAAGAATTTTCCTGTTTCTTTATTTCTAATTTTTCCCTATTAAAACCTTCTATAAAATCTATAACAAATGATGATATTGTTACAGTAATAAGTGAAAAAGCTATTTTCTTCAAAGGTATATATGATAATGATAATATTAAAACGGATATATCTGTAAAAAGATATGCTGATGATAAACGCATTTTCGTAATTTTTGAAATTGCCAATGCCAATGCATCATCGCCACCACTTGAACCACCTTGTCTTACAATAATTCCAACACCAATACCTACAAAAAGTCCTCCTAATATTGCTGCCAATATTGGTTGTGATGAAAGGTTAGCCATCATTGGTGGAAAACTCTCCCAAATTCTAAAAAAACCTGCAAGACTTAAAGATGAAACAATAGAAACCTTTATAAAATCCTTACCTAAGTACTTAAATGCAAATACATAACACAGGATATCGAGTATTGGAGATATTATTGATGGAGAAATACCAACCCAGTGGTTTATAAGTAAAATTCCACCAAGAACTCCACCTTCTGTAATACTTGCTTGACTGTGAATATTATAAATTCCAAATGAAAGTATTCCCGTTCCTAAAAGTATTAATAAAATTCTTTTAATAGTAAATAATTCTTTTAATTCTTCAATATTTTTTTCTATAATAAATTTAATCTTCTTTAATAAAATAGTAATCTTCCTTTCTACATTAAATATAATTCTAAACTATGGTATAATACCAAGGTCAAGGAAAATAAAAATAAAGGAATAATTATGGGAAATTACTATAAAATAAAGGAAATATCTACATTATATGGAATAGGTGTCGACTCTTTAAGATATTATGAAAAAATCGGTGTATTAAAACCTAAAAGAGGATCAAATAATTACCGTCTGTACAGTCTAATGGATTTATATAAATTAAATATAATAAGGGATTTACGTCCCCTTGGTTTTTCTATGGAACAGATAAAAAACTATTTAGATAATTTAAGTATAGATAATACTTTAAGTCTACTTGAAGAAGAAAAGAAAAGCGTTAGAAAACAAATGGATAAATTAATTAAAATCGAAAAATCCTTAGAGGAAAGGGTAAATGTTATAAATACATCTATGAAAAACCCTGTAAATGAATATAGTTTAAAAGAATTAAAAAATAGATACTGTATAAAATTAAATACTGATATTTCAAGAGATGAAGAAACGGATTTTGCAATACAAAAACTTCATAATCAATATGAAAATGAAATATTTGACCTTGGAAAACAACCAATAGGCTCCTCTGTTTCAATAGAAAATATAAGGAATGAAAAAACTAATGATTTCAATTCCGTATTCTATATTTTAAAAAATAAGGAAAATTATGATTTTGTACTAGAAGAAGGAAAATATTTATCATATTACTATAATGGAAGCTATAAAAAAAGCCCAGAATTAATAAAAAAATTCTTAAAATATGCAGAGGAAAAAAATTACAATATTGAAAGTGATATATATGAAATCTATCATTTAGATAATCGATACACCATAGATGAAAATGAATTCTTAACGGAAATACAAGTTAAAATAAAAATGAGCCTGTGAAAAAAAGTCTGTAAATAAAGCCTTCTATGATAAGATAAAAAATA
>CAYFSP010000028.1:0-22731 GCA_964345925.1 uncultured Gallicola sp. | reverse complement strand
TTATTTTTATTATTATATATTTTATTACATATATAATTACATCAAAGAAGTATTATAGTATTTTATTAAAACAAGATGTGGTGGATTATGATGAAAATAAAGAAGATAATATTTTTTCAGGAGGAATAAGATGAGTTTATTGGAATTAAAAAATATATCTAGAATATATTCTTCAAAATATTCTGCAGTATCTGTAGAGGCTTTAAAAAATATATCCATAAGGGTTGAAAAAGGCGAAATGGTAGCTGTAATGGGAGAGTCGGGAAGTGGAAAGTCCACATTGTTAAATATAATAGCAACATTAGACGAACCAACATCAGGAGAAATATATATATCTGAAAAAAATATATCTGGAATAAGTAAAGCGGGACTTTCAAAATTTAGAAGAGAGAATATAGGATATATATTTCAGGACTTCAACTTGCTGGATACATTAAATGTAGAGGAAAATATAGAACTTCCATTGGTGTTATCCGATGTGGATCCAAAGGAGATAACAAGTAGAAGCAAGGCTATAATGGAAAAACTTAAAATATATGAATTAAAGGACAAGTATCCTGACCAAATATCAGGTGGAGAAAAATAAAAGGTAGCAATAGGAAGGGGAATAATAATAAATCCTAAAATACTCTTAGCAGATGAGCCAACAGGAGCACTTGACTCAAAGGCTTCATCAATGATATTAAACAGTTTAAAGGAGCTAAACGAACAAGGACAAACAGTATTAATAGTAACCCATAGTCTAATAGCAGCAAGTAAAACAAAAAGGGTTTTATTCATAAAGGACGGAATAATATATAACCAAATATTTAGGGGAAGTAAAAGTAAAGAAGAATTTTACGACCAAATATCCAATACATTGACCATAATGAATGAAGAGGAATAGTTATGAAACTTCTATATAAATTAACGAAGGATAATTTAAAAAGGAATAAGGAGATATACTTACCATACAGTATATCTGTAATATTTTCAGCAGTTTTTTTCTTCTTAACTATTAACCTTTATTTTAATGAGTCCATAAAGTTAAATTATGGCTATAGTATGTTAAAAAAATTGTTGATTTTAACATCTATTTCAATTGGTGTAATAAGTTTAATATTTAATATATATATATAAATAATTTTTTAAACAATAAAAGAATGGTAGATTATGAAATATATTATGTACTTGGAATGAATAAAAATCATATTAATAGATTGGTTTTTATGGAAAATAGCATATTGAATATTTTTAGCATAGCAATAGGAATAGTTTCATCCATAATACTAGATAGATTAAATTTTATGTTAGTAGCTAAATCATTGGAATTTGAAAACACATTTCAAGCTAAAATAAGCATAGGAGCAATAGGATTAACAGTATTGGTATTTTCATTAATAACGGGTTTATCATATATATTTTCATCATTTAATATTTTAAGAAAAGATGGACTCAGCATATTGAAGATGGAAAAAAAGTAAAGAACAAGTCTAAATTCATATTGGTATATTCGATTTTAGGGCTTGTATTTACACTAATAGGTTATTATATATCATATGAATTAAGATATGAAAATTCATTCTATGATAATCCATTTTATGAAAATACTTTTCTAAATAATTCTTCCATGGGACTATTTGATTTTTCTCTAATAGTAGTATTATTTGTAATAATTGGAACATTTTTTATATTCCAAGGCTTGATAAATAAAATTTTTAATATTTTACAAAAGAGCGATAATTTTTATAAGAGAAGTAAAAATTTTATATTTATTTCTAATCTATCAAATAGGTTAAGAGAAAATGCTGTAAGCTTAGCAATAATAACAATATTGAGTTGTATGATATTAGTAACATTATCAATGTGTATTTTTGCCAACATAGGTTTTCTTGGTCAGAATGAGCCTTTTCATATTAATTTATATACTCATGAAAATAGTAAATTAAATATATTAAAAAATACTTTAGAAAAGACTTAGAGGAAAACAATATGAAAATATAAAGCTCTTATGAAGTAGAGGATCTTTATGGAATATATGATCATGAAGGCTTTCCAGTGGATATTTATGAAAATGGTATTGGTACAATTTCTATAATGAATATATCTTCTTATAATAATATTATGGGAGAAAATAAAAACTTAAAAGAAGATGAGGTAATATTTTTAAAATCCATAGATAATATTTCAAATATCAAGAAGAATATAAATATTTTTGAGAATAAATTTTTAGTAATTAAAGAAATTGACTTAAGAGAATTTAATGAACTAATGAATATAGTTCCGGAAGATACAGTAGTTGTAAATGATTCTATATTTAAAGAATTTGAAAACAAATATTTATTTACACAATTAGAGGATAAATCTTATTTAAATGAAAAAGGTGAAAAAATAGCAGATACTCCAATATATGGAAAAAATAAAAATTTATATATTTACTTAGATGGAAATAAGGGAAAAATAAGAAACTTTGCAAGAGGATTATATAATAGTGAAATATCATTAAAAAATATGGGAAATTTTAAAGATGATCTTTATGGTATAAGAATAAACAGTAATTTTACTGGTGAAAATTCTAGTTTAAGTTCATTTATAATAGTTGGAATTTATATACTGGCAATATTCTTTATAAATATTTTGCTTATTATATACTATAAACAATTAATGGAGGGATATGAAGACTCAGAACAATTTAAAAAATTTAGCAGAGTCGGTCTTAGTAAAGAAGAAATAAATAATATAATAAATAAGCAAATTACAATATTCTTCTTTTTACCATTAGTAGTGGCTTTAATACATTTTTTCTTTGCAAGATATATGATGGAAAATTTTATTTTAATAATGAAGATCAGGAACAAAAGCATCGTATCCACAGTGGAACTTTCAGTTGTAATCGTCTATATAATAATTTACTTTATTGCTTATATAATAACTTCAAAAAAATATCATAATATAGTTGATAAAAGAATTAAGATAATAAATTAATTTAGAATTGAAATAAGTGATATAAAAAATAAAAAACTGTTAAATGATTGCGATAACTGGGTATAAATAAGCTCTCTGTTATCACAACTTTCTATTGTCGAAAAGAATGTTAAATATCTGATGATATTATCATATATTTAACATAGGTTGACCAAATTAGTTAATATAGTCTATAATCAAGTAACGTCAATAATGAATAAAGGGGTATAAAAATGAGTTATAAATTAATTTCTAAACCGTTAACTGAAGATCAAATCAATTTGGTAAACGATATCATTGACAGAAATGGTAGTACTAAAAAAGATATTCTAAATACTTTAATAGAATTACAGGATTCACTAGAAGAAAAATACATAGGAGAACAAGTTGCTAATATTGTTTCAGAAAAAGTAGGTATTCCATTAGTGGAATTGTACGATATTCTAACTTTTTATGATATGTTAAGCGTTAAACCTAGAGCTAAGTACAAAATTGAAGTATGCACATGTGCATCTTGTTATTTAAATGGAAGTGAAACTCTAGTAGAAGTAGTGGAACGAAATCTAGGTATAAAATTAGGGGAACATACTGACGATTGGTTATTTGAATTTGAAAAATGTTCATGTGTTGGAGCGTGTGAAATTGGTCCTATTATTAAAGTTGGAAATGATATTTATGGCAACTTAAATGATAGAGTTGTTGCTAGTATTATAGGTGAGTTAAGGGACAATAAGGATTTATAGGAGGATAGAATGAGCAAAACGATTGAATTGATTACAGGTACAGTGGATAAATCATATATGCATTCTATTGAGGATTATAAATCCCATAGAGGCTTTAATGGTATTCACAATGCTATAAAAATGAATAAGGAAGATATTATTCAAGAGATAATAGATGCTAAATTAAGAGGAAGAGGCGGTGCAGGATTTCCTGCTGGTATAAAATGGAAACATCTATACAATATTGAAGGTGAACCTAAATATATTGTTTGTAATGCAGATGAAGGGGAACCAGGAACATTTAAAGATAGATTATTTATGAAAAAAGATCCATTAATTGTAATAGAAGGAATGTTAATAGCATCTTATGTTTTTGGAGCTAAAGAGGGATATGTATACATAAGAGGAGAATATAGAGGATTATTTGATGAGTTTAAATTAGCCTTAAAAAATGCAAAGGAAGCAGGCTATTTAGGAAAAAACATATTAGGCATTCCAGGATTTGATTTTGATATACATGTAATATCTGGAGCAGGAGCTTATGTTTGTGGAGAAAACTCTACACTTCTTAACTCCATTGAAGGACAAGCGGGAAGACCTAGAGTGAAACCACCTCGTCTAGCTGAAGTTGGATTGTTTGGTAAACCTACATTGGTTAACAATGTGGAAACATTTGCAAATATTCCAATTATTTTAGATAGAGGGGCAGAGTTTTATAGATCAATAGGTACTCCAGAAAGTGGAGGATCTTTAATCGTATGTACTTCTGGTCATGCTAAGAACAGACATTATGTTGAAGTACCAGTAGGAACAAATTTAAAGGATATTATATATGATGATGAATTAGCAGGGGGAACTTCTACAAGAAAACCTGTGAAATTTATTCATATTGGTGGACAGTCTGGACCATTGGCATTTCCAGAACAATTTGATATATCCTTTGATCATGAATCTATGAAAAAAGAGGGATTGTCCATTGGAACAGGTGCAATTGTAATTGCAGACGAATCTGTTTGTTTAATAGATTATCTTAAGAAGGTATTTGAATTCTTTATTCATGAATCATGTGGTAAATGTAACCCTTGTAGAGAGGGAAATCAACAAATGTATAAAATACTTGATAAGTTCAGCAAAGGGGAAGGAACAGAGTCAGATATTGAAATACTTAAGAATTTAGCTTATGCAATGGAACAGGCTTCATTCTGTGGTTTAGGACAAGCCGCACCAACGGCTTTAATATCAGCATTAACACATAGAGAAGAAGAATTCTTGGATCATACGAATAAAAAATGTGCAAAATGTTTTGGATAGGGGAATTAAAATAATTATGGATAATATAAAAAATGTAACTATTAAAATAGATGGAATTGATGTAACTGTTCCTTCAGGCACATCAATTTTAGAAGCAGCAAAAAAAATTGGAGTTCATATACCTACTTTATGTAATCATCCAGATTTAGAAGCGAAATCTACTTGTAGAATTTGTGTTGTAGAGGATACAGGAAGTAGAAGATTAAAAACTGCATGTAATCAACCAGTTGATTCATGTAAGGAAATAATAACCAACAGTAAAAGGGTTAGGGAAGTAAGAAAGACAATATTACAGTTAATACTTGCAAACCACCCTCAAGATTGTTTAAACTGTGTAAGAAATCAAAAATGTGAATTACAGGAATTATCACAAAAAGATAATATAGTTAATAATCCTTTTGAGAGAATTTATGAACCAGTTGAAATAAAAGATGACAACCCATCACTTGTTAGAGATAATAGCAAATGTATAAAATGTGGTAGATGTGTTCAGGCCTGTAATGAAATTCAAGCAAGTCAAGCAATTGGTTTCAGTGGAAGAAGCAAGGACTATACAATAGGACAGGCTTTTGGCAAGAAAACAGACGACTCAACTTGTGTACTATGTGGAAAATGTATAACGGTTTGTCCAGTTGGTGCATTAAGAGAAAAAGATGATACTGATCGTGTTTGGGAAGCTATAGAAGACGAAGAAAAATTTGTAGTATTTCAAACAGCTCCTTCTGTAAGAGTTGGATTAGGAGATGAATTTGGTTTTAATCCTGGGGATATTGTAACGGAACAAATGGTTGCAGGAATAAGAAGACTAGGCGTTGATAAAGTTATTGATACGAATTTCTCAGCGGATTTAACAATAATGGAAGAGGGAACAGAGTTTTTAGGAAGACTTACAAATGGTGGAACTCTACCTATGATAACCTCATGTAGTCCTGGTTGGATAAACTATGTGGAAAAGAATTATCCAGATCTTTTAGGAAATTTATCATCTTGTAAATCACCACAACAGATGTTTGGTGCAGTAACAAAAACATATTACGCTGAAAAACTTGGAATAGATCCAAAAAATATGTTTGTTGTTTCAGTAATGCCTTGTATAGCGAAAAAATATGAAGCTAAAAGACCTGAGATGAATGCATCAGGGTATAGAGATATAGATGTGGTTTTAACAACTAGAGAGCTTGCTAGAATGTTTAAGATAAACGGACTTGATATAAGTGAAATAGAACCTGAAGACTACGATTCAATAATAGGACATGGAACAGGTGCTGGTACAATATTTGGAACTTCTGGTGGAGTAATGGAAGCTGCTTTAAGAACTGTTTATGAAGTTGTAACAGGTGAGGAACTTGCATCAGTTGACTTTGATGGAATAAGAGGCCATGAAGGAATAAAAGAAGCAGAAGTTCAAGTTGGAGATATTAATGTAAAGGTAGCAATAACATCTGGACTTGCTAATGCCAAAGTAATTCTTGATAAAATACGTTCTGGAGAAGCAGATTACCATTTCATAGAGGTGATGGCTTGCCCTGGAGGATGTGTAGGTGGAGGTGGCCAACCTTATACAATAAAACATGATGCTAGAGAAGATCGTATGGAGGGCTTATACGAAGACGATAGACAACATGAGTTAAGGAAATCTCATGAAAATCCAGAAATAAAAGAAATATATAAAAGTTTCTTAGGCGAACCAAATTCACATAAAGCACATGAATTACTTCATACGAGTTATACCAATAGAGAAACAAAAGCTTAAAATAAAACGAGGAAGTAGATAATCGTCTACTTCCTTTTTATATTGTATAATAACTATAAGAAGGTGATTATATAAAAAAGTATGGTTTAAAAATATTTTTATTATTGGTTACAGTTTTAAATATGGTAGCTGTAGTCTGTACATATTTAATTCAAAATACATATAGTTTGGAAGTTGACTTTGAAAAAAACGCAGATACAGTGGCTAAAATTCAAGACTTTATGTTTTTTGTAAATATTATAGGAGTTATGTTACTGTTTGTTTTAAGTTATCAAATACTTAAGTATAGAAGTATTAAGGAAATATATAAACCTATTTTAATGCTTGTATTTATTTTAGTAATTTTAAATATAATTATTTCCTATGTACTTAAAATAGATATTCCAATTATAAGCTATTTAATCATATTGATTTCATCTATAGTAGTAACTTTAATAGAGCTTGTTTATAAGAAAAAGAGAGATGAAAGAATTAGAAAAAAATATATATAAATAAAAAAATCCAAGTAATTACACTTGGATTTTTACACCTCAGTATTTTCAAACTGTGCTTCATAAAGTTTTTTATAGTAACTATTCTCTTTGTTTAAAAGTTCATTATGACTTCCTATTTCAACGACTTTACCATTATCCATTACAAGAATTTTATCCGCTTCTTTTATTGTGGAAAGCCTATGGGCTATTACAAAGCTTGTTCTTCCTTTCATCATCTTTAAAAAGGCGTCTTGAATTTGAATTTCTGTCAATGTATCTACAGAAATTGTTGCTTCGTCGAGTATTAACATTGGTGGCTTTGAAATCATGGTTCTAGCAATTGTAAGCAACTGTCTTTGACCTTCTGATATTTTAACTCCTGATGATCCAATAAGGGTATTATATTTGTCAGGAAGTCTTTCTATAAAGGAATGTATTGAAGATGCTTTACAGGCTGATATTACTTCTTCATCTGTTGCATCTAAATTTCCAAAGATTAAATTTTCTTTAATTGTTCCGTCAAAAAGCCAAGTATCCTGTAGAACCATTCCAAAGGACTGTCTTAGGGAATCCCTCGTTATATTTTGTATAGGAATATTATCCACTGTTATTTCTCCACTATCCAAATCGTAAAACCGCATTAATAGGTTTACAATTGTGGATTTTCCAGCTCCTGTTTTTCCTACAATGGCCACTGTTTCTCCAGGCTTTACATTTAAACTAAAATTTTTAATCAATTCTACATTCTTATTATAGGAGAAGTAAATATTTTTAAATTCTACATATCCCTTAATATCGTCTTTCAAGATTATATTGTTTTCGTCGGACTTCTCCTCTTTTGAGTCAACTATTTCAAATATTCTACTTAGTCCAGCCAATGCAGTTTGAATTTGTGTCATAAGTCCTGAAAGATCAATAAATGGCTTTGAAAACTGCGTTGAATATATTATAAAGCTTGTAATAAGACCGACTGTAATATTTTTATAACCGTATATAAATAATAATGCACCGGAAAAACCTATGGAAATATAAATTAAATGGTCTATAAATCTTGATATAGGATTTGTTAGTGAAGAAGCAAATTGAGCTTTTTGTCCTACAATATAAAGTTTCTTATTTATATCTTCAAAATTTTTCTGGGATCTACTTTCATATTGAAATGCTTTTACAATTTTTTGTCCAGAAATGGTTTCTGAAATATATCCTGTTAAATCACCGGTTATACTTTGTTGTTCTTGGAATTTGTTTTGTGTGCTCTTAGCAATTATCCAGTTTGCAATAAATATAAAAAGAGTACCAATCAATACAACTATTGTTAATATGGTATTAAGGTAGAACATGGATACTAAAGATATTATTACTACGGTCATACCAGAAAAACATTGTTAAATATTTGAGCCGTAGATTCTGAAACAAAATCTAAATCATTTGTAAACCTACTTATAATATCACCATAGGATTTTTCATCAAAAAACTTTAAAGGAAGTTTATTGAGTTTGTAGAAGCTGTCATTTCTCAGCTTTGAAACTGAATGATAAGCAACTCTATTTCCTATAATTTGAATAATCCATTGAGAGATTACATTTATTATAATTACAAATACTAGAATCGTAATTATTGTAAACAAGCTTTTAAAGTTCACGTTTTCCATAGAGATCATACTATCTACACCTTTTCCAATTAAATATGTCATGTAAACAGTTGTACTTCCAGAGATTACTCCTAGAAACAGTGCTAGAAACATCTCAATCTTAAATTTTTTCAAATAGGAAAAAAATCTTAATATTATATTTTTATTCATTAAAACTTTCCTCCTTGTTATCTTGAGATTTTAAAATATTATTATATATTTTAGATTTTTTCAAAAGATTTTCATGGGAATCAAATCCATCTTGTAGTCCATCGTTTAAAACGAGAATTCTATCTGCAGATTTAACGGAGCTTATTCTTTGAGATATTATTATAACAGTTGTATCCTTTAAATCCTCTTTTAAGGAATTTCTTAAATCGAGGTCGGTTTTATAGTCTAAAGCCTATAGGGAATCGTTTAAAATAAGTATTTTAGGTTTTTTGATAATACCTCTTGCAATAGTTAATCTCTGTTTTTGTCCACCGGAGAAATTATTTTTACCAGCTTGTACTACAGAATCTAAACTATTTTTTAAAGATTTTACAAAATCATAACATTGGGCAGTTTTTAAAGCATTCCAACAATCTTCATCATTGGCATTTTCATTTCCCCAAAGTAAATTACTTCTTATTGTTCCAGAAAAAAGAATGGCCTTTTGTGGAATTATTGCAATATGATCTCTTAATTCATTTAAGCTACATTCTTTAATGGGAATTTCATTTATGAGAATTTTTCCAGAGGATATATCGTAAAATCTTGGAATAAGTTGAGTTAATGTACTTTTTCCACTTCCAGTAGGACCAATTATCCCTAAAGTCATTCCTCTATTAACTTGAAAATTTATATTTTCTAAAGCTAGACCACTTTTAATCGTATAGCGAAAATCAACATTTTGAAAATTTAAAATATTTTCTTCGTTTTTCCATTTTACATGGCCATTATCCACAATATCAATTTCCGTATTTAAGATTTCATTAACTCTTGACGATGAAGCAAAAGCTCTTGTAAATATTACAACTAGCTGAGAAACGACTATTAGGGCAAGTAACATTTGAGTCATATAATTTATTAATGCTAAAACTTCACCTTGTTTCATTCCTCCAATATTGACTTCAAATCCTCCAATATAAAGTATTGCAATAATGGCGAAATTCATAATTAAAATAGTTAATGGGTTTAATAAAGCTGAGATATTTGCTACTCTGTTATAGGAATTTGCAAGTTCGTCTGTAACCTTGGACATTTTTTTATTCTCTAAATCCTTTTTTGCAAAAGCTCTTATAATACGAACTCCTGATAAATTCTCTCCAATTACTCCATTTAATCTATCGATTTTTTCTTGTACTCTCTTATATAAGGGTACTGATTTCTTCATAATAAGAAATAGTATGAAACTAAATACTGGCAAAGTTATTAGAAAAATTATGGCTATTTTTCGGTGTATTGTAAATGCCATTATTATGGAACCGATGCTTAAAAATGGAGCTCTAATAACGAGTCGAATAAGCATTGCCAAAGCTAGCTGTAACTGATTTATATCGTTGGTTATCCTAGTTATCAATGTGGAAGTTCCAAATTTATCTATTTCACTATGAGAAAATTTGCTTATTTTTCTCATAGCTTCATTTCGTAATTCCGTTCCAAAACCTTGAGAAGCTATAGAGGACATATATTGACATATTAGTACGCATATAAGTCCTAGTAAGGTCATAATTACCATTGTAATAGCAGTTGAAAAAATTACTTCATCATTGTTGGACTTAATACCTTCATCAATTAACTTAGCCATATATATTGGAAGAAGGAGTTCAAAGACAGCCTCTAAAAATTAAAAAAATGGACCAAGAATAATTTGTGATTTATATTTTTTTGCATATTTTAATAGTGAAAACATTTATTATTCCTTTCTTAATAAAATTTATCTAAAATATATCTTATATCAAAGAGGAAATAAATAAAAGAAATTATTATTTCAATATTACAATATTGTTAGAAAAGACTGAGAAAATATATGATATTATTTATATGATAAAATATTAAGGGTGTAATAATATTAAATAAATATTACACTATTATTTAAGAGGAAATTGGTGGAG
Organism: uncultured Gallicola sp.; assembly: GCA_964345925.1. GTDB lineage: Bacteria > Bacillota > Clostridia > Tissierellales > Peptoniphilaceae > Miniphocaeibacter. The sequence goes on along the minus strand of CAYFSP010000028.1, from coordinate 11,803 downwards.
AATGAAAAAGAAATTATTATTAATAGTAGTGGTACTTTCAATACTTTCAGGAGTAGTATATAAATTTGGTTTTCTTGAAAGCGAAGTATTAAAAAACAAAAATATATCTAAAGCTAATTATGAAGAAGAAAATATAGAAGATCACGTTGAAGTAAAAAATAATATTATGGGTGATGAAAATTTTGATGAAAGAATAAAGGGGAATCCAGAAAGACCTTTAAATATACCTACTTATGTAAATACGGATAACCACGCTCTTCATCCAAGGGTTTATTATGATGAGTCCAGCAAGTATGGATATAAATGGATTATGGCCTTTACACCCTATAGTTGGATGAGGGATACAACTGAAAATCCAAGTATAGTTGTATCAGAAGATGGTGAGAATTGGTTTGTTCCAGAAGGACTTACAAATCCTATAGTCGATACTAACATTCCTAAGGATACACATTATTCTGATACGGATTTAATAGATAATGGTGAGGAACTTGAAGTCTGGTATAGACAAAGTGATAAAATAGGTAGACAGTCAAGAATTTTAAGAAGGAAATCAAAGGACTGTGTAAACTGGTCAGATGAGGAGATAATACTTGACTATGGTACAGGTGGATATGGATATGGAGCGCCATCTGTAGTTTATAAAGATGGAGAGTATCAACTATATTATAGAGAAAATATGGGACTTGATAAGGAAGCGTATTTTCTAAAAAAATCCATGGATTGTAAAAATTGGTCAGAGCCAGTTCCAATAAATTTTGATTACGGTTCAAAATGGAATAATTTTGTAGGATGGCATATAGAATTCGATTATATAGATGGTAAATACTATGCACTGAATATGGCATATCCTGTTATGGAAGGTAAAGGAGGAACATTGTTTGCCTTTGAATCAGGAGATGGAACAAATTTTAAAAATGCAAAGAGAGTAGTAAAACCTACAGAGAAAGGTTTTGATAGTTCCAATATATATAAATCTACATTTATTATAAAAGATGAAGAGATTTGGCTATATTATTCAGGAATAAACAGCATACATGAAAATTATATTGGACTTTTAAGGGGAAAGGACTTTTTAAATTTAGAGCCTGTAGAGGGAACAGGTGGAAGTAATTTAAACAAATGAATAGCTGTAATAATATTATTATTCATTGTAATATTATTACTAATAATTAAAAAACATAAAAACAGAAAGAAAAGTATTTAAAAGATATTTTTCTTTTTTTTTGTGAAAAAATAGTTATAAAAAACATAAGTTATAATTGCTATATTTAGGAAATATATAATACAAAGTTATTTATACATTTAATTATATATTTTTATATTAAGTAAAGAAAGAGTTATGAAAGATAAAATTTTTGGAATTTTACAACGTGTAGGAAGAAGCTTCATGTTACCAATAGCAGTTTTACCTGTGGCAGGGTTATTACTAGGTTTAGGCGGTTCATTTACAAATCAAACAATGATAGAGTCATATGGTTTAGAATCTGTACTAGGACAAGGAACGGTGCTTTATTCAATATTAGTTGTAATGAGTAAGGCTGGAAGTGCAATATTTGATAATTTACCGTTAATATTTGCAGTAGGTGTGGCCATAGGTATGGCTAAGAAGGAAAAAGAGGTAGCAGCTTTATCAGCTGTAATTGCATTTTTCGTAATGCATACATCGATAAATGCCATGTTACTCAATTCAGGAAAAATATTAGAAGATGGAACAATTGCAGAAAAGGTATTAGAGGGAACCATTACTTCTGTAGTTGGAATACAATCATTACAAATGGGAGTATTTGGAGGTATAATAGTAGGTCTTGGAGTTTCAGCACTTCATAACAGATTTTATAAAATTCAACTTCCTAATGCATTATCCTTCTTTGGAGGAAGTCGATTTGTTCCAATAATTTCTACAATAGTATTTGTTGCAGTAGGTATGGCATTATACTTTGTATGGCCAATTGTACAAAATGGAATCTATGCATTAGGTGGACTAGTAACAGGAACAGGTTATTTTGGAACATTGATATTTGGAATAATAAAGAGAGCATTAATACCATTTGGTCTACACCATGTATTCTACTTGCCATTTTGGCAAACGGCTGTTGGTGGAACAATGGAAGTAGCAGGACAATTAGTAGAAGGAGGGCAAAGAATTTTCTTTGCTCAATTAGCAGATCCAAGTACAGTGCATTTTAATGCAGATGCAACAAGATATTTTTCAGGTGAATTTATATTTATGATATTTGGATTACCAGGAGCAGCATTAGCAATGTATCAATGTGCAAAACCGGAAAAGAAAAAAGTGGCAAAAGGATTGCTTCTTTCAGCAGCATTAACGAGTATGTTAACGGGAATAACAGAGCCAATAGAGTTTTCATTCCTATTTGTAGCGCCAATTCTATTTGGAGTTCAAGTAATATTAGCAGGTTCAGCTTATATGATAGCTCATATGTTAAATATAGCAGTTGGTCTTACCTTCTCTGGTGGGTTACTTGATTTCTTCCTATTTGGGATATTACAAGGAAATGCTAAAACCAGTTGGATGCTTGTAATACCTGTAGGAATAGTTTACTTTATACTCTACTATGTAATATTTAAATTCTTAATAAAGAAACTTAATTTAAAAACTCCAGGTAGAGAAGATGATGGTGAAGAGACTAAAATGTACTCTAAACAAGATTATAAAGATAAGACCAATCAAGGAGAAAAAGGAGAAGAAAAGAAATTATCATCAGGTGGATTAAGTGAGCAAATAACAATAGGTCTTGGTGGAGCAGACAATATTAGCGACGTAGATGCATGTGCAACAAGACTTAGAATAACTGTTAAAGATGCAAGTAAAGTATCTCAAGATGGATTAAAAGCTACAGGAGCAGCAGGTGTAATAATAAAAGGAGAAGGAATTCAAGTAGTATATGGACCAAGGGTTTCTATAATAAAAAGTGATTTAGAAGAATATTTAGAATCAGGGGCACCTTCTTCTACAGATATGAAAGAAATTACAGAAAAAGTTGCGAAAGACAATAGGAGCGAAGAAAATACAGTTAAAGAATTATTTGTATCACCATTAAAGGGGGACTTAAAAAATATAACGGAAACACCAGACCCTACATTTTCAGAGAAGATGATGGGAGATGGAGTTGTTATTTTCCCAGAAGAAGGAATTGTGGTTTCACCATGTAAAGGAGTTGTTAGCTTGGTATTCCCAACAAAACATGCAATAGGAATAACAACCGAAGGGGGAACAGAACTGTTAATACACGTTGGCGTTGACACGGTGAATTTAGAAGGTAAAGGGTTTGAAACCTTTGTAAAAGAAGGAGATACTATAAAAGCTGGACAGGAATTAATAAAATTTGACTTAGACTATATTGAAAAAATGCATCCTCATCAGCAGTACCTATAATATTTACAAATGTAGATGGAGAAAGAATTCATGTATTAAAAGAAGGTCATATTGAAAGAGATGAAGATATGATAATAATAGAATAAATTACTAAAAACCTGTCTTTTGACAGGTTTTTCTTTATGTAAATATGGTAATATTTATATAAGAACTTTTAGGGAGGAATTATGAACTTAGTAAAAAGACCAGTAAATTTAAGGGATTTAGGTGGATATTTAGGAAAAGATGGTAAAAGAGTTAAGAAGCTTTCACTGCTTAGATCAGGAGAAATAACAAATATTTCTCAAGAGGATAAAATAGTTTTAGTAGATGATTATAGATTAAAAACAATTGTGGACTTAAGAAGTGAAAGTGAAAAGGAAAATGCTCCAGACAGTATTATTAAAAATGTAGATTATTTTCATATAGATATTATGAAAGATGATATGGGAAAAAACACTTCATTGGAAAATTTTAAAGATAATATGAATGAAGAATATATTTCAAAATTTATGGAGGAAACATACAAGGATTTTATTATAGATAAAGGTGCAATTGAAGGATATAGAGAGTTTATGAATTTATTGCTTAAACAGGAAGAAGGATCTTTAATCTTTCACTGTTTTGCAGGAAAGGATAGAACAGGATTTGGTGCAGCAATTATTTTAACTCTACTAGGAGTATCCAAAGAGGATATTTATCATGATTATATGCTTACAAATAAAATGAGAGCTGATGAGAATAATAAAATGATAAGTCAAATGAAAAATTATGGAATGACTGACGAACAGGTTAAAGCCATGGAAGTAGCATTAAATGTTGAAAAAAATTATTTAGACGCCTCTTATAAAACAGCAGAGGAAAATTTTGGATCTTTAGATAATTATATAACTGAAGCTCTAAAAATGAACAAAGAGGAAAGAAAATATCTGTTGGAAAAATATTTAATATAAACGTTAGAAGAAGGGCAAGAATTGAAAACAATATTGATAATTGAAGATGACAGGGATATAAGTAAGGTTTTAGAAACATCTTTAAAGGAAGTTGGTTACAATGTAGAAATATCATTTACGCGAACAGATGGTTTAAAGAAATTAGAGAATATGATTTAATATTACTTGATATAATGTTACCTTATTTAAATGGAGATGCAATTTTAAAGGAATATAGAAAGAAGTCCAACTGTCCAGTAATTATAATCTCAGCAAAGGACATGGTTTCTGTAAAGGTGGATATGCTGAAAATTGGAGCTGACGACTATATAACCAAGCCTTTTAACTTAGACGAAGTTATAGCTAGAATAGAAACAAATTTAAGACGATATAATATTCTAGAAGATGAAGAGATTATTATTGAATATAAGGATATATTATTAAATGGTGAAGCAAAAAGTATTTCTGTTAAGGGAGTATTATTGGACTTAACAGCTAGGGAGTATAAACTTTTAGAATTGTTTTTACTATATAAGAACAAAGTATTTACTAAAGCCAATATATACGAAAGGATATGGGAAGAAGAATATTTTGGAGATGATAATGTTATTAAAACCCATATTAGCAATATAAGAAGTAAGCTTAAAAAAATAAATCCTAAAGAGGATTATATTGAAACCGTTAGGGGATTAGGATACAGATTGTATAAAATAAATAAAGAATAATAAAACTTTACCTTTACTTAACCTTTATAATTTATTATAAAAGTATAAAATTAAGGAGAAAATAATTGGAAAAAATACTTTTAGAGACTAATTCCCTAATAAAAGATTATAAGGGAGTAAGGGTTTTAGACAATGTGAATATTAAATTGGGAAAAGGCAAAATATACGGTTTAATTGGTAAGAATGGGGCGGGAAAAACCACATTAATGCGAATGATTGCAGGCTTAGGCTTTCCAACTAGCGGTAGTATTACAATGTTTGGTCATAGCGACAGACAGAATTTAGAAAAGGAACGAAGTAGAATTGGATTTATGATAGAATATCCAAGTATAAATTCTTCTATGACAGCAAAAGAAAATATTTTACTACATAGGACTATAAAGGGGATTCCAAATGAAGAGATAGAGGATGAATTGCTTTCGCTAGTAGGTCTTGATAATGTAAAAAACAAAAAAGTTAGAAATTATTCACTGGGAATGAAACAGAGGTTGGGAATAGCTATAGCATTGGTGGGAAGTCCTGAACTTCTTATACTAGATGAACCGATTAATGGACTTGATCCAATAGGGTTAGTGGATATTAGGAATTTACTACATAGACTATGTGAAAAAAATGGAATTACAATTTTACTATCCAGTCATAATTTAGCGGAATTATATCAAGTTGCAACGGATTATATATTTATAGATAATGATAAAATAGTAAAAGAAATTACTTTAGAGGAACTTGAGGAAAAATTCAAAAAATACATATGCATTCAAACAGATGAACCAGAGCGATTAGTAGCAGCCTTTGAAAGGGAGTTTAAAGACGGTAATTACTATGTAATGCCTGATAAATCCATTAGAATATTCGATTTATTGGATTATAAAGAGGATATAGCAAAACTTTTCCAACGAGAAAATATCCTAATAACCAATTTTTCTGAAGAAGGGGATACCTTAGAAAATTATTTTTTAAAGCTGATTGGTGGTGATAAAAATGATTAACCTTATGAAGTCAGAATTGTTAAAAATAAAAAAATCATTGCCAATAAAAATAATGTTTATGCTTATGCTATGCTTTTCAATTGTAACATCTATTTTAAGTTATAGCTTTGTTAATTCAGGAAAGACAGAGGAGTTTGGGATGACAGTAAAAGGATATAACTCTTTCTTTTCATCAATTGAAGATATAGCTACTAATTTAATTGTTGGAATAATTATGGTGGGAATTTTAATATGTAGTGATTTTGACAATAGAACTATACAATCTGAAATAGCAACAGGTCATAGTAGGTTTAAAATACTTCTAAGTAAAATATTCTCTATTACAATAGCAAATTATATTATCTTTTTACCATACCCCGTTGGAAGAGCAGTTTTACAGGGGATATTTATTGGATTTGGTAAAACTATATCTATAGATATAATTATAAATATGATTTTAGCATATACGACAGTTATTCTTATAGGAGTAGCATTAAACAGTATAAGTATATTGATTTCATTTATGATTCAAAGAACTGTTATGGTCTTAGGAATAAGTGTTGTTACCGTTTTACTAGGGGTAAACTTTTTACTTGCTCTTGGTGAAGCAAATGAAGGATTGGGAAATATATTATCATATACTCCAATTGGGATAAGCAGAAGGTTGATAGCAGAAGGATATGGAAATAATATAATGGTAATCTCTATAATTACAAGTCTTATAGCAATAGCTTTATTTAGCATAATTACCTATATTATTTTTAGAAAAAAAGAATTAAAGTGAGATTAAAGAATGATAATATTTCTATTTTCAATTATATTAATACTATTAATATATATTTTTCATATAAAAACTCAAATTAAAAATATAATAAATCAGTTAAGAAAGAGAGAAGAAGAAAAAAGTGATAAGATTATTTCTTTGGCATTGCTGGATAAAGAATTAATATTATTATCATCAGAGATAAATGAAACGATTGAAAATGGAAAAAATATTGCAAGACAAATTTACCACAAAGAAAAAGAATTCAAAAATATGATAGCAAATTTATCCCATGACTCAAGAACACCACTAACTGCAGTAAAGGGAAATTTACAAATTCTAGAAAAGTCGCGTTTATCAAAGGAACAAAAAGAACAATTAGAAGTAATTTATAAGAATTTAAGTAAATTGGAGAAGTCTATAAATGATTTTTGGAAATATTCCTATTATTCCGTTTCAGAAAATAAGATGAACTTAGAAAAAATAAATTTAACAAATTTAATTACAGAATCTTTAGCATCATATTTCTTAGAACTTGAAAACAATAATCTATTATTAAAATTTGATGAATATAATAATTACTATATTCTAGGAGATTATGAATATACAAGTAGGATAATACAAAATATTATACAAAATAGCATAGACCATGGTATAGAGGAAATTATGGTAAAGCTAATCTCCAATGATGAAAAAATAAAGTTAGTAGTAGAAAACTTTACGAGTAAGGAAAATATAAAGTCAATAGAGGAATATGCTATTTTTGATAGATTCTATACTGCTGATAAATCTAGAGGAAGAACATCAGGGTTGGGTCTATCCATAGTAAAACTTTTAGTGGAAAGAATGGGTGGAAATACATTTATTAACATAGAGAATAATAAATTTATTATTACAGTTGAATTAAAAAAAATATAAAGAAAACCAATAACAATAGAATAATTGTTATTGGTTTTCTTTATTGATGGAACAAAGAAATTTGATAATAAGCATAAAATTTATTTTCATATTTTCAATATATAAACAATGAAAAATATGATTAATTGACTTAATGATTTAATGATTATATTATATACTTGTAAACTTTATTTAAAGTAAAAAAGGAGGAGAGTATGGGAAGAAATAAGGAGGTAAACAAAAAGAAGTTATCTTCTAGAATGTTAGATGGTGTGGAAAGAGTTGGAAATGCATTGCCAAGTCCATCTACATTATTTTTCGGATTGTTTTTAATAGTTATAATCCTATCGTTTATATTTAGCAAGTTGGGTACAACTGTTACATATGATGCAATAGTAGATGGAAAACTAGAGGAGACTACAGTAGCAGTTAAGAATTTAATAAGTAGAGATGGACTAGTGCATATTTTAACCAGTGCTATTGGCAATTTTACAGGTTTTTTTGCATTAGGAACCGTACTTACAATAATGCTTGGTGTTGGTGTGGCAGATGGAAGTGGATTAATATCGGCTTTAATGCGTAGAGTCGCATTGAATACACCAAAAGCTCTAATTACATCAGTGGTTATTTTTTTAGGTATTATGTCCAATATTGCAAGTTCTACAGGTTATGTAGTATTAGTTCCATTGGGAGCAATACTATTTATGGCGTTTGGTCGTCATCCTATAGCAGGACTAGCAGCAGCTTTTGCAGGTGTATCTGGAGGATGGAGTGCGAATTTATTAATAGGTAGTAATGACCCTATGTTTGCAGGAATGGCAACAGCAGCAGCACAGACTTTAGATCCAGAATATGTTGTACAGCCAGTTGCAAATTGGTATTTTATGTTTGTTTCTACTTTTTTATTGGTTATTGTAGGAACTTATATTACAGATAAGATAATAGAGCCAAGACTTCCTAAGTACAAGCCGGAAAAATTGGAAGAAGAAAAAACTGAAGGCGTAACAGCAGATGAGAAGCGAGGAATGAAATTTGCGGGTATTTCCGTATTAATATATTTAATCATTGTATTATTACTTGTTTTACCAAGTAATGGTCTATTAAGGGATCCTGGAACAGGTGGAATTTTAAAATCTCCATTTATGAGTAGTATTATTATAATTATGATGTTGTTATTTTTAATACCTGGTATAGCTTATGGATATGGAGCACATACATTAAAAAGTGAAAAGGATATAATAAAACTTATGGAAAAGGCTGTTACAGGACTTTCTAGTTTTATTGTTCTAATATTCTTTGCAGCACAATTTAATGGTGCCTTTGAATATTCCAATATGGGAATAGTGTTATCTGTAAAAGGTGCAACATTATTACAAAATATTGGTTTTATAGGACTACCTTTACTAATATGCTTTATGATATTAACTGCTTTTATAAATATATTCATTGCTGTGGATTCAGCGAAATGGGCAATGATGGCTCCAATATTTGTACCTATGTTTATGCAATTGGGAATTTCACCAGAGATGACCCAGTTAGCTTATAGAATAGGGGATTCAAGTACAAATATAATTGCTCCATTAATGCCGTTCTTTGTATTAACGGTGGCGTTTTTCCAAAAATATGATAAAAAAGCAGGAATAGGTTCTGTAGTATCTACAATGTTACCTTATTCCTTAGGATTTTTAGTAAGTTGGATTGTTATGTTTACCATTTGGTATTTACTAGGATTGCCAATAGGTCCTGGTGCACCAATATTTTACTAGGATAAATGGAGTAGGAAATGAAATCTAAACAAATTAAGTTTAAGAATTTATTAAGAGAAAATAATATTGATGGAGCCATAGTTTCTTCACCGGAAAATGTGCATTATATTTTAGGCTTTGGAGGACATCAACATACGGTGTCAAGACAGGCAGGTTTTTCATTAGCCGTTATGTCATCGAAGGAGGATGTAAAAACTCATGGAATAACCATGGATTTTGAATATCCTACATTTTTAAAGAAGAATAAGGATAATACTCATATTATTAAGCCTTATACAACATGGGTTGGAGTTAGAAAATGGAAGGATTTAGTGAATAACACCATTTCAGATGATCCGAAATTTGTGAATTCATTTGAAGTAATGTTGGAATCCATTAAGGAATTAGGGCTTGAAAACAAGGTAATAGGATTAGAGCTGGATTATTTGCCAATAAATTATTACAATCAATTAAAAGAATATTTACCTAAGGCGGAATTTGTAAATATTTCAGAGCTTTTCATATACTCTAGATCGATAAAAACAGAAGAGGAAATTGATATATTTAGAAAATTATGCTCAGTAGCCGATAATGCTTTTTACGAGGTTAGTAAAATTGTGAAAATTGGTATTTCTGAACAGGAGTTATCACAATGTTTTAAGGATAATGTCATAAAGTCAGGTATTTGCGTTCCAAGTTCTTGGTCTATGTTCTCAACAGGAGCAAATGGTGCAAGACTTACAATTCCTGAAGATGGAATTATAAAAGAAGGTCATGTGGTCAAGTATGATGCTGGAGTAAATGCTGCATTTGATTTTTACACTACGGATACGTCTAGAGCATGGGTTATGGATGGAGCAGACTCGAAACTATATAAATTAAAGGATAGACTTTATGAAGCGCAGCGACTTATGATAAAGTCAGCAAAACCAGGTCTACCAATAAATGAGCTATTCAATATTGGATTTAATCATGTAAAGGAAAAATACTCATGCTACAAGAGAGGTCATTTAGGTCATAGCATAAGTATGGGCCCACAAACTGCAGAAAATCCATATATTAATAATTCTGAAACAAGAGTATTGGAACCAGGAATGATTTTAGCAATGGAAGTTCCTTGCTATATTGAAAACTTTAATGGTTTTAATATTGAGGATATGGTTTTAATAACAGAAAAGGGTGCAGAAGTACTAACTCCAAAAACGCCTCATTATTTATGATTTAACGAATATGAATTAATATAATTATGAAAATAACAGATATTTAATAATATCTGTTATTTTTTTAATTTCATGGAAAATCTACTTTACATTTAGGGAAAAGGTGGTATAATAAAATTATGGAAAGTTAACTTAACATTTGAGGGCGAATATGAAAAATAGATTAAGGGAATTGAGAAAAGAAAAGGGAATAAATCAAGAGGAATTAGCGGATATACTAGAGGTTACAAGACAGACCATAGGTTCTCTTGAAAATGGAAGATATGATCCTTCTATTAATTTGGCATTTAAAATTGCAAAATATTTTAATTTACAAATAGAGGATATTTTTATATACGAGGAGGAAGAGTGACGAAAAAAAGGGGATATTAGGAGTTTTAGAGATTTTAATTGGAGCAATATTATTATATATGGCAATTAACATTTTTACTGGAGAAGATGTAAAGTCTTTTTCAGGGATATGTTATGGACTCGGTTCTGTCTCAATGGCTTTTGGAATAATGAATATAATAATATTTTTCACCGTAAGTGAAGAGAAAGAGAGAGATTTAAAAAGGATAAAAAAAGTTGCTGTGGAAGATGAGAGAAATAAGATTATTATAATGAAAAGTAAGAGTATTACTTCTGAAATAATGACTTATATACTTTCTTTCATAATTTTAATAATGGGATTATTTCAAGTGAATAAGTTAATAATAATTATTACATCTGTAATACTGGTATTAAAGTTTATTTTAATTATAGTATTTACAAATTATTACAATAAAAAAATATAGTAGGGGGATATTATTATAGGGATGTTTTATGGAAAAAACATAAGAACTGACGAGGAATATAAAAAGGAAATAATTAAAAGAATGGTTATATTTTCAATGATTTTACTGTTGGGAATTATAACTATAGTCATAGCTTTAATGGGAAAATATTATGAAAAATTTAATTTTGAAATAAATTCCATATGGTATTTTATGGGAATGGGATGTGGATTAATTTTTGCAGCTTTAGTGAATTTAATTAGAGATTATATTCTTATAAAAAATAAGTATAGACTAAGAAAAGAGAGAATAAAAAATTCAGATGAGAGAAATATAGAAATAAGTATTAAGGCAAGTCGTGTAACAACTGCAGTAATACTTGTAATGTTATATATAACAATTATAGTATCGGGATTTGTAAA
>CAYFSP010000027.1:0-23399 GCA_964345925.1 uncultured Gallicola sp. | reverse complement strand
TCCACTAACTAGGTCAACCACCACTGAAACATTGAAATACTTTTTTAGCACTTTTTTCTTGAAATTATGCTCATCTACCACAAACTCAAAATAGTCGCGAAAGGGCTTGAATCTCAGGATTTCTACGAAATTTCCCTTTGTAGTAACGCAATAGTCTCCACATGTCATGTATCCTTGCAGAAGATGAAACGTCTAGCGTTATCTAACTAATAAACAAAAAAACATAAATATGTGGTTGTAATCTTAATATAATAGTCAAGGCTATAGGAGAAAAAAACAATCCACAACATTATGTTAATTATATATAAAATCATAAATGAACTATAGTTTTGACTTAAGTTCATTATACAAGGAGAATATAATGAAACATATAATCAGTATTAATGAAGATAAATGTATTGGATGCAATTTATGTATAAATGATTGTCCACAAAAAAACATTGTTTTAAAAAGTAATAAGGCGAAAATAAAAAGTGATAATTGTATGAAATGTGGTCATTGTTCAGCAATTTGTCCAAATGAAGCAGTTGATATAAGCGGTTATGACGAGAAACCTAAATATTTAGACAATCTAATAAAGGTTAAACCTGACGAACTGTTGAATTCAATAATATCTAGAAGAAGCATTAGAAATTTTAAAGATAAGGACATATCCCAAAAGGATATTCTAAATATAATTGAAGCGGGTAGATGGACACCTACTGCTAGAAATAGTCAAGATGTTACTTATATTGTAATAGATAAGGATAGAAGAAAAGTTGAGGATATAGCTGTACATCTGTTTAGAAAGTTAAGTAAGATTATAGGAAAATTCAATAAAGCCTATAAGGATTTTGAAATTGATGATGATTTCTTCTTTAAGAAAGCTCCTATTGCAATAGGAATAGTATCCAGTAGTAAAATAGATGGTGCTCTAGCAGCATCCAATATGGCTTTAATGGCAGAATCTTTAGGACTAGGAGTTCTATATAGCGGTTTTTTCTCCATTGCTAGCAGAATTTCCTTTAAATTAAAAAAGGAATTTGGCTTAAGTAAGAAGAAGAAAATAGTAACCACTTTGGTTATAGGTTATCCAAATGTAGAATATAAGAGAAACGCAATGAAGGATAATCCAAAAATCGTATATAGGTAAAATATTTTTTCTTTATTTATAAAACCATCTCCTACTGATTTCAATACAAATGGGAAATAAAGAATATTTATTATTTTATTTTATGATACAATGAACAGTAATTATTTATTTTGAAAAGGAAGTGTAATATGAAGGAAAGCAATTTATTAAAGGGTCATCTATTTGCAATTATGTCTGTTTTATTTTGGGGCAATACATTTATTTCCACTAAATTTTTATTAGAGGATTTTAAGCCTATTGAAATACTTTTCTTCAGATTTATTATTGGATATATAGCCTTATTAATAGCATATCCTAAAAAAATGAAATTAACTGACAAAAAACAGGAATTAACATTTATTTTAGCTGGTATTACAGGTGTAACATTATATTTTTTATTTGAGAATATAGCTCTAACGTATACAATGGCTTCAAATGTTGGAGTGTTAGTTGCAATAGCACCATTTTTTACAGCATTTTTGTCATACTTAATAAATAGAAAAAACAAATTGAAATCAAATTTTATATTAGGATTTATACTTGCAATTATAGGAATATTTTTAATAAGTTTTAATGGAACTAAGTTAAAATTAAATCCAATAGGTGATTTATTGGCAGTTGGTGCTGCACTTTTATGGGCTTTTTACTCTATTTTTGTAAATAAAATAGGAACTTATGGATATAATATTATTCAGTCGACAAGAAGAATTTTTATGTATGGAATAATATTTATGATACCTGCACTATTCTTTATGGATTTTAATTTAAACCTTTCAAGATTTCTTATTCCAATAAATCTATTTAATATTGTCTTCTTAGGACTAGGAGCATCAGCATTATGCTTTGTAACTTGGAACTATGCATTAAAGGTTCTAGGAACAGTCAGTACTACAAATTATATTTACTTAGTGCCTGTTATTACAGTTGTTACTTCCTTCTTTGTATTAAATGAGAATATTACACCATTATCATTTCTTGGAACATTTTTTACATTGTTAGGACTTGTAATATCCGAAGCCAAATTTTCAATAAAAAGTTTTTTAATAAAAGAAAAAGACCATTCCTAATATAGGATGGTCTCTATTTTTACCAAACAGGCATTGTTAAATATTTATATTTATCTATTTTTCCTACTCCAACCTTTTCGAATATATCCTTTAATCGTTTACAAACTTCTCCTTCACGACCTGTTCCAATTTGTCTATCATCGGCTTCAACTACTGCCGTAACCTCCATTGCCGTACCTGAGAAGAAAACCTCTTGACTGTTATATAACTCAGTTCTTGCTACAGAACGCTCTACTACTTCCATTCCCAATTCATCTTTAGCAAGTTTCATTACCAACGCTCTCGTTATACCCTCTAAAATATCATCTGAAGGTGGTGGTGTTATAAGCTTATCATTTTTAACAAAGAAAATATTTTCTCCTGGTCCCTCACAAACAAATCCTGCATTTGTCAAGAATATCGCTTCGTCATATCCCTTACTTAAAACTTCAAGTCCTGCTAAAGCAGAGTTTAAATAGCCAGCTGTAGCTTTTGTTCTTGGTGGTAATGAAGTATCTGAAATTCTTCTCCAACTGGATACAGCTACTTTTAATTCTGTTTTCCCAGAATATGAATCAAGTGGCTGAGTGTATATTACAATCCTATCATCCATTTCCATTAATGATGGCTTTAAAGTCTCTGATCCTTTATAAACTACTGGTCTTATATATGTAGTGGTCTTACAATTATTTGCTTTTAATAATTCAATTGTATAATCGCATAATTCTTCTGATGTGTATGGAATTTTCATATTTAAACATTTACAAGATTCCAATAATCTATCATAATGTTCCTTCATACAAAAACCGTATAATTGTTTTTCCTCATCGTCCCAGTACGCTCTAATTCCTTCAAAACATGCTAAACCATAGTTAAATGCCTTTGATCTAATACTTATACTCACTTCCGATTCGTCTATTATTTCGCCTTGATAAAATACTTTTTGTGTCATGTTTTCTCCCCTTTTCCTTTACTACAGTAAAATATATATGCTTAATATGATATAACTTATCTAAATTTTTTGCAAGAAAAAAATAAAGATTAGCAGTTCCTCCTACTAACCCTTACTGTCTCTGCCTATATTCTGACTTTCTTCTATTTCTTCTCTTATAATTTCTAATGGTATTTTGAATATCTAAAACTTCAAAAGTAGTTGTTATTAACAATATTATAAACGAAGCTATGTAAGCACCTGTCAATCTTTTGAAAATATAAAAAATTATGAAAATAACAAATGTAATTATTGGTCTAATTCCATACTTACTTCCATTTAAATAAGGAGTAAGTCCTTGTTTAACCATTACTAAAATAATATATATAATTGCTAATTGACCAGCAAGTCCTGGATCCTTCATAATAAGCCTTACAATTATCCAAGGAATCATAACAAATCCTGATCCTACTATAGGTAATGATGAGAAAACTCCAATTAATAGAGATTTAAGAAATGCGCTTTCCACTCCAATAATTTTCATTCCAATAAAAGCAGCTATAGTTGTTACAACTACAATACCTAGTAATGTTAAAATATATTCTGGTAACCTTCTCTTGGTTTTAAACAAAATTTCCGACATATATTCTTTAACTATATTCATATAGACCTCCTCCTATAAAAAATATAAATATTCAATGTCTATATTATAGCAAATTTTAGCCAATACTAGTAGCTATTTATATTAATTAGTCAAATAATTGTCTAATTCGTAAAATAGAAATCAAATATCCCTTACTTTTTGAAATATATTCTAAAAGCAAGGGATACTTGATTTTACATTTAATCTTATTTTAAATACTTAAGCTTTAACTATAATATGTTAATTCTTTCTATAGTATATATTAGAATCCTGGTTTTCCAAGTAATTTAAACATCTGTGTTTTATATTCTTCAACTCCAGGTTGATTAAATGGATTAACACCTAACATATAACCTGAAACTGCCACTCCTATTTCGAAGAAATATAATAGTTCTCCTAAATTCTCTTCATTTAAATTATCTATTTCGATTTTTATATTTGGAACTCCACCTTTAACATGTGCTACTGCCGTTCCTTCCATCGCCTTACTGTTTACATAGTCCATAGAACGTCCTGCAATATAGTTTAAAGAATCTAAATTAGCTTCATCCTCTTTTATAACAATATCCTTTTCTGGTTTTTCAATGGATATTACCGTTTCAAAAATATTTCTTACACCATCTTGTATCATTTGTCCCATAGAGTGTAAATCCGTAGTGAAAACAGTAGATGCAGGAAATATTCCCTTACCATCCTTACCTTCAGACTCACCATATAATTGTTTCCACCACTCAGAAATATATCTCATCTTCTCCTCATATGTTACAAGATTTTCTATTGCCATATGTTCATCATATAAAATATTTCTAGCAAGTGCATATTGTAATGCAAGGTTTTCGTCAAAGTCCTTTGAAGTGTATTTTTCTCTACCTAATTGAGCACCTTTCATAAGCTCATCTATATTCACACCTGCTGCTGCTAATGGCAATAAACCAACTGCTGTTAAAACAGAGAATCTTCCACCTACATCATCTGGTACTACAAATGTTTCATATCCAACTTCATCGGATAATCCCTTTAATGCACCTTTTTCCCTATCAGTAGTTACATAAATTCTTCCTACTGATTCTTCCTTGCCATATTTTTCCTCTATAGCCTCTTTTAAAAATCTAAAGGCAACTGCTGGTTCAGTTGTAGTTCCAGATTTAGAAATAACATTTATACTATATTCCTTATCCTTTAAATACTCCAATAATTCCGTCATATAAGTGGAGCTTAGTTGATGACCTGCATATATTAACTCTACGCCATCCAATTTACCAAAATATGGTTTTATAGCAGTTTCTACGGCCTTTGTTCCTAAGTAACTTCCACCAATTCCTATAACTACAAGAATTTCTGAATCCTTCTTAATCTTATCTGCAGATTTTTTAATTCTTCCATATTCCTCTTTATCATAATCTACAGGAAGGTCAATCCAACCTAGAAAATCATTACCCTCACCTGTTTTTTCCAAAGTTGTATCTAAAGCTTTTAAAGCTTTTTCTTTTATACTTACAATTTTTTTTCCTACTAATGAATTACTCAAATCTAGTTTCACACTCATCTACATCATCCAACCTTTCTACTAGTAATACTGCTATATCGTCCTCTTGGGAACCCCATCTATATGAAATAACGGAATTGACTATGGAGTCTAGTAGATTTCTTTTATTTTTTCTTATGACCTGCATAAGCCTTTCAACTCCAAAAAATTCATTAAAATAATCCCTTGTCTCCGTTATTCCATCTGTATAAAATAGAATTTTATCCCCAACGTTTAATTTTATCTTACTCTCTGTATACTTCCCCTTGGAAAAGATCAAAGAAATTGGAAGACCTCTTCCTTCTATTAAACTCACTTCTCCTTCTTTACTAATCTTTATAGGTATTGCATTATGACCAGCATTTGCATATTCCAATTCATTTTTGCTCTTACTGTATACACCATAAAAAATCGTAAAGTATTTATCATCTTCTAAATTCAATTCCCCAAATCTCTTTATTAATGCAGATAATAAACTGTCGGGATAAATCAATTTTTCAGATGTTACCAACATTCTCATCGTCTGTCTTATAAACATTGTAATTAGAGATGCCGATAAACCATGTCCTACAACATCAGCAATATAAAGGCAAACTCTATCATCATCTATTTTAATAACATCAAACATATCACCTGATAAAAACATTGAAGGTATATATTTATAATCAATACAAAGTCCACTGTGATTTCCTTTTGATGGCAATATTCCCTCTTGAATTATTCTTGCATCCGTTAATTCCTTTTGGGTTTTCTTAGCCACTTCCTCATATCGTTTTATTGCAATAACCTCTACGGTTATATTTCTAAAATCCTCTATAATGGCTTTAATATTGTTTTCATCGTCTAATATTGGAGAAGATTTGACTAAAAAAATATCTCCATCAATTTCTATTTTCTTATTAATATTGTGTTTAAGATTAAATTCTTCAATTCTAGTTCCAGTAGGAATCCCTCTTTCCAAGCAATTCTCATCATAGCAATTCTTACCTACATTAGATTCTCCACAAAACTCTACCATAGAATCATTTTCGTAAAGAATATTTCCTTCTATATCTATAATTCTAATCCAATCGGATAAATAATCGAATATTTTTAAACTGTTTTTTAATTTTAGAAAATCTAATATTTTTTTATCCTTCAATGATATGACCTCTTATTCGTCTCTTGGTGGCTTTGGTCCATAAAATTGATAATAGTCTACTTTTATTCTACCATTATATAATTTTCTTTTCCTATCAGCTTTTTTACCATATAGTCTTTCAAATTTTTCATTACTAGTAATTAAATATAGTGACCATGTAGGAAAATCTTCGAATTTTTTTCCTAAATCCCTATACAATGACTCTATATCTTCCTTGTCTCCCATTCTTTCACCATAGGGAGGATTTGTAATAACAACGCCATAATTATCTAAAAGATCCACATCTCTCATGTCCTTCATAAAGAATTGTATATCTTCATTAACACCAATATTTTCCGCATTGTCTCTAGCTCTTAGTATTGAACGTTTTTCAATATCTGAACCAAGTAAATGTAGTTTAACATCATGATCTATTTTAGACAAAGCCTCTTTTCTATACTTCTTGAAAATATCCTTACCTACTATGCTCCAGTCTTGTGAAATGAATTCTCTATCGATTCCAGGAGCAATATTTTTACCGATCATTGCTGCCTCAATTAATATTGTTCCCGACCCACAAAATGGATCATACAATGTTCTACTTGGATTCCAATAAGATAATTTTATCATAGCTGCAGCTAAAGTTTCCTTAATAGGAGCATCTCCAGCCCTGTCCCTATAACCTCTTTTGTGAAGGCCTTCTCCAGAAGTATCTATTGTCAAAGTTGCAATATCCTTTAATAGACTTACTTCCACTTTATATTTTGGTCCATCTTCTTCAAACCAATCTATTTTATATACGGATTTCAATCTTTCCACAATTGCTTTTTTTACAATTGCCTGACTATCGGAAATACTAAACAGCTTAGATCTAACGCTTTTTCCATCAACTGGAAACTCTCCATTTTCCGGTATAATTTCCTCCCAAGGAATTGCTTTCGTCTTTTCAAACAATTCATCAAAAGTTAAAGCTTTAAATTCTCCTACCTTTATTAAAACCCTCTCTGCACATCTTAAATTTATATTTAAAATGGCAATATCTTCTTCATTGCCTTCTATTTCGACCTTACCATCTAAAACCTTGATATTATTATATCCTAAATCCTGTAATTCTCTTTTTACCACGGCTTCCAACCCAAAAGTTGTAGTGGCAATTATATTAAATTTCATAATTCACATCCTTATTATCTATAATTATAACAAAAGATTATAATAATTTATCTTTTTTTCTAATTAATGTTATTTTTTTGAAAAATAAGGTATATATATTATTGTAACTTAAATAATAAAAATAAATTACAAAAAATTTAAAGGGGGATTTTATGAATATAGGAGAATTATATCAATCAGCAGACTGGAAAGGTGAAAAACACGTTCCAGCAATAGTTGCACCAGCATCAGTAAAAGCAGGAGAAGAATTTGAAGTTGTAGTTGAAGTTGGTAAGGAAATAGACCATCCAAATACTTTTGAACATCATATTGTTTGGATTAAATTATTCTACTTACCTGAAGGAGCTAAACTTCCAATAGAAATCGGAAACTATGATTTCTCAGCTCATGGAGAAGGAGAAGCATTGACTTCACCTAAAGTTGTTAACAAATTAAAAATCAACAAAGGTGGAAAATTAATCTCAACAAGCTACTGTAATATTCACGGACTTTGGACTGATGAGGTTGAAATAGCTGTAGAAGCTTAATTTAAAATAAAAATAGAAAATACCTGTAAGCTTAATTGCTTATAGGTATTTTGTTTTTTACTAATAAATACTAATTATTTAATTCAAGTTTTCTAAAAATATTTCTTGAATATATAGTAGTCAATGCGGATAAAATAGCTACTACTGTAATTAATATAACAGCATTTTGTCCAATTATAAACTGTCCTAAATAACCATATACCATTTGCCCCATTGGCATAGCAAGTACTGAGATCATCATAATAAATGATATTACTCTACCGAGTAATTTTTCCTCTGTAATAATTTGAATATATGATATAAGCTGTATCGATACCATTGTAAATATTCCATTTGAAATGGTTACTATTCCAGTCATAATACAAAATGAAGTAATATTATTATATATACCAGAATAAGGTAAAACCAAAAATGCAAATATCATTGAACCAGCTAAAAACATTTTACTTATGCCATCTCCTTTAATCTTAGAGGCAATTATAGATACGAGTATGGAACCCATAAGTCCACCTATAGCAAATAACATATTCATAAAACCAAATAGCTCCTCACCAATAGACCATTTAATTCTTACAGTATAAGGAATAACAACTGTAATAAAGGAAGATATTATTAAATTTATTAAAAATGCTACAAGACAAATCTTTATAATAATATTATTATTTTTTAAGTAATTTATGGTTTGTGCTGTATCATCTTTAACTATTTTAAAAACAGATCCTTTTACTTTTTCTAAATTATCCTGTTTTATTACAAGAAATATCTCACAGATTACAGCAAGTAAAAAGAAAATTGAAGATATAATAAAGCTAATATAAGAATTTTTATAACTGTATATAATTCCTGCTAAAATTGGAGCAATAATATTTGAAAGCATTGCCACTGAATTTATTATTCCATTGGCTTGAGGAATATTCTCCCTTGTACACACTATTGGAATAGATGATTGTACAATAGGTGTTTCAAAGGAGGAAACTATACCTAGTACTATTGAAACAATGGCCATTATAATTATTCCATAGCCTTTAAATATTCCAAATGCAAGTATTAAAGCCATTAAAAAATATATAAAGTCCATTATTATCATAAGCTTTCTCTTAGGAAACCTATCTGCAACAATCCCTCCAAAGGGTAAGAAAATAATCCTTGATACCATGGATAAGGATAGCACTAAACTAAATGTAGCCATGGATCCAGTTTTATCCAAAACATATAAAGAAATTGCAAATTGTACAATTGCAGCTCCAAAAACGGAGAATAGTTGACTTCCTACTAATAAAATAAAATTTTTATTTAATAATTTCATTATTCCACCTCTAAATTTTCAACTTTTAGAAAAATAAAAGTATTTAAAACAATGATACTGTAAAAATAATAATTCCTAAAATATATAGAGGAGTTCCTCCACCATAAGTAAACCCATTACTAATAATAGAACTAATAACAAGAGAAGAAACTATTACAAGAGGAAGGGAATTCTTCAACCATCCTATATATAGTGAAATAATACCTATGCCAATTACAAATAATATACCTGTTAAAATTATAGGAATACTATTAATTATAATATTAATGCTCCAAGGTGATTTTATAATATTAAATAAAAATTCAATTAATGTAAATATAGTCAAACTAAAAATAACTGATATTAAGAAAGAAACGATACAAAATAGATTTACAATTGTTATTTTGCAAAATAATATTTTTTTCTACTTACAGGATATGGAATTGTTAAGTAAATATTTTCATCTTTATATGATTCCATTGTGAATCTTCCATGCATAGTAGCAGCTAAACACGAAAATCCTATTATATTTATTATTATCATAATTCCATATAGAAAGTCATATGATGCTAAACTAGGATCTTTTTTAATTTCCATTGGATCAATATATTGAATTATGGACATTAAAAAAACTAATGATAAGCTAAAAATAGCAATGGCAATTCCTGCAATAATATATGGCTTTTTATTTATTTTCCTAAACTCCAATTTAAAATACTTCATTAAAACCTTCCTTCCATTTTATCTATAATAAAATCTTCAAAATCATCTTTGTGAAATTTCTTTAAATTCTCTAAACTACTTTCTAATACAAGATCTCCACTGTTTATAATTCCTATTCTATCTGCAATTTTTTCCACCTCAGAAAGTATGTGACTTGACATTAAAATTGTTATACCGTGATTTGAAATCTCTTTAAATAGTTCCCTAAACTCTCTAATGCCATTTGGATCAAGTCCATTTAACGGTTCATCTACTATAATAAGTTTTGGATTATGAATTAAAACCTTAGCAATACTTAGTCTCTGCTTCATACCCATGGAATAATTTTTTACAGGATTTCTATTATCTAAAGAAAGTCCTACCCTAATGTAACCAGTAGTTCACATTGTCATAATCACAATTCATATAATCACAATGTAACTCTAAATTTTCCCTTCCATTTAAATGTTCATAAAATTTAGGCTCGTTTATATTAAAACCAATTTCTTTATAATAATTATTCTTATAGTCCTTTATATTTCTGTTATAAAAATATATATCGCCATTTGTCATTGACATAAAACCTGTAAGAATCTTAAAAAAAGTGGATTTACCTGCACCATTTTTCCCAAGTAAAACATATATTTCACCTTTTTTTAAATTTAAATCAATTCCTTTTAAAATATCTTTACTCTTAAAACTTTTTGTAATATTTTTTGTTTCCAGTATATTTTCCATTTTTCCTCCTATTTTAAAATATGGTATGTTAATAAAACTTTTAAATCTCTATATTAATTTTTTAAATCTACATACTACGGTATGTTGTTCCGCAAAAAAATTTATTAATGTAATATATATTTAGATACCTTAGTATGTTATTGTTTAAAAAAATTTACATAATCCAATTATATTTTTCCAATATACATACTTTGGTATGTAAGTTTTCAAAAAAATAGACATGCTATTTTTTATTTCTATTTATAAAATCAAATAAGTTCTCTGCATCTTCCAAGACTTTTTCATTGAAAATTGGAACATTTAAGTTATCTAATACCTCTTTAATAAAATGAATTTTCCTAATAAATTCATCTTTTGTAAATTCACCTAAAAAAACTCCTATACGCATATTTAAATATATTAAAATTAATTCAGCAACTTCTCTAGGATATTTAGTATTTATAGAACCATCTTTAATTCCTCTTTCTATTATATTTGAAATTTCATATGCAGAATCTAAGGTATCAATAAACTGTTCACCCAATATTTCTGGGCTCTTTAAGGATAGTGACGCCGAATAGACTATAGCTTGTGTATTATGAGATTGTAATGAAATACCAAAAAGATTTCTTAAATCCTCTAATGCATTTTCTCCAGTTCTATAATTTTCCAAATTTTTTGTAGCTCTATAGTAAAATAAATTTTCCAATATATCCATTTTAGATTTAAAATGGTGGTAAATTGCTCCCTTTGTCATTCCAATTTCATCTACAATATCTGCAATAGTGGTTTTATCATAGCCCTTTTCAAGAAATAATTTTTCAGCTGCATCAAGTATTTCAAATTTAGTTTTCTCTGGATCCCTTTGTTTTCTCATATTATCACCTTTTACATACCATGGTATTTAAGTTATAACTTTGAATTTTTTCTTTGTCAATTAAAAAAGTTTATACCCTTTTAAGAATATAAACTAATATTTTATTTTTTCATATATTTTTTATTCTCTTTTACATTTCTCATCATTTTAATAAATGTACCTATAATAAATCCTGCTACTGATGGAATTAAACCAAAATATAAAGATAATGACTGATACCCAGATGTAAATACAATTATTGGTAGCGCAATTCCAAAAATTGGATATATTAGTAAAAATAAATATTTCATCATTCCACCTAACATACTGGAAAGTAAATTTGTTATAAATGAACTAACTGGTAATAATATATAAAAAAATATTACAGAATAACCCATTTCATTTCCCATAATGAAAAATTTACCTACAATTAATGATACTATTAATAAGACTATAAAATAAATAAATAATATTTTGTCCATTTTGTTTTTTCTAATCAAATATCTCACCTACTTTTCTCTACTTTAAATCATCTCCACCAAAACCATTTGGCAATAATTCCTTTAATAAAAATTCTTTATAATCCTTTTCATCCTTTGCCACTATGATTATAAATTCATCTTCATTACAAAATTCCATCATAACCTGTCGGCATACTCCGCAAGGAAATACATAATCGACTATTCCTTTATCCTCTAACCCTCCAACTATGGCAATCTTTTTAAATTTTCTCTCACCTTCTGATACAGCCTTGAAAAATGCAGTTCTCTCACCACAATTCGTAGGACTTAAAGCGGCATTTTCAATATTGCATCCAGTATAAATATTACCATTTTCACATTGTAACGCAGCACCTACTTTAAATTTAGAATATGGAGTATATGCTCTATCCCTTGCTTCTATAGCCTCTGCTATCAATTTTCTATTTTCCATATTTTTCCCCTTTATACCAATATATATTAGTATACTATATTTAAAAATATAAAAAGACAGAAATTTCTGCCTTTTAATTATCCGTTTTGATTTTTATACTTCCTGAAACTGTTCTTATCTTTAATTTGCTATATCCTGTACCTATAATATCCTTGTATGACTTTACAATATTCTTTTTTATACCAAAGGCTGTATTAAATATTATCTCTCCTGATATTGTAGATATATCTACGGCAGCATTTAAATTCTTTATTATGCCATTAACATTTCCTGCAGCCGTATTTACAGATATATTATTTGAACTCTCTATATCGAAATTAAATAAACCTGAAACAGTATCTACATTTATTTCTGGTGATTCGGAATCTATATTCGTTTCACCTGATACATTATTTATATTTATGCTATTTTTTATACCCTTAACATTTATATCACCTGACGCCGTTGTAACCTTTAACGCATTTCCCTTTGACTCCAAGTCCAAATTTCCTGATGCAGAAAAGAAATTGATATTATTATTGTTAACATATACTTTACTATTTCCAGATTCTGAATTTATACTTATATTGGCCTCATTTTCCATTGGTATTTTAATATAAATCTCCTGTACTGGACTGTTGAATCCAAAAGAGAAATACTTATTTATATCGAATTTATTATAGTCGTAAGTACCAACCTTTAAGGTAGTCCCCTCTTTGAGAACTGTAAAATCATATTCCTTATCTATTGCTGAATGAGTAACCTCTATATATTCTTCATTATGATTTTCCACATAAATATCCGTATTTGCAACCTTTATCTCAAGTCTGTGAATTGGCATATCAATTTTTTTATTTTCTATTACAAGATCATTTCTTTTTTCATGCTTTTCTTTTTTTGTAAATATATTTCCTATTCTGTCGGCTATATCAGTAAAGAAATCTCCATTTATACCATCAAAGAAATTTCCTTTTCTATTTTCATCAAAAATTCCCTCTGATTTAAACTCCTCATATATTTCCTTTGGGCTTCCCAGTGAACGAGATATTTCCTCTTCTGTTTTTCCCTCTAAGATTCCCATTCTAAAATGCTCTTCATAATCAGATTTTATTTCATTGTAAATAAATCCATCCACATCCCTAAAATAATAATCCAATAATTCCATAAACTCTTTTTCGTTCATTATTTATCCTCCTCTAAAATGGATCTTACTCCATAGACTAAAGTATTCCAGTCCTCATAAGATTTCTTCAAATATTCTTTTCCCGTTTCAGTAATTTTATAATATTTTCTCTGTGGACCAGTTTGAGATTCCTTGTAGTATATTTCCACATAATTTTCCTTTGATAATCTTCTCAACATGGGATAAATTGTCCCTTCTGACATATTTATAATATCGGCCAATGATTCCACTATTTCATATCCATAGGAATCCTTTCTATTTATTACTGCTAATACACATAATTCCAACACGCCTTTTTTCAATTGAGTATTCATTTCCTCAACTCCTTGAATATATTATATAGCAAGGTACATCGTTATGCAAGGTAGCTTTCATACTGATGTATCTAGGAATAAATATATTTAATATATATTTAAATGTCCAATTATAGTATAATGTTAAATATATAAACTATTACTTTATTTAAATAAACTTAGGAGGTCACAATGAATTATATATTTATATCACCACATTTTCCAAATAATTTTGAAAACTTTATAATTAGATTAAATGAGAATGGAGTTAATGTTCTCGGAATTGCTGATGAATCCTACGATAATTTATCCGATAATCTAAAGTCCAATTTAACTGAATATTACAAGGTGGATAATCTAGAAGACTATAATCAGGTGCTAAAAGCCTGTGGTTATTTTACTCATAAATATGGAAAAATAGATAGAGTTGAATCACAAAATGAACATTGGTTAGAACTTGATGCAGCTTTAAGAACTGACTTTAATGTTTTTGGTTTTAAAAATTCAGATATGGATAAAATCAAGAGAAAATCAAAAATGAAACAATTTTTTAAAAATGCAGGAATCCCCGTTGCTAAAGGTAGAGTTTTCACAGATTTTGAAGACGCTCTATCCCTTGCTAATGAATTAAATTTTCCAGTATGTATAAAACCCGATTCAGGTGTTGGTGCCAGTGATACATATAAAATAAATTCTAATGAGGAATTACAGGAATTCTTTAATCATAAACATAATTTAGATTATATAATGGAGGAATTTATTGAAGGAGATATTGTAACATACGATGGGTTGACAGATCAAAATGGAAATACTGTATTCTCCTCTACTTTAATATATGATAAAGCCGTTTTGGAAATAACTGAACATGATACGGATATGTACTATTATATTCCTAGGGATATTCCTGAAGATTTAATAGACTATGGTGAAAAATGTGTTAAGGCCTTTGGTTTATATGAAAGGTTTTTCCATATAGAATTCTTTAGATTGAAGAGTAATGGAAAATTAATGGCATTGGAGATAAACTGTAGACCACCTGGCGGAAGTACAACGGATATGTTTAACTATGCAAATAATTTTGATATTTACAAAGAATATGCCAATATAGTTACAAATAATAGTTTTGAAGCAAATATTACAAGACCTTATTATTGTTGCTATATAAGTAGAAAAGATAGAGATTATCTACATTCTTTAGAGGAAATAGTTGAAAAATATGGTGAATTTATAATAGATATTCAATCTATACCTGGTATTTTTTCATCAATAATGGGTAAATATGGTTTTATAATAAGAACTTCAGAAAAAAGTAAATTAGAAGAAATAATTAGTGCAATATCAACTGAAAGGAAATAATTATGAATATTGAATACCATAGTTTTTACTCAAGTAATTTATGTAGAGAGATGCCGTTTAAAAGATATGGACATAGTGGAAAGGTAATAATGGTCTTTCCTTCCTCTGGTGGTCGTTTCTATGAATATGAAGACTTTAAAATGATAGAATCTATAGCTTGGTTTATTGATAACGGTCATATACAGATATTTGCTGTAGACTCTGTTGACAATGAAGCCTTTCTTGCAAATTGGAAAAACCAACATGATAAAGCTGAAATGCACAATGCATTTGATAGGTACATAGTAAATGAATTAGTGGGATTCATAAAGGATTATACAAATAATCCAGGACCTTTTATGACGACTGGTTGCAGTATGGGAGCCTATCATGCTGTTAATTTTCTATTAAGACATCCTGATGTCTTCGATAGTACCATTGCATTAAGTGGTGTTTATGATATTAGGTACATTATAAATTCCAATTATAATGAATTCAATGTATATGAAAATTCTCCAGTTGATTATATATGGAATCAAAATGATCCTTGGTTTATTGATAAATATAGACAAAGCCATATTATTATAGCAACTGGTCAAGGAAAATGGGAGGAGCAGAGTATAAAGGACACTAGAATTATGGAAGATGCCTTTAAATTTAAAAATATTCCTGCTTGGATCGATTACTGGGGGTATGATGTTGACCATGACTGGCCTTGGTGGAGAATACAAATGTCATATTACTTAGGAAAATTACTAGAACAAGGGTTGCTATATTAATAAAGTTTAAACTATCTTATATTTTGTATAAGATAGTTTTTTATTATATAATGATGTTATTGTCTATAGGAGGAATATATGAAAAAATATGGAGTAAAATTAAAACATATATTATCTATAATATTGGTTTTAATAATATCATTTTCTGTAAATACAAATACATCATTAGCAAGTGAAGATGAAAAAAGCGATTATACTAAAATAGACGAAGATGTTTATGGAAAATTTGGAGAAAGTCACTCTGCATTACAAAATGACTATAGAGGTTATCTTAATTTAACTGAATATCAGGAAAAGGCTCTTAAAAAAAGCGGTTATAAACTTTCTAAAAGAAAGAGTAGAATAATTACAACTGAAATGGGAAGAGCTTTAATAGGTAGATTTTATAAGGACGGCAATTTTATAGAATCCGTTTATTACAGAAGATATGCAAATACAGGCGGTCCACTTTTAAATTTCAATTATTATAAAATTCAGGATATAGAAATGGATAAAGATGGGTTCTATGAATTAGTTGGTAATAAAACAGCCATAGGTCTATATGATAGACTGGATAAGAATTCCTTTAAAAATGATGGTAAAAGCTTAGTTAAATCTGTATACTTCGATATTATAACAGAGGAAACAAGTGAAAGAGTATATATGTTTTCAGTTAAGGACAATTCTGGAAATATTTATAAATATATATTTAAAACCGTTGGCCAGTTGAAGTTAAAACCAGAAAAAAATCCTGGTGACAAAATTGAGATAACTTATAATACTAGGATAAATGGAATAGAAGTACCTTCTGAAATTTTAAACTATGGTGAAACTCCTACAGCACCAGAGAATCCAATCTATAAAAAAACAGAAACAAATTCCGGTGTTTATACTAAAACTTTTGGTGGATGGTTTTACGATAATAGAACCCATTCAGTTCCAATGGACTATACAAAGCCAGTTACAAGGGATATAGATTTACATATAAGTTGGAATGATAATTTAAGACTTCGTGGAAAGAGCAGATTTGAAACGGCACGTCTCGTTGGTGAAAGGTTTAAATCAGCAGATATAGCCGTAATAGTAAACGGAAACTCCTTTCCCGATGCTTTAAGTGCATCACCACTTGCAACGGCTTCTGATGGTCCAATAATCCTATCTAGCAAGGATCGTATAGATAATGATAATGTTCAGCTACTAAAAAGGCTTGGAGTGAAAAAAGCATATATAATAGGCTTAGAGGGTACTCTTTCAGAAAAAGTTGAAAATCAACTATTGGGATTAAATATAATTACTGAGAGAATCGGTGGTTCAAATAGAATTGAAACATCTGTAAAAGTTGCAGAAGAAGTTTTTTCAATAACAGGAAATAATAACTCCGTTACCTTTGCAAATGGATTCGACTTTCCAGATGCATTATCCTCTACTATAATTGCTAATAGATACAATAATCCAATACTATTAGGGAACTCGAATAGTATTGATGAAAATGTAATATCTCTTGTAAAAAATAATAATATTTTGGATATTTATATAGTTGGTGGAGAAAACTCTATAACAAATAAGATTGAAGAAAATTTTTCAAGTAAAAATATTAAAAGAATTTCAGGTTCAAATAGATATAAGACATCCTTGGAAGTAGTAAAATATGTAAATTATCATACCCATTCTGTTATTTTAGCAAGTGGATTAAACTATGCTGACGGAATTGTAGCTGGTCCTTATGCAGGGCTTACTCAACTGCCAATACTCTTAGTACCTGATACAGACAGTATAGATGAAGATACTAGAAATTATTTCAAGGATTTAGGTTTACACGAAACCATAACCATTGGTAGTGATAGATGGGTTACTGATGCATTACAAGAGGAGATTTCAAATGTTACCTTAAATAAATAATATTAAAAATATAAAATCTTTGATTTTTTGTATATATATTGTAGCCAAATTGTTACCTTAAAACCAAATCTAATGATAAAATATTATTAGGGGAATAAGGAGAGATATTCATGAAATTTATATTTGGCATATTGTTTTTACTATTTATTATTTTAATAATTATTTATTTTTTATCTAAAAAAAATAATGGTAAGAAAAATAGAAATATAGAAATCAATTTAGAGAAGATATCCGATTATAGAACGGTGTATGTTAATACTTACGGAGAAATAAAAAATCTTGGAATGGCTTATTCAAAATATGAGTTTTCAAAAGAAGAAGTTAATAAGCTAGTGGATAGAATAAAAATTGCACAAAACTGGAAAAAACTTCCTCTTACTAATAATCTAAAAGTATTATTAGAAGATTATATTATTAATTCAAATATTAATGCTGCTGATAGCAGTAAATTTCAAGGCTATATAAATATACCAGAATATATACAAGGATATTACTATTTTAAGGATAATAATAAAAATAAAGATAATGTTGATAATACTATACTGTATAGAAAACATTTAAGTTCTGAACTTTTTATGCTTAATTTAGATGATAATGAACTATATTATATAAAAATAAATCTATAAATTACAAATGACTAGGTGTTCATATGCCTAGTCATTTAAATATTATAATCATATTGTCTAATTTTCTCATACTATATAAAACCCCAAAAATTTCTTGGGGTTTTTAATTATTCTATAATTTGATTTAATAATTCATTTACATAACTTGGCAAATTCACCTTTTTATTCCAAGCAACATAAAGATTACGAAATCTTTCTTTATACTTTGTTAATTCAATAATTATGATTTTTTCTTCCTTTTCTAAATCTTCCACTGCTACTTTCGAAATAAAAGAAGTTCCAAGTCCATTAGCGACTAATTTTTTAATTGCCTCTTCATCATTTATAGATATTACGGTATTTAAATTATTAACTATTAAATTTTCTGCTGCTAAAAGTTTGTCCATATTATCCTTAATTCCAGAACCTGATTCCCTAATTATCAAAGGCTCTTTAGCAAGTTCTTTAATTGTTGGATTAGATTCCTTTAACTTCCTATAGTATTCAGTATTTGGACATATGAAAACAAATTCATCTTCGTATATTGGATGAAATTTACAGTTTTCACTTTCCTTTTCCATACCTACAATTCCTATGTCAACTTGGTAGTCTTCAACCTTTT
Organism: uncultured Gallicola sp.; assembly: GCA_964345925.1. Classification (GTDB taxonomy): domain Bacteria; phylum Bacillota; class Clostridia; order Tissierellales; family Peptoniphilaceae; genus Miniphocaeibacter. Next base: position 4,159 of record CAYFSP010000027.1, on the reverse strand, counting down.
TTATGGTTTCAAGGCTATTTGTCTCCTCTACTTCTATTTTAATATCTGGAAAATCTTTACAATATTTTTCCAAAATATTAGGAAGTATATAGGATCCTGAAATTGTTGAAACACCTATTGATATTATTCTTTTATCCTTATTAAAGAACTTGTTCATTATTCGCTTTCTTCTAGAAAGCAGTTCCTTAGCTTCTTTATATAGATTTCTACCTTCATCTGTTAACTTTAATTCCCTAGTGGATCTAATAAATAAAGGTGTATCCAGTTCATCCTCCAACTGTTTTAACTGTAGGCTAACAGTCGGTTGAGAAATTCCTAATTCAGCAGCTGTAACAGAAAAGTTCTCCTTTTCAACAAGTTCAACAAAAATCTCCAATTGTTTAAATTCCATAGTATCCCCCTCTATGAAAATGATACCTTATTTTGCTAACAAAATCTATATCTATTTGGATCATCTTTGTTTTCCATATCCCAAAAACCATCTATCTCTATTTTTTCCTCTATTGATATATTTTTGATTTTTTCTATATTTGAAGGATTTTCATAAATAATACAAACTCCACAACAATGGTCCGCCTCTCTAGGAGTCGGAGCCAATGTTGAAACAATATTATTTTCTCTTAGTTTTTTATGAAGTGCCATAGCATCTTTAGCATTTTTTACGAGTATATAGTACTTTCTATCTTTCATTTTTTTCTCTAATTTAGCATTTCGATAAATGCACCTATTCTAGTCTTTAATTGTTCTGCATCCTCGTCAGTATAATCAGTTTCAATGCCTATACAAGGAATGTTTTCTTCAGCTAATGCTCTCTCTACAAAATAACCTTCAGTATCATAAATATTACAGAATTTTAAATTAACATCAATTACTCCATCCACATTGTATTCTTTTGCAAGACGAATAATATCATCTATTCTAGCTCTATTTGGAGTAAAGCAAGCACAGTTAATATGGCCTAAATATCTTTCTGCTAAATTTTTAACCATATGGTTCATATCGCCTTCTGATTCATCTACTAAAGCTTCAGAATACCTAATACCTGTACACATTTCTTCACATACAACTGCTCCACCTGAGTTTTCTATTATATGATGTAATTTCCAGTTCGGTATTGATAATGGAGTACCTGTAAGTAAAATTCTCTTAGAGCCCTTTTCAAAAACAGATATATTTTCTTCTTTTCTCTTATCTAACTCATCACAAAGATTATTTACCATTTGCGTAAACCTTTCAGGGTCATCATAAAAAGCAATTTGATGAATTAATAAAACATCTCTACCACTTATAGGTATATTATCCAATTTTCTAAAATTATTTAACCTCTGTAGTGCTTTTCTCTTATTGTTGATTAATTTTATAGCATTCATTAAACTCTCTTCTGTAACTATATTTCCAGTAAGAGATTCTATTTCTTTAATATAACCCTTTATTTCGTCTTCCCATTTTATAAAGTCCTGTGGTCTTTTCATTTGAGGAATGTCCATTATGTACATATCGGCATCTTCTGCTAATATCTCCCATGCCTTCTTCTTACCATCACAAGTAGTTTCACCTACAAATAGATCACATATACTAAAGAATGGACAAGTTTTATCGAATCTTGCACCTAGAGAGGCTTTTATTAAAGGACAAGTTGCTGTTGGTAAAACTTTTTCTCCACCTGGAACCCAAAATTGCGAACCACTACAAAGACCTGTAGATATTCCCCCTGCAGCAAACACTACTTCATCTGGAACGTGAATACAGAAAGTTCCTACTACTTTTCCACCATCCTCTTGAAATTTAATTAATTCTGCTGGTCTAATACCATGAATATCGGAAACCACCATATTAAAATAATCCATATTAGCTGGACGATTCTCCTGACTTAAATATACATCTCCAAAAGCTTGAGGTAAAACCTCACATAGAATATCATGAGTTTCAACATCCATTCCTAAATTTTTCCACATAGCATGATTATCAGTCATTTACTACACCCTTTTATAATTTAAATATTTTCTTCCTTTATAAATACATTTATTATATGTGAAATCCAAGTCTTTTCTTGACTCAAAGATTTCATATTCTTCATCTTGCATTATAGAATCCAATTCTTCATAAATCCCCCCTGGACATAATGCATTAATTTTTTTTCTCGATATTTTTCTATTATAGGTTAAATTATTAACTATTTCTCCTAAAAAAAACTTTCTACTTTCTAAATTTGTAATATATTTAGTAAAGAATTTAACCATAAACAGTTCCTTACTGGGAATATCACTATTAGAAATTATAGAAATCAAATAATTTATTTCTTTTAAATTTTCTTCTGCTAAATTGTATTTTTCCTTTGAAAATTTTCTATTATAAATTTTTTTAATAATATCATCTAAACCATTATCATCTTTATAAATATATACTAATTTTTCAGTATTTTCCTTTAATGCTTTTTCCATTGCTTTGCAAAATCCATCTAATAAGTACATCTTAGAAGAATATAATAATGGACATTTTTCCGTTTTCAAATATATAATAGTGCTTTTAATAGGATCACAACTATTATAATCTCCAAATTTGAAAATATAGGGGTCAATACCAACAATAGGAATTGGCTTTAAGCCATATCCATATAGTAAAGATTCATTATAATCATTACCAAAAACACCAATAATATTATCTTCCTCACCCATATCCATTAAACAGTTAACAAAGGCTTCCCTTCTTAATTCTAATAAATTTTCTCTTAAATCCCTATAATAGTTTTCTAAGTTCATCATGCTAAAATACTAGCTCCTATAGCTCCGGCAAATCTAGCATCTTTATGACTATTCACTTTTGTTCCCAGTCTATTTGAAAGATCATCTAAAATATATTCACTTTCACAAAATCCACCAGTTAAAAAATATTCAGTATCCTTTGGTTTTCTATTTACTAAGGAGATTACCTTAGTACATATGGAGTCAATAACACCTGCGGCAATATCCTCTCTTGGTGTTCCCTTACCCATTAAGGAAATTATTTCCGATTCAGCAAAAACAGTACATGTGGATGAAATCTTCACATTATTTCCTCTTTCAGCAAATTCAAACATTTCTTGTAGACTAAGTCCCAATCTATTAGCCATAATTTCTAAAAACTTACCAGTACCAGCAGAACATTTATCATTCATAATAAAATCTGCAACTTGCCCATTCTTAATAACAATAATTTTTGTATCTTGACCACCTATGTCAATAACCGTCATATTATCTTTAAACAGATAATTTGCTCCCTTACCATGACATGTAATCTCAGTGATTGTCTTATCCGCATAGGGTACACTAATTCTTCCATATCCCGTTGCTACAATTTTATAATCGTTTTCTGGAATACCTAAACCATGTATCCAGTTTTTTATAATATCACTAGTTTCCTTGCTGTTCCAACCACTAGGCATAACTTTTTTATGTATAATTTTTTCTTTGCTGTCATCTAAAATAACAACTTTACTAGCAGTAGAACCTATATCAATTCCTATATAATTCAATTAAAATATTCACCTCCAACATATTTGCTTTTTCAATATATCTATAAATATATCTATAACTAACTTATATCTTTAATTAAATTTTGTCAAGTTGATAAATTTATAATTCAATAAAAAAAGAAATCAATAAAATATTGATTTCTTTTCTATATATACTTATGAATTTTTATTTGCCACCAATATAGTCTCTTACAACCTCTGGTAAAGAATTACCTCTTGATAAAACTATTGGATATTTATTCTTTGCTGCATATGGTGCTCCTACTATTGCATCTGGGAATACTTCTCCACTTGCTACTACAACATGTATCGGCTTTGAATATACTTGTTCTGCTACTAATACTGATGTTTCATATCTATCAGAACCTGATATTCTTTTTACTTCTGCATATTTTTTAGCTTCTTTTTCCACATTTGATGATACGGAATTTATTCCTCCACCAATTGTTATTTTTGTTAAGCCCCAATCCTTTACAGCTTTTGCTGTTGTTTCTTCTAAAGCTACTGGCTTTGTTAACAGTATTGGTAGTCCTTGTTCTACTCCCATTGAAGTCATTGCTATTGCATCTGGGAAATTTGTTCCATCTACTAATATGGTTTCTGTTTTATTTCCAGTTATTGTTCTAATTTCATTTCCTATTAGAACTG
>CAYFSP010000026.1:0-23468 GCA_964345925.1 uncultured Gallicola sp. | reverse complement strand
AAATTATCTTGTTATAGAAAAATCTAATTTACAGAAAAGATTTCACATGGCCACTAGGTCGGTTTTGTCGTATTAAAATATAATCTTCATATTATAAAAGACTAAATATTCAATTTATTATAGTACTTAAATGCAGATTAAAAAATAAAAGACAGAATATAGTTCTGTCTTTTGATCAATTATGAAAATTTATTTTGACGGCACCTACATTTGTTTCTAATTCAATGATATTCTTTCCATTTGGATTTATAATTTGTTCACTTGAAAAACCAGATGTAGTTGTTCCATCAATGGTAATTGAACCTAAATCCGATTCAGCTTTTATTTTAGTATCGTCTTTAAGTTGATTTAAATTAAGGTATAAAGCACCCATATCCATAGATAATTCATTATTACCTAAAATTTGTCCATCTATTTCAGCAGAACCCATATTACATTCAAGGTTTAAATTTGTAAATATTGTATTATTTGCTATAAATTTTCCCATATCCAAGTCGATTTCGGAATTTGTAAATTGAGAATTTTTTATTTTAATAGAACCCATATCATTTTCGATTTCTATATTTTCTGCAATTAAATCATTTATAATCGTTTCACCATAATTTGAATATGATTTAAAATTATTTATTTCTATACTTTCGGGTATAAAAATGGTTACTATATTTCTATGGTTATTATTTATTTTCTTATAGTATGTATCAGCTATATACAAGGAATCATTTTTTATTTCATATGTTACTTTACTATTATCCGATCTAGTATCTATTTCTATTTTATACTCATTAGAATCTGTTTTTTCTATTATTAGATCGGCGTAGTTTAAGTCAACATTCAATTCTTTAAAGGGGTCTAAATTATTAGTAGCAGTATTTTTATATTTATTGGTGATACCTGTTTTAAAAGGACCTAATCCAATATGACCATATTTTGTATCAAAATTAAATGTAGACCAGCCGCTACTGTAGTAGGCATATGTGGATATACATAGTCCAACTATTATAAGAATAATTGCTATTAATATTGATTTTTTATTTTTCATTTTTCCTCATATTCCTTTCCTCTAATTTTTTTACAATAAAATTTTTAATATTTACTACCATAAATCTTGAAAAATTAAAAAATATAATTGTAAGTCCAATTGCAACTAATAGACCTCCGGCCATTCCCAAAGGAAAAATTCCTATGGATAACGTATAGGCAATTGTTGCAAATAACAAAGCACCCGTAGAAGCAACTCCTGCTATTAACGGAATAAATACAATAATCAAAAATATAATTGCAATAACGAGTAAAAATGAACCGATTACAGCAGCTATTGATCCTCCAATAGGTATTGCAAAGATTGCACCTATGATTATTAATATATTTTTCCAAATACTATTTTTTTCCTTTTTACCTTCTCTAATAACCTCATTCATTTTCATATCTTTTTTTATATCTCTAACAATTTGATCAATATTATTAAATTCGCTAGGTATTTCATCCTTATCGGATAACCCCATATCATCGAATAATTCATTATAATAATTTAAAGCATCATTTTTATCTTCTTCATAAACATCTCTTAATCTATTTTCTAATGCTATATTAAAAGAAATTCTATTCATATTTATCCTCCTTTACAATGAAATCAATTTTAGATTTATATATTTCCCAATCATCTTTGTATAATTCCAGCAATTCTCTTCCACTTTCCGTAATTTTATAATATCTGCGATTTCTACCTTGATGGGGAACATCATATGTTTCCAAATGGTGGTATTTTTTTAATCGTCGAAGTACTGGGTACATTGTTGATTCTGAAATCTCTATAGTCTCTAAAATTGTTTGAGTAATTTCATAACCATAGGAGTCCTTTTGATCAAGTATGGCTAGAACACAAAAGTCCAAGACTTGATTACCGTATTGAAATATCATAATTACCTCCCTACTTTATTATTAACAATATTATACATAGTATAGTATTAAACGTCAACAGGCATTTTTCCTTATTCACCATATTATGTTAAAATATTAGGTTAGAGAGGATATATTATGAGTAGAGAATTTACACATTTACATGTGCATACAGAATATAGTTTATTAGATGGATTCAGTCCAATTAAAAAACTTTTAGACCATGCATCTGAGCTTGAGATGAAATCTTTAGCAATTACTGATCATGGTTCTATGTTTGGAATAGTACAATTTTATAAAGAAGCAAAGAAGCGAGGTATTAAACCTATTCTTGGTTGTGAAATATATACAGTAAATGGTTCATATTTAGAGAAGAGCAATAAGACTAAAAGATATAACCATTTAATCTTACTTGCAGAAAATGAAGTAGGGTATAAAAATTTAATGGAGATAGTCTCCTTAGGATATGTTAACGGATTTTACTATAAGCCAAGAGTTGATAAAGATGTTCTTAGAAAGTATAGTGAAGGGATTATTGCTTTATCAGCTTGTTTAAAAGGCGAGGTATCTGAAAGTCTAATGTATGATGATTATGAAAAAGCTAAAAAATCGGCATTGGAACTGGAAGAGATATTTGGCAAAGGAAATTTCTTTTTAGAGATACAGAACCATGGAATAGATCAAGATGAAATAATTTTAAGGGATATGCCAAAACTTTCCAAGGAAACGTGTATTCCTATGGTTGCTACAAATGATGTTCACTATGTAAAAAAAGAGGACTGGAGAGTTCATGATATTTTACTTTGTATACAATTAGGTAAAACCATTAAGGAGAAAAATGAAGGTGGCAAAATGCATTATTCACCAGGGGAATTTTACCTGCGTTCTACAGATGAAATGTATGAATTATTTGAAGGCTTTGAAGAAGCATTGGAGAACACTAGTAAAATTGCTGAGCGTTGTAATGTTGAACTTGATTTTGGTCATTTGCATCTGCCATATTTTGAAATACCTGAAGGGTTTACGAATAAATCATATTTAAGGGAATTATCAAATATTGGTATTAAGAAAAGATATAAGAAAATAGACGATAAAATTTTAGATAGACTTGAATTTGAAATTAGAACAATTGAAGAAATGGGATTTGTAGATTATTTCTTAATCGTTTCAGATTTTATAAGATTTGCAAAGAGTAAAAATATTCCTGTTGGACCTGGTAGAGGATCAGCAGCAGGTAGTATTGTTAGTTATGCTTTAGAGATTACAGATATTGATCCTTTAAAATATGATTTGCTATTTGAAAGATTTTTAAATCCTGAAAGGGTATCAATGCCTGATATAGATATAGACTTCTGTTATGAAAGACGTGAAGAGGTAATTGATTATGTAATTGAAAAATATGGTAAAGAAAAAGTTGCTCAAATAGTAACTTTTGGTACTATGGCTGCAAGAGGAGCTATAAGAGATGTAGGCCGTGTTTTGGATATGGAATATAAATTAGTAGATGATGTGGCTAAAAAAGTTCCAATGTTACTAAATATGACAATTGATAAGGCATTGGAAATGAGTCCAGAGTTCAAGGGACTTTATGACAGTGATGAATCCATTAAAAATTTAATAGATATTGCGAATGATGTAGAAGGAATGCCAAGACATACATCAACTCATGCAGCAGGTGTTGTAATATCAAAAAAACCAGTTGTAGAATACGTGCCTTTAGCTAGGAATAAAGATGCTATAATAACTCAGTTCAATATGATAGAACTAGAGGAATTAGGTCTACTAAAAATGGACTTCCTAGGACTGAGAACATTAACCGTAATACAAGATGCTGTAGATTTAGTAAATAGAAACCATAAGAAAAAAATTTCTATTGATGATATGGATGAAAATGACTCAAAAGTACTGTCTATTTTTACAGTAGCTGAGACCTTGGGAATATTTCAATTTGAATCCGCAGGTATGAGAGCTTTTCTAAGGGAGTTAAAGCCTACAAAATTTGACGATTTAATAGCTGCAAACTCACTATTTAGACCAGGACCTATGAATGAAATACCAACTTATATTTATAATAAAAATCATATAGATGAAATAGAGTACCTTCATCCACTTTTAGAACCTATTTTAAATGTAACATATGGTACAATCGTATATCAGGAACAGGTTATGCAAATCGTTCAACAGTTAGCAGGATACAGTCTTGGTGCAGCTGATAATTTAAGAAGGGCGATGGGTAAGAAGAAGATGGATGTTATGGAGGCGGAAAGACATAAATTCATTTTTGGAGAAGAGGATGATAATGGAAATATTCTAACAAAGGGTGTAGTTAGAAATGGAGTTTCAGAAAATATTGGAAATAAAATATATGATTTAATGATAGATTTTGCCAAGTATGCATTTAATAAATCCCATTCAGCTGCATATTCTTTAGTTGCAATGAGAACTGCTTGGCTAAAATATTATTATCCAGTGGAGTTTATGGCAGCACTTCTTTCATCTGTAATGGGAAATACACCACAAGTAGCATTGTATATACAGGAGAGCAGAAGGTTAGAAATAGAAATACTTCAACCAGATGTAAATTATAGCAATAAAAAATTTAATGTTGAAGATGGTAAGATTAGATTTGGACTGCTGGCTATAAAAAATGTTGGCGAGGGACTAATAGATTCTATTGTTAAAATAAGAGAACAAGAAGGTGTTTTTAAAACCTTTAGAGAATTTATTGAAAGAATTGTAAAATATAATCCTTTAGTTATAAATAAGCGAGCAATTGAATGTCTAATAAAAGCTGGGGCATTTACGTCCATGGGTGTAACAAGAGCGGAACTTATGGTAGAATATTCATTAGTAATAGATTCAGTACAATCATCTCAAAAGAAAAATATTCCTGGACAGGCTTCTATTTTCGATATGTTTAAAGAAGATGACGAAGAAGAGGAAGTAATAAATGAATACAGTATTGAAGAATATGATAAAAAAGATCTATTAAAATTGGAAAAGGAAGTACTTGGAATATATTTAACAGATCATCCTATGAGACCATATGAAGATATTATAGATAAATATTCAAATTTTAATACTTTGGATTTAAAAGGAGATATTTCTATAGTAGAGCAGAATTGGGACAAGAAACAGGTCACCATAATTGGTATTGTGGATTCCATAAATAAAAAATTTACAAAGAACAACAAAGTTATGGAATTTGTTAGATTTGAAGATTTGTATGGAAGTATAGAATTAACCGTATTTCCAAATATTTATGATAGATATAATGACATTATAGAAGAGGATAGAGTTTTAATAGTAAAGGGTACTTTAAATATTAGTGAAAGAGAAGGAGCTAATATAATAGTTAGCCAAATAAAGAAAATTGAAAGTATCGAAAAAGATAAAAAAATATTTTTAAGAATTGGAACAAATATTTCGGATAATACTTTAGATGAAATTAAAGCTTTATTAATTAATAGTAATGGAAATAACAAAGTAAATTTATTTTTTGAAAAAAATAAGAAATGTTATCAACTTTCTGACAAGTATTCAATTAATGCTGATAATGAAAATTTACTTGATAAAATAGAAAATAAAATTGGAGAAAACAATATAAAAATAGTTTAAGAGGTGAAGTATGAAAACAATCGGTATTTTGACAAGTGGTGGAGATGCGCCAGGAATGAATGCTGCAATTAGATCTATAACTAGAACATCAATATTTAATGGCATAAGGGTAATGGGAATAAGATTTGGATATGATGGACTAATCAATGGAAATATATATGAAATGAATGTATCATCTGTAGCAGATATTATTCAAAGAGGTGGAACGATTTTAGGTTCTGCAAGAAGTGCGGAGTTCGTCACAGAAAAAGGACAGAATAAAGCGTATAATATACTACAGGATTTTGGTATAGATGGATTAGTTATACTAGGTGGTGACGGATCTTTTAGAGGTGCGGAAATTCTGAGCAATATGGGAATAAAAACCGTAGGAATCCCTTGTACTATTGATAATGACATGGGCTATACGGATTCTACAATTGGTTTTTATACTGCAATAGAAACTGTATCTGAGGCAATTAGCAAGTTAAGGGATACTTCTTCATCCCATGGTAGAGCAAATATTGTTGAAGTAATGGGAAGACATTGTGGTGATATTGCACTTTACTCAGGTGTTGCCAGTGGAGCAGAGAGTATTGTAATACCAGAGAAGGAATTGGATATTGTAGCAATTACAGATAAAATTAAAAGAGGTAGAAAAAGAGGTAAATTACACCATATTATAGTTTTAGCAGAAGGTGTAGGTAAGCCTTATGAATTAAAAGAGGAAATTAAGAAAATTACAGGTGTTGATACTAAAGTTACTATACTAGGCCATATTCAAAGAGGTGGAAGTCCTTGCCCATATGATAGATTATTGGCGTCTGAAATGGGAAATAAGGCAGTTAAACTTCTTATTGAAGGAGAGTCTGCATTGGCTATGGCGACAATAAATGGGAAGATAGTACCTGTACCAATAAAAGAAGCAGTAGAAACTGAAAGAGTTTTAAATAATGAATTATATGATATGGCAGGAGAAATATCCATATAATAGGGGGAATGTAATGAAAAAGACAAAAATAGTATGTACCATAGGACCAGCTTCAGAGGATATTGAAACATTAAAAGAACTTATGAAATTGGGAATGAATGTATGTAGGCTAAACTTTTCTCATGGAGATTATGAAGAACATTTAGTTAGAATAAATAATATAAAGAAGGCAAGGGCAGAGTTGGATTTACCAGTAGCCATTATGCTTGATACTAAGGGACCTGAAATAAGATTAGGAGATTTTGGTGTGCCTCAAATACAGCTGGCCATAGGTGATAAATTCACTTTGACTACAAGGGAAGTAGAGGGTACTCAAGATATAGTAACAGTATCTTACAAGGAACTTCCAAAGGATGTAAAAATAGGTGGTCATATTCTAATAGATGATGGTTTAGTAGATTTGAAAATAACGGATGTAACAGATACTGATGTTATTACAGAAGTGCAAAACCATGGTATTTTAAAGAGTAAAAAGGGTGTAAATGTACCAAATACAAAAATTAATTTACCTCCTATTACAGAGAAGGATAGAAATGATTTACTATTTGCAATAGAGCAAGAATTGGATTTTATAGCGGCAAGCTTTATAAGAAAAGCTGATGACGTACTTGATATAAGAAAGATTTTAGAGGAAAATGGTGGATCTAATCTACAGATAATTTCTAAGATAGAATCGCAAGAAGGTGTTGACAACCTAGATGAAATAATCGCTGCAACAGATGGAATAATGGTTGCTAGAGGTGACTTAGGTGTTGAAATAAAAACTGAGACAATGCCGTTAGTACAAAAGGAGATAATCAAGAAGACTAGTTTCGCTGGGAAACCTGTAATAACTGCTACACAAATGCTTGATTCCATGATTAGAAATCCAAGACCTACGAGAGCAGAGGTAACAGATGTTGCCAATGCAATATTAGATGGTACAGATGCAATAATGCTTTCAGGAGAGACAGCAGCAGGTAATTATCCAATAGAAGCCGTTAAGGTAATGAGTGAAATTGCAGATACAACTGAAAATTCACAAGATTTTATAGATAGTTCTAATTATAGAATGACTTGGATGGATAGCTTTACTACTAATGCTATAAGTAGATCAACAAGAGCGTTATCAAGTCAATTAGGAGCATCAGCTATTATAACTTCAACTAGCTCTGGTTCAACTGCAAAGGCAGTTTCTAGACTAAGACCTATGGTTCCTATAATTGCAGCAACATTTAATGAGGATGTAATGAGAAAATTAGCTTTAACATGGGGAGTTTATCCAGTAATTTCACAAATATGTACAGGTACAGATGAGGTTATAGATAGATCCATAATATCTGCAATGGATAAGGGATTTGTAAAACAAGGTGATTTAATAATAATAACTGCAGGAGTACCTGTAGGAGTTGGTGGTACAACAAATTTAATAAAAGTTCATACAATAGGAGAAATTTTATTAAAAGGTCAAGGTATAGGTAAAGAGAGTATAATAGGAAAAGTAGTAAAAGGTAATACTGATGAAGAGTTAAAAGATAAGTTTGAAGATGGTGATATTTTAGTATCTAACTATACAGATAAAGATACTGTGGACTATGTTCAAAGAGCAGGAGCAGTAGTTGTAGAAGAAGGTGGATTAACATCCCATGCTGCTATACTTGCACTTCATTTCAATAAACCAACAATAGTTGGAGCTCATGATGCAATGACAAAGTTGACTGAAAATGAAATAATTACTGTAGATCCAATTTCAGGATTGGTTTACAAAGGATCAGCAAGAGTATTATAATAGAGTTATTATATAATACTTAGGAGGATTTATGAGATTAGCAATTGGTAGTGATCACGGTGGAGAGGAACTGAAACCTATATTAATTGAGTATGTTAAGGAATTAGGACATGAAATTGTCGACTTGGGAGTAGAAGCTGGCAAAAAAGCAGATTATCCTGTATATGGTATAAAAGTAGGAGAAGCTGTTGCCAGTGGTGAGTATGAAGCTGGTATATTGATTTGTGGAACGGGAATTGGTATTTCCATTGCAGCAAATAAGGTTAAAGGTATTAGATGTGCTTGTGCTAATGAAGTATTTTCAGCTAAGATGGCAAAAGAACACAATAATGCCAATATTATCGCATTAGGATCTAGAGTAGTTGGATCTGAAGTTGCAAAAATGATAGTAAAAGAATGGCTTGATTCAAAATTCCAAGGTGGAAGACATGAAAATAGAGTAAACTTAATAATGGATTACGATAACAACAGAAAATAAAAATAAACTCCAATTGGAGTTTATTTTTTTATATTTTTCTTTTTTAATTTTTTAATAATAAATTTTACTATTAATACTATTAATAGTAAAATTAATACAATGATAGAGTAAATTATTTTTGCAATGGTATTTGGTTTTTCAAAGAATGATTTTAATCCAGAAGAATTATCTACAATTTTTCTACCTTCTGGTAGTGAATATTTCTCGGGAATTTCAGGAACTCCTTCTTCGTTTTCATCAAAAGATTGAATGTATTTAGCTAAAGCATACCACTCCTTAACTTCCTTATCACCATCATAAATTATTCTACCTTCAAAATCTGTGATTTCATTACCATCTTCATCTTTTGGAACTAATGACATTATACCGAAGGATTTATCCTCTACAACTGAAAGCATCTGTGCAGTATAAAGACCAGTTACTATTCTATATAATTTTTCATCATCTATTTTTTCTTTTTTACCATCTTCATTTAATATATAAATATCTGTAACTTTATTAAAAATTAATCTGTTAGGATTGAATTTATAATTTACTCCAGAAATATAAAGTTGTGCAGCTGACATAATAGGTTGAATTGAAGCATCTACCTCAGCAGCGGTTTTCAACTCCTTTCCTGTTAAATAAACGTCTATTAAAGGATAACCGGATATTTCATCTGGACCAATTCCGAGGCTACTTATATTGAATACATCTGAAGTTGTAATATTCCCTTTTACTATACTTCCTCTAACTGTACCGGAAGGAACAATTGAAGCTGTTATTGGTTTATAATTTTCTTTTTCTATACTCTTTACCATATACCTATAGGAATCGGTTATTAAGTTAGGCAATGTATCTTCATTATGTTCTTCGTCTAAAATCTCTACATTTGAGAAATTATGATTACTATATCCAATTACCTGATTATATTCTAAATCAAAAGTATCTAAATATTCTCTTTGAACCTTTTCCTTAAATAGGGATATAGTATCGTTTAATTTCTTGTTTTCCACATCTTTATCTAATAATTCAAGCTCATAATTTTTTACTTCCCATTTATTATTGTTTTCTTTTACTTGTAATTTGCCTAAGTATTTTCCATATGAACCTGATGAAACTATAGTCGTATTGTTTATAGTAATAGGTTTTTCTAAAGTAGTATGACTATGACCACTTATTATAATATCTATATCCTTAACTTTTTCTGCCATTATAACATCTTCAGATTTTTTTAAATTATCTTCAGTACCAGAATGTGATAAACATATTATTAAATCAACTTTTTCATCTTCTTTCAATATTTTTGATACTCTTATTGCCGTATCAATTGGATCGGAGAAGTTTACTCCAGCCATTGGAGCATTTGATATGGAGTCATAGCCCATTAAACCAAATATTCCAACTTTATATCCTTTTTTCTCAAGTACGAGGTAATCTTTTACATTATATTTATCAAAAGCTAATTTTAAATCATCTACATCCTTTTTATCCACATTATCATAATTTTCAAAGTCTATATTGGATACTAGGAGTTCAGGTAATTTCACATTGCTATTCATAGCGGCATTTAGACTTTTAGTCAGACCTTTCGTCCTGAAGTCGAATTCGTGATTTCCTAAAGTTGTAGCATCAAAATCCATACTCCCAAGGAGTTTTAAACTAGGTATTTCCGTTGTATATATGGTTTGAAATAATGTACCCATGGAATAGTCACCAGCATCAAGAACCAATGTATCGTTATCTATTGATTTCTGTTTTTGAATACTATTATTAAGCCTTTCATAACCACCAATATCTATTGTTTTGTTATTTTCCAATATATCATATGATTCAATATGATCATGTAGATCATGGGTGAAGAGAATATTTATAGATTCCCCACTATTAGCATAAGTTAAATTAGTCATTATTAATAAAGAAAATATTGCTATTTTTAAAGAATTTTTAAGTTTTTTCATATATTCCCCCTTATATAGATTAGTATAACATTAACTGTATATTACTAAAATTAAAATGATATAATTAAGGTGAAGAAGGTGAATTATGGACATAGAACATGATTGTTTAAATGATGGTTTTTCAACTGAAGAAGATGATTACGAAGAGTTGAGTATAGATGATACCAAGTATGAAGAAGATGATTTAGAACTACTATATGAAGAAGATTATTTTGAGAAGTAAAATTGTGATGAAGAAAGTAATCATTGCAATTTTTGTTTATTTTACTTATAATGTAAACTGTTAAATTATTGATAAAACAAATAAGTGGAGGTATAAGTTTTTATGGAGAGTTTTAAAGTAAAAGGTTATTCAAAGTCTAAAGATGAATTTTTAAATAATGTTAGAGAAGAAGCTGAAGAATATTTTAGAAAAGGTGAATTATTCTGTTCAGAAGCGGTTGTTTTAACTATAAACAATGTCCTTGGAAAAATGTTTCCAGATGAAGTTGTGAAATTGGCTTCAGGTTTTCCAATAGGAATAGGTAAAGCACAATGTTTATGTGGAGCGGTTTCAGGTGGAGAAATGGCATTGGGAATGGTTTATGGTAGAAACCATGGTGAAGAGATGAATCCTAAAATGTTTGAAAAGGCAAAGGGGCTTCATGATTTTGTAAAAGAGGACTATAGATCATTGTGTTGTAGAGTCATTACTAGACAATGGGCAGGAGATAATTTTCAATCCCCAGAAAGAAAGGCACATTGCATTGAAATAACAGGTAGAGTTGCTGAATGGGTGGCAAAAGAACTTATTGAAGACGGAAAGTTAATATTGGAGTAGATGAATATGTTGAAAAAACTTCCACTTCCAATTTCTGGTCTTATGCTAGCATTAGCTACATTAGGAAATTTGGTACAAAGCTATAACGAAATGGCAAGATATGTTTTTGGACTTATTGCTGGAATATTGTTTATAGCGTTAACTCTTAAAATTATTTTGTATTTTAAATCCTTTAAGGAAGAGATGAAAAATCCCGTTATTGCATCGGTTATGCCAACATATAGTATGACTGGTATGTTGCTAGCAGGATATTTAAAACCGTTTATAGAAAATGTTTCCAATATTTTTTGGTACTTGATGGTAATAGTTCATATTATATTTATAATATACTTTACGATAGAATTTATATTTAATTTTAAAATGGAAAATATGTATCCTTCATGGGTAATAGTATATGTAGGTATTGTTGTAGCTTCAGTAACTGGAAAAGCATTTAATCCAGAGGTTGGAAAGTATGCATTCTACTTTGGACTTATAAGTTATTTTATATTACTGATATTTAATGTAATTAGACTTGTAAAATTTGAATTAAAAGAGCCTGTAAAACCGGTTTTTATGATCATTGCTGCACCAGGATCCCTTTGTTTAGCAGGATATATGAATATTATAGACAATAAAAATATTATATTTACGTTATTTTTATTAGTATTATCCCAATTAATATATTTTATAACATTAATAAAAATGTTTAGTCTTTTAAAGTTGAAATTTTATCCAAGCTATTCATCGTTTACATTTCCACTCGTTATTACAGGACTAGCATTAAAATTAACAGTTGGTTTTTTAAATTCCAATGGATATAACTATAATTTTTTAAATTACTTGGTTATATTGGAAGTTATAATAGCAACGGTTATGGTACTATATATTATTTATAGATATTCTAAATTTATAATAGGAATAAAAAATTAAGAAACTATCGTATTGATAGTTTTCTTTTTATTGTTTTATAGAATAAATCAAGCTAATGCTTTTATTATGAGTTTTAAATATGATAAGATATATTTATGATAGTCTGGAGGGTATTTTGATTAAAGGTATTATATTTGATATGGATGGAGTATTGGTGGATAGTGAATCATATTATTTTGATGCATTTATTCGAATAATAGAAAAAGATGGCAGTAAAGTTGATAGGGATAGTTTTAAGAAAATTGTAGGAAAATCTCATGAAGATTCATTGGCTATGGTTGGAGAATACTATGATGAAAATTTTAGTGGGGAAGAATTTTTAGAAAAATTTGAAATTTTATATAGAAATGAAAATTTTAATTTTAAAAATTTAATTTTTCCTTATGTAAAACCATTACTTGAAAAGTTGAAAAATGATGGATATAAAATTGGTTTAGCCTCTTCTTCAATGAAGGATGTTATCCTTAGAGCAGTAGAGGATTGTGGCATAAAGGATTATTTTCAGGTAATTTCCAGTGGAGAAGATTTCTTTGAGTCAAAACCAAATCCTGAGATTTATTTGACAACTGCTAGAAAAATGGGGTTGAAGCCAGAGGAATGTGTAGCTGTTGAAGATTCCTTTTCAGGTATAAAATCTGGTAAGAGAGCAGGAATGAAGGTAATTGCTAGAAAGGATACGGAATTTGATATTAATCAAGAGGAAGCAGATTTTATAATTAAGGATATGATGCTAGTTCCCAATATAATTAAGATAATAGATGAAGAAGAGGAATATGACTATAGGGTATTTGAATATGGATCTAAACTTTATTTAAAATCGTTATTTTTAAGAAATAACGTTTTAAGGAAAAAGGACAATTTAAATATTTTCACAGAGGATTTAAAACATGAAGAGGATAATATACATCTAGGAATATTAAAAGATGGTGATATTGTAGCTTATGCTGGTATAGTTGAGGATAAAGGAATAATCAATGATTTAGTAATTGATAAAGAGTTTTTAGGGTCAACGATAAAGAAAAAATTTATAGAGACTGCTGAATTAATTGCTAAGATAATATAATAATAGTTAATTAAATAAAAAATTCTAGTTTTAAATTATAAAAAACTTTTTTTAGAAATTAATTTTAAGCTTATATTTTTGAAATCATTGTATTAATTGCTTATAATATATGAAAAACTAATGTTTGTATATGAAAATTGTGGTATACTATTTTTTGAGGTATTTAAATGAGAATTGATAAATTTTTAAAGAATTCTAGAATTATAAAAAGAAGAACAGTTGCTAAAGAAGCCTGTGATGGAAAAAGGGTTTCAATCAATGGGAAAGTCGTTAAATCTGGCGATGAAGTCAAAGTAGGGGACATTGTAGAAATAAGGTTTGGAAGTGGAAATCTAAAGGTTCTTGTTAAGGATATAATAGATAATCCAAAAAAGGATCAAGCAGCTGAAATGATTGAAAAGGTAGAGTAATGGAAAGAAGAGAAGGCAGAATAAAAACTAGAAACAAACAAAAAAATAATAGAAAATTTTTTAACTTTGTAATAGTATTAGTAATTCTGTCATCAGTTTATTTTACTACTACTTTTATAAAACAGAGTATTGAATCAGGAAGGGTAAATGAACAACTCGATAGTCTTTTAAAAAAAGAAGAGGAATTAAACAAAGAGATTGTTGATTTAAAGAAAACATATGATAATGCGGATTCACCGGATTTTGTTGAAAGAATTGCAAGAGAAAAGCTAGGTATGATAAAATCTAAGGAATACATAATTAAAGAGTAAGGTTGAAAAAGCATTTATAAAATGCTATAAAATATATTTAATGTAAAATTTAGGAGGAAGTTATAATCTATGTCGATTTCAGTAGGAGATATAGTTGAGGGTAAGGTTACAGGGGTAACGAAATTCGGTGCTTTTGTTGCATTGCCAGGTGGAAATAATGGTTTAGTACATATTTCTGAAATATCTAATGAGTATGTGGAAAAGGTTGAAGACTTTGTAAAAAAAGACGATATCGTAAAAGTAAAAGTTCTTTCAGCAGAGGGTGGCAAAGTAAGTCTTTCTATGAAAGCTACTAATAAAAAGGTTAAAAAACCTGAAGAGTTAGAGTGGAAGAAAGAAAAAGTCCAAAGTGATGAACTGTCTTTTGAGGATAAGATGTCTCAGTTTTTAAAGGATAGCAATGAACGCTATGTAGAGATGAGAACAAGAGACAATAAAAGAAAATCAGGACATCGTCATAGATCAAAAAGTTATTAATAAACCGGATTTATCCGGTTTTATTTTTTTAGAAGAGGCTATGGAAAAAGTAAAAAAATTTATTATAGAAAATAATTTAATAGAATATAATGATAAAATTGTTGTAGGTTTATCAGGAGGACCTGACTCTGTTTATTTAATCAATGTATTAAATGATATTAAAGAAGAGTATAATTTGGATATTGTAGCAGTACATATTAATCATTCGATTAGAGAGAAAGAAGCAAAACGAGATGAGGAGTTCTCCAAAAAATTAGCAAACAAAATGGATATAGATTTTTTTTCCTTTAAGGAGGATGTTCCCAAATTTGCTAAAGAAAATAGTCTTTCCACAGAGGATGCAGGTAGACAGATTAGATATAATTCCTTTAACAAGATTGCGAATTCCTTAAAAGGAAATGTTAAAATTGCAGTAGGTCATCATAAAGATGATTTAGTTGAGACGATATTAATGAATCTTTTAAGAGGTAGTGGAAATAACGGATTAATTGGTATCCAAGAAAGAAATGGGAATATAATACGACCGATTCTATGTTTGGAAAAGTGTGAGATATTACATTTTCTAAATGATAATAATATTGAATATGTCGAGGACCATACAAATTTTGAAAATGATTACAGGCGTAATAGAATAAGAAATGAACTTATTCCATATATTAAGGAAAATTTCAATGAAAATATAGTCTCCAATTTAACCAATATGTCCAATATTATTAAAGAAGAGCAAAAATTCATTAATAGATATACAGATGATTTAAATATTTTTAAATTTGAAAACAACAATATTAATATACCTTTAGATGATTTTAAAAGTCTTGATAGAGCAATTAAGAGAAATATAGTAATTAAAGCATATGAAATTTTAAATGGTTCAAAGAAGGATTTATCCTTTGATAATATAGAAAATATAATTAGCTTAGAAAATAAAAATAATGCTAGTTTTGAAATAAAAAATTATAGAATTTATAATTATAATGGTAATTTGATTTTTTCAAAAAGGAAAGAATGTGTAAATATGGAAAAGATTAAATTATCATTAGGTGAAAATTATTATAACGACTACAAAATTACAGTTAAATTAGTGGAAAATAAGAATTTGATTTTTAAAAGGAATATATCTTATTATAGTAAAGAAGTCCTAAAAGATGATTTATTTATTCGTTCAAGGATAAACGGTGATACTATTTTGCTAGAAAACTTTAAAAAGAAGATTAAGGATATTTTAATCGATGCAAAAGTTGACAAGTATGAAAGGGATAGCATACCAATATTGGAACAAAATAATAATATTTTATGGATTATGGGTATAAGAAGAAGTACCCTATATAAATTTAATAAAGAAGATAAAGAAATTTTGAAAATTTCATTTGAAAGGATAGATAATGAATAAAATAGACAATATTTATAAGGAAATACTCGTTTCAGAGGAAGAATTAGACGAAAGACTAGAAGAATTGGCAAAAGATATTATGAAGTCTTACGAAGGAGAGAAAGAAGAATTAGTTGTTATAGGTATTTTAAGAGGTGCAGTAATATTTATGACCAATTTAATTACAAAGCTTGACATGGAATTGACCATAGACTTTATGGCTGTATCAAGTTATGGAAGTTCATCTGTTTCTTCTGGAGTTGTAAGAATATTAAAGGATTTAGAAGAGGAAATTGCAGGTAAAAATATTTTAATAGTTGAAGATATTATAGATACTGGGCTTACTTTAAGTTATTTAACGGACAATCTGAGGAAAAGAGGAGCAAAGTCAGTTAAAATAGCTACATTATTGGACAAGCCAGATAGAAGAAAAGTAGATGTAAATGTTGATTTTGTTGGCTTTAGAATTCCAGATGAATTCGTAGTTGGCTATGGTTTAGACTATAATCAAAAATATAGAAATTTACCATTTGTAGCAGCTTTAAAAGAAGAGGTATATTCTTAAAAGTATTTCAGGAGGTATAATTTGAATAAAAATTACAAAAATATATTTTATTATATTGGACCTATAATAATTATTGTTTTAGTAATGTCTTTTTTAAATAAAAATATTACAGCCAATAAGGATATAAGTTTAAATAAATTTATAGAATATATAGATAAAAAAGAAGTAAAGGAAATTACTGAGCAAGGAAATTCAATAGTAGGTGTGCTAAAGGATAAGGACGAAACAAAATTTGAAGTATATATTCCTAACAGTGCAGAAAAAAGCTTTTATGATAATTATTTAAAAGAACCGGTAGAAAATAAGGATATAATTTATACGGGTATTCAAGAGACTTCAAATGATTGGATATTTAGAATACTTCCTATAATTTTAATGGGAGTTATTTTTATTGTTTTCTGGTACTTTATTATGGCACAAGCACAGAATAAAGGTGGAAACTCCACTATGAATTTTGGTAAAAATAGAGCAAAACTAGTTAAGGATGACAATCCAGTTACATTTAAAGATGTTGCTGGTTTAAAGGAAGAAAAAGAAGAACTTCTAGAAATAGTTGATTTTTTAAAGACTCCTAAGAAATATGTTGAACTAGGTGCAAGAATTCCAAAGGGAATTTTATTAGTCGGACCTCCAGGAACTGGAAAGACATATTTGTCAAGAGCTGTTGCCGGAGAGGCTAAAGTTCCTTTCTTCAGCATTTCTGGTTCGGATTTTGTTGAGATGTATGTTGGGGTTGGTGCCTCTAGAGTAAGAGATCTATTTAAAGAGGCGAAGAAAAACTCTCCATGTATTATATTTATTGATGAAATTGATGCAGTAGGTAGAAGAAGAGGCGCTGGAATGGGTGGCGGTCATGATGAAAGAGAACAGACCTTAAACCAGTTACTAGTTGAAATGGATGGCTTCGGAAAAAATGAAGGCATAATAGTTATGGCAGCAACTAATAGACCAGATATACTGGATCCAGCAATCTTAAGGCCAGGAAGATTCGATAGAGAAGTATATGTAGGAATTCCAGATGTTAGAGAAAGAGAAGCAATACTGGAGGTTCATACTAAGAATAAAAAATTAGATCCAGATGTAGATTTAAATGCAATAGCTAAGACGACTTCAGGATTTACTCCAGCAGATTTAGAAAATTTATGTAATGAGGCTGCACTTTTAACAGCTAGAAATAATTTAAAATCCATATCAAGAGAAATTTTTGAAGAGGCATCAATTAAAGTTGTAGCAGGTCCAGCAAAAAAATCTGCAATAGTCATAGAAAAGGAGAGAATTTTAACGGCTTACCATGAAGCAGGTCATGCAATTGTTTCAAGGTTGCTGCCAGATACGGATCCTGTTCATATGATTACGATAGTTCCAAGGGGGAGAGCAGGAGGTTTTACAGCCTACACTCCTGAAGAGGATAGAAGCTATAGAACTAAAAATGAAATGCAACATGATTTAATTATGTTACTTGGTGGAAGATGTGCAGAACATTTGATTTTAAATGATATTTCTACAGGAGCTAGTAACGATATTGAAAGAGCTACTAAAATTGCTAGAGCAATGGTTACACAGTATGGTATGAGTGATAAATTAGGTCCTATATTATATGACTCTGAAGATGAAGTATTCATGGGTAAGGACTTTGGACGTGCTGTTCATTATTCAGAGGAGACTGCAGCTGAAATAGACGGTGAAGTTAAGAGATTGATAAATGAAGCATTTAAAAAATCTTTAAAATTATTGGAAAACAATATTGATCTACTTCATAAATTGGCAAAAGAATTACTTGAAAAAGAGACTATAGATGCAAGAACATTTGAAAATATCTATATTGAATATGAAGAGAACAAAAATGGAACGGAAGAACAACCACCAGAATTGTTAAAGTCGGTACAAGATACAGAAAAAAATATTGAGAAAATTTTAGGCGAGGATGTAGATTAGATTTATGCATAATAAGAATTTTGAACAAATATTACAAATTGTATATTTTATTATGTTTTTATTTATTGCAAAACAAATATACAATATTATAACGACAAGAAGAAGTATTAAAAGTAAAATTATTGCTACCTATTCTCCAAAATCTAAGATATTAGTAGGAGCCATATCTGGAATGTTGGTTATTCTAGGTGTTATGACCATATATACAAAAAATTACTTTGGAATAGTATACTTATTAACAGGACTTGGGTTCATGTATATGTTTTCAGAAAAAATTATTATATACGAAATAGGAGTATATTATAATGGTCGTTTTGATAATTGGGATGAGATAAAGAAATGGTTTTATAGTGATGCTACAAAAACGTTGGAATTTACAACAACGAAGCAAGGAAATAAAGCCAATAGAACTATTCCAGTTAAGCCAGAGGATAAAGATGAAATATTGACAATAATAAAGGGTAAAAAGAACAAAAAAGGAAAACGAAAATAGTTAAATACTTTCTAAATGGATATTAATATCCGTTTAGAAAGTATTTTTTTAATAATATTTGTATATATAAATAAAGTTAAGTTATAATATAGTGTAGTTTGAAAATAAAGTAAAGGAGGAAGTAATATGTTATTGGCTATAGATGTAGGAAATACAAATATAGTATTTGGAATATATTCAAATGACGAATTGATTTTTGATTGGAGGACTTCCTCAGACAAAAGAAAGACTTCAGATGAATATGGTCTTATATTCAAAGATTTTTTTGAATTTGCAAAGTTGGATATAGATGGTTTAGAGGATGTAATAATAGCCTCTGTAGTACCGAATTTAATGCATACAATTTCTGCAGCATGTCTAAGGTATTTAAGAAAAAAACCCATTATAGTATCTCATGATATAGATATTGGAATAAAGAATCTATATAGAAATCCTAGCGAAGTAGGAGCCGATAGACTAGTAACATCTGCTGCTGCATATTATAAATATGGTGGACCAACGATTATTATAGATATAGGTACGGCAATAACCCTTGATTTCATAAATGAACAGGGGGATTATGTTGGAGGAATAATTGCACCGGGAATTGAGATTGCTGCAGATGCATTATTCGATAAAACGGCAAAGCTTCCTAAAATAGATATTGCTATTCCAAAAGATGTAATTGGTAAATCCACTAGAGAAAGTATGCAATCAGGACTTGTATTCGGATTTATAGGTTTAATAGACAGCTTAATTGAACTTGTATTGGAATCGGAGAATTTAACTGAGAAGGATACTAAAATAATTGGTACAGGTGGTTTTGCAGCACTTATTTCAAGTAATAGTAAGTATATTCAATTAGTGGATAAAATGCTTACAATGGAAGGTTTGAAATTAATATATGACAGAAATAAAAAGAAAAAAGATTAATATAGGAAAATTGGAATTAGATAACAATATATTTATGGCACCTTTAGCAGGTATTACAGATTTAGCTTTTAGAGAGATAGTTTCAGAACTTGGATCGGGTTTGAATTTTACGGAGATGGTTTCTGCAAAGGGAATGTATTATAATGATCCAGGAACAAAGAGATTACTAAAGACTTCAGATAGAGAAACAACATTGGGAATTCAAATTTTTGGAAATGATCCATATATAATGTCAGAGGTTACAAAAAGATATATAAATGAAAATGAAAAGATTTCTATGATAGATATAAATATGGGTTGTCCTGCACCGAAAATAGTTAAAAATGGTGAAGGATCTGCATTGATGAAGGATTTAAATAAGGCGGGAAATGTTTTAAAAGCCGTAGTGGATGCATCTGAAAAACCTGTTTCAGTTAAGTTTAGACTGGGATGGGACGAAAATTCCATAAACTATAAGGAACTGGGTAAAATTGCAGAAGATGTTGGAGTTTCCATGGTAACATTACATCCAAGAACTAGGAAAAGCTATTATTCAGGAAATGCTGATTGGACTGCAATTAGGGAGTTAAAGGAGATTTTAACAATACCTGTAATAGGCAATGGTGATTTGAACAGTGTTGAAGATATAGAAAAAATGTTTGAACTTACAAAATGTGATGGTGTTTCATTGGCAAGAGGGGCAATTCAAAATCCCTTTATGTTTACAGGAAAATCCTATAATCCAAAATTAGAGGAGATTATTTCCTTAATAAAGAAACATTACGCATTGAAAATTGATGCAATAGGAGAAAGAGTTGCTATAAAAGAAATGAGAAAGCATGTTGCATGGTATTTAAAGGGACAGAGAAATTCAAACACATTAAAAAATGAAGTAAATCAATTAGATGATTTAGAGAGAATATATTATTTATTGGATAAGTATTTAGAAGAAAGTGGTGAATTGTTAAATGTTTCTTAGTATAGTATCAGGCTTAATAGCGTTGTTCTTTATATTAAAAAGGCTTATAATGTTAAAAAATCCCTTATATAAATTTAAAACTACGATTACAAATGATAGATTTGTCGAAACATTGATGATATTTGTATTTTTTATAGGTGGTCTATTTGCAATATTTGGTGAGTATATTTCTGATGGTAAAATAAATTTTAAGAATTTAATCATACTTATAATTATTGCAGTATTGTTATTGTTATTGGCTTTTTACGAATATAGAAAGAATCAAGTTGGTATTTATGAAAAAGGTATACTTATAAAGAGTCTATTTTATTCATGGAATAGAATTTATACCTACAGAATTAAAAAACTAGTAGATGGAAGAAATAAATTTATATTCTACATTCATAACAGAAGTGATGAAGAAAAACTAGATATTATATATTATGTTGTAAATGATAAGAATAAGGATAATATTTTGGAAGCCATAGGAGATAAATTGGATTCTAGTAGAGAATAATGAGGAAATCTTGACTTTAAAGGTCATTAAGAATATAATCTTAGTAATGCGCGAAAGTTTATTCTTTCGCTAATTATTTTTTAAGGAGCAGTGAATATGTCAGAAAAAGAATTTCTTTTAACGAAAGAAGGATATAAAAAACTTGAGGATGAATTAGAGTTTTTAAAGACTGTTAGACGTAAGGAAGTTGCAGATAAAATAAAAGTAGCAAGAGGTTTCGGAGATTTATCTGAAAATGCAGAATATGATGAAGCAAAGAATGAACAAGCGTTAGTTGAAGATAGAGTACTTGTTTTAGAACATATGTTGATAAATTCAAAAATCATAGAGGAATCTGAAATAAAGACAGATGTTGTAGTAGCAGGAGCAACTATACAGTTAAAGGATCTTTCAGATGATTCAATAGAAGAATATACTATAGTGGGAACGGCTGAATGTGATCCATTTCAAGGTAAGATTTCCAATGAATCTCCAGTAGGCAAGGCTTGTCTAGGTAGAAAAAAAGGAGATACAGTAGTAGTTCAAACAAATGGTGGAACATTCGATTACAAAATTATGGAGATTAAAAGATAAATGGAAGAACAAAATCTTAATGAAATGCTTCTAATAAGAAGAGAAAAATTAAAGAAATTAGTGGATTCTGGTAGAGATCCTCATAAAATAGAAAACTTTAAAGGTTCTATTTTTTCAAAGGATATAAAATCCAATTATGATAAATATGAAAATGAATCCGTAAAGGTATCAGGAAGAATAATGACCAAAAGAGGCCATGGGAAAGTAATATTCATGGACTTACAGGATTCTACTGGTAGAATTCAGTTATTCAATAGAATGAATGATATTGGTGAAGAGGAATACGAAGATATAAAATCTCTTGATATAGGTGATATTATAGGTGTTGAAGGTGAAGTTTTTACAACTAAGACTGGTGAGATTAGTATTAGGACTAAAAAACTTACATTATTGACAAAATCATTACAAATACTGCCAGAAAAATGGCATGGATTAAAGGATACAGATTTACGATATAGACAAAGATATGTGGATTTAATAGTAAATCCTGAAATTAAAGATGTATTCATAATAAGAAGTAAAATAATTACAGCTATAAGAAAATTTTTAGATGGAAGAGGATTCTTAGAAGTAGAAACTCCTATATTAAATACTATAGCAGGTGGAGCTAACGCAAGACCTTTTACTACTCATCACAATACTTTAGATATTGATATGTATTTAAGAATTGCTAATGAATTATATTTAAAGCGATTAATAGTTGGTGGATTCGATAGAGTATATGAAATGGGACGTATGTTTAGAAATGAAGGAATGGACCATAGCCATAACCCTGAATATACCGCAATAGAATTGTATCAAGCATATGGCGACTATGAAGATATGATGGATATAACGGAAAATATGGTTTCAACAATAGCTGAAGAGGTTATTGGAACTATGAAAATTGAATATCAAGGAAAAGAAATAGACTTTACTCCTCCTTGGAATCGAATAACTATGGTGGATGCTATAAAGAAATATGCTAATATCGACTTTAATAATATAGAAACAGCAGAAGATGCATATAAAGTAGCAAAAGAAAATGATTTAGAACTTGAAAAAGATTTATCAAGAGGAGAAATAATAGCTGAGTTCTTCGAAGCATACTGTGAAGAACATTTAATTCAGCCAACATTTGTAACAAAACATCCTGTTGAAATAAGTCCTTTAGCTAAAAGGGATCCTGAAGATCCAAGATTTACTCAAAGATTTGAAGCATTTATCAATGGAGATGAAATAGCAAATGCATTTAGTGAGTTAAACGATGCAATAGATCAAAAGGGTAGATTTGAAAAACAAGTTGAAGCAAGAGAAAAAGGCGACGATGAAGCTCAAATGATGGATTATGACTTTGTTAATGCTTTAGAGATAGGTTTACCACCAACAGGTGGACTTGGAATAGGTGTAGATAGATTAATAATGTTATTTACTAACCAGTCTTCAATAAGAGACGTTCTTCTATTCCCAACAATGAAGCCAATAGGCTTAGAAAAGGCAGAAAATAAAGATTCGTCAAATGAAA
>CAYFSP010000025.1:22650-24315 GCA_964345925.1 uncultured Gallicola sp. | reverse complement strand
AAGGCACCTCATATGAGTGCCTTTTAATATTATCAATTCTATTTGCTTTTGTCAATATGTTTTCTTAATTATTTTTAGCTATTTTTAATTTTATCTTTTATTTTTTCAAAAGCCTTTTGGAATTCTTCTATTTTCATAGTATATATTATAAATCCATAAACAATTATTCCAATTGTTACCGATATTATTATTTTTATCGACGTACTTATAAAATCAGTTCCCAATACTAAATTCGTCGTTTTATAAATACCATATACTACTACTCCCATTATGAGGGAAGCTATTAATGTCTTTATAAAGTTTATAGCTACATTTTTATAATCTATTCCCTTTATTTTATACCTTAGCATATATAGTAGAAATAACGCTCCAACTATTGATGCCAAACTCGTTGCCAATGCCAATGCTTTATATTCTATTATCTTTACTAAAGGTATGGCTATTGCCAAATTTACTGTTACTATTATTATTTGATTTATTAATGGCGTGATCGTATCTTGATAACTAAAGTATATTTTATTCAAATATATTTTTAATCCATTTGTTGTAAATCCTATTGCGTAATAAATAAGTGCTGCTTGTACCAGTAATGTATCCTCTTTTTTAAACCTTCCTCTTTCTAGAATAAGTTTTACTATGGGATTTGATAATACCATGATTCCAATAGTAGCTGGGATTATAAATAGAAATATAGTATTTATACCCCTTTTTATATATTTTTTTATTAAATCAAAATCCTTAGAGTTAAACGCCTCTGAGAGAACTGGGTATATTACTGTAGATACAGTTACTATAAATAAACTCAATATAGCATTAAACAGATTATATGAATTGGTTATTACAGAAATCTTTCCTTCTGATAATCCAGATCCTATTCTAATATTAAATACACCTACTACTTGGTTTATTAAATCATTAATCATTAAAGGTAGTAGTAGTATAAATGTTTCTTTTATATATTTATCCTTTAATGTTATTCCTATGGAATATTTGTATTTATTCTTCTTCATAAAGAAATATATAAATACCGCTTGTCCAATTGCCCCAGCAGTAGTTACCCATGCTACTAGTTCTATGCTGGATTTATTTCCAAGTAAGGATAAGAAAATAAAGAATACTATATTATTTACTATTCCTATAGCTGCAAATGGTCCAAAGGAAAAATTAGTTTGTAAGTATGCTCCTGAACAGGCAACCGCCCCTAGAAATATAACCGATGGTGCTATTATTCTAACCATTCTTATAGTTAATTCCAGTTGTTTTTTACTGAATTCAGGTGCTATAAATTTCGCTAATGATGGTGCAAATATTATGGTTATTATTACCAATAATATATCTACCAGTATTACTATATTAAAAATTCTACTAAAATATTTATTTCTTGCATCCTCGCCTTGTTCTTTTCTAACTTTTGTTATTATTGGTATAATTGCCAAATGAATTGTAGTGTTTATTACAAATGTTACGAGTAGTGCTGTTTTATAGGCTGCATAGTATGCATCTGTAAAGTAGGTCTGTCCATAAAAACCCGTTACCATGGCTTGTCTTACGACGCCCATAAGTTTTGAAATTATACCTATTACAAAAATAATTATAGAAGATTTGGCTATGTTTTTCTTCATATTTCCTCCCATACAATAGAAATCCCCTCTTGTACAATAGAAA
>CAYFSP010000025.1:0-22550 GCA_964345925.1 uncultured Gallicola sp. | reverse complement strand
TACAATAGAAATCCCCTCTTGTACAATAGAAAAATTGTATCATATTATAGTATATTATCCAATAAATTTGGTATAATTCTACTGGAGGTATTTATGAAAACTAAAAAACTAGTTTATTCTGCTTTATTGTTAGCCTTAGGTATTATATTTCCTTATATAACACATATTACAAAAATTCCTGGTAATATATTTTTACCAATGCATTTGCCAGTTTTAATAGCTGGATTCATTGTTGGACCATTATATGGTGGACTTATTGGAATATTACTTCCTATTCTCAACCATATTCTATCTGGAATGCCACCTATTCCAATTTTATATTCAATGACTTTAGAATTGTTCACATATGGTTTAGTTACTGGATTTTTATATTTAAAATTAAAGAAGATTATTCCTTCTTTAGTCTTTGCTATGATAATTGGTAGAATTATTTCTGGATTAACTTCATTTTTACTGTTTACATTTTTAGGTTTAGGACAGTTTTCTTTGAAGTTTTGGATTACTGGATCAATTGTAACTGCATTGCCTGGAATTATTATACAATTAATTTTAATTCCAATAATTGTAAATATTTTGCTCAAAAAAAATAAAGCTATATAGCTTTATTATTTTAATTCTATTCTTCTTGATAGTCCTTTTAAATTATTTTTTACCTTTAGGATTTCAGCAAGTATAGATACTCCAATTTCTTCGATTGAGCCATCGGAAATATCAAGTCCTATTGGTAAGTACATATTATCAACTTCTTCTCTATTAAATCCTTCTTTTAATAGTTTTTCTTTTAATTCTATTGCTTTTTTCCTACTACCTAACATTCCTAAATATTTATATTCCTTGTTCATCAATACTTTAGCGGCATCAAAATCGTGTTTATGCCCTCTTGTCGCCACCACTATATATGTGGAATCCCTATTAAATATTAGTTTATCCACAACTTCTTCCGGTGTTCCTACTAGATACTCTGAAACGCCATTAAAGTCAGGGTGAGTTTTAAATTCTTCTCTATCGTCTATTACCGTTACCGAAAAATTGCAATTAATAGCAAATCTTGCCAGCTTCTGTGCACAATGACCGGCTCCAAAAATTATCAATCTATCCCTTGGAATTAATATCTTTACAAATCCAGAAGCCTGTCCTCCACAAGCCATTTGTAATTTACCATCTTCCGTTAGACTGTAGTCAAAGTTAAAATTCTCATTTTTTTCCATTGCTTCAATAGATCTTTTTATTAAATCATATTCTATTGCTCCACCACCAACTGTACCAATAATACTCCCATCCTGAAATACACCCATAAGAGATCCTTCTTTCCCTGGTACAGATCCTGCATTTTTAGATAATATTACTAAAGCGGCTTTTTCACCACCATCAACTTTTTCCGTTATTTTCGATAATACATTAGTATCCATATTATAACCCCCACTAATTTTTGCGATTTTCCAATATTAACAATGATTCAAGAACATTTCCCCCAATTGCCCTTGCCTTATCTGAAATTGTAAAACAATTTTTTACTTCTTCCCTTCTTGGATCGACATCTGCAATTTTCAGGCCCTTATCTACATAAAAACCATTATATATTAGTCCTCTAAGAACTCCTGAAATCTTACTTATAACTTCGTTTCCATCTATAATAGCTATTACTTCTCCTTTTTCTACGAAGTCTCCAATTTTTCTTATATGTTCAACTCTACCTTCAAATTCTGAATATATAACTCTTTCATCTGTGTAACCACAAATGCTTCCAGGGGATCCTGTATTTTTTTCCGCAAATCCTTTGAAAATAAGTCTACCTAAGTCATGACCTCTATTTGTCTCCACTACAATATCTGCATCTACTCCAGCTTCAAACCCTGGGCCTAACGCAACTTTTCCAAATGATTTCATTTCGGTAAAACCTATATTCTTCTTTGCCAATATAGCATCCACTAAAAATTTAGGCTTCAATACTTTAATATATTCCCCTTTAGGATCAACTACAACTGGTACTTTACCTTTCTTCCATGCATTTTCTATATCTTCTAAACTGTTACATCTTATTGCGTAAAAATCTTCAATTTTATATTCATTTTCAAATATACAGCTTGAGACGGAAACAGTTAGTCTAATTGTAGTAGGCTTTTCTATTTCCAAAACTAATACTCTATATCCTGATCTATGTAATTTCTGTATAGTACCTGTGGCAATATCTCCACCACCTCTTACTATTACCATATCATTTTTCATTTTTGCTCCTAAATCTTTTATAATCATCAACATTATCAATATCAATATTTTCGCTATTATTAATTTTAACCTCTATAATATTTTTATTATATTTCTTTATTATAGGAGATCCACCAGTGTCTCCTTCCAATTTCAGCAATTCTTCTCTATAATAATTGGAAAATATTATAGGGTTACCTTTTTCCCCTTTAAAGTATGGAATAATTATATCCTTTGTATTATTTTTATATTTTTTTATAATGGTGTTTATTGTACTTGCTTTCAATTTTGGTTGGTCTGCTACAAAAAACATATAACCATTTTTCTCATTAGCATTTTTTACACCAATTTTTATTGAACTAGACTGACCTTTTTTATAATCATAATTTCTTACTACTACATATCCTAATTTTTTTGAATATTTTTCAATTTCTTTGAATCTTGTAACCACAATAACTTCGTCAAAATCTATACTTTTTATTTCATCTAATATATATTCAAATACCATTTTATTATTAATCTTTAATGTTAATTTATTTTCCCCCATTCGTCTAGACATACCAGACGCCATTACTATACAGCTAATAGACATGATATTTCTCCAATTTTACAGATCCTATTACGGTTTTAATATTGTGCTTCTTCAATCTTATTGCTAAATCTTTAAGCTCTAAAATAATTTTATCATCTAAGTTGTCATATCTGTTTAATAACAAAAATTTTTCACCTTTACTATTTTTAAATAAACCACCTTCATCTATAGCCAATCTATAAATACATTCCTTATCGAAATATGTTTTTCCCCTGCCAACAATATCCATAAAAATATCTCTGTTAAAAATATCTATATCCTTTAGTTTCATATTATAAATATCTACCGGTATTATGCCTAATGTTTTATTCGAATTGTTTAGTATGACAGGTTCTAAATCCCTCCACCCTTTTAGCGGCATCACCTTAGCACCATCGGCTTCAATAATAATATAATCGAATAGATTGGAGACCATTTCTAAATCCTCATTTTTAATCCCTGTAAACTTATTGTTTTCTACATTATTTCCAGATAAGTATATTCCTTCTACTAAATGTATATCTTTTAATACTTTAAAATTATCGATGGTTTTATAATCCCCCCCTACTTGTCTTCGTATTTTAGTACTAGTCGTTAACAAGGTTTTACAACTTTTCAGCTCACGACCCAATGCAAACATTGTAGTAGTCTTTCCTCCACTACCTACTATGGATACAATATCCCCTTTACTTATATTCAAAATATTTTTTAGCATATTTACCCCGTTATTTTTTCATTTACCTAACATATAAATTTTAACACAAAAAAAACAGACTTTCAAAAGTCTGTTTAAATTTATTATCTTACATAGTTCAATGGATTTGTATGTGCACCGTTCACCCTTACTTCAAAATGTAAATGTGATCCAGTTGAATTACCTGTTGAACCCATTAAAGCTATTGTTTGTCCTTTAGAAACCCTTTGTCCTGTTGAAGCAACAAATGATGATAAATGTGCATAGTATGTAACTAAACCATTGTCATGTTGTACCTTCATTAAGTTTCCATAACTTCCACAAGGTGCTGAATATATTACAGTACCACTTTCTGCAGAAACTACTGGTGTTCCCAGTCCTGAAGGAATATCAATTCCCATATGGAATTCTGGCATTCCGAACAATACTCTATATCCATAACCACTGGATATATTTCTAGTAGCTGGTACTGGCCATCCCAATGTTCCACTACCTAAATTACTTGATATTGTATTCTTATCATAATTTACAGGTGGTCTACTAACTGATGATTGTCCTGATGAACTATTATTTGCTGCTGCCTTTGCTTTTTCAGCTTTTTCTCTTGCTGCTTTTGCTGCTGCTTGTGCTTGAGCAGCTTTCTCTGAATTAATACTTCCTTCTAATGAAGTGATTTCTGATTCCAGTTTGCTAAGCTCAGCTTGTGAAACTGCTTGTTCACTTGATGCACTTTCTATTAATGCTAATTTACTAGCTTTCGATGCATATAGTTGAGTGTTTTTATTATCTAAAGTCTGTTTAGAAACTTCAAGTGATAATTTTTGACCCTCTAACTCATCTTTCTTCGCATCAACTAATAATTTATCATTTTTTAAATTTTTAATTATTTCTTTATCATGTTCTGTAATGAACTTAATTGTAGAAGCTTTAGATATTAAATCGTCTACATCTGAAGATGAGAAAACTATGTCTAAGTAACCAACTTGACTGCTCATGTACATTGCACTAACTCTTTCTTCAAATTCCTTTTGATTTTTATCTAATTTTTCTTCTAATTCTTCTATTTCTTTTATAGTTTCTTGAATTGTAACTTCTAGACTAGATATTTGGGCTTTCAATTCATTAATTTGTGCTTCTAAACCACTTATTTCTTGGTCTAGCACTGAGACTTCACTAGAAAGATTGTTTTTCTCTGCCTCTAATGAATTTATAGAATTTTTTAGCTCATTAGCTGATTTTTGAGTTGCATTCTTTTTATTCTCTAATGACTTTAAACTGTCTGCATATGAAACTGTTGAAAAGCCAATAGATGAAATCAACATCATTGCTAATAATCTTTTCTTGCTATACTTCAACGTCGTCCTCCCCTTATACCTTTAAGTATTTTCTAATTGACAATAACGAACCTATTATACCAATTCCAACGCCTAATGTCAAAAATATGATCATCATGTCTTGGTAAATAAGCTCAATTGGTATTAAATACCCTGCTAATATATCCCTAAATGATGCAGCAAATCTTTTGAATAATAAATCATATCCAAAGTATATAGCACCAAAGGCTACCGCCGATCCTAAAAACCCGAATACTGCTCCCTCTACTATAAAAGGAGTGGATATTACGGTATTTGTCGCGCCAATATATTTTTTTATCTGTATTTCTCTTTTTCTAGCATAAACCGTTAACTTTATTGTATTAGAAATTATAAATATGGATATGATTACAAGTGCTGTAACACCAATGGCTCCACCTATTTGCACATATCTTGAAATCTTTATAACCCTTTGAGCAGTATCACTTAAGAAGTTCATCTCTTTTACGCCTTCAAGGCTTCTGGCTGATTCCATAAATTTATCTGCATCCTTTATATTATTAAGTGTTACCACATAAGACGCTGGTAATGCAGATTCTAATCCTTCAAGTAAGTAACCTTCAGATTCATCAAAATTTTTCTCATATTCCTTTAATGCTTCCTTTTTTGATTTAAATCTTACCTTCTTTGCATATTTATTATTTTCTAATTCAGTTTTTAACTTATCTATTGTTTCTTCACTGCTATCCTTATCAATAAATACTATTACTTCATCTATTTTACTTTCTAAATCAACTACATATTGATTTAATGTAAGAGCTGAAATCAATATTACTCCAAGAATTACAAGTGCTAAGGATATGGATATTATAGATGCTAAACCCATCATTCTATGACTCCAAAGACTCTTTATTCCTTCCTTTAAGGTAGCAAAAAATACTCTAATTTTCTTCATATTTACCACCTATTTCATCTCTTATTATCTTGCCATTTTCCAATTTAATAACTCTTTTTCCCAAACTGTCCACTATACCCTTTTCATGAGTTATCATTATTACAGTAGTACCTTTTTTATTTATATCCTCTAAAGATTTTACAATACCAGATGCAGTTTTAGGGTCTAGGTTTCCCGTAGGTTCATCAGCAATGATTATCTCTGGGTTAACTATTAGCGCTCTTGCTATACTAACTCTCTGTTGTTCTCCACCAGATAATTCATTTGGGTATGATTTCTCCTTACCTACTAAATTGACATCCTCTAGTAGTTCAGGAATCTTAGCTTTGATCTTCTTCTTAGAAAAGCCAAGCAGTTCCATAACATACTGTAAATTACCCCAAACCGTTTTATTATCCAACAATCTAAAATCTTGAAAGACAACACCAATCTTCTTTCTTAATATTGGTATACGTCTGCTTCTTAATTTAGTAATATCATCACCAAAAAGGAATAATTTACCAGATGTAGGATTTTCTTCTTTTAAAAGAAGTTTTAGCATTGTCGATTTTCCTGCACCACTTTCTCCTATAATGAAGACAAACTCTCCCTTTTCAATTTTTATATCTATATTGTCAAGCGCTAAAATATTACCTTTATATACTTTAGATACGCCTTGAAATTCTATATCTACCAACACATCACCTCTTATATGAATACAATTATAACATAAGTATTTATGAAAATTACAATTAGTTACAAAAAGGTTACAATAACTTCTTGAAAAGTTAAGAAAATTTCATATTTGTATTTTTCCTTTGAAACTATTGTATAATACTTATATGGGGTGGTAAATTTGGATAAAAAACTATTAAGAAAAGAAATTATAGATTTAAGAGATAATTTGGATTCAAATAATAAAGATATAATGGATTCAAATATTTTTGATAATCTTATTTCCACAGATATACTTGATAAATACAATAATATCTTTTGTTATGTAAACTTTGGTTCTGAAATAGATACTATGAAAATAATGAAATATATTCTTCAAAAAAATAAGAATTTATATATTCCATATATTGATAAGGACAATGATATTATGAAGCTTTCCTTAATAAAAAATCTAGAAGATGATCTTGAACTAGGCTATTATAATATACTTGAACCAAAAAAAAGCTTAAGAAATTTTGTAAATAATGATATTATAGATTTGGTTATTACACCAGGTGTTGCTTTTACAAAGGAAAAATATAGAATGGGCTATGGTGGAGGATTTTATGACAGGTTTTTCTCTAGCTTAAACTCTAACCCATTAAAAGTTGCATTACTGTATGATTTTCAACTGGTGAAGGAAATACCAATTGAGGAATTTGATATTCCCGTTGATATTCTTATTTCAAATGACCAAATCATTAAATAATCTTAGGAGGACTTATGACAAGAAATATTGGAACAGTGGCAAGAGGTTTAAGAACACCTATCATAAAAGAAGGCGATAATCTAATAGAGATTATTGAAGATACTTTGGATACAATCGTAAAAGAAGATGGAATTGTTCTAAATGATATGGATGTAGTAGCAATAACTGAGTCCTTACTAGCTAGAGCACAGGGTAATTATGTTACATTAAACGAAATAACAAATGACCTAAATGAAAAATTCGATAATTCAATTGGTGTAGTCTACCCTATTACAAGTAGAAATAGATTTTCACTAATACTAAAAGCAATTGCAAATACCAAAAAGAACATTAAGGTATTTTTAAGCTATCCTTCTGACGAAGTGGGTAATGCATTATTCGATAAATCTCTTTTACTAGGTAAGGATATCAACATATATAAGGATACATTAACAGAAGATGATTACTGGAATTTAGTAGGAAAAGATCATACTCATGAATTCACTGGGGTAAACTATATAAAGCTTTATAAAAGTTTTGCTGTAAATGATAATATTGAAATATTTCTTACAAATAATCCAGAGGATATTGTGAAATTATGCGATGAAATTCTTGTTTCCGATATACATGATAGAGATTATTTAAAGGATTTATTCAAATCACTAGGTGCTAAAACAGTATATACATTAGCTGACATTATGAAAGAACCTAGAAATAATAGTGGTTTTAACGAAGTATATGGTCTTTATGGTTCAAATTTAGCAACAGATGATTCCGTAAAACTATTCCCTAGAAACTCTCAAAAATTTGTAGAGGATTTACAAGGTATATTAAAGGATAAGTTCAAAAAAAATATACAGGTTATGATATATGGTGATGGCGCATTTAAAGATCCTGTAGGAAAAATTTGGGAATTAGCAGATCCAGTTGTTTCTCCAGGCTATACTTCAGACTTAAATGGAACTCCAAATGAAATTAAAATAAAATATATTGCTGATACGGATTTAAGAAACAGTTCTTCTGAAGAAAGCCTTAGGGCGATTAAAGAAAAAATAAATCAAAAAGACGATAATCTATTTGGACAAAAGGAATCTTTAGGAACTACTCCTAGGCAGATTACCGACTTACTTGGCTCATTAAGCGATTTAATAAGCGGTTCTGGTGACAAAGGAACTCCTGTAGTTTTAATACAAGGATATTTTGATAATTTTGCATCTAATTAATATTAAGAGGTTTCAATTGAAACCTCTTTTTTTGTACAAAAAAAACGAGCAATCGCTCGTCTCTAATTTTTTTTCCCTCTTAAACTATCAATTACCATTTCAAGTACTAATACTATAACACCGATTAATACAATTGTACCACCTGGTTTTAAATTAAAGTAGAAGGAAACAAAAATTCCCGTAATCATATATATTACACCTAAAATAACCGAGTACTTAACTGTCTGTTTAAAGGATTTTGATATTCTTATAGCTGTTGCTACTGGAAGTACCATTAAAGATGATATCATTAACACTCCAACTATTCTAGATCCTATTGCAATTGATAACGCAGTCAAAATCGTGAAAATAAAATTATTTTTACCAGTTGGAACCCCTGCTATTTTAGCACTATTCTCATCAAAGGAAATATATACAAGTCCATAATACATTTTGGAGTAAATCAAAATAACTATAATGGAAATTATGGAAACCAATGCTATTTCAAAATTGCTTATTGCTGCAATACTTCCAAATAAAAATGTTTCTAAATTGGTTGCACCTGGAATGAAGTCTGATAAAACAGCTGCTAACCCTATGCCTAAACTCATAACTATAGCTGTTACTATATCAACTCCATTAGGAAATTTCCTTCTTAAAAACTCTATAAAAAAAGCCGATATAAGACATGCTATTATGGAACCAATTATAGGATTTATTCCAACAATTAGTCCTATGGCAACACCTGCTAAGGATGTATGGGATAATGCATCACCTAATGTGGAGACCTTTTTACTCACTATTATGGTCCCAATTAAAGGAATTGTTATTGCCAATAATATACCTACAAAAAAGGCTTTTAACATAAAATCGTAATTAAATATTGTCATAGCTATCCTCTTTTACTTCCTTTATTTTTCCATCATTTAACTCTATTATCCTGTTGAAATATTTTTTTGACATATTTATTTCATGGGTAACCATTATTATAGTAATATTATGATGTTTATTTAAATGTTTCAAAAGATTAAATAATCTTTCTTTACTCTTATGATCAATACCAGCTGTTGGCTCATCAAATATTAAAATTTTAGGATTATTTACCAATGCCTTAGCAATTAAAACCCTTTGTTGCTCTCCTCCACTCATACTATTATAATTATATGATGACTTATCCTTTAAATCGACTACGGACAATGCATTTAAAGCTTCCTGTTCTATTTTTTTGTTGGATATTTTAAAAATGCCCATTTCATTATATAGATTTAAAGTCACCACTTCTAAAGGTGTAATTGGAAAAGAAACAGTACTTTCCATATTCATCTGTTTCACATATCCAATACTTTTCCTACCATTGTTTTCTTCATATATTTTAACTGTTCCAGAATTCTGCTTTATTTGGCCTATGATAATTTTTAACAATGTTGTTTTTCCTGTACCATTTGGACCGACAATTCCTAAAAAATCACCAGAATAAATATCTAAGTCCAAATTTTCTAAAATATTTTTTTCATATCCAAAGTTTAAATTTCTTATTTCAATTGCTTTTTCCATTATTTAAAGGACTCCATTATATTTTTCAGATTATTTTTCATTATGCTAATATAATCTTCTTTATTTTTTATTTGTTCATCAGTTATATTTTCCAATGAATATATTTCCTTTAAGTTTCCATTTATTTCCTTTGAAACTGATGATGCCAGTTTTTTACTTTCATTGTATTCATAGAATACAGTCTTTATTCCTTCTTTATTAGCTAATTCTACAATATTTGCAATTGTTCCTAAATCGGCTTCAGAGCTTGAGTTAATATTTTCAATAGGTAATTGTTTCAAATTATAGTCTCTTGCTAAGTATCCAAAGGCCTCATGAGGCACTATTATGGATTTTCCTTTATAACTCTTTAATCCATTTGTAAATTCCTCATCTAACTCCTTTAATTTTTCAATTAAATCATTATAATTCTTCGTATAATAATCTTTGTTTTCATCATCTATCTTTATTATTTCATTAAATATATTTTCAGAGATCTTCTCCAAATTTCTAATGCTTAACCATACATGAGGATCGTATTTATTCTTCTCATCAATTTCTCTATTGGTTAATTTAATAAAATTTAACCCCTTACTCACCTCAACTATTTTATCTTCCCCTATTGTATCCTTAACTGAATCCTCCCAAGACTCCATACCTAAACCATTTATAAAAATCATTTTAGATTCAGAAATTGATGCAATATTTTTCATTGTCGGTTCCCAACCATGGCTTTCTACTCCTGATGGAATTATATTTTTCACTTCTATTTTATCACCGACTATTTCCTTTGTAACAAACTCTATTGGATAAATACTAGTGTATATTATGTCATTACTACCTTTATCTTCTTTACTACAAGATGTTAATAGTATTAATGATATTATGATTAAAAAAATTTTTTTCATCTTACCTCCTTAATGCAGTTGGTTTGCATTTGCATTTAATTATAAAATAAACTATAATCAATGTCAATAATAGGAGGCTTTTATGATAAAAGAAATTTTAAAAGATAATGGTTTAAAAGTAACCGATGCTAGAATGGCTATACTACAGGAAATTTTAAATGCAAGTAACGCCATTACTGCTGAGGAACTATTCATAATTGTAAATGAAAAAATAAAAATAAATTTATCTACTATATATAGAAATTTAAAAATATTAAATGAAAAAGATATAATAAAAAAAGTTATTGAAATAAATGGTGAAGTATATTTTCAATATAATAGCGATGAACATGAACATCACCTTATTTGCGTCAATTGTAAAGAACTTATCCCACTTGAAAATTGTCCATTACACGATTTAGAAAAACAACTATCAGAAGAAACGGGATATGAAATAATAAGTCATTCTCTAGAGTTTAGAGGATTATGTCCAAAATGCAAAAATAAGAAATAGATTATATAAATCTATTTCTTATTTTTCCTATATTTTCAATTTCAAGTTCAACTATATCTCCTTTTTTTATATATCTAGGTGGATCAAATCCCTTACCTACACCTGAAGGAGTACCTGTTGCTATAATATCACATGGTTCTAAAGTAGTTGTCATAGATATATCAGTTATAATATCCTCTATATTGAATATCATTTTTTTCGTGTTGGAATTCTGTCTTATTTCATCGTTTACTTTTGAAGTAATATTTAATTCCAGTGGCATTTTGAATTCATCTACAGTGACTATACAAGGCCCTAAAATAGAATAATTATCTACACCCTTCCCCTTATACCACTGCTTATGATGATTTTGTAAAAACCTTGAAGAAACATCATTAAATATAGAAAATCCAAGTATATACTCATAGACATTTTCCTTATCAATATTTTTTCCAATTTTTGAAATAATTAATGCCAGCTCAACTTCATAATCAACTTCTGCATCAATATGAAATATTGCTTCTATATCCTCTTCTGTTCCCTTTATTTTCACTGCTCTTTTCCCAAAGTAATTAGGTACGAATTCCTTTGTAATATCACCACCTAATTCAGATATATGGTCAACATAATTTTTCCCAACACATATAATATCATGTACTGGCTTTTCTATTGGAGATAGTATTTTCACTTCATCAAATTTTCTTATTTCATCTGTAAGTAACTCTTCTATTATTTTTGAATTATTATATCCATCATTTAACATGTCCACTATATTGTTATAATTCTTTAAAATTACTAATTGATCGTTTCTTTCAACTCCTAATTCAACTTTAGAATTATACATATATCTAAAAATTCTCATAATCCACTCCCTAAAATACTTTATTTTTAACTTTGGAAATTTTATCTCCAAAATAAACTGAACCAAACTCTTTGAATTTTTCTATATTTCCACTTGTGTAAAAATCTATAATACCTTCATTATTATCGCTTTCAATATTTTTTTCTACAAGTTCTTTTTGTATCTCCATTGAAAGGACTATTGCAGGGTCAATATAATTCTTTTTCTTTCCAAACACTTCTTTTAAGATATTAATTATAAGAGGATAATGTGTACATCCTAAAATTATCGTATCATAATCATGATTTTCCAAGTCATTATAATATTTTTTTGATATACTCAACAGTTCATCTCCTTTGTTAGTACCTTCTTCAACTAATGGTACAATTTTAGGACATGCTTTTGAATAAACAAAAGTTTTGTCATTTAATTCCTTAATTGTATTTTCATATACATTGCTATTGATTGTAGCTTCCGTTGCTAAAACTAAAATTTTATTATTTAATGTTTCTTTCAATGCACCTTTAGCACCAGATTCTATTATTCCTATTATTGGAATATCGAACTTACTCTTTAAAAAATCCATTGCATTGGCTGTAACTGAATTACAAGCTAATATAATGGCTTTCGTATCTTTCTCAATTAAAAATTCAATTACCTCTTTGGAATACTTTTGTATTGTTTCCCTGTTTTTTGATCCATAAGGAATTCTTTTAGTATCTCCAAAATAGACATAGTTTTCATTTGGCATTATTCTCTTTAATTCCTTTAAAACTGAAAATCCACCAAAACCTGAATCAAATACGCCAATTGGTCTATTGTCCATATATTCACCTACTTTGTTTTTGTCTTAATTACATATTTATATTTATTTTTTAATTCATTATAGGCTTTATTCATATTTTCATTATTTTCAAATAATCCAAAAACCGTAGAACCTGAGCCGGACATTAAAGCTACAGATGAATTTAAAGAATATAGACTATCTATTATTCTATATACTTCTGGGCAAATTTTACCACTAATATCTGTCATAATATTGTAGAAATAATCTCTTCTAAATGGATTATCCGACTTTAATACTTTTATTAAATCTTCTATTCTACTTTTTTTACTAAGTTTTAAATTACTATAAACATATGGTGTGCTAACTTCACATCCACTATTTACTATTAGAACATCTACATCTTTAAAACTCTTTAACTCGGTAAAAATATTTCCTATGCCTTCTGCCCTAACTGTTCCCTCTTTAAAAAAATAAGGAATATCTGCACCAATATCTTTTCCTATGTTCATTAAATCCTCTTTTTTTAGATT
The DNA here is from genome assembly GCA_964345925.1 of uncultured Gallicola sp. GTDB lineage: Bacteria > Bacillota > Clostridia > Tissierellales > Peptoniphilaceae > Miniphocaeibacter. Next base: position 9,158 of record CAYFSP010000025.1, on the reverse strand, counting down.
GATTTCCCAAATATCGTTAATGACTTTCATAAAATATGCTGCATTGGAACTTCCTCCTGCAAGACCTGCTGCTACAGGAATATTTTTTTCTATATTAACATTTAGTCCAGAGAACTTCTTTTTATTATATATTCTTAAAATTTCCCAGGCCTTATATATTAAATTTTTTTCATCTGTTGGTACAGCCTTGTTATTACAACTAATATTTAAAATATTATCTTTTCTAATATCTATAGAAATAATATCCTTTAAGGCAATTAATTGCATTATTGTATCTATATTATGATAACCATCATCTCTCTTGTTTAATACGTCTAGAGATAGGTTAATTTTAGCATATGAGTTTATTTTATACATATTCTTCTCCATTTTATTTTGCTAATTAATTATATCATAAAACCTTACTAGATAAGCCAATATTATTAAAGTGTAATATTTTATTTTTTGCACAAAAAAAAACGACTATCGTCGTTTTAACATATTTGTAACTCTACAGTTGATGTTAACAAATCTGAATAAGTATAAGATACTGTTCTTTCTTGATCAAATTCGTTTATAATTTTTATCGTAAATAAACTAGGGAATACATTCTCTATTATTCCAGTTTTTGTAATTATCTTGTTTCTACCTTTATCAGCTTTTATAACCACCTTTTTTCCAATATTATTCTGAACTTGATTCTTTAAGGTATCTAAATTTATCATAGCAGACATTCAACCCCTCCTCAATAAATATTTGGAACACTATACAAATATACCATTTTTAAAAGAGTTTGTCAAGCTAACAAAATATTATACGATTATTAGATAATATTGTCAACACTTTTTTTAAATATTATATATTCTTTAATAATACTAATTACTTTATATATAAATCCTATAACATAAAATATAAAGCCATATTACTTTGAAATTATATTAAATCCTCTAGTAAATCCCTCTGAAATATAATCTACATATATGATTTCATATATTCCATCAAGATCTTTTTCTATTAAAAACTTATAATTATCTACTGGGTATACTCTATAGTCTTCATCTAAATCGCTAGCTATTAAAGTAAATGCTATATCACAGCATGATCTACTGCCTGGTACAAGTTTAAAACATTCCTTATTTGAATTCACCAATACTTTATTTAATTCTTCTTTAGCTATATCCGTTATATTTATTTTCATACTGCACCTCCAATATATTTATACCTATATTTTATTTTTTTAATCTATATATTGCTTTTTATTAAATTTGTAGATATTATATAGATATAAGAATTAAGGAGGAGAGTTCATGGATATCACAAAAGATATGTTAATAGGAGACCTTATTAGAAAATACCCTGATGCTATTGAAGTTTTATTACAAAATGGTATGTCCTGTATTGGTTGTCCAGGTAGTCAAATGGAAAGCTTAGAAGAAGCTGCAATGGTTCATGGTTTAGATATTAATAAGTTAATGGCAGATTTAAACGCGTAATTTAAGGTACTTGTTTTAAGTGCCTATACATAAAAAGCACTTGGATAAATCCAAGTGCTTATTTTTTTATTTTCTTTTCTTTTATATCCTCAATATTATAAGGAGTTTCTTGATATACACAGTAATTTAACCAGTTTGAAAAAAATAGATTACTATGACCTTTCCACTTTACTGAAACGCCTTTTTCCGGGTTATTCTCTTTATAGTAATTTTCAGGCATTTTAGTGCTTAATCCTCTATTTAGATCCCTTCTATATTCTCCATCTAAAGTATAAGTGTCATATTCACCATGACCAGTAACGAAAATAAATCTATTGTCCTTAGTTGCAGCCATATGCATTCCTACCTTATCAGACGATGCTAAAATATCTATATCCTCAATCTTTTTAATTTCCTCTAAACTTGTAAATGTATATCTTGACTGAGGAGTATAAAATGAATCGTCAAATCCTTTTGTAAGAACTGTTTTTTTATTTACATCAACTTCATATATGCCAAATAATTTTTCTTTCATTTCACTTTTACCAAGACCATAGTAATAATATAATGCTGCTTGAGACGCCCAACATATAAATAATGTTGAAAATACATTTTTTCTTGCAAATTCCATTATATCTGAAAGCTCTTTCCAATAATCAACATCTTCAAAATCTATTAATTCTACAGGAGCTCCTGTTATTATCATAGCATCATATTTTTTATTCTTTATTTCATCTAAACTAGTATAAAACCTTTCCATATGATCTTTACTTGTATTCTTACTCTCATACGAGATTGTTCTAACCAAATCTACATTTACCTGTAATGCAGTATTTGAAATTCTTCTAAGAAGCTGTGTTTCTGTTTCAACCTTTGTAGGCATTAAGTTTATAATAGCCAACTCCAAAGGCCTAATATCTTGTGTCTTTGCTCTTTCTTCATCCATTACAAAGACTCTTTCCTCTTTTAAAATATCACTTGCAGGCAGATCTCTAGGGATTATTATAGGCATATTATCCATCCTCCATTATTATAATAAAAAAAGAGATTATACTTTCTGTATAATCTCCTTCATGATTTTTTATAAACCTAGTAAACTTTTAAGCTTTGGCTCATCAAAACCAACAATTTCATTATCATCTACTAAAATTACTGGAACGCCCATATGTCCCATTTTCATCAATTCTGTTCTTGCACTAGAATCGGTAGAAATATTTTTTTCAGTAAACTCTACATTATTGCTTTGTAAAAATTGTTTTGCAGCCACACAATATGGACAAGTGTCACTAGAATACACTACTACTTTTCCCATTATAAATCTCTCCTTTCCCATCTGACCAATATATACCCTCTAATATATTATTTAATCATTATATATTTTTATAATTTCTACATAATCTTCTAGGGAAAGATTTTCTGCTCTAAGGTTTTTGTCGAGATTTAATTTTTCTAAAGTTTTAGCTAGTAATTCCTTATCAATATTTGCAAAGCCCGTCGTCAACGAATTAAGAATATTCTTTCTTCTCTTTGTAAACCCAGATCTTATTAATTTAAATAACAAGGTCTCATCTACACCGAAATCCTTATTCTGAAGTTCCAATTTCACTACTGCACTGTCAACTTTTGGACTTGGCATAAATATATTCTTAGGAGCTTTTACTATGATTTTTGCATTTGAATTGTAATCTATATATAGGGAAAGACTTCCATAGTCCTTACTATCCTTTTTAGATACCATCCTTCTAGCAACCTCTTCTTGTACCATTACCGTTATTGAATCGATATATTCCTTATTATCTATTAAATACTCAATAATCGGAGTTGTAATATAATATGGCAGGTTCGCAACAACTTTTAATTTTCTATTAGGAGAAAATTTTTCTTTTATTTCTTTTATATTAACTTTTAAAATATCTTCATTTATAATATTAACATTGGTAAAGTCCTTTAATGTAAAATCCAATACCTCCATTAATCTGCTGTCCTTTTCTACAGCAACTACAATATTAGCATTCATTGCCAATTCCTCTGTTAATGATCCAAAACCAGGACCAATTTCAAGAACAACATCCTCTTTTGTAATATCTGAATCACTTACTATTTTTCTAATAATATTTCCATCTATTAGAAAATTTTGTCCTAAGGCTTTTGAAAACTTAAAGTTAAATTTGTCCAATACCTCTTTTAAATATTTAGGTTGATATAGTCTATTTTTCATCGATATTCCTTAAGGCCTCCTCTAAATCTTGGCGAGATACATTATACTTATTTAGTCTATTCAAAAATTGTTTTGAATTAGAGTAACCTATTGAAAAAATATCCCCTATTATCTCTCTTCTTCTTTTGGAGTTTGGACCTGTTAATTCATAGTAGACCATATCATCAAAGTCAAATTCTTTTCTATTTGTTTCATAGGTAACCTTAGCTTTTTCAAGGGCTTCTAAAATATCTTCAGGTTTTGCATTCTCTATGCCTATATCTCCATTTTTTATGGTCTTATCCTGTTTAATATAGGCATTTTTAACACCCTTTATATTTTTATTAATAATCTTTCTAATTCTCTCACCAGCATAATCTGGATCAGTCAAAACTATTAATCCCTTTTCTTTTTGTGCCTTTCTAAGCTTCTTAAAAAGATCCTTTGGAAAATGATAACCACCAGTAATTATAATCTCACAATCACATGCTTTTTTCACAGCAGTAACGTCATCTCTTCCTTCTACTACTATAATTTCCTTAATCATCAAATTCTACACCTTTTAAATTAAACAGTTCTATTGTATTATTTCTTGTGTTTTCAACTAAATCCGATAAAGGAATCTCCCTTAAATTTGCAATTGTTTCAGCTACATACTTAACATACTTAGGTTCATTTCGCTTTCCCCTGTTAGGAGTAGGCGTTAAATACGGTGAGTCCGTCTCTATTAACATTCTGTTCATAGGGACCTTTTTGGCAGCATCCTTTACATTTGTCGCATTTTTAAATGTTACAGGTCCTGCAAAAGAAATATAGTAACCTAAACTCATATACCTTTCCGCCATTTCAATTGAACCTGAATAGCAATGCATTACTCCAATGACTTCGTCTTTAAATTCATTTAAAATATCAAAAGTATCTCCATATGCATCCCTTGAATGTATTATTACTGGTAATTTCAATTCCTTTGCCAGTTCCATTTGACGTCGAAAAACTTCCTTTTGAATATCCCTTGGACTATTATCATAATAATAATCCAATCCTATTTCTCCAATTGCAACTACTTTTTTATTTTTAGCCATTTCTTTTAGCTCATTTAACATTTCATCTGTAAATCCTTCAGCTTCATGAGGGTGAACTCCTACTGCCGAAAATATAAATTCATATTTATCCGATAATTCTAAACTATTTCTACTAGACTCCATATCCGAGGCAGGATTTATAAAATATGCTACATAATTTTCTTTTAAATCTTTTATAATAGAGTCTCTGTCATAATTAAATTGTTTATCATCTAAATGAGCGTGACTATCTATCATGTATTTCATTAAGAAACATCAGCTCCACTCTCTATGTCTTGTAATGTTGAAAGCAATGTTAATTCTTCACCTTTATCCGCTGCTAAAATCATTCCATTGGATTCAACTCCCCTTAATTTAACAGGTTTTAAATTTGTACAAACAATTACTTTCTTTCCAACTAAATCGTCGCCAGTATACCATTTCTTTATACCTGATACGATCTGTCTAACTTCGTCACCAATTTTTATTTTAAAAACTAAAAGTTTATCGGCTTTTGGATGATTATCAGCTTCAATAATCTCACCAACTTTTAATTTTACCTTATCAAAATCATCTATAGTTATTAGTTCTTGTTCTTCTACTTCAACTTTTTCTTCCATACCTTTTTCTTTCTTCCTCTCTTCTATTAATTTGCTATTAGCTTCTTCAAGTCTTTTTAATTCCTTTGGTATATCTAGTCTTGGAAATAAGTTTTCAGTTTTCTTAACAATAGTACCAGCCTTTGTTAAACCAAAACTCCTAGCATCTTCCCAGTTTAAAGACTCCAATCCAATTTGTACTTGAATTTTCTTAGCTGTATCCGAAATAAAAGGACTGATTAAAATATTTATTATTCTTAAACTATCGATTAAATTATATAAAACAGTAGATAGTCTATCATGGTTTTCTTCCTTGCCAAGTATCCATGGAGCTGTTTCATCAATGTATTTGTTAGATCTTCTAATCAATTTCCAAATACTCTCCAATGCATTGTTAAAACTTAATTCATCAATATACTTTTCAACTTCAATAACTGTATTTTCTGCAAGTGATATTAACTCCTCATCAATATCCTCTTTAATTACAGGAGCTTTAACCTCTCCGCCAAAATATTTTTCAACCATAGTAACAGTTCTTGACACAAGGTTTCCTAAATCATTTGTAAGGTCTGAATTAATTCTTTGTAAAAACTTTTCATTAGTATAGTTACCATCATTTCCAAAAACGAATTCTCTTAAGATAAAATATTTTAAAGCGTCTGCACCATATAGATCAATAATAGGTTCTGGATATACAATATTTCCTTTTGACTTACTCATCTTATCTTCATCAAATAAAATCCAACCATGAGCAAAAACCTCTTTAGGAACATCCAAATCTAACGCCATTAAAAGAGCAGGCCAAATAATTGTATGGAATCTTACAATTTCCTTGCCAACTAAATGAACATCAGCTGGCCAGAACTTTTTGAATTTCTCTTCATCAACACCGTATCCAATACCTGTTAAGTAACATGATAATGCATCTATCCAAACATATATAACATGTTTATCATCAAAAGGAACTTGAACTCCCCAATCAAAACTATTTCTTGTAACAGATAAATCATCAAGACCTTGCTTTATGAAATTTATCATTTCATTTCTTCTTGAATCAGGTTGTAAAAATTTAGGATTGTCTTCATATAGCTTAAGCAGTCTATCTTGATATTTCGATAGTTTAAAGAAATAAGATTCCTCTTCATGATATTCTACAGGTCTGCCACAATCAGGGCATTTACCATCGACTAATTGTGAATCCGTCCAATAGGCTTCATCTGGAACACAGTAATTTCCCTTATATACCGATTTGTATATCTCACCTTTATCATATAACTTTTGAAATATTTCCTTAACATTTTTTTCGTGAACAGGATCAGTAGAACGAACAAAAGCGTCATAATTAATATCTAGTTTCTTCCAAAGCTCCTTCGCACTATCTACAATTGGATCAATATACTCCAAAGGTTTCTTACCGGACTCTTTGGCTTTTTCTAATAATTTTTGACCATGTTCATCTGTTCCAGTTGTAAAAAATACATCATACCCCTGTATTTCCCTAATCTTTTTTAAAGTATCTGCAATAATCGTTGTGTAAGTATGACCTAAATGTAAATTATCACTAGGATAATAAATAGGTGTAGTTAAATAATATGATTTCTTATTTGTCATTTAATCGTCTCCCTTAATTATAAGTATTAATCATTAAAACAATATATTCTTTTAATCTCTCTTTAGTAATAGAAAAAAACTATATCAAATTGCGTAAAAAGCCAATTGCATTTACCTTTCTTATCCCCTTATAAAAACTTTAAATTGATTTCATCAAATATATTGATTTTTTATGAGAAAGCTTTGCTTTTTAAATGCCTAGTGCAAATCTTTGATTTGGTTTACAGACCTTATGCAACTAGTAGTTCAAAACTTCGTTTTAGATACAAATATCTACTTGCATTTGACCTACCTCCTGTTTGTTTCTCAAACTGGGTTAGGTCATAAAGCAGACTGTTTCTTGCCAATCACTTTCGCTCTTGGGTAACAGGTTGCATTTGACCTACCTCCTGTTTGTTTCTCAAACTGGGTTAGGTCATAAAGCAGACTGTTTCTTGCCAATCACTTTCGCTCTTGGGTAACAGGTTGCATTTGACCTACCTCCTGTTTGTTTCTCAAACTGGGTTAGGTCATAAAAATACCCTCCATCTCATATAGAGACGAAGGGTTAATATTCGTGGTACCACTCTAATTCAACTTGATCAATAACCAAGTCCTCATTATAAATGAACTCATGGGCCATTTTCACATTATATATCCTTTGCTTTTCACCATTTCAGCAACTCTCTTCGCTCAATATAACGATCTCTTCCAATCATAGTTCTATTCAATTGCACTTTATTTTATCTTAAATTCAATAAAAGGTCAAGTTTAAGAATAAACTCTACAATATATGATAAAATTTAGTTAACTAATATAAGGAGATGATCTTATGTACAAAGAAAATTTAATACCTTCTTTTGATGGAACTGAACTAAGATATAGAATTGATTCAGTTGAAAACCCAAGAGCAGTTCTTTTAATATGTCATGGACTATGTGAACATTTAAATCGTTATGACTATTTAACAGAAAAACTGAACGAGAAAAGCATATCCGTATACAGATATGATCAAAGAGGCCATGGAAAATCTAAAGGTAAAGATGTTTACTTTAATGACTACAAAGAAATGGCAAAAGATGCAAATTTTTTCTTTGAAATGGCAGAAAGAGAAAACCCAAATAAGGATATTTTCGTACTAGGTCATAGTATGGGTGGAGAAACAGCTGCACTATTCACCACTATATATCCTAGAAAGGCAAAGGGTGTTATTTTATCAGGTGCTTTAACAAGATATAATGCAAAGTTATTTCCAGTGGAACTTTTAGATGCAGCAGATGAATTTTACTTTGAAAATGCATTAGGTGATGGAGTTTGCTCCGATGAGTCAGTTGTTCAAAAATATATTGCTGATCCTCTTGTAAGAAAGTTAATATCGGTAAAACTTGTTAAAGAAGTCATAAAGGGTACGGAATTTTTAAAGAGAAATGCAAAAGAATTTATTGCTCCTACATTAATATTACACGGTGCAGATGATGGACTTGTTTCAGAGAAGGATTCAAGGGATCTCTTCGGAGAAATTTCCTCTAAGGATAAGGGGCTGATCATATATCCAAAACTATTTCATGAAATATTAAATGAACCAGTTAAAGACAAGATAATCGCTGAAATTATCGAATGGATATTTGAAAGAATTTAATAAGAAAAATAAACTCTCCTATAGATTTAATTACTATGAAGGAGAGTTTATTTTCTTGTACTAATTATTAAAACCAATATTCAGGGTATAAATAGAACGAAAGCAAATTATTGATGATTATTACATAAGGATTTAGTTTAAGGAAGGTATTTATGAAAAAGCAACTGCTTAAAGTAGGAATATTACTTTTATCCATTATTATTACCTGCTTAATGTATTCATGTTCAAGAAATGAAGAAAAAAAGAAGAATCATTAATATTTTACTTTATAGAACAGTATTTTAACCAAACTGATTATACTACAGAGGAATGGGAAGAATTAGAAGATTTTTTTATGAATCAGGAGGAATTAACGGATAATATAAGTGAATGGGAAAATAAATGGAAAGAACCTTTAACAGAAGAATCTTTGAATAGGTTAATACTTAATAGATTACTTCCTAACTTTAAATTTAAAGGCGTAGGAAATATCGATTATAAGATTAATAATATCGTGTAAGCAAATAATTCTAATGGACTAACTTTTGATTTATTAATCACAAAAATCAATGAAAAACTTGAAGATTTAAAAATTGGGATTGTCAAGTTAAGTGTGTAAGTAGTTTTTTAGTATTCTAAAAA